>JBHLPW010000014.1:0-84151 GCA_048939015.1 Promethearchaeota archaeon
GTTAATGTTGAAATCAATCCATCGTTTAACCCTAAGATAACACTTCGAATTTTCCCGCCGCCTACTATATGGTCTTCATGTCTAGAACTCAATTCAAATCACTTAAAAGTAATTTTTTGTTTTACAATAATTATATTTTGAAATGGAAATAGAACAGTAAATATAATAAATTATAAAAAAAATTGATATTTGAAAAAAATTACTCTAATTATTTATTCTTTAAAATAAAGAGGATGTATTTAATGGCTTTAAAAATTTCAGTTAAAGATATTAAACGGCAAAAGAGTAAATTATTTGCCAAATTAGCAATTGCAGCAAAACAAGCAAAAGAAAGTGGAGGAAAACCATTTGTTTTCCATTTTCTTACGACTCTACGATGTAATTGTAATTGTGAGTCTTGTCTTTGGAGAGATAATAAGGTTAAAAATGAATTGACCCTGGAAGAAATAAAGCGTATTTATTTAGAAGCTAAGAAGGAAGGCTTTTTTGTCACTATTCTATGGGGAGGTGAACCTACTCTTCGTAATGATATTACAAATATAATAAAATTTGCCAAACATAAAGCTAGATTTGCCTTTATAGGAATGGTAACGAATGGATTTCTTCTTCCTAAGCAAATCTCTGAATTCGGGGATGATCTTGACCTTATTCTTTTATCTCTTGATTCTCCTGTACGAGAAGAACATGATAAAATTAGATCGTTGCCAGGATTATATGATAATATAATGAAATCAGTTGAAATTATTAAAAAAGAGTATCCTCTTATCTCTCTACAGTTTAGTTTTTCTATAAGTAAATACAATATTCACCGTGTCGATGAAATGATTGCTTTCGGTGATAAATTAGAGATTCCCGTTGCATTTAATGTTATAAATACTATACGACATTATTCCTTTGAGGATATAGATGAAAAAGGAGAACTCTCAGCAAGTGACCAGGAAATAAGTGATGCATTTTCAAAAATTTTAGAAGCAAAAAAGGATGGATCTCATGTATTAAATTCAGAAATGTACTTGAAACATTTTATTGGAGGAAAGAAATCTTATCGATGCCACGCGAGGAAAGTGTTCATGTATGTTAATTCTAATGGTGATATCGAGGATTGCCTACAATTAGATAAACCTATCGCAAATTTGCGAAAATTTTCTGTAAAAGAAGCGATGAATTTACCCCGATTTCAACAATTTTTAAAAAACACAGAAAATTGCTACAGTTGTAATTCACCCACTATGATTGATACTAGTTATGTTTGGGAAGATTGGAGTTTAATAACAAAATCTGGAGGAATCTCCTTCGGTTAAAAGAATATACCTATCATTCCACATAAAATATCTAAAAGTAGTAGAATTGAAAAAAATTATTTATTTATATTGATTTGCTTTATTCATTACTCTTTTTATTTCTTTAAGTACTAATTTTTCGTTCCATATTCTCTTTTATGAAATCCCAAATTAGATTATTAACTCTTTCGGCATCTTCAATTAAAATACTGCCATGTCCGAAACCTTCGAGTGTGATTAATTTTGAATTTGGAATTAATTTATCCAAGAGATGAGCGTCTTCTATAGGAATAAATTTATCCTCCGTACCATGTATTATTAACGTAGGTTGGGTAACTTTTTGTAGTGTGCTACGTGTATCATGCTCATTTACTGCAGTTCCTCGATTTTCTAGATCCTGCCATGTTGCATTACTCGCACTCTTGATCATTAACGTATCATAAAGGGTATTTCGAAGGATTTCATCCTCATTTACCCTTCTAATAAATGATTCAGAAAACAATAAATTAAGTTTTCTTTTAAATCCTTCTTTGAGATCTAAATCTTGCATAATCTCCCTATATTCCTCCATTATGGGTAGGGCAAACTCGTCTCTATAATAGGGCGTAGTAGAGAGTAAAATTAAGCTCTTTACCATATTAGAGTGTTTTAAAACATAATTCTGAGCAATCATTCCCCCCATACTGATACCACACAAATGAATCTTTTGCTGGATACCTAGGGAGTCGATTAATGCTTTAGTTTCATCCACGAACATATCCATTGTATAGGGATAACTTGGTCTGGAGCTACCTCCGATTCCCCTATTATCTAATGCTATAACCATCATTTTGCGTCTGAAATAAGGTATTTGAAAAGTCCATCCATCGAGAGTCGTTGCCCAGCCTTGGATTAGAATAAGCGGTTCTCCTTTACCCTTCTTCTCATAATTGATGTTGATATCACCATAATTAAAAATTGGTATTTACATCACCCTTCTTTTTTTATTCTCTTTTTCGATCGATCACACTAATTTCCATAACTATTTTGCCCCATCCACCACATTCTAATCCTATATCAGGACAGCCTACTTTATTGAATACTATTTCATTTGGATCTTGACCAGCATACATTAATGCTACTACAGGATGTATTAAATTTTCCATAGCACCCAAAGCTGACATACAGATTCTTTTCGGACAAAGCTTAGTTAATAAATTCCCAAAACCATCAAAATAGAATTTTTCTCCAACTTTATGCTGACTATTACAGCCCTGTGAATCAATAACTTCTATTACTATTGTTTTATTCATTAATTTAGGAGCTCTCTTAAGAATTTCAATATTTTTTGGATTTTCCATAAAAATATTCATTTCTTCATCTGTGTACCCTAAATGGCTCTTCATAAAGTCCAGAGTTTCTTTAGACATGATTATTTCTTCCCTCTAAATGTTAATCTATACGTCTTTATAATTTAATTCTTATTTATTAATCTAATACTTATAATTTTTTCTGATTAACTAATTTTTATAAATAGAAATGGAATAAAATTAAAAAATAAAAAATTTCTAGATAGTAATTTTAAGCTTGTATTACTTCCATCAATTTAGGAAAAATTCGCGGATAATGTACTGCCATACAATGTACGCCAGCTAATAAACCCTTCTTCTTTAGTTCGGAGATAAAGGGCTTGAAAAACTCATAGTTTGCTTGATCATATAATCGCTTTTGTTCCTTTTTATCATCCTTAAATTCAGTTTTAATATTCTTCCATTTAGCTAAAATATCTTTTGGTACATCCACTCCAGGAACAAACGTATCAAAACCCTTGGCAATACCATAACTTTTCATTGGAAAAATTCCGAGTAAAACAGGGACGTTATATTTTTTAATCTCACTCAAAAATTCAATTGTTCGATCCAGATCATATACAACTTGCGTTTGTATGAATTCACATCCAGCTTCGGCTTTTCTTCCGATTTTCAAAATTTCAGCACCCATAGGATCTGCATTAGGATTTGCAGCTGCTCCTACATGAAGAGTTGGAGGATGTTCGATTTCATGTCCATTTATTGTACCCTTATCAACCATTTCTCGTACAATTCTAACTAAAGTTGCTGAATCAAGATCAAACACAGGTTTCGATTCAGGCATATCTCCTAGGGCAGGATGATCACCAGTTAGAGATAATACATTTCTCAAGCCTAGAGCATGACCACCCATGATCATTCCAGCAATTCCCAATTTATTTACATCTCTTACTGTAAGTTGCCAAATTACTTCTAATCCTGCTTCCTTCTGAATAAGGTGAGAAGCAGCCATACTATTGATTGTTACTATTCCTAATGGACTATCAGTGACATTAGCTGCGACGACATATGGAGCCATTTCTTTAGCCTCTTGAATTGTATGGGAAAGATCACAGGTTTTTTCGGGCTCAAGCTCGCCTGTTAATATAAATTCTCCTTTTGCTAATTTTTCTCCTAAATTAGAATAAACTTTTTTTTCTCCCATTTTGATTCTACCTCCACACTACTTCTCTTTGGTGGCCCGATTCACTCCAATCTACGGGATCTCGCAACTTAGAAAATAAATCTAATCGTCCTATCTCTTTCAAACGATTATAAATTAATACCCACCCACAATCTTTCTCGTAATTACCAACTTCACATTTACCATTGACCATTCCCCCGCATGGTCCATTCATAAGTGATTTTGCACATGTTGTAATAGGGCAAATACCTCCTGTTTCATTTAATAGACAATCACCACATCCTCGACATCGCATATAAAATCTGCCAATTCTCTCCGTCATGCCCATAAATTCTGTGTTATTTGTAACAAAAACTTTCTTGTCAGGGTGTTTCTTAGAAAGCACCTCAACTGTAGATTGAACACCAAGTCCACAACTTAAAGTGACTATAGCATCAGCTTCTTGAACATCAGCATCATTTTTGCGTACAATTTTAGCCATTTCTCTATTATCACACACATCATCAACGACCATGCCATTCACTATTTCATATCCTTCTCTTTCTAAGATTTCCCTCCATTCATCTAGACCTTGTTCACCGCCTGTTTGGCATAACGCTGAACAAACACCACAACTTACAAGAAACAATTTTTTAGCATTATTATCTCTCAGAATATTAAGAACTTCCTCTACCGGCTTTTTAGTTGTTATAACAACCATTTTTTTCACTAATTTTTTTTACTTATTATCTATTTTATAATCTTAAGTATTGAAATTAATCAAGATATTTATTATTTTGAGTTATAAAATGTAATGATTGCAAAAAGCATAATATTAAAAACAAAAATGAAATCAGTTATTAAGACAATGCTTATTCTACTCTCTGGTTTTTATTTCTTTTTTCTAATAATTAAAGTAATTAGGTAGTAAATTTGATTATTAATTGATAATCTAAGTATATTTATATTCATTATAATCATATTATTTATTATATCGAAGGTTTGTATCCAAATTTAATACTCTTCATAATCTATTTTCAAATTCGGATAATAGAAGAGTTATAGATCTTTAATCAATTCATTAGCTAAAATTGAAGTTGGATTGAACAACTGCTAAAAGAGATGCCAAAAGATTGAATGAGCAAAATATCATTGAAGAATCCGAAGAATATTCGCACATAAATCGACTGATTATTGAAGGAAAGCATGTGAAAGCCCTTCAATTAATTGACAAAAATATGAAAAAGGAAGAACTCTTACTTCATGATATTTTGTTATATAAACTGCTTAAATGTGATATTTTATACCAACAAGGATTATGGGAAGATGTTATAAATTTAGCTGAACAAATCTATCAAGAAAGTTTAGGAAGGGAAGATAGTCTCTTATCTATTGATGCCTTACTGAAGATGGCGGAAGGATTAATTTTTCTTAATGATCCAACTAAATTCAAGGACATTATTGAGCAATGTATGAATAAACTGAATAATCAAATTAAAAAAGAATCTTTAGAATATAAAAAAAAAGAAGCTAATATACTTTATGTCAAAGGATTTTTTTATTGTTGGCAGATGGATGAGGCAGATAAAGCGTTGGAGCTTTTAGAGCAGAGTGTTCAATCTCTTGAAAGCATTGGAGATATTATCAATATAACTAAGCCCCTATTATTATGGGCACTTGTATTAGTAGCTTTAAAAGCAGAATATGATCAGGCTTTTAAATTAGCAGAACGATCACTAACAATTTCTAAAAAATATAATTATAAATTCACTTATGCGTTTGGTCTTTTTATAATGGGTATGATTTATAGTTTAAAAGCAGATTCAGACAATGCTATCAAATTATTGGAGGAAAGCATAATTAAATTTAAAGAACTCAATAATACATTTTTCACTATATTTGCATTAAACTATATTGGTAGTGATTATATGGCTAAAGGCGATTTGGATATAGCTTTGGAATATTCCAGACAGAGTTTAACTCATGCAAGAAATACCAAAAATAAACGTCAAATAGCAGAAATCAGTGTTATTATGGCTGCTATTTATGGTTTAAAAGGAGAAAATGATCAAAGCATTCATCTTAATAAACAAGGTTTAGAATTATTTAGAGAACTTGACCTTAAGAGAGGTGCAGCAGCGATCTTAAATAATTTATCAGGGTGTTATATAGTTGCAGGAGATTTAGAACAAGCCCTCAAGAGTATAGAATCAAGTATAGCAATTAATAGCGAGTTGGGATATTTAATGGATGTTGCAAATAATTATGATTTTTTAATTCGAATACTAATCGAAAAAGGTGAACTTGCTAGAGCTCATAAATCACTCGAAGAATTAAAGCAAATGAAGAATCAATTAAATAATGACTTTACTAATAAGCTATATCTATTTGATAAGGCTTTATTATTAAATACTAGCTCTCGTGCTCGTGATAAGGGTAAAGCAGAAGAAATATTAAAGCAAACTGTTACACAGGAAAATTTAGGTTTGGGATTTATATCATCTGCCCTTCTTATTTTATGTGAATTACTCTTAACTGAACTACAGATGACAAATGATTTAGAAGTATTAGAGGAACTAAATTTTTATACAAATAAACTACTAGAAATTTCTAAAAAGAGTCGTTCTTATTACTTATTTGCTGAAACTTATTTTTTAAAAGCAAAGTTATCATTATTAACCTTGGATATAAATACAGCCAGAAGATTTTTAACACAGGCTCAAAGAATTGCAGAAAGGTTTGGTCTCAATCAACTAGCTACTAAAATTTCAACTGAACATAATAATTTACGCGAAAAATTATATATGTGGAGAGATCTCGAAAAAAGAGAGTTTTCCTTATCAGAACGTATAAAATTAGCGGGATTAGATACACACATGAAAGATGTACTTCAAAAAAGCGCTATGATAAGCACTCAGATCTCAGAACATAAAGTTACCATTCATAAAGAGCAGAAAATCTGCTTAGTGTGTAAAGGAGAGATTTCAGGCTTCATGTATACCTGCAACTGCGACGCTCTTTATTGTGAGAATTGTGCGCGTGCACTAACTGATTTAGAAAATGCTTGTTGGGTATGTGGTGCTCCTATCGATATCTCAAAACCTACAAAACCTTACAAAATAGAGAAATTCGGAAAAAAAGATATAATAAAAAAATCACCCAAAAAGCCATAATATTGTATTTAGAGATTTTATGCCTTATTTTAAAAGATAACAACAAAAAAAAATTTTTATACAATAAGACACATACAAATTTAATATGGATGAGATAAAAACGATTATTGATGATTTGGGAATTGCAGCCTTAGAAGCTAATGTAAATCTTGCTGCACTCGCAGTGATATCTGATTCGGGTAAGTTAATTATCCAGACTGAAAATTGGGATCTAACTAATCAAGAAGAAAATATATTGAACATTATTAAAGGAATAAGCTCATTTACTCTAAGTAATGTTGAATATTCAGTTGTGGAAGTTACCAAGGAAGGGATTATCGGGACTAATGTAAGCGGGATGGGTCATGTTCTTCTTGCTTTCTTTCATGGTGGTGTACTTGTAGCATATGCTATGCCCCGAGCTGATCCTCCCAAAGCTTTAGCTTTCCTTAAAAATTGGGCAATAAAGTTGAATGGAATAATATAAAAAAGAATTATTAAAATGATGGATTTTATAGATCTAGAACTATAAAATCATTATCACCGAGTAACTTTACTCCTCTTTTTTTTTTGTTCAAATAACCATCAAGAATATTTTTATGCTGCGTTTCTGAGTAATGAGCGCAAATTTCAAAATCGACAATTCCAAGTCCAGTTAAATCCTTCATCTTATCCTGAGATATATATTTCTTACCCCCAGGATAATTCTCATTAAAAATTTTTGCAATTTCTAAGGTGGGAGTGAGTACATAGGCTCCTGCACTATAACCTGTCAGAATAAATTCATCTTTCTTAACAAACTCTTTTATAGCTGTATCCATTCCTGATCTACGTAGATTGATAAGTAGTTGAAATGGATCACCCCCAGATATAATCAAAATATTTGAATTCCTAAACTTTTCTTTTTCACTAGCTATGTCCATTGAACAATTATCAATTATTCCAAGTTTAACATTTGATTTCTTGGCAAATTTTTCCCAATCATCAAGCAAGTTCTGTGGAGTGTTATGTACCCCCTGTGATGGCATGAAAAGTGGATGTTTTTCTGTCATCTCTGGAGGAAATATTAACTTAAGAATTTCATCAAAATTGATATTATTATAGGGAGTTGAAAATAAGACTATTCTTTTCATAAGCTTGAATAAATCATAAGAAAAAGAGCTTTAAAATACTATTTCTCAAAATTATTTTAACTTTCTTGTTTTTCAGAAATGGGAATTGAAAAATTTTAGAAATGATAGAATTTTTTCAATGATAAGGATTTAAGAATAGTTTTTCAGTTGCTTTCAAGAAAATCGTTAATGGCACAGATATTTCTATAGAAAGGATAGGTAGTTTTTATGCTTGAATTAAAAGGAGTATACCACTATTATGGGAGAGCTAAAACTCTTGAAGAATTCAATTTAAAGATTGAGAAAAAATCTCTAAATGCTGTTATCGGCCCAAATGGTGTTGGAAAATCTACCCTCCTTAAAAATGTAATTGGTATAGAAAAACCTAGCAGAGGAAAAATAGAATTTTTAGGTGAAAGAATTGACGGCCTAAAAACTCACAAAATCACTAGAAAAGGGATCTCTCTGTGTCCTGAACGTCGTAGATTGTTCAATGATATGTCTGTTCGCCATAATCTTAAAGTAGGAGGCAAATTGCTTAAAAGTAGGGATCTTTATAAAGAAAAACTAAACTTTGTTTATGAAATATTTCCACGCCTTAAAGAAAGAAAAAAACAACGAGCAGCAACCTTAAGCGGGGGTGAACAACAAATGTTAGCAATAGGTCGTACATTAATGTCAAATCCAAAACTTCTTTTGTTAGACGAACCAGTAGTAGCTTTAGCTCCAATTGTTAAACAAAACATTTTTAGAGCAATTCAAAAAATAAGACAAGAAGGAACAACCACTTTACTTGTTACGCAGGATATATACTTTGCGATGTATGTTGCTGACATGATTCATGTACTTGAAGACGGAAGAATTACCTTAAGGGGAACAAGAGAAGAATTAGAAAAGGAACCTCGAATAAGAAAAATATATTTAGGAATATAAAATTCATAAAGGAAAATCTTTCTCGGTTTCCTTCCCGACTCACTTCAATTAATTAAAATTTAATTTTATTCACTTGGAAATGAATAATAATTTAGTCCATCCTTTTGAACTAACTGAATGTACTGTTCTGAAATTAATTCTGATAGAATTTTTTCATAATTTTTTTTTATATACTTCTGTAAAGCTGATTGATTGATGTTCGCTTTAAGGTTTTTTAAGAGTGTTTCAGTAGTGTACGCATTTTTTGCATTCATCCTTAAAAAATTGAATATCTCCTTCTTCGAAGCGGCAGAAATCTCTTCAGTGTTTTTCTTTATAGAAATTTTTCCTTTAATAAAGAAATAGATTAACATAAAAATTATAAACGCTAAAATATATGATAAAATTTGATATAATAACTCATTATAAATTATCCCTACCATGAAAAAAATGAAATCTAGTATACCAAGAGTGATGGAAAAGATTGCATATCCCAAATCCCATTCAGTATATTCTCTTCTACTACGTGTATATTCACCAGATATGTACCATCACCTTTAATGATTAAATATGCTTTTGATTTTGTATTAATTGATGCAGTATTTCCTATTAAATCTCATGAAATGCATAAAATTTTGAATATTTAAGTATTTTCATCATAAAAATATCTTCCAGATAATTAAATAGTTTGATAATTAGCATCTTGCAATAAATTAGCTAAAAATACAATATAAAATTCTATAAAAGAAAGACTTTCTCGGCTTCCTTCTAGTCAAACTCGAGCAATTGTTAGGGCATTCGGATATCGCAAGGAGAAAAAGAAGTTTTTAACATTTCTAACACATTATCATGCAAAGCTTTTAAATTATCAAAAAAGTAGAATGTGAAAAGTTGTAAAATTGGTGGTAATCATCTATGAAAAGAGATATAAAATGCAATTTGCCCTAAAAACCGTCTAAATGCTTATATAGTTAACCTACACCTTTGTAAATTATACAACTTTTTTATACTAATGGTGAATATTAAATGGAAAAAATTTCTAAGAAAAAAATAGTAAGCTTAATAATTTGCTTAAGTGTTGCAATGATCTTTTTGTTATCTGGAATATTGGCTATTTGGGCTCCATTGACGACGTATCGGGAGCCAGGGTCTGCGTATGCTAGAGGTGTTTCTGATGCTGTTTATTTATATATCCCAATTGGCGTAACAATTATACTCCTCACCGTGATTGCTGGTATAATTAGTTACTTCATAAAAAAGAAAGGTCTAATAATTTCTAGGAATAGCAAAATAATTAGTATTACTGCCTTGCTTTTCGGATGTGCATTGATAATATATGGAAATGGGGTATTAAACTATCCTCCTTGGCGAATGGTTGGATGGCAGGTGGCAGGACCATTCGAAATTAGTATTGGTATAATTACAATTATACTTTTAATCGTAATTGGAATTTATTATTATATAATTTCGAATAAAGAACAAGGATAGCTAACTTTCTGCTCTAAAAATAAATAATAAAATCAAATACTAAATTTAAGCTAAATATAAAATTTGATAAATTTATAAAGGAAAGACTTTCTCGGCTTCCTTCTCATCAAACTCGAGTTCTCGCAAACGTATTCTTATCTCGCGAGGTGTAAAAGAAGTTTTTAGCATTTCTAACACATTATCATGTAACGCTTTCAAATTATCAACCGCAGCTTGATGATAGAAATCTTTTTCGTTAAAATTAATATTCACAATCTCGCTCAAGCCGGCGAGTGCTTCGCGAACCTTCATATAATAAGCCATAATATCGTCCAATTTTTCTTCTCTTTCTAGTTGTCCCATCTTATTCCCTCAATCAATTATTTGATTTACAATTTGTGATAATTAATTTCAATATATAAATATGTCGCTTTTCGATCATAATGTTGCGATAGAACGATCGTTATTTTACAACATTTCGATAGAAATTAATGTTTCTAATAATTAATTTTATCAATTTTGTAAACATCATATTGGATATAATATTGGTTTTTGGTTACCGAAATCGTCGATTGTGATCGGTTTTGTATATGGACTCCAGATTAATGTCGGATCCGGATCACTTTTTTAACACTTTTATTCCGAAAAAATTACTATCTCTCTCTATCCTGTCATTTTTTAGGAATAAATAGATATTAAAAATTCCTCTTAAATTTTTGAAAAAGTTGAAAAATTGTATTCTTCCCACAAAGAACCCATCAAAGTCCGGGATCATTTTTCCGTCATTTTGTAGAAATTAAAAAGACTTATATCTTTGTTTTGACTAATTCCGCACTTTTTTGAAAGGATTATGACGGAAAACATTTAAATATGAGAATAATAATTTAGTAAATAGTCAAAAAATAATAAAAAAAGAAATAAAAAAATCAAAAAATTGAGGAGTGAGTAAGAAAAATGGAACCATTATCAAAAATAGAGGAAAAGGTTGTAGGGCTCACAGATGTCCAACGGACTCAAATGTATGAATATGCAAAGCGTGTTAGCAAGGAGACGCTGGAAGAGGTATGCCCAGCTCTTTTGCGTTTAGCATTAGAATCCGAGAAGGGGGCGCTCAAAAATCAATTAGGGATGGTAATTTTTCATCTTCAAAAAAATGAGCGAATCAGTACTGTGATCGGCCTTCAAAAACTTCTTGATGCTGCTTTAATCGTCAATCCTGAGGAGATGTTTAAGATCCTTGGGAGTGCCGATGAGGGAGCCCAGGAATTAGCCAGAAAAATCAAAAATATTTTATAATTATTTTAAAATTCTTTCTTTTATTATAGGTTGGAAACCTCTAAGTTTTTACTAACTAATCTGAAAACCTAAATATTCATAATTTTTATTTACTTTCTTTCAATTAAGTGTTTTATTCTTAATTTTGTTCATAGTATCAATCATAATTTATGTATAAACTCCTGTTTACTGTAGGTAAGATTTATATATAATAGAGAAATACCAAACGAGAAGGCATATAAAGATTGTAAGAAGACAAAAAGTTATATTGCAGAATATTTTATAAATTTATATAAATTCAAAGTAGGGTGAAAAACTTATAGATGAAATCTCATAAATTTTGTCCAGAATGTGGCCAATTAATAAACGAAGGAGAAACGAATTGTCCTAAATGTGGAGAATTAGTGGTTTATAATCCACAGAAATATCCTGAATTCCAAACACCCCATAGAAACATCGAAAAAGACTGTTTTCCCCAGATTTCAAAAATTCCCAAACCATTAAAGGCAAAATTAAGTTTTTTCAGTTGGATTTTTCTATTTATTGGTAGTTCTATTGGATTATTTGCTCTATTTACTCCTGCGGGAACTGTAAAGGTCGCTGATATATTTTCATGGGACATGTGGATGTTTGGTTATAATAGAGTTTTTGAATCAGGTGTTGGTTTAGATGTTTTTTGGACAGGTAGCGAAGACTTATTTTTTATTTCTTTAGCTTCGACAATTTTTACTATTATAGGAAATATTAGTTCTATTGTTGGCGCTCTTTTCCTTATAAAGAGGGGTGTTCACTTATCATATTTAGCAATAATCGCACCTATTGTGCTAGTGGGTAGTGTTCTTTTTTATTTGGCAGGATATCAATTATTGATGTTTATTGCTACAGAAGAATCATTTTGGAATTTACTTCACCCTGGTTTTGCGATATATGGTCAATTTATTGCGGCTATTTTTATGACTATAGGTTTTTTAATTGCTAGAAGTGCGTCAAAATATAGTGAACCTTTAAATAAAGAGGTCCAGCAAGAAAAAGTCTTTAATATGGTAAAAAATGTAATAGATACTAAGTTCCTAATAGAGAGTGAAAAAGAAAGGTTAAGAAATGATTTGGAAGTAATTTCATTACGTTTTAACGGCGTAGCTTTCTTACAAAAAAGACTTGAGCCTTCATTCAGGAATATTGAGGAATATATGTATCTTGGTGAATCAAAATATGATGAGGCAATAAAATTTTTTCAGCAAGCACTTGGGATAAGTTCAAGTACTCAACAATATATTTCACAAACTGATTTAGATTTGGTTTTAAAAATAGCTGAAGAAAAAAATAATAAAATCGCTTTAAAGTATTTGAATATAATTTCAGATCATACAACAGATCTGCTTGGTGAACTATTAAGAAAGGTATTGATATAAAGAATTTAATTTAATATAGATAATTGATAATAATGAGTGAAGAAGATTTAGAGGAAAGAAAAGGTCTTGAGAAATACATAGTAATGATTAAATCCTCCTTAGCACATACGGAAAAATTAATACAAACAGAAATAAATAACCCACGGAGAGATATCCTTCTTGAAAAAAAGAGTAGATTAGAGTATGAATTGAAAACAGCTATTCTAGGAAATAAAATTTATAAGATTCTACAAAAAATTGTCAAAAATGATGAAGAATATGATAAATTGTTGAAAAAGAAAGATTCAGGTGAGTTTGTGGATGATTTTATTGATCAGAATCGATATCAAGCAAAATTACTTGCAGACCAAGATAAGAAGTTATGTGAGGAACAAAGAAAGGAAACAGAAGCTGAAAAAAAAAGAAGGGGCGTAGAGAATATAGATAGACCTGTTTTAAGTGCTATAGCTAGTTTTAGTTCTGAAAGTAATAAACATTTACATGATGTTAAGAGTTTCATCTCATATGATGAAAATTATGTTACAAAACATCATCAGAAAATTGCTCAGAAAAGCATAGATTGTATAATAAATGGATTTCAATTAGAAAAACCTCCCAATCATATCATAAAAGGTCTTAATCCCAGCGAAGAAGTAGTGAAATTAGAATATCAAAAATTAAAAAAAGACGAAAAAGAGATAAAAAACATAGACAAGCAGATAAAATTTATCCAAAATTATTCAAATAACTTTGTTAAAGTTATCTTTAAGTTTAAGAGTAAATTAAAGAAATTAATATACTCAAGCGATATTCTAACTACAGAAAAATATATTCTCCCACGTCATATATGGTGCGGAATTTTAGATTTTCCAATATCTAATTCTGTAATATTCGGACGAGTTAGTAAAAAAAAGCGGTTTAAAGGAGGAAACTATTATTTTTCTCTATTTAAAACTCTTAAGTACGAAATCATTGATAGACTTGAAAGATTAGAAGATAAAGTACCAAATTTATTTCCTTATGACATAATTGAGTCAGATCGGTTTACAGGATTAATGAGTTATTACAAATTTGCTACGGAAACTAGACAAGATATTAGACAAGATATAAATGAAGAGCTTGATCCATTTATAAGAAGTTTAAATCATAAAAAGGAATTAATCGATGTTATGAAAAAGATTCCTCATTTTGGTACAATTCAATATGCTGCAACCAAGTTTATTAGCGATACTGATGTCTCAACAATTTGTATTCCATATAAAGAAGTAACATATTTTCATATTGATCAGTTTGGATACCCTCCTAAAAAATATGGTAAAGCTTTTTACTCTTTATTAAATGTTTTTGAGGAACTTAGTATTTAGGTTTAAAGATTAAATATATATTGTACTAATTAGATTATACCTTTTAATTTAAAATTGGCTATTAAAAGTTTCTTGATGCTGCTTTAATTGTCGATCCAGAGCAGATGATCAAGATCCTTGAAAGTGCTGAGAGGACGAACAAGAGTTAACCAAGAATATTGAATTTATTTTATAATGTTATTTAAAAAATATATAACTTGCAGTTTTATAAACTGAAAAGTTATTATATTTTTAACGCTTTAAAATTAAAAGGATAGAGCGTTAAATGTGGAGATTAATGGTATCCGAAAATACAAATAAAAGGAAGTTGGATAAAAAAATCCTTATAATTTTCATGATAATGTTTACTGAAATTCTGGGGTTCAGTATTGTAATGCCAGTTATTCCATTTCTAGGGCTTTCTCTTGGATTGAATGCAGTCCAGATAGGATTAGTTCTCAGTATTTTTAGCATTTGTCAACTTTTTGCCAGCCCTATTACAGGCAAATTGAGCGATCGGTTTGGTAGGAAACCTATCTTGATATTCAGTCAATTAAGTACATTTACTGGATTTTTACTTCTTGGTATGTCTATAAATGTTTGGATACTCGTAGCAGCTCGACTTGTTGATGGTTTGTTAGGAAGTAATATGACAGTAAGCCAAGCTTATTTGAGTGATATTACTAGTCCTCAAAATAGGACTAGAGTATATGGATATTCAAGTGCGGTTTTTGGCTTAGCTTTAACATTTGGTCCAGTTATTGGAGGAACACTCTCTGTTATAAGTTATTCTACTCCCATGTTCATAGCTGCTGGTATCAGTTTACTATCAATTATTTTAGTTATTATATTTTTACCGGAATCTTTAACTGATAAAAATGGCAAATTTAGTTTAAGATTTGAAGATGTTATTCCCATAAAGGAAGCAAATCGGTTCTTCAAATCCTCAATGATCCGAAGGCTTTTATTGATTTTTTTTATCTATAATTTCGGATTTTTTATTTTTATGTCATGTTTTGCCTTATTTGCTGAGGAACAATTGGCTATCTCTGCACATGAGGTAGGTTTCTATTTTATGTGGGTTGGATTAACAAGAGTATTATTTCAAAGCTTTTTAATAGACCCTTTATTAAAGAGGATTAGCGAAAATACTCTTTTATTGTCTGGGGTTATTAGTTTGATTTTTTCAATGGTATTTTTAGCGTTTACAACAAATTATATTATTGTTTTTATCCCATTATTTTTCTTATCTTATGGAACTGGGGTAGGTCGACCTATATTAACTAGTAAACTAACTTTAGCTGTTAAAAGGGAAGAAACAGGAAGCGTATTAGGAGTGAATAATGCTCTAACTAGCATAGGACAAATATTTTGTCCAATTCTTGGAGGTTTGATTATTCAATATCTAGCATCTGCTGTTTTACCATTAACTTCTGGGACAATATTTGTATTAATATTTCTTTTATGGAGGAAAGCATTCAAAAAATCAAAAATTAAGGAGAAAGGCAAAATTGAATTAGAAACCTTTCAAACTGAGATCGAATAATTATAGTTTTTTTAGATTCCTTTTTCAATTTCTAAGAAAAAAATGTTTCCACTCAGGAAATGATGCTGCTTAAAAGTAGAGTTAAATCAAATTTCAGTCATAACTTTCCTGTATTTTTCCATTTCAGGTCTAATTGAAAATACAAATTTTTTTGAACATAGTTGAAAGAAGTTTGAATCTATACATTCTAGGCAATCTTCAAAGCTACGCAGATCCTCAAAAACGGGGCAGGTGAACATTCTTGAAATAGCTTCTTTTAGCTTATCATATATCTTTAAGTTAACTACTTCATTCAAATCCTTTCTAAATTCATATTCGATACCTAATTGTTCTGCAACGATTTTTTCTTCTCGTAACCCATCGATATTTAGTTTCAAGAAAGCATTTAAGATATGACTTTCTTTATTCTTTGCATAAACTTCTAAACATTCCAAAAGTTCTTTAAAGTGTTTAAGGTGAAAAAAGAATAGATTGGGGGGCACAGTCTTAACTTCTAAAATAACAAGAGAATTCTCTAATTCAACAGTTTTATGGCACCAAGCGCAATATTTCGTTCCAACTTTATCCTTTAACAAATTTATCATTTTCTTTTTCTCCTTCTACTTTCTCCTCTATACTAAGTTTATCAATAGTCTTGTATTAAAATTGATTTAAAATTCTCATATTTAAACAATTATAATTTTCAATTTCTATTAGTTTGAAATTCAATTTGGAGAACCATTACTGAAAATAGCATAAGATCTTATGAATTTATTTGATCCTGTATTGAATTCCAGTGAAGTGGTTTATAATCCATTAAAGGTAATTTTATTGTGTTTTGTGTATGTTGTGATTCATAAGAAGCTAAAACTATTTCCAAACCAGCTTTACCATCATATACGGTTGGTATCCATTCTTCAGGAAATCCAACGTCCTCATTGGAGCGCCCTAGAGCTTGGTTTATAAAACTACGAATCTCTCGAGCATAAGAAAGGTTCCAATGATCCTTGGGAAAAGTAGTTTCAATATCTAATAACTTACTTATTCTACTTTTCCTAAAACGTTTTTTTAATGTCATAGGTTTTAATAAAGGCTCAAATGGAACATTAAAAAAATAGGATCCCTTAGTTCCATGAATTTTACCCGATTCTTCACCCAATATTCTCCCAAAAATTGCTTCAGAACGCTCAAATACTGCTATAATATTACTCTCCTTGAATGATAATAAAACAGTAGAGTGATCTTCATAAGCTCTACTTTCATGTATACGTCTCACTTGAGCACTCACAGTTTTTATTTCTCCAAACCACCATCTAAATAAGTCAAAATAGTGAGGTCCATGATCCAATAGATCGCCTCCCCCACATTTTTTATCTGTCAGTCTCCATAATCCTACTTCTTGTATCAGATTATTTTTTGCTTTTGGTCCAAGATCAGGTCTAAAATGATACCAATACACCGAAGCATGGAAGATATCTCCTATTTCTTTTTCAATTATTTTTTCTTTTATGAATTGGAATCCTAAATCAAATCTCTTTTGAGTGGCAGTTTGAAAAATTATATTATTTTTCTCAACAACTTTGATTATATTGTTAACTTCTGCTAAATTTAGACCAATAGGTTTTTCACATAAAATATGTTTTCCATTACTTGCAGCCCTCATTACTTGTTCAGCATGAACCCAGTGAGGCGAACAAATGCTTACTGCATCAATATCTGGATCATCTAATAAATCGTCGGGGTTTTGATATGCTTTAGGAACATTATAACGCTTCTGAGCTTGCTTAAGATGAGAATCGAGGGGATCAGAAACCGCTTCTATTTTTGCAAGTGAAGATTTATGGTATACTGGTAAATGACCAATGTTGGCAACAGTTCCGCACCCTATTACTCCAATTTTTAGCTTATTATTAGGCATTTTAATCAAATTTAAATATTTAATTATGATAGGATGTACTAAGCATGAATTTTTTAAAATTTTATTTTATTAATATTTATATCTTCAAATGAATTAGCAAAATGTCAAGTAATCCCTCAAATATTAATGAAGAAGCTGAAAAAAATGCAATAAAAACGGCTATCATGGATTATTACTATGAAGGTCATGTTCAGAGTGATCCAGAACTCTACAAAAACATTTTGCATGATGAATGGAAATTCTTTTTATTCGATGAGAATAAGCAACTGAGAATCATTGATAAAGAGGAGTATATGTCTTGGTATGATCCAGAAAAAGTGAATAAAGATCTAAATTGGACTACTGAATTTTATAATGTTGATATAACAGGGCACAATGCAGCTGTAAAACTGAAAATAGAATGTGAGGAAGTTGGATATATTGATTATTTTAACTTGATGAAGATTAATGAAAAATGGTGGATTGTCCATAAACTCTCCCATAGAATTAAATAAAGCTTTTTTATTTGAAAAATTTGATATCATGTTCTTTTAAAGCATCTGTAAGAACCAAACAGAGTCTTTTTAAAATCGTTGTATTCACTTTGTCGATCGTATCATTAGAAGAATGCATATACTCATGAGCTCCCGCCCCTCCAATTCCAAATCCTTGAAGACCTCTATCTCCTAAGAAACCTCCATCAGAATGAGTGCCGAAAATTCTTTTTGTAGTAGTATTTTTGATTATAAGCTTTCTATTGTTATTTAAAAGTAAATAGTTAATATCCTTGATGTGATCCCCTTCACCTCCTGGAAATAGAATAATAAGACTAGTAACAGATTCAAAATTAAATATTATTGATATATTTGGATCAAAATTTTTCAAATTATTATAAAAATGCCGAATACCCATTGTCCCACATTCTTCAGCTCCAGTAAATAGGACCCACATATTATAATTTTTTAATCTATTTTCAGGAATGCTAAAGTAATTTAACATTTCCAAATTACATACTACTCCTGAACCATTATCCGTAGCACCATCAGAATTATTATTAGTAGTGTTAAGAAGCATCATTATAGCAGCAAAAATATTTAACATTAAAGGGACTAGTCCTAAAATATGAATTATTATAACAAATGGTAAATTTATCAAGAATTTAATAATTAAAACAACTGTTAAAATAATTGAGGTGTGGGTCCATAGTTTAATCACTCTTATCCTAGTTTTTATCTTCCATCTTTGACCTTTGGAATCCAGATGACTTATAAACAATACAATTCTGTTATTATTCTTTATGTCATTTGATTTAGAGTTAATCTTTACTAGAAGGTTTTGTGATTTGAATTTTGGAATGATTTGAATTTTTTCAGGTTTTCTAGTCAGTATACTAAAGGAAATTACTATAGCAACTAATATGATTGCTAATATTAAAGGCAAAATTATAAATACTGCTATGTAGAATAGTAAAAAAATTAATGAAACTGATAAAAACATTATTTTAGGATATAGTCTCGAATAAAAGGAACTAAAAGTAAAACCTTGGACTTGATAATCTAAATTCAGATTTTCAACTTCTTTTTTTATCTTATTGAAGGCTTTTAATTCAAATTCTGTTCCAGATAATCGGGGAAAAGCAATATTATTAAGATTTCTTTTAATTCGAGCTACTTTGATCATTATATTTTTAAGCTATAGATTCAAATATTATTTTTTATTAAGATCTTAAGACTGCAAAAATTGTGTTAGTATATACTCTACACTTGGTAGTTAATATTTAAAGTATTTAGTTTTCAATCTAGTTTTTAATGCTTAATTATTAAATTATATTCAAATTAATAACTGGACTCCATTTTATTAATTAGTAGTAATTCATGCTCTTTATTTAAAGAAAACATAAGATAGTAGGAGTTGATTACTTGAAAAAATTAGAATTGAAAGATAAAATTAATACATCCCTTCCAAGAAATGAGATTTATCAAAGAATCATGGATTTTGCGAACCAAAATCATATTAAGATAAAAGAAATGAATAAAAATATAATAAGGGGGATGTATGGATCAAGACTTAAAGCCCAAACAAGAGGTTTTCGTGTGGAACCTTCAGTTTTACCTGTAAAAATTACAATTACACTACAAGATAAGGAAAATTGTACAGAATTATTTGTAATAATGAAAAAAGGTGTTATTGGAATACCCCCTTTTGGAGTAGATAAGAAATACTTGACGATTCTTGCTCGTTTAATGAATAAGTTAAAATTACAATTTCACAGAGAGATGTACCTAAAACAAGAGGTTAGTAAATGTAGTAATTGTGGTAAAGTTATTCTATACGAAAACCAAAGATATTGTGAAATATGTGGTTATGAATTAGTAGAAAAAAGGAATCAGATGAATTCTCTTTCTTAGTATTTATATTATTTAAAGGTTTAACTCCCATTGTTCCTCGGTTAAATTTTGCCCCCAAATATTGTGAGATTTGGATTCAATCAATCGAAATCCATTCTTTGTATATAAACTTCGAGCCACTATAAGGTCACTAAAAGTCCCTAAAATTACTTTTTGATAACCATGATTCTTACAAAAATTGAGAGCTTCTTTAATCAGCTTTTTACCAATTCCTTTATTTCGCTCATGAGGTTCAACAAGAAGCCATCTTAATTGGGCGGTTTTTTCGTCTACTTTTACGATGGCAATTGATCCAATAATCTCGTTTTCATTCTCAACTATCCATATTTTCTCTCTATCGTGATCATAGTTTTCAATAAATTGTGCCATGTATTTTGCTACATAAGCTTCAAATGTTTCATCAAGCTGATATTCATTAGCATAAACTACTCCATGTCGATGAGTAATATATCCAATATCACCAGGTTTATGAGAACGTATACTATAAAACATTGACTTCTCTGTTTCATCTTGCAAAATTCTTTTAATAGTTCTCATTGCAATAACGAGTTGATTTTGATCCTCATCTGATACATTCACAAGCAAGTTTTTAATCTGCTCACTTGCTTTTTCTTGAAGTTCTGAAATTATCTGTTTTCCTATTGATGTTAGTGAAAGTAATTGTTTACGCTTATCCTTACTTGATCGTTCCTTTTGAACTATATCTTTTTTTTCAAAATTACTTAATATCCGGCTAAGATATGCTGGATCTAAGTTAAGCAATTTGACAAGTTCACTAGCAGTCGAGGTTGATAAACGGTTAAGTTCGAACATTATTCTCACTTCAGTTAGAGAATAATCACTCTTTAGAAGGGTTCTATCTAAAAGTCCCAGTAAATTGGTATAGAAACGATTGAAACTTCTAATTTTTTTTATTCTTTCAATATTAGCTTTCATCCTTTAATATCTAGTAAATACATTCATCAATAAAAAGTTTGACATCGTCAACTGAATATTTGACATTATCAATTAATAAATGACAAAATTTTAAAAGTAGTAGAAAGCCTCTCGTTCAATTTCTTTATCATATGATCTGCTAAAAGATTGGATTTTATAAATATACTTTTAGAAGTATATTCATGATCATAGACCATTGCGATAAAACTATTAGTATTAAGATAGTCTATTTTGGTCCCGCTACGAGCGGTAAAACTACTTCTATTAAGGCTTTGTTCTCTCACTTTGGAAAGGATGAAGCATTACATAGTATCGAAAGTACTGTAAAAAGAACGCTTTTTTTTGATTATGGTACTGTTACATTTCAAAATGAAGAGTGGAAATTGAAGCTTCATATCTATACAACTACAGGTCAAGACTTCTATTTGATAACGAGACCGATCACTTTACGTGCGGTTGATGGAATTATTCTAGTGTTAGATTCGCAAGAAGAAGTGTACGAACGCAATCTTATATCCTGGAATGAATTAATTTCTTATTTTCGAGATTGCATTGATGATATTCCAGTGATAATTGCCTTTAATAAGCAAGATTTACCTGATAAATTTAATCCTCAAAATTTCTTGAGAGAGATTAATTATAAGAGCTATAAGAACATTGATTCAAGGTCTACTATAGCAATAAGTGGAGAAGGAATACTTGGTTGTTTTGAGGATGTATTGAGATTAATTTTAAAGAAATTTTGTAAACATAGAATAATTTCGGCAATTAATTAAAAAATGCTATGATAACCTAAAGATTACTTGTCGAAATACTTATGGTATATTAAATCTAACACTTAAAGAAATCCTGTTTATTTTTTCCACTTAGTTTTTTCAATAGGATACAAATAATCTAAGATTGATCTAATAGGCAACAACATCATACCTCCATAGTATGGATTTTCATCGCTTTTACTCTCTAGTTCATCAGGAATTTCGTTATATAGGCTCCGTGTCTTTTGATAAAACAAAGTTGCATTTTCAGGAGTATAAAATGCAACTGAGTGATAAGCAGTTCTATTTTCGTTAAATATTTTTTTAAAAATGCTGATCGCGTTCTCTAAATTTCCTAAATCAATCTCTTTTTCCAATGATTCTAGGAAATGAATCCAACTTTTTAGAATACTTTGGTTTAAAACAGCAAAAGACCTTAGAGTATCTATCTTGACTCTACAATACTCTTCGCTGTATTTCTTTGGTTTTATAATTTCCGAGGGTTTTTCAATCCAAGAATAATACTTTCTATAGATATTGCTACGAGACTTTTCTTCGCGAGATACTTTTACAAATCCGGCTTTCATCATTTTTTTTAGATGTTCATAAATAGTACTTTTTGATTTACCAATTCTTTTACTCAAATCTAATATACTCAATTCCCGGTATATAATTAAAAAATTGCATATTTGAAACCGGGTTTTGGAACGTAAGATATCGTTTATTGTTAATTTTTCAGAATTTCGTTTTGTTTTTGTCAAATAAACACCTTATTTTATGAGAAATTATTAAATAATTGGTTTTTTAAGAAAAAAACGAACATTTAAATAATCGGTTTTTTTATAATAAAACTATCGTTTGAAATAATTTAAATTTTCCTACTAAAAAAGAAAAAAGTATTTTGAATGATAATGCAAGAAAGAGAATTAGAGAAAACTGAATCAATAAAAATTATTGGTAGTAATCAAACATTCAAGAGTTATGTTTTTTTTTGGATTGGCCAGTTATTTTCGTTGTTAGGATCATCAGTTGTACAATTTGCCATAATCTGGTGGATCACTTTAGAAACAGAAAGTGCAGTCTTCCTATCAATTGCTGCTGTTATTACATTTCTCCCACAAGTCATTATTATTCCTATTGCTGGAGTATTTGCAGATAAATGGAATCGGCGATTAGCTCTCATTTTAATAGATTTTTCACAAGCATTCTTCACATTTATCTTAGTAATGATCTTTCTTGGAGGAAGTGGGACTGTGTGGATTGTTGTGTTATTTAATTGTATTCGTAGTATTTTTCAAGCTTTTCACATGCCCACAGTCGATGCTATCGTCCCAGCTATGGTTTCAAAAGAAAAATTGACTCGAATGAATAGTTTCAATAATTTATTTAGGGGTTTAATTAGATTTGTTGGTCCCATTATTGGTGCTGTTGTAACAGCTTTTTGGGCAATAGATCAGATTCTTTGGATTGATATAATAACATTTATCATAGCATTAATTCCATTGTTATTTGTATCGATACCTTCTGTTGAAAAAGATCAAGAAGAGAAAGAAGATTATTCCTTCATAAAGGAATTTAAAGAGGGTATTGGATTATTAAAAATTACCCCTGGTTTTCTTATATTAGCACTCTGGTCTCTCCTAGTTAATTTTCTTTCAGTTCCTTTCGGTACTTTGTTGCCATATTTTGTAAGAGTCACACATTTCGGGACAGAATCACATTATGCTATGTTGCTAGTATTTCTGCAAACAGGTTCAATAGTGGGAGCTTTGGTTATTTCCATTAAAAAAGATTGGAAAAGGAAAATATTAATTATAATGGGGGGGAGTACTATAACATTTATCGGTTACTTATTTGTTGCCTTAGCACCAACAGGATTATTTCTAATGATAGGAATAGGGGAATTTATTATAGGGTTCACTTTAGCGACTGGACTCCCTGTATACTTTACCATATTACAAACAGCTGTTCCTCCTGATAAACAAGGTAGAATATTTTCAATTGATGCAACATTATCATTTGCAATTATGCCTTTTGGAATGTTAGTAGCAGGGCCATTAGCCAATTTAATGGGAATTGCTAATTTCTTTGTTTTACTATCCATTTTAGGGGTTGGTGTTAGTTTAGGAACTTATTTCCTTACCGGAATTAGAAAAATAAAATATTGAAAAGATTTTCAAATAATTCGAGCTTCAGATTGTGAAACTTTTATAGGACGAAGGACTACGCAAACGCGTTCTACACTTTTTACATCAGCACGAGCACGAAATGATTCTATTAACGCATCTAATTCTATTATTTCAGGTACATTAACCTTAACTAAAACCCCACATTCCCCAGCAAGGAAATAGACTTCTTCACATTGAGGAAGAATTTGTGCTTCTCTTAATAATTCTTTTGTCTCAGCTAGACTTTTTGGAATAAGTGTAAGGAATGCTATAATGCATCTCTCATCTTCACGACAAACCTTTATAGTAAACTTTTCAATTACCCCTTCTTCTTGAAGTTTAATGACGCGTTTTCTTACAGTTGATTCAGATAAATTTACATTTGTATCTGCTGCTATTTCGTGGTAGGGTCTTCTAGAATCCTCAAGGAGCATTTCAAGAATTCTTTTATCCTTATCATCCAAATTTTTCATCATCTATTCCTCTCCCTATATTTTTAAATATGTTAAAAAATCTTTAATTTAAAATTTCAAAATAATACTATTTTTAATTTATTCGGTTATTTCTCAGAAATCTTTAAGGAGTGGTTGAAATAATCTTTCATAATGCACTGCCATGCAATGAATTCCCGCAGCTTTAGTGGTTTTTTTTATTTCTTTAATAAAAGGTACGTAAAATTCTAGATTAACTTTGTCGATTGCAGCATATTTGGCTTGTTTGTTCCCTTTATTATCTTTCTCTGCTTTCTTTAATGCAGCAAGAAAGTCCTTAGGTACTGAAACACCTGGAATATATTCATTAAAATACCAAGCAATTCCATAATTTTTAATCGGAAAAAGTCCAAGCAAGACAGGAGTATTAAATTTTTCTAACTCTTTTAAAAATTCCTTAGCATCATCTACATCGAATGAAGTTTGGGTTTGTATAAAATCAGCCCCAACTTCTACCTTTCTACCAACTTTCAAAATTTCTGGTTCTCTTGGATTAGAGTTTGGATTTGCAGCACACCCCACATTTAACTCAGGTTTTCCACCTTTTATTTCATTTCCTTCCAAATCAGTTCCTTCATCCACCATTTTACCCACTAGATCAATTAATTGAGTTGAATCTAGATCATATACTGGCCTAGCTTTTTGATGGTCTCCAAGAGCAGAATGATCTCCTGTTAATGCAAGTAAATTTTTAAGACCAAGGATCGATCCACCTAAGATATCACCAAATAATGCAATTCGGTTTCTATCTCTTACTGTCATCTGCCAAATGGCTTCTAATCCAACTTTTTCCTGAACTAAATAACAAGGAACCATAGAGCATGTATATGCATCTCCTTGAGGTCCATCTGTGACATTAGCAGCGATTATTTTCCCTGTTTTTTTCATTTCTTCAGCTGAATGTAGAACGTGACTAATATCAAAATCCTTCTCAGGCTCAAGTTCACCAGTAATAACGAATTTTCCTTCTCGGATCGCTTTTACTAAATTACTATACGCAGGTCTATTTGTCATATTATGTTTTTTCCTCCTTTTTCGATTCTTCTATATTTGTACTAGGTTCATAAATATGTTGAAACCTTGGACTCGACCATATTCGATAATTACGTGGAGGTCTATAGATTGTGAATAGATCTAACCTGTTAAATTTCTTTAGACGTTCCCACATTTTCACCCAAGCACAATCATGTATATATCCTCCAACTTCACATTTACCTTCAACTTGTCCTCCACATGGGCCATTACTCAAATTTTTAGCACACCCCGCCATAGGGCAAATACCACCTGTAACTCCAAGTAAACAATCCCCACATGTTTCACAATATTCGACAAAATAGTTATCTCCATTATTCTCTGCGCCACCAAACAAACTATTTTGCGCAGGAAAAGTGAGAATCGTTGGTAGGATTCTGTTTAACATACCTACACCTAAACCACATGCTAACGAAACGATCGCATCATATTCTTCAATAAATGGTCTTAATGTTGTGGCAGCAATCCTGTCATCACATTGCCTTAATACAGTAATAGCTTTCCACTTTAATTCTTTTCCTTGACTTCTTGCTTTCAATTCAAGCATCTGTGCTAAAACTTTTGCTTCATTTATCGAACGTGGAGGTTGACAGCAACCATCACATCCTGCAACTAGGATTTTTGAATACGGTTTTATCATATCATATATTTCTTCAATATCCTTTTGTTTAGTTATTATCATATTAAAAACACTTATTTTTATGAATTTGAAATATTTATTATTCTGTTATTATAATTTCTTCTTTCCTCTTTTTTCCCATATCTTTTTTTTCCTTCTTATAATCATTTTCAATAGGACCTAATTTTTGTAACTTTTCGGTAAACTCTGTAATAGTTTCAGCAAATATTTTTCCTTCACTAGCAGATACCCATTTTCGCATAAATCTATCTGGATTGATACCAAGTGACTCTATTACTTTTTCAATTTCATTAGTTCTTCTTAGAGTATCTTGGTTTCCTGCAATATAATGGCAATCACCGAGATGACATCCTCCAACAAATACCCCATCAGCGCCTTCTAAAAATGCTTGTAATATAAAACTTTTTGGGATACCCCCAGAACACATAACTCTTATAGTTCTTACATTCGGAGGATATTGATATCGACTTACTCCAGCCAAATCGGCACCAGCATAACTACACCAATTACAGAGAAATGCAACAATTCTAGGTCGCCCATCTGAAACTGTTATCTTAGCTGCTTCAGTTATCATTGGTTCAATTTGAATACGCCCAAAATGACTCATAGTAATAGCTTCAGCAGGACATTCAGCTGCACAATCTCCACAGCCTTTACAAAGTAAAGGATTAACTTCAGAGACCATTAAACCTTCTTCATACTTCACACCAACAGCACCATAATTACAAACCTCAGCACATCTATTACAACCAATACATAAAGCGGGATCTACCTTTGATATAACTCCTTCAGTAATTAAAATATCTTTAGATAAAATTGTAGTGGCTCTGGAGGCTGCTGACATCGCTTGGGCTATGCTTTCGCTAATGGTTGCTGTTCCACGAGCAGTTCCGCATAAAAATATACCATCAGTTGCGAAATCTGACGGTCGAAGTTTTACATGTGCTTCTAAGAAAAAATTATCATCATTGATTGGAACCTTTAACATTTTTGCTAATTTTTCATTCTCTTCTCCATCTGCGACAATCCCAGCACTTAAAGCAATCAGATCAGCATTAAGTTTAATATTGCCAATATCCAGTTTATCTATATAAACATTTAATCCTCCATTTTCTAACTTAATTTCTGGAGGTTTGTCATCTTTAAATCTCAGAAAGATTATTCCTTTTTCTCTTGCTAAATTGTAATATTTTTCTTTAAAACCATAGGTTCTAATATCTCTATACAAAACAGTAATATTTAGATCTGGATTTATTTCTTTTGCTTTTAAAGCATTTTTTATAGCTTCACTACAGCACATCCTACTACAATAAGGATGCTCTTCGTTTCTTGAGCCAACACACTGGATCATTACGATTGATTTTAGCTCTTTAATTTTTTCTTCATCGGTATAAAGAATTTTTTCGAGTTCTGATTGTAATATAACTCTATTGTCTTTACTAAAAAGAAATTCACCAGCTTCAGGTTGATATTCATGAGCTCCTGTTGCAACAATAATGATACCATGCTGAAATTCTTGCTTTTGTTTGTCTGTGCCATGTGTGATTTTAGTTGTAAAGTTACAAACGTAACCTCCTATTGAGTTGATTTTAGCATTAAGAAATACATTAATGAGTTTATGATTACTGACTTTATCTATTAAATCTTGAAGAAATTCTTGAACATCATAATTTTCTAGAGTCTGATAAATGTTATTAGAAAAACCTCCTAATTTCTCACTTTTCTCTACAATAATAACTTCAAATCCTTGATTTGCTAGATTTAAAGCAGCAGTCATCCCCGCAACACCCCCTCCAATGACCATACCTTTATGTATTACTTCTACTTGTTGTTCTTGGAGAGGAACTAATTTTCGAGCTCTTGCAACAGCCATTCTAACTAAATCTTTCGCTTTTTCAGTTGCTTCTTCAGGTTCATGCATATGTACCCATGAACATTGATCTCGGATATTTGCCAAATCGAAGAGATATCTATTCAACCCCGCTTCCCTAATAGTTGCTTGAAATAAAGGTTCATGAGTTCTGGGAGTACATGAAGCAACAATTACTCTATTTAAATTATGTTCTTTAATTTGTTCTTTAATATTAGTTTGGGTGTCTGCAGAGCAAGTGTAAAGATTTCTTTCTGCATGAATTACATCAGGTAGTTGATTTGCATATTTTACTACTTCAGGAACATCAACAACACCTCCAATATTAATACCACAATGACATATGAAAACACCTATACGGGGGGGTTCTCCACTTGTATCAAGTTCTTTTGGTAAAACTTTTTCAGTGACTAATGTGTTTCTAACATCGGACAATAGAATATTAACAGCACCTGCTGCCGCACTCGCTTCAACAACTGTTTCTGGAATATCTTTAGGTTCTGAAATCATCCCGCATACATATATACCTTCTCTAGAGGTTTCTACGGGCGAAAAAGGTTTTGTTTTGCAAAAATCATACCCGTTCAATTCAATATTTAGCTTATCTACTAATTCTTTTATACTATGATTTGGTAATGCTCCTACTGCTAAAACAACTAAATTAAAAACCTCGCTAACTACTCTTCCATTTTCATCTTCATAATGTAGAAGTAGATCTTTTGTTTCTGCTATTTCTTTTATATCTGATATTCTACTTCTAATATATTTTATACCATATTCATCTTTAGCACGTTCAATATATTTATCAAAATCTTTTCCAACAGCTCTCACATCCATTGAAAAAATCGTTGGTTCAATAATTTCCATGTGTTCTTTCGCAATTACAGCTTCTTTCGCTGTATACATACAACACACGGAAGAACAATATTCTGCACCATGTTTTTTGTCTCTAGATCCCACACATTGTAAAAATGCTACTTTTTTTGGAATTATCCCATCAGATGGCCTTAGGATAAGACCCGAATGTGGACCACTAGCACTCAATATGCGTTCAAATTCAATACTAGTAACTACATTCAAATATTTGCTATATCCATATTGTTGGGTAAGGCTGGGATCGTATTCATCATAACCAATTGCTAGAATTATAGCTCCAACATTTAATGTAGTAAATTTATCTTCAAGAGTATAGTCTATAGCTTTAGCTTTACAAACTCCTTTACAAAATCCACATCCTAGACATATATCTTGATCAATTGAAAAAACTAAGGGAACAGCTTGTGGAAATTTTACGGATATTGCTGATCTATTCGATAATCCTTCATTAAAAAAATCTATTGCTTCTACAGGACATTCTTGGGCACAGACACCACATCCCGTACATTTTTCCTGATCCAATAATAATGTCTTTTGCTGTAATTCTACAGTGAAATTACCAGGTTTACCATCAACCATTTTTACAGTTGTATTGATTAGAAGAGTGATATTTTCATGGCGACCAGCAGCAACTAATTTAGGAGCAAGAATACAGATAGAACAATCGTTTGTAGGAAAGGTTTTATCTAATTGTGACATAACACCTCCTATACTCATTGATGATTCGACTAAATATACCTTAAATCCTGAATCTGCTAAATCCATTGATGCTTGAATACCTGCTATACCTCCTCCTATTACTAAAACAGATCCAATTTTATCCATGGTTATACCTCTTTAATCGATATAAAAGTGGGAATTTCTTCATTTATTTGATCAACATCAACTAAACCACGAGCACGAAGAGTTATAATGTGCTGTAATACTTTATGAGGATCAATTTCGATTTCCTTTGCAATATCTGGTACAGATTTACCTTGTTTTCTTATTTTTTCTAAGATTTTATGCCGAATAACTTCATTTTCAATAGCATTATCAAGAATCTCCTCAAATTCCTTTGGGGGTATGATTTCTCCATACACATTTCCTTCTGTTGTTAACTCTCTCTGTCTAGCTACTAAGGCCCTTAATCTTTTATCGCATAAAGCAAATTTGACAGCATTCAGATTATCTAGTATTTTTTTTTTGATTTTCTTATTTTTCACGGGAGATGGTCCTAACGTACGGATATGTTCTGTGAAATCACTCACTATTTGAGCAAACCTATTACCTTCTGCTGCAGAAACCCAATCAAGACGAATTCGATCAGCGAAGCCTACCATTGATAGTGTTTTATTTAACATTTTCATTTTTAATTCTGCTTCATAATTTCCACTAATATAATGGCAATCTCCTAAATGACATCCTAATACCAATACTCCATCGATACCATTCATGAATGCTTCAGCGATAAATACTGGATCCACTCTTCCCGAACACATAACGCGAATTACTCTGACGTTGGTTGGATATTGGATTCGACTAACTCCTGCTAAATCTGCTCCTGCATAAGAGCACCAATTACATAAAAATCCTAATATTTTTGGTTCAAATGTCATTTATTCACCACCTCCATAGGTTACAATTTCAGCAATTATTTGATCGCTTGTAAAATGGTGTATAATAATAGCATTCTGAGGACAACTTGCACCACATACTCCACAACCTTTACACAGAACTTTATTAACTACGACTAAATCCGTCTCTTCATCCTTAGATATTGCACTGTAGGGGCAAATCTTGATACAAGCTTCACATCCTACACATAAATCAGTATTTACTTCCGCAGTGGATCCCTCCACTTCAAGCATATCTTTTGAAAGAATTGTACTAGCTCTCGAAGCAGCTGCATTTGATTGTGATATGCATTCCGAAATGTCTGCTGGCCAATGAGCAGAACCACATACAAATACACCATCTGTAGCAAAATCTACTGGTCTTAATTTCACATGAGCCTCTAAAAAGAAGTTATTCTCCTCTAATGGGACTTTTAACATTTTAGCTAATTGCTCTGAATCTTCATTCGCGACAAGAGGCATCGATAATACTACAAGATCATAGGGAAATCCGATAATTTGATTCATAAATTCATTATAAACCTCTATTCGATCTTTCTTAATGGTTGGAGGTTTTTCTGGTAAATATTTTATAAATAATATTCCCATTTCTCTTGCTTTTCTATAGTATGCTTCATAGGCAATACCCTGAGTTTGTATATCTCTAAAAATTATATTAATGTTGGCTTCTGGATTTTGTTCTTTGATTAAGATTGCATTTTTAAGAGCAGTCATACAACATATATTTGAACAATATTTTCGCTCTTCATTTCTACAACCAACACATTGAATCATAGTAATGTTCTTACTGTTGATTGGATTCTCTTTTAATAATCCTTCTAATTCCAATTGACTTATTATATTATTTCCATTATAGTTGTAAAATCCTTCTGGCGACAAGACTTGCGCTCCTGTAGCAACAATAATAGCTCCTGCTTTGATTTCCACAGAATCATTATTATGGAGAATATTGACTTTATAGTTCCCTACATATCCTTCAATTTTTTCAATTTTAGTTGATTTATATACTTCTATTTTTTTATGACTCTCTACAAGATTTCTTACTTCTAATATAATTGAAGCATCTTCATTAGTAGGAAAAATTCTATTTAAATTTCTAAGCAGTCCTCCTAATTCTGTGTCCTTCTCTATTAAACTTACTTTAAAGTTTTGATTTGCTAAATTTAAAGCAGCATTCATTCCTGCGATACCCCCTCCTATTACTATAGCTGAAGGTGTGACACTTACTTGCATTTTTTCCAATGATTCTAATAAAGTTGCTTTATAGACACCCATTCTTATTAAATCTTTAGCTTTTTCGGTGCCTTTTTCTGGTTCTTTCATATGAACCCAAGAATCTTGATCTCGAATGTTTACCATTTCGAATAAATAAGGATTTAAACCTGCTTCTTGACAAGTTGATCTAAATAATGGTTCATGTGTCCGAGGAGAACACGAAGCTACAATGACACGATTTAAATTATTTTCTTTAATGTTTTTTCTTATTTCAGTTAAACCAACTTCTGAACATGTATAAAGGTTAGCATCACTATACACCACATTAGGTAATGTTTTGGTATATTCTGTTAATTCAGCAATATCTAAAACTCCACCTATATTAGTACCACAATGACAAATAAAAACACCAATTCTAATATCTTCGTCCGTCATTTTCTTTAACCCCTCATTACAATTTCAGCAGCTTTAGCAGCTGCTCCACTTGCATCAATTACTGAATTTGGGATATCCATTGGTTCCCTACATGTACCACAGAGGAATATTCCTTCTTTAGAAGACTTTTGTGGTTGAAACTTTTGTGTTTCGAAGAAGCTTAAATAATTAATTTTAATTCCAAGGATTTTTGCTAAATCTCCAGCATCCTTTTTTGGTATCATAGTAGTAGCTAAAATCACTAAGTCAAATTTAAGTTGTTTCACTTGCGATGTGGCAATATCTTCATATATAATTATAGGATTCGTTTGTTCATCTTCTATTATCCTCGCTACCTTCCCTTTAATATATTTAATAGAATATTGATCACTGCCTCTTTGAATATATTCTCTAAAACCTTTACCAGCAGCTCTTAAATCAATATAAAATATCGAAGTGTCTATTTCATTATCATGTTCAAAAGCAATCATTGCTTCTTTGGTAGTATACATACAACAACAAGATGAACAATAGGGATTGTTTTTTATATCTCTTGAACCTACACAATTAATAAAAGCAAGTTTTTTAGGTTCATTTTTATCTGATGGGCGTGTTAAATGCCCCCCCAATGGTCCAGAAGCACAAATTAATCTTTCAAATTCTAAAGCAGTCACAACATTGGGATATCTACCATATCCTAACGATTCAAGAGCTTTTGGATCAAATATGTCATATCCAGTTGCTACAATTATAGATCCCACATCTAATTCGATTTCTTCATCAATTTGATCGAAATCTATTGCTTCTCTTTCACAAACTTTTTCACAAATCCTGCAAGCATTTTTAGTGAAAAATAAACAATTTTCTTTATCTATTGTCATTATTGATGGAACACCCTGAACATAATCAATATAAATTGCTCTGCGTTTTCTTAGTTTCATATCAAATTCATCATCTACCCTCATAGGACATTTTTCAATACATTGTCCACAATTTATACACTCTTCTGCTTTTACATATCTAGCTTTCTTGAAGATTTTTATATTGAAATTTCCAGGTTCACCAGATAGTTTTTTTACTTCTGAAAGAGTATGTAAAGTAATATTGGGATGACGGAAACATTCTGCCAGTTTAGGTGCCAAAATACAGATAGAACAGTCATTTGTTGGAAAAGTCTTATCAAGTTGTGCCATTCGACCACCTATACAGGCATTTTTTTCAATTAACTCAACTTTTATACCTCTTTCAGCTAGATCTAAGGATGCTTGAATTCCTGCGATTCCTCCTCCAATAACCATTACTTTTTTTATATTTTTGCTCAATTTAGATCTTCTCCTCTATTTTAATGGATTTTTTCTAAAACATCATTAACTTTTATTCTATGGAAGTTAAAACCAAGTTTTTCGGTATCAATTCCTAGAGCTAAAGCAATTAGCTCAGTTATGTAAAATACGGGAAAATTATAGTCTGTATTATATTTTTTATTTATTTCTCTCTGGTTGAAATCAAATTGCTGATAACAAGCAGGGCAAACACAAGCAATACAGTCCGTTCCTGCTTCTTTCATGCTTCTAAGTTTGTTTTCAAGCATACTTAATGAAATATCTTTATCGGATTTTTCTAATGGATTTCCACAACAATCATTTTTCAGTTCATAATCAACGGGGTTAGCTCCAATAGCTTCGATCAATTCATCTAATGTTTTTGGAGCTAGTGGATCATCCCAATTAATTATTTCAGATGGTCGTAAATAATGACATCCAGGATGACCAGCAACTCTTAGATCTTTTAATGAATGTTTAACCTTTACCTTAATTTTTTCAATATTTTCATATAAGACTTCAGCAAAATGTTTAATATCTATATTCCCTTTATATTTTTTTCCAATTACTTTTAATTTCAAATTTATTTCTTCTTTCTTCTTATCATCATTATCTAAAATGTGTTTTACGGTTTTAAGAGATTCTGTGCATCCAGAACATAAACTTAATATACTTTTATTACTTTCTTCATAAAGACATAAATTTCTTGCTCCTAAAGCCAAGAATGTTTCATGATCCAATTGAGCTGCGCCAGTAGGATCTGGACAACATGAACATTTAGCTTGGTCTCCAACTTTCAAACCAATATTTTCAAATGTTGTTCGTGCCGAGGCTTCTAGAAAGGGGAGTCTGCCAGGTATTACACATCCTAAAAAGTAATTATATGACATTTTATTTGTCTACCTCAAAGATTTTTATTTTTTTTTCAAAATCAGTGGCATCTAACAATTTTTTTAATTCTTTAATATCAAGTGATTCTATGTTCGGTAATCCCAATTGATCCCTTCTGCGGATAATAGGTTGTGTTAATGGAATTGCTACACCATTTTCTATTACCGATTTTGCTTGTATTTTAAAAGTTTCAGGGTAAGGTTCTCCTAAAAGTACAATTTTATTTTTGATTCTCTCAAAAATTTCTGTTAAAAAGACATTTTGGGGGCATTCTTCTACACACATCTGACATGTACAACATAACCAAATATTAGGTTTTTGATCTTTTAATAACATATCTTTAAGCCCCAAAAGTGATTGTTCGATAATTTTTCGAGGATTATATTCACCTTTAGTTATCAAAGCTACAGGACATGAACTGGAACAAGTTCCACATTGATAACAATAATTGAGTGAGAAATCATCCTTTATCAGCTCATTACGAAAATTAAAATCAACCATTTGCATAATTTTTAACCTATAGAGAAATTAATATAATTTCTTTTAGTATCTAATTATATATTTTGTAAATATTGATATTTTTAATAATATATTTATTATTTTTTTAAGGATTACAATAATTTTTTCCAATATTATAATTAAGACCGATCTTCATATTTAAAGATTTTTTACTTTTTCAAAAATATATAACTTTTTTTAAAAAATTCGACATTTTTATTTATTTTTTCGAAAATTTAGTAAGAAAAAAGTATTAATTTAAATATTTTTTGACTTTTTAAATTATCAATTTTAAATATTGATTCAAAATGCCATGAAAACAAGATATTTTCATGTAAAAATAAGTTTTAATTTGCAGATAATAATTCCGGAATTATAGTTCAAATTCTTCCATTTATAAAAAGTGGAATTTAAAGATTGCTCATTTCTTTAAAGATCTCAATAAAGAAAAAGAAGGAGAAAAATGAAGAAAGATGAAGGTTTTGAAATAAAATAATTATTTTGGCAGAATTAAGCTTTTGTTTTATAATTTTTAGCGTAGATAAACCGATTTCGTATCTCGTTTGGTTACGAAAACTTGAAATGAAAAATAAGATATTAATAATTTAACCACAAATTAAATGTTTAATAAATAATAAAATATAATATCCAAATATACTATTCTTTTAAATAGATAATTAAAAATAGTAAATTCAAGTTTCAATTGCATTAGTAAAAAATTGGTGAAACAATAATAAAAATACTGGTCTCTGGTCCGTTACAATCTGGCAAATCAAGTTATATTAAAGCATTAGATCCTAATGCTTTAAATGTAGAAGCTAAAGGTAAAGATCAGAAGTTTTATACCGTTGCGATGGATTTGGGATCGGTTAAATTAAATGGATTTGATTGTTATTTATTTGGGACACCAGGTCTTCTGCGATTTTCTGTTATGAGAAATATCATCACTAATGGCAGTGATGGATTGGTGTTTATTTTTGATGCTGTTGCTCCTGAAAAAGACGATAGTGCAATTATGATATTAAATTCTATTAGAAAAATATTACGTTCAAATATACCTGTTGTATTTTTGGCAAATAAGCAAGATATTGAAGGTGCTCGTCCTCCAGAAGTCATTCGCTCACAGAATTATTTGCCTGAAGACAGTAAAATCTTTCCAACGAGTACAACAAATGGCTTAAATATAAAAGAATCTATTACATACCTAGTTAATCATGTTTTTGAAGAATATTCGTCTTTAATAACGACTCTTCGTTCTTATGAAAATAATATTGAAGGATTAGCGGAAGAATTAAAAAAAGATAAAGCTGAAATGCGAGATTTCTTAAATAATTTGGAAATCAAACGATTTATTGAGATAGACAGGATTTCTAAGACATATAAGGTACGACATGGATTAAAATATTTAGTATCATGAAATCCTTTTTTAGTGAATTTTATCTTAACAAATAAGGAGGAATTTCATCCATTCCAAATTCATTAAGCAGGTTATTCAAATCTTTTTTCTGGTTATTTAATAATTTCCAAAAAAAATCTGGAACATAATTTTCCTTTTTATACATTTCTTCAATACGGTCTATCTTCTGTAAAATTTTACTTGGTCTAATAGAAAATTGTAGATTGTAATCCGCTTCTTTATAATCTTTATTAAGATATTGCATAAATAATGATTTTAAATCTAAGTATTCTGGAATAAAACCAATAGGAGTCGGAATTGCGTCGAAATCATTATGTACTCGTCCTTCTGACCAGATAACCCAAATTAATTTATCCAATATACCGTTTAAATATTTTCCTTCTTTGCTTTTAAGAAAATAATTTGTAGCAAATACTTTAGGACAAGATTTTAGCTTACTACCAAATTTTTTATGATTCTCTATATACTTTCCAAGAGGAACTACCATAAAATCTAAATTTGCCATAGGTTGTTGTTTTCTAACTCCCTCTGCACCAATAGTAGCAGATGTAGTTTCTGATTCGATAGAAGCTCCTAAAAAGACACCATGTTCCCAATTAAGACTTTCAATTATAGGAGGCATTGTATCACTATCACGACCTCCGTAAAGAATGCCATGAACAGGAACTCCATCAGAATTATGAAGATTTGGATCAGCATTTTTTAATTCTTCAATTCCGATTGTATATCGAGCATTAGGATGTGCAAGAGGAATTTCTCTCCCATCAATATCCTTATTTCCTTTACTCCAATTTCCTGAAAAGTTAACTCCTTTTTGTGGGATATCTCTTCCATCTCCAATCCAATATGGAGTACCTTCACAATTTAATATATTAGAAAAAATTGTCTCTCTCGGAGTTGTTAAAGCGTCAAATATTACTGGATCATCTATAGCATTTACATCCTTGATAATTCCAAAAATGCCTTTCTCAATATTTACTGCATGGGCATATCCGTTGTCCCAAACTCGAAGATATGCTATATCATCTCCAACGATAGTTTGCCCGGGTAACATTGCAGTACTAGTTTTTCCACATGCTGAAGGAAATGCTCCACAGAAGAATGAGACTCTTTTTTTCCCCTTTGGATGAACACCCATTATGAAATAGTGTTCTGTAAGCCAATCTTCATTATTAGCTTTATAAATCCCTAAGCGTAAAGCGAGTTTCTTCAACCCCAGTGAATTTCCAGCATATTGATTATTTACTGAAAGCACACGTCCTTCTTTTAAGTCAATATAAATTCTTCTTTTATCAAGATTTTTAGTTACTGGAGGATTTCCTGTTAATTCCCCTGAAGAGTGTATGAAATAAAAAAATTCATCAGATCCATTTAATTTTTTGAATTCTTCATAACCAGAGCGATATAAAATATCTTCTGAATGACCTACATAAAAAGAGTCTGTCATTTGAAGGGCTAGTATAGAAAATTTAGAGTTTTTAGGCCCTAAGCAGAAAAATCTAATTATACATTCATGGCCCTTCATACACCCATCCATAATTTCTAATACTTCTTTTAATCCTTTTTTTCTTTCCATGGTATTTATCCATGGATATAATTCCACTTCTTCTTCGGGGACTAAAACTTGAGTATTTTCTATATCTCGAGCTTGATCATGATTACTCATAGTGAAGAATGCATCATAATGGACTGTGTGTCCTTTCAGGTTCAGATCTATCTCTTCACCAAGCTCAACTGCTCTTTTTCTTACATAATTAATATCTTTTTTTGAATCCGTTATTACCGTTACTTTAGAGGGTTTACATAAAGAAACAAACTGTTTTACTATTTTTAGGACATGTTGATTTTCAAGGGCATCAAGTTTTTCCAGATTTTTGCTATTGATAGCTTCCATCGTTAATTACTTGCAGAATTATTCATATATTACGTTAAAAGTGTGATAAGAAATTAACTTTTCTTTTTTATGTTTTCTAAATCTCTAAGATGATTGTTAGTACTTTATTAAATTAATAATGTTAAATATTTGAAGAATAATAAAAAAAAGATAAATAAAATAGAAATTTGTATTGGATTACATTCCTTCAGGCTTAGATCCTTTTGCACTTATGATTCTATCAACTCGTAAAATCAGATTAGCCAATTCGCTACCAGATTTAACAATATGATTAATTAATTCAGCTGGTTCAACTATACCCTTCTTAAAGTTATCTCCAATAGTATTTGTTATAGTATCGATTCCGATCCACTTATCTTCATCGGTTTTGTGGGATGCTCTTAATTCAGTTATTTTTTCTATCTCTTCTAACCCTGCATTTTTAATTAAGGTTTTTGGGATTTCTTCAAGTGCTAAAGCAAAAGCATTTACAGCAAGTTGTTCTTTCCCACTAATCTCATTTGCATATTCTCTTATTCTTTTAGCTAGCTCCATATAAATTGCTCCTCCTCCAGCTACAACTGTTTTAGTATCAATAATCTTGGCAATAACAGATAAAACATCATTTAAAGAAACTTCTGCAGTACTCAGAATTTTATCAAGTCCACCTTTCAGTAAAATCGATACCGATTTTGGATTTTTACACTCTGAAAATAATGTATAATCATCATCACCAAGTTTTTCAAAGTGTACTTTAGCAGAAAATCCTAAGTCATCTTCTGAAAGTGAAGATAAATCGTCAACTAACTTAGCTCCGACTGCTTTTAGTATCGACTTGTAATCACTTTCACCAACATTTTTAATGGCTGCAATACCCTCTCTTGCTAAATAAGCGCCGAATTTATCCGAGATATCACTGCTATTTACTATCATATTTACTCCTAAATCCTTAAAAATCTTAAGGTAATCTTGGAGAATTTTATCTTCTTGCTGCAAGTAGCCTTGAATTTCAGAAGGGCTAGAAATACTAACCTGAGCATCAAATTCAGTCTTTTTTACGTCCAATTTTCGTCTGATAACGGCAATTTTTGCATCCTTAACAGTATCTGGCATCATTGCATTTATTTTTTCTTTTTGAGTATAGACGCCATTGATTAATTCAGTGTCTTTAAGAGATTTGCCTGGTGCCTTTACAATTTTTACATTTCCCACTTTAGCAAATGTTTTTCCTTCCTCGTCAATAATATGTTGTACTGCTTTTAGAGCTAAATCTGCAAAAAAATCTTTCAAGGGTGCAATATCTTTAGCATTCATTGCAGTTTTAGCTGCATTTTTTAGAACTTCGTCATCATCACTTGAAATTTTTGTTGCTATTTCTTTGATGATCTCAAGTGCTTTATCTGCTGCTAATTTATAACCATGAGTAATAGGTTTTGGATGAATATCTTGTTCGATCAATTCTAGAGCATTATTCAATAAAGCAGCAGAAAAAATGACAGCGGATGTAGTTCCATCGCCGATATCCTCATCAATGGATTTTGCTACATTAACCATCATATTAGCAGCAACATTTTCAATATCTAAGTTCTTAAGTATCTCATTTCCATCATTAGTAATAGTTACATCACCTAAAGAATCTACCAACATTTTTGACATTCCTTTTGGACCTAGCGTGGACCGTACAGTCTCGGCGATAGCAACCATTGCCGTTATATTTTGTTTTCGAGCTTCTCGTTCACGAACCTCTTCTGTTCCTTCTTTTAGAATGATTATTGGAACATTACTCATCAATTTCACTTCTTTTATGTAATTTTAATACCTTATTTATATAGATCTCTAAATCATAAAATTAAAAAAAGTTTATGGAAATATAAATAACAAAATTATAAGATCAATTGAATAAGCCAGAAATTCATTATTTCAAATGAAGAATATTAAGATCTAGAGTTTAATATAAGAGCTGTTTTTATACTCTTTTAGGATCATATTTGAGTTAGTTCTTGTTATTGATTCGTTTTGATTAAGATTTCGAATGAATTCATGAACATCACCACTTTCCTTAAAACGACAGATCAAAGCTGCGGACTGTTCCCCAGTAGTATGAAAAACGCCGCAGACTTCAGGTATTTGAGAAATTTCGTTAAGAATTTCTTCAGTAAACTTACCATCACAGTTTATTCTAATTAAAAAGGATAATTTGTAGCCTAATTTTTCATTATTTAACTTGAGTGTATATCCTTCAATAATATTTCTATCTTTGAGTTTAGATATTCTATTATGGATTGTCCCTATTGAAATCCCTAATTCGTCCTGGATTTCCCTATAGGAAGTTCTTGCATTATTTTGTAATATTCGTAGGATATTTTTATCAATCTCATCCAGAACTTTTTCTTTTTTCATGGGACATCAATCTAATAAAATCTATATGAGATATGTTAGGATCAATATATTTTATTTTGAGAAATATATAAATTTTCTAGAATAATTAAATCAAAATCCAGATTTTAATGAAAATTTTTTAATAAAAAAAGTAAGTATCCTTTTAAATTAAATTATTTGATTGAAATCAAAATTTATTATTCTAGTTGTATTTCTATTACTATCAAAGATAAGTAGATGGAGAAAAGCATGACTGAGGATTTTAAGCTAGACCCTTGGGGATCAACATTTTTAGTTGAAGAAGACTATTCTAGACTGATTAAGGAATTCGGGATTGAGGAAATTACAGAATCATTTAGACAAAAGATGATTCAGAACCGATTTATTAGAAGAAAAATAATCTTCGGGCACAGAGATTTAGGGCTTATTTATAAAGCGATAGAGAAAGGCCAACCCTGGGCAGTGATGAGTGGTATAAAACCCTCTGGACCATTTCACTTAGGTACAGCAACCACAGCCTTGGAAATCGTTGAATTTCAGAAAATGGGAGGAAAGGCATATTACGGAATCGCAGATATTGAAAGTTGGGAGGATAATGGAATACCCTGGGAAGAAGCAGAAGAAACAGCCGTCGATAATATTGCTGATATATTAGCACTGGGTTTAGATCCTTCTCCAGAGAAAACATATATCTGGAGACAATCACAAGAGCCAAGAGTAAAAGATATTTGTTTTAAAGTTAGTAGATTAGTTACTCAGAATATGCTGAACGCAATTTATGGTGAACGGACATTTGGATTATACATAGCTTCATTAATCCAGGTAGGAGATATCCTCCTCCCCCAAGATATCGAAGGACCGCAACCAACTGTAGTGCCTGTAGGGATAGATCAAGATCCTCATTTACGTCTCACAAGAGATCTAACACGGAGAAATTATAAAGAGTTCTTTTTACCGGGAGCAACTTATCATTACTTATTAGCAGGGATAGATGGCTCAGAAAAGATGGCAAAAAGAAATCCTAACAGTTATTTCACGTTCAATGAACCACTAGAGTCAATTGAAAAGAAGGTTAAAGGATCACTTACCGGTGGAAGAAGAAACTTGAAAGAGCAGAAAGAATTGGGTGGAGAACCTCAAAAATGCATGGTTTATAAAATGTTAATGTATCACTTTGAAGAGGATGATGATAAATTATCTAAAGATTTCGAAATGTGTGTGAAGGGAGAATTATTGTGTGGAGAACATAAACAAGAATGTGTTGAGAAGGTATTAAATTTCATTAAAAACCATAGAAAAAAGAAGGAAAAATTAATAGATAAAGCTCGAAACCTTCTCAATATTGATTAAGATTATTTTCTTTATTTTAAATCAATCTATATTAATTGCTCTAAAATCTTGACTAAATCATCAAGAAAATCAGGTAATTTTTCAAAGAAATTTAATTTTTGCTCATCTTTAAGTACTGCGGACACAAAAAACATTTCATTATTTATTTTTTTCCTTAATAAATATGAAAAGAGTTGACCTTCAGTAGAAGTAAAATCAAAATTTCCCTCATACTTTTCCTCATCCATCCGCTTAAGTAAAAATAAATGCTCCTTGATGGATTCAAGCAACTCAACATAAATTTCAGGATTGATATCACTATAATATTCTGAAATAATAATACCATTCCTGTCAAACACTATCAAAGCTTGACTGTTAAAAATATTTAAATAATATTCCACCAATTCTGAAAGTTGGAAAAATTTTTTATCGAATACAGAAAGTCCATAAGAAACTAACTGAATTATAGAGATAATATCGTAAATAGAGGATTGTTGAAATAATATATTGAAATTTGGATATTTATTTAATATATTTTCTCTTAATTTTTCAATATTAGCAAGAATTTCTTCATTAGCCTTTAACTCGGGATCGAATTTATGAAATGTTACTATGATTGGAACATTCATTTGACTAGTTTCAAAGAAACTTAAAATTGAATTTAAATATTCAAGTGAATTTTCAAATCGATCTGGATCTTGAATGTCTATGACATATATAATTAAATCAGTAGCATCAAAGTAAACATCTTGATAATTTATATAAATATCTCGATATGTCTCCTGTCCTCCCATATCCCAGAATACTGTATTATTTCTAAGAAAATTCATTTTATGATATTCAATTCTAATAGTGGGTTTAAGTTGGACAATATCTCTCTCAAAGTCATATTTTTTGTCTAATGCTGTTAAGATTGAAGTCTTCCCAGCGTTATCCAATCCACTTACTATAATTTTTAAAAAGTTTTCCATTGAAGCTAGCTCACACTTGTTAGTGGTATTTTTTAAAATTAATAAAATAATAGTTTCAAATATTTTTAAACTTCTGGGAATACAAAAACGAATCATTCATTTTTTCATTTGAACTAGTTTGGTATATTGATCGTTATAATATCGAGATCTCATCTAAATATTACTCCTATGTCCATATTTTCATATTCCTTAAAGAATATTCTGGTAAATCAGTGATTTTAGAGAGTATTTGATGACATATATATGATATTTATATTTTTTAAAGCAAATCAATTGATTTTACTCAAGAATATAATTCATAAAAGAGGATGATGTGATTGATAGAAGAAGAAAGCAAATTTTTAGAAAATTTAGAATATCAAATTAGTCTAAAAGAAAATACATATAAAACAATGAAGAAAATCCCTGTTTTTACTGAAAAAGTAAAACAGTTTGATAAAGCAGTGGTTAATCTTACGGATAAATTTGAAAAAATCCGGCTTCGAGATAAATATCAGTTAATTATAACAGAATTAGACAATTTAATAAAAAGCTCCAAAACAAAATAGACTAATTTTTTTTTTATATATAATCTACTTTTTAGTCACCAACTATCATACAATATATCTTTCTCGATCTTGCCTTTTCATCGCATTCAATAAAAATTATTTGCTGCCAAGTTCCAAGTATTAATTTTTGGTTTTTAAACGGAAATACTTGAGATGTTTTTATAAGAAAACTTCTTAAGTGTCCAGCTCCATTATAATCATGCCAAGTCTCATGATGTCTATAGCGATCATCATATGGTATCAGCTTTTCTAAGAGATTTTTGATATCATATTTTACCAAACCAGGTTCATACTCTACTGTTGATATTGCCCCTGTGGATCCTGCGACATGAACATTAACAATTCCATTATTGATATTAGAACTTCTAATACAATCTTGAACTTGCTCTGTTATATTAATTACATCACAATATGCATTAGTTTTTAGATTGAATGTTTTTAAAATACCTGTCATTTTTCACTTCTTAAAACGATTACATGTGTTTAATTTTCTAATTTGTTTTAACACTGATTTTGGTAGAGTGTTTTCATTTCCTTCTAGTAAAGCAAGAATTTTAGTTATAATAAGTAGTTCATTTTGTTGAAATCCATTGATATTTGTCCATCCAGGTGATTTTTCTGCTTCTATACAAATAAAAAATGGAGCTTTTTTGAATTTCAAGCATTTATCATCGTTACATTTTTCACATATTTTGGGATAATAGTAAACATTACCATTTTTAAGATATATTGAAAATTTCCCAAATTCCTTGTTTTTAATTTTAAGCCAATAATTTGATTCAAAATGAATGTTTAACTTTAATTTTAAAATATAATCTATTAATAGTTCTGTGTTTATTGTTTGCGCTATATTTATATTACGAGTTTCAGGTTCAAAATAATCATTACATTCATCAGAAATTTCAGAATTAACGAAAAGGAGTTTTAAAGGAATAAAATCTATAATATATACATTATCCATTTCTTTATATTTATTTCTCTTTAAAATGATCGAGCATATTTGATCCATAATATCAAATGGTTTAGAGATTTCATTAATGGATATGTTATTCAATTTTATTATTGAATTAAAATCCTCATTTTTAAAATATCTAGCTTTAATATCCTCTCGTGTAAATTTTTCGAGGATTATACAAAATATTATTGTAATTGATGGAAATCGAGTATTAATTTCATCAAAATACTCTAATATTTGATTTAATCTGGTTTCAGAAATGAATATTATTATAGCTTCTGCTCCATTATAAAAAAGTGTACGTAAATAAGCACGTTGTTGTCTACAATCAATATTCCATAGAAGAAACTCAAATCTTAGATAATCTTTATAAGAAAAATCTATTTTGCTGATATTTACACCTATATTTCTTTTATTTTCTATTGGTAATGAATTCGAACTCAAATTTTTTTGAAACTCATCCTTATAATTTTCCGTTCCTCCTAAAATACAAATTTTCTTTTTTATTAGTGGATTACTTAGAAGTGGAGTTTCTAAAGAGTTCATTTTACAATCCTTTAATGAAGAAAGAATTTAGGGTAAATCTATTAAATAATAAATTTAATTATGAATTTTAATTTAACTATCTAGGTTTCAACTAATCGAACTTTTTGAACTAATTATGAGTAAAAAGCTGGATGAATTCTATAAGAAGATCCATGATCCAAAATCAAAAATTCCGGTTTACTGTAGTATTATAGTCAGACCTGGAAAAAAGCTATTAGATATTAAAATAAAAAAAGAGGAGAGTAATATTTTAAAAGTAATAGGACATGAAGAAAAATCAGCTGGTTGGTTTTTACATTCTGTTCATATACCTCTAAAAAATTTGGGCTTATCTTATGATTCCAAAAATAAAGAAATATTAGAATATCTATCAGATCCAAATAAAATCACAAGTAGTAAAGTAACCAGAGAATATGTGGATGATCTTCTAAGAAAATATTTAGATATATTACCAGAGAAGAAGAAGCATTTCTTTAGAACTGAAAGATATAAGAAGAAGAGAGAATTCAGAACAGGCACTCAAATGAAAGGTTTCTAACTATTTTATTTTAGATCCTGGAGGAACTGGTTTTCTTTCATCAACTTTTAATAAAAAAGGTTCGTTATTAATATCTGCAGCGAGTAGCATACCCTCAGATTTAATCCCCATTATACTTCGAGGTTTTAAGTTTGTTAAAATCACAATTTTTTCATCTATTAACTCCTCTTTAGTATAAAACGAAGCAATTCCTGTTATAATTTGTCTTAGATCTTTTTCTCCACAATCTACCATTAATTTATAGAGATTCCTTGATTTAGGTATTATATCACAAGTCTTTACCAAACCAACACGTATATCTAATTTTAAAAAATCATCATAATCAATTTCCATATAATCTTCAGCTCCTTAATGGCATCCCATCTAGATTTATAAATTCTATATTTTTAGGTTTTTTTCCCCGATATGGATTTTTGATATTCTTTATTCTTCTACCAAAAGTAATATAACCTGTATGACCAATCATTCTTATTTCTGGACGTGTAGCATTTTCCTTTACCTGAATCCTTCGTTTCAATAGTTCATATGTGTTAATCTCAATGAAGTCATTTTTTTTCATTATTAACACAGTTTTTTTAACTTGTTCAATAGTTGGCGAAAAAGATACTAAGGTCCCACCTAGTTTCAAGTTTTTTTTAATTCTTTCAATTGCATCCCAAGGAGTGGCTAAATCTAAAATTATAGCATCTACATTCTCATGTGTGAAATCTTCTTTTATTAAATCCCCATAATTGATACTTACTATATCATCTAATTTTGCTTTTAGAACATTTGCTTTTGCTCTTTTAAGTGATTTTTCCCTAATATCATAAGAATAAATATGCCCATTTGGACGAACATAATTAGCTAATATACATGTTAAAGCTCCAGAACCTGAGCCAGCTTCAATAACTACGCTTCCAGGTCCAATTCCTGAATAAAGCAAAATCATTCCCGCATCTTCAGGGTATATAATTTGAGTTTTCCTAGTCATATGAAGAATATAATCAGATGGTAATGGTTTTAATACATAAAATTTATATCCCTGGGTTTCAAGAGGTTTTGAAAAGACTACAGATCCGTACTCCTTACCAATTATATCATCAAACTCTATAATTCCTCTATGTGAGTGGAAACTTTGATTATGTCTGACTTGAACAAGCCATCGCCTTCTATCATCAAGGACCAGAAAAACTAAATCATTTTCTTCAACAATTTCAGAGTTCATTTTAAATGAAATCTTTATTTATTTCTGGAATATCAAAATCTTCAATTAGTATTTAGAAGACTTTCTTTTATTATTAATTTATTTACAAAAAATATATAAAAAATCTATAACTCTCAAATATATTAAACTTATGAAAAAGCTTTTTTATAAATACTCTTTAATGAATTAATTTATGAGTAGAGAGAGACAGGATAACGTTCATATATCTCGAACACCTTCTAGAACCCTTCAGTCTCAAATAGAAAGTTTACGGCAGAAAAGAGACGAATTAAACGAAAAGACAAAACAATACATAAATGATCTCCAAGAAATTGATATAGAAATTGCAAATTCTCTTAAAATTGCTAAGGAAAAATACAAAAAGAAGCGAGATTATTGGAATGACAAGGTTAAACAGTTAAAGGATAAAAAAATTGAATATAAAACACTTCTAGATCGTCTTTTAGAGGAAAAGAAGAGTTTACAAAAAACAGACACTAGAAGTAAAGATAATAAGCAAATTCTTTCTATGAAACAAATTGAACGTAAAATAGATAATTTAGAAAGAAGAATTGAGACCGAGAAACTTGATATTAATGAAGAAAATATCATAATTGACAAAATAAGAGAATTAGCAGCTATGAAACAAGAATACTTATCAGAACAGAAAAACAGTGAATTGTTTAAGATCGAGAGAAAAATTGAAATTGTGAAGATTAATCTGAGTAAGATCTATGAACAATTAAATAAATGGTCGGATAAGTCTCAAGAAAATCATGCTAAAATGCTAGACGAGTTTCAAAATGTTGATAAATTAAAAGAAGATAAGAAAAAGCTAGAAGAAGAATTGATTGAGAATAAAAAAACAGCTGATCAATACCACGAACAATATCTAAAGGTAAAAAATCAAAGAAAGAAAACCTATAGGGGTAAAAAACCTTATACACCAAGTAAAAAACCTGTTTCAAAATTCAACCAAATATCGAAGAAAAATGAGATGCTGGAAAAAATTAAACAAGATAAATTAGCAACAGCACTAGAAAAGCAAAAAGCTGGAAAGAAATTAAATTTATTTGAAGCCAGGTTAATTCTTGAAAAGTCTAAAGATTAAGTAATCCTTTTTAAAGTAAATTCTTAGAACATTTTAACTATCTAAGAACGTTTTCACAATTAGTAATTTTTTTAAATATTTTTTATAAAAAATTAGGAGATCTAAATAAGATTTAAAAAAATTGTAGATTTATTAGTTTCATAACGTTTAAAATTAATAAGGGAAGAATAAATTTGAAAGAAAAAGTATCTGAAATCAGAAATCTATTACAAGAACATCATAATTGGTTCTCACAATCTATTCCTCTCATTGCTTCTGAAAACATTACCAGCCCTGCAGTGGATGAAGCTTGTAATTCCGATTTCTCACATCGATATGCAGAAGGATGGAGTGGTCAAAGAGTATATGCGGGGTGTAAATATATAGATAAAGTAGAAGATATTTGCATGGATCTAACAAAAAAATATTTTGATTGTTTGCATGCTGATGTACGTCCAATTTCTGGTGTAGTTGCTAATTTGACTATGTATAATGCTCTTACTTCTGATAATAATGGGAAAATGTGCTGCATGTCAATAATACGAGGAGGACACATTTCACATGGGCCAAGATTTGCAAAAAGTGGAAGAGAAATTTTTGGAACTGCAGGGACCACAAGGGGATTAAATATTGAGTACCTTGCTTTTGATAATGATGAGATGAATTTAGATATAGATAAATCAGCAAAAATAATTAGAGATTTCGAACCTGAATTAGTTCTTTTTGGAGGTTCTGTTTTTCTGTTTCCTCATCCTGTTAAAGAACTTGGGGATGTTGCAAAGGAAGTGGGAGCATATGTAGGATATGATGCGGCTCATGTAGCGGGTTTAATAGGATCTGGTTATTTTCAGGATCCTCTTAGAGAAGGGGCAGATGTAATGACCATGAGTACCCATAAAACACTACCAGGCCCCCAACATGGTACATTAGTATCAAATAGAGAGGACTTAATTGATACTCTTAGATCTTGCGCATTTCCCGCGCTACTTTCTAATCATCATTTACACAATGTTGCTGGATTAGCAGTTGCATTAGCCGAAATGCTTGAGTTCGGAAAAGAATACCACAAAAATGTGATTGAGAACGCAAAAGCACTGGGTCAAGCTCTTAATGAGAGGGGTTTTTCAGTTTTAATGGAACATAAAGGATTTACTGAATCACATCAAATTGTTGTTGATATTGTAGAATATGAAAAAAAAATTGGTCTTGGAGGAGATATAGAAAAACTACTAGAATCTAGTAATATTATATTAAATAGAAATCTACTTCCAAGAGATTTATCAGAAGCACGACATTATCAGAATCCTGGGGGTTTACGTATAGGTACCTCTGAAGTCACTCGACTTGGAATGGGAAAAAGTGAAATGACTGATATTGCTGAATTCTTTAAAAAGTTAATAATCGAGAAGAAAGACCCCAAAAAAATAAAGAATGAAGTAGCAGAGTTTCGGAAGGAATACCAAGAAATTCAATATTGCTTTCAGCCAAAAAATAAAGCCTATGAATATTTAAAGTTCTATTAATATTACTTTTTTTTATTTTTTAAAAAGAATAATAAAACTTATCTTACAGTATTCATTTAACTCTAATTATAATTTTGAGTTATTAAATATCATGAGTCTAGAGATTCTTGAGAAAACGGAACACAATCTTAAGTTTATAGTAGAAGGAATCTCAATTGAGATGGCAAATGCAATTAGAAGGATTATTATCTCTGAAATTCCTGTAATGGCTGTTGATGAAGTAATAATCCTTAAAAATGATAGCCCTCTGTATGATGAGATAATTGCACACCGATTAGGTTTAATACCTTTAACAACTGATCTAGAAGTGTATAAATTACCTCGTGAATGTGAGTGTGGGGGATACGGATGCCCACTTTGTCAAATATCTTTAACATGTGAAGTAACCAATACATCAAATACACCCTTACAGATTTACTCAGGAGATTTAAATTCAAATGATCCGAAAATTGTTCCTGTCAATCCAAAAATTCCAATTGTGAAAATTGATAAAAATGACAAGGTGATTATTGAAGCTTATGGAATTCTGGGGATAGCTAAGGATCATGTTAAATGGCAAGCAGTTTCGAATATTTTTTACAGATTCTATCCTCAAATAGAGTTTGATGATAGAAAATGTGCAAAATGCCCAGATAAGTGTATAGTATCAAGATTATGTCCAGAAAATTTATATGATTTCTCAAATAAAAAAACTCCAGTTTTATTAGAAGATTATTGGAAATCATGTACATTATGTAATTCATGTCAAGAGGAGTGTCCAGAGAAAGCTATAAAAGTAAATTGGAAAGAAAATACTTTTATCTTTTCAATTGAAAGTGATGGAGTTCTTCCATTTAAAACAATTATTAGCAAGACTTTCGAGATTTTTCTAGAAAAAATTGAAGAATTTGTAGAAAAACTCGAAGAAGTAGAGATAGAATCGTGAATATCACAAAATTATTATAATATTAAAAATTTAAGATAATAGATTATATGAACTAAAACGAGAGTAGTAGCTTTCTAATGTCTCATAAAGTGTCTGGGCCAAGTAACTTCTATACTAGGAAACTAATAAGAGATTTATGGAAAACTAAGATAAATATATGGAGAAAAATCTCAAAAAAATTAAGTGGCCCAAGAAAAAATAGAATAAAGGCAAATTTATATCGTATAAATAAGAAAACAAATAAAAATGATATTATTGTTATTCCCGGAAAGGTTTTAGGAATAGGAGAATTAGATCATAGTCTTACCATTGCTTGCTTAGAATATTCGCAATCTGCAAAGAAAAAAATTGAATCATCTGGAAGCACTCTTTTATCAATCGAAGAATTAATGAATCAAAACCCTAAAGGTACTGGTGTAAAGGTCTTTTATTAAAATATTAAATAAGTTAATTATAAGTGATGAATTTATGGTTATCGAATATCAATTATATGATGCATCAGATAAAATATTAGGGCGTTTTTGCAGTCAGATTGCGAAAAAAGCTTTATTAGGAGAATATATTGTTATTGTAAATGCAAAAGATGCAATAATTAGTGGTACAAAAAGGGATGTACATGAAAGACATTTAGCAAAACTCAATATTTCAACAGCTACCAATCCACGTAGAGGACCATTTCATGAAAGGAGACCAGATACTTTTATGAGAAGAGTTATAAAGCAAATGTTACCAAGAAAGAAACTGCGAGGTAAGGAGGCTTTGAAAAGAGTTCATGTTTATATTTCAGATATTCCTGAACGTTTTAAAAATAGATATCAGAAATTAGTGCCTAATGAAATTCAAAAGGTGGAAAAAAAGCGCCTTTCATATTATAACAGATATATTACTTTAGAAGATTTATGCCAGCGAATTGGTTGGAAAAATAACAAGATTGAGGCTTAAGAAATGTCAATGAAAGTAGTCCAAGCATCAGGAAAAAGAAAAGCAGCTATTGCTAGAGCTGTTTTAAGACATCCCGCAAAAGGTCAAATTATAATAAATAATGTACCTTTACGGTTATATGAACCTGAAATTGCTCGATTAAGAATTCAAGAAGTTCTTGAAATACTTGATCACCCTAAAATTGAAAAATGTGATATTAATATTAACGTAAAGGGTGGTGGAAAAAGCGGACAAACTGATGCTGTACGTATGGCGATTGCAAAATCAATATATAAATTTATCGGGACAAAAAAAATAGAAAGGACATTTAGAGAGTATGATGATTCACTTCTTTCCGGAGATTCTCGCCGAACTGAACCGAAGAAATTCGGAGGTAAAAAAGCTCGCTCAAGAAGGCAAAAAAGTTTTAGATAAATCAATAGATTCTTATATTTGGATAAAGTCTACTCCTAAATGTTTTAAATCTTCATAAAAGGAAGGATAAGAATCTTTTACAATTTCACTATTTATAATAGTAGAAGTAGATTCTGCATATAATGCTGCTATACTACAAGCCATTGCAATTCTATGATCATTATTATGATTGATATTTATACCATTTAATTTATCACAATGAAAAACAGTTAACTTATCTTCTTCCTCATTTACCTTCACTCCAAATTTTCTTAATTCTCTGGCCATAATTGAAATTCTATCGCATTCTTTTAATCTTAAATTAGAAGCATTATATAGTATAGTTTTTTCTTCTGCAAATGCTCCGATAACAGATAGTATTGGAAATAAATCGGGAATTTCACTGCAATCAATTTCGATACCCTTTAAAGGATAGTTAATAATATCACTATTTATAATAACTCGTTCATTTTCTTCATCAAATTTAATATTTGCTCCCATCTCCTTTAAAATTTCAAGAATCTTTTTATCTGCCTGATAATTCTTAAGATTTAAGTTATTTATAATTACTGATGAGGGTTTTTTAGATAATGCTACTGCTGTTAGAATGAATGATGATGAAGAAAAATCTCCTGGGATTGTAATTGACTGAGATCTATATGTTTGTTCATTTGTTATGTAAAATTTTCCGGTTTCAAAATTGGATTGAATATTAACTCCAAAGGTTTCTAATACGTCTAATGTGATATTTATATAAGGTTTTGACGATAATGGAGTAGTAGATTCTATTTCAATGTAGTCTGTGTTCTCACATTTTAATAAGGGACATAAGATCAACAACGCAGAGATAAACTGGGAACTAATATCTCCCTGAATCTTAACTTTATTACAATTTTTTTTTTTACGTTTGATTATTAATCTCTCACCCTTCAATTTAAAAAATCCTCCTAAATATTCAAGTGCGTTGAGAAGTGGAAGAATAGGACGATTGAGTCTAAAGAAATCTCCTTTTAATGTCAAACCACCTTTAACTAGTAAAGCTAATGCGCTAGATAATCTAATAGTTGTTCCAGAATTCTTACAATCTATAGGTTTTTTAGGAGATTTGTATGTATTCTTGTCACGTTTGACTATATATATATTATCACCTTTTTTAAGAATTCTAGTGCCAATCGATTGTAATAAATTCATTGTCACTACTACATCTCCACTAAGCGAAGGATTTTTAATTATCGAAATACCATCAGCTAAACTCGCAGAAATAAAAGCCCTATGAGAATAGCTCTTTGATCCTGGTGCTGTGATCTCACCTTCTAAACCGTTTACAATTGGATTAATTTTAAGATTCATTAAATAATAAATAGAAACTTATAGATATAATATTAATTAAATAATAATGTAAGAGTATAGGTTAAAAAATCCTTAGAGAAGGTGAAAATTATGGATAATTCTTTTGGTACTATGTTTAGAATAACTTCTTTTGGAGAAAGTCACGGAGAGTTAGTGGGTATAATTTTAGATGGTGTACCAGCAGGAATAAACCTTGATTTAAATTTTGTCCAAAATGAGCTAAATAATAGAAGACCAGCACAATCAGAATTTACAACAAACCGTAGTGAGGAGGATAAAGTAAAAGTATTATCAGGTTTATTTAAGAACAAAACAACAGGAGCTCCTATTTGTATAGTAATTGAAAATAAAGATATTGATTCAACATTTTATGAAAAATATAAAAATTTTCTGAAACCATCACATGCAGATTATTCAGCTCAAATGAAGTATGGTGGATTTTCTGATTATAGAGGATCTGGTCGATTTTCTGGAAGAATAACGGCAGGTTTTGTTATGGCAGGTGCAGTGGCTAAAATAATCTTGAAAAAATATGATATTCATGTATTCGCATATACAAAGAGTATTGGAAGTGTGCAGGATGATAAAAAATATTTTATAAATGAGATAGATAATCTAATCAGATTAAGAGAGAAATCGCCCATAAGAGCTCTTGACAGAGAGAAATCCAAATTAATGGAGAACTTAATTAAAGATGTGAAAAATCAAAAAGATTCTATTGGAGGAACAGTAAAATGCATTGTAACAAATTTTCCTGGAGGAAAAGGAGGTCCTGTCTTCAATAGTATTGAATCAAATATAAGTAAAGCTATATTTGCTATTCCTGCAATTAAGGGTATAGAGTTTGGAGCAGGTTTTAGAGCATCTAGAATGAAAGGTTCAGAACATAATGATCCATGGGTTATCATAGATGGAAAAATCCAAACAAGTAAAAATGATGCTGGGGGAATTACAGGGGGGATTTCTACAGGAATGCCAATTGAGTTTACCGTTGCAGTTAAACCAACAGCTTCAATTGGTATTCCACAAAAAACAGTAGATATTAAGAACAGAAAAAATGTTGAGATTGAATTTACTGGTCGTCATGATCCATGTATCGTACCTAGAATAGTTTCTGTAATAGAGGCTATGACTGCGAATGTATTGCTTGATTTCTTATTAATTGATGGATATATTCCTAGGATTTTAAAAGCAAATTAAATTCATATTAAAATTTATTACAGAGAAAACTTACAATATTAATTAAAAAGATTGGATAAGATTTTGAGAAATTTTAGATGTGATTTTGGATGGGATTGTCTCTACAAGAGAAATTTATTAATGATGTAATGAAGATAATAGATAGATGGTCTTTTGAGCAGTGTGCTTTTTGCGAACATGGAACATTAATATCCATCGAAGGAATGTTAGATTTTAAATGTAGTAAATGTGGAAAGACCATGAATCCCGTTAATTACTTAGGAGAAATTGCAAAGATTGTTTTTAATTATAGGGAACAAAATCAAACTCTCACATTATAAAAAAAGATTGATTAAGAGCTTGTTAAATTAATAAAATATTAATTAAATTAGGCATTAAACATTTTTAAACTCAATTCTTCAATTCTTAAGACAATATAATAGGTATTAAAAATGGAATTACCGATAAAGGCTGTTTTAATAGGCGCAGGGAGGAGAGGTCTTCAAATTTATGGAGAATATGCTTTGAGATTTAAAAACAGATTAAAATTTTTAGCTATCGCAGAACCAATAAAAACTAGACGTGAAAATTTTGCGAGATTGCAAAAGATTCCGTCAAGCCAATGCTACAAAGACTGGAAAGATTTGCTATCAGAAGAAAAATTAGCAGATGTAGCATTTATATGTACACAAGATCAAATGCATACCGCTCCTTGCCTATTAGCATTAGAAAAAGGTTATCATGTGCTTTTAGAAAAACCCATGGCAAATAATTTAGAAGATTGCATTAAAATTGTGAAAAAAGTAGAAGAAACTGGAAAGATATTAGGAGTAAGTCATGTTTTAAGATATACTGGATTTTTCTCTACTATTCAAAAAGCTATACAAAGAGGGATCTTGGGAGATATTATAAATATCACTCATAGAGAAAATTTGATGTGGTATCACTATGCTCACAGTTTTATCAGAGGACCTTGGGCAAATGTAGAAAAGTCGTCTCCGATGATTTTAGCAAAATGTTGCCATGACCTTGATTTACTTTATAATATGGTTGGGTCACTTCCTAAAAAAATTAGTTCTTTTGGAAGTTTAATCCATTTTAAACCTGAAAACAAACCAAAAGGAGCTCCAAAATTTTGTTTAGATGGATGTCCTGAAAAATATAGGTGTTTATATTATGCTCCCAATACATACATCGATATTATACCGCAAATCCAAATGATTGAAAAAAGTGAAAATCTTGGTCTAAAAATATTAGGAAGGATAAGAAAGAACTATGTAAATTTTTTAACATTTATTGCAAAATTTATCCCTCCTTTGAGAGAAATAAGGTATTATAGAGATTTTCCAGTGTATTATCTTTATACTGGTCAAAAGGAAGATTATTCCGATGAAAAAAAAATGAAAATTTTAAAAAGAAGTCCCTATGGCAGATGTGTATATCAATGTGATAATGATGTGGTCGATCATCAAGTTGTAAATATTGAATTTGAAAATGGTGTTACTGCCAATTTAACTATGCATGGCTTTAGTGAACAAGAAGGTCGTACGTTAAGAATTGATGGAACAAAAGCAACTTTAATAGGAGAATTTCATGTTAGTGGAGAGAAAATTTTGGTTTACGATCATTTTTCTGGTAAAGAAAAACTAATTTATAAAAAGAAATTAACACGTGAATCTGGAGAGTATGGTGTAGGTGATTTCGGATTAATAGATGCATACATAGATTCTCTTATTAGTAAAACAAAAACTCAACCACTAACAAATGCGCGTGAGACCCTTGAAAGTCATTTAATGGCCTTTGCTGCAAATGAATCGCGTTTAAAGGGAATTATAGTGAATATGGATGATTTTCGTAGAAGAGCTGAGCAGTTATGAATAATTTATAGATGTTTGCTCAGATTATAATGTTAAAATTATAGTTAATTTATTATAGTTAACAGTATAATATCAAATATATCTAATTTCAAATTCTAGAAAGTTATAATAAAATGGAAAAAAAAATAGACACTTCTGAACAATTTATTGAATTCTATAAGAAAAAGGGAGACTACTTAGTTACTCTTTCAGAAAATCATTTCAAGAATATAGAATATCGTAAATGCCTTGAATTATTAAATCAAGCGTATGCTATGTACATGAAGGGAAATTACACAGAACTTGCTGAAAAGACGAAGCAAAGATTTTTAGAAATTAAAGAAAAATATTTTAAGAAATAAAATTACCAATTGCATTATAAAGTATTCCTCATTTTCTCTTCGATATCTTCAATATGAGAACCTCGCCAAAATATTTTACCGCAACGAGGATTTGAGCATTGATAAAAATCTGAATAATTATTGAAAGTTTCTTCTAAAACAAGATTTTTAATTAAAATTTTGTTTTCTACTCTATTTAACTGCGAGTTGCAGATCGAACATCTCGCTTGTTTAAGATTAAATTGAAACTTTAAACCAAGTTTATTGTTCAGTTGTTTTAAATAATTATAAATACCTTTTCCATTGAGAAAGATACTGTTCTCCGTATAATGCTTATATAAACCATAGTCTTTTGTAATGATAAGTCTACTATTTCTTTTAGCATATTCTATTAAATTTTCATCTGGAACTGGATCTAGGTGAAAAAATTCAATTAATTCATTGGCATAAACTGTGTCATATCCAAAAATTCGTAAAAATCGTGTTAACTTACCTAACATAGCATCTGTTAAAAATTTCATATTAATGATGGTAAGTCTTTATTATGGAATGTTAGGATAAATATATTAAAAGTGTCTAATAAATTTTTAACGACAGTAAGATTATATTATAAATAACTGAAATTAAATCAAAATAAAAAATAGTACAGATCTAAATGGAAGCTAAAGAACTAATGGAAAAAGCCGCAAGATTTCATGGCCATATTTGTCCAGGTTTGACAATTGGTGTTTTAGTGGCCAAATATATTTTAGAACATGGATTTAAATATTCTCCAAATGAGGAGTTAATTGCAGTCATTGAAAATGATAATTGTAGCGTGGATGCACTCCAAGCTACTCTAGGGACGACTTATGGAAAGGGTAATCTTGTGCATCAAGACTATGGGAAAATGAACTATTACTTTTATGACAGAAGAACACAAAAAGGAATAAAATTAGCAATCAAAAAGAGGGATCTTGGTACTAAAAAATTAGCAAGAGATGAAAAAATTCAGTTCTTACTGAATTCAAGACCTGAGGACATATTTAATGTTTCTGATATTGAATATAATCCTCCAGGCTTAGCTTTAATCGAAGAATCTGTACCATGTGAGATCTGTGGTGAATTAGTTCAAAACAGTAGACTTATGACATATAATAACTCTGAAATGTGTATTCCTTGCTATAAAAAAATGAGAGGATAATTGAATTTACTGCTTTTTGCGTTTGATATTTCATGCTATATACCTCTGAGAAAATTATGATATATAAAATTCTTATTATTGATTAAATATATAAACTAATTTGAAATAATATGGAAATAAAAAATCAAAATATAATGAAAGGTGCAGGTCCTTTCCATTTTGAAGGAAACGATATTGGAATTCTAATGATACACGGCGGTGGCGGTGGGACTTGTGTTGATTTGAAACCATTAGGAGAAGATCTTCATAAGAAGGGTGGATACACGATTAGTATTCCTTTACTTCCAGGATTTGGCACATCTCCTGAAGAATTAAAGAATATAAATATTGAAGACTGGAAATCTGCTTTGTATGAAGAATTAGCAATATTAAAACAGAAATGTAACAAAATTATTGTAGGAGGCCATTCTATGGGCGCTATCTTAACTTTAATTTTAGCTGCAAATAATGAATTTGATGGGATTTTCACAATTAGTGCCCTAGTGGGAGTCAAATCATTTCTCTTTAAACTAGTTCCATTGTTTAAAATTTTTGTAAAATATCACCATGTAACTGCAGAAAAATTTATAAAGGAAACAGATGGAAAATGGATTGGTTATGATAGGATTCCAGTAAATATCGGGATAAAAATAAAGATTTTATTGAATGAGATGAAAAAATTATTACCACAAGTATCTTGTCCGTCTTTACTATTTCAAGGTCGTTTAGATTCTGATATTAAGAAAAACAGTATGGACTATATTTTTCGTACTATTAGTGCTCAAAAGAAGAAAAAAATTTGGTTAGAACATAATGAACATCCAATATTAGAGAGTCCTGATCATAGTCAAATTGTTTCAGAACTTTTTAATTTTATTCAAGAAATTTGTCCTTAAATTATAAATTTATAAATAAATTACTAAAAATATCGAAGAGTAGACTTATGTTTTTTCAAAAAAAAGAACCTAGGAATAAGTTTTTTGGACAAAAAGGTGCGTTAAGATATCTAATCTTTATAGGTAAAAAAAAATCAAAATGTTCTTTAAAATAGTGAAAGTATTAATAACTTGTAAGGCTTTTAACCATAGGAGGAAAACTATATGATTAAGGATGTAATTAAGGGGCATACATTATTAATAAAAGGTCCAGCTAGAATTAAATTAATAGAAGGAAAAATTGAAGTATTTGGGAAAATATTTTCACCAAAAAAAAGTGAAGATGAAAACACGCTCATTATTCCTGGAGGAAATAAGTATCCATTATATGCAATAGAAAAATCTCAGTTAGAAGTATATACCACAATTGAAGATAATCTCATTGATATTGAAGAAAACACAATCTCTCCAAAATGGATTGAGATTAAGGATAATATTTTATCTGAATTAACGAAAAATGATAGTAAACCTATTAAAATAATGGTGTTAGGGATCAGTAGTGGAAAGACTACATTTCTAAAATATTTAGCTAACAATTTCCTTCAGAAAGGATTTAAAGGAGGATATCTTGATTCAGATTTAGGTCAACAAATTATATATATTCCCACTACAATTAATATAGGTAATGTCAATGATTACCTAGTTTCAAGTGAAAATATCACTTCTGAGAAAACAATTTTTATAGGTGCGACTTTCCCTAAAGGAGATAATAAATTTATTGTTTCTATTGCTTGTAGAGATTTGATTTCTGATTACATGGTAAAATATAAAGATACTGATTTCATCTTAATAGATAGCGATGGATGGATTAAAACTGAAGCAGGAATTCTCTATAAGAATTTTTTTATAAAAACATTAGACCCGGATGTTTTAATTGTATTTCATGATGAATCAATTGAAGAATTAGAAGCCATAGAGAAAACATCCGTAAGTTTAAGAAAAGATAGAAAAATGTATTTAATCAAAGAAAAAAACGAGTACTTTTATGAAAAAGATAAAGAAGAGAGAAGATTCTTACGTCAAAGTCAGTTTTCTAAGAAGTTTGAGGAGTTTAGAAAAATTTCAATCCCTTTAGATTCAATGGAATTTATTAAAACAGAGTATGATAAGGAAGTAGATAAAATTATTGAAAAGAAAATTGATGTCAACGATCTTGTCAATCTTCCCTATCACTATGTAATAATAGGATTAATGACTGAAAACTCAGAATTGATAGAAGTTGGACTTCTATTTACTATCAATATTGAAAAAAATTATATCTTGCTATATTCGGACTTTACCTATAAAGAACAACTTAAAGTAAAGAAGATTCTACTTGGTTCTCTTAGGTTGAGTACAAAGGGGAACCATCAAGGATATCTATATCTTTAATTTTTAATTTTCTTAATATTTAGATTCACATTTTAACTTTTTACCATAAACCAATAGTATTTCTGTTTTTAACTTTTCCTGGATTATAATAAAATTTTTTTAAATTGTGGTGTAATTATTATAATTTATGGCGGATGAGGATCTTCTTACTAAGTTTTTAAAATTAATGTCATCAAAAATTACAGATTCAGATTTAGAACTAATTAATTTGGGAAATTCTCTCGGATTGAATTTGGTATCTTTTGCTGATTTGAGAGCATCCCAAGAAGATGCATTTACAGATGAAATAAGAAATAAAGCCTTAGAGAGGTTGGAAAAGAATAAAGATAATATTTTGGATAATCTGGATTCATTTTATGCGGGAAGTATTGATTTTATGGTGTCTGATGAGCCCGAGGGAAGGAAATTTTTCCTATTAGAAACTAATGGAGGATCTCATAGAGGACTTTCAATTATTACTTCAAAACAACAAGCTCTTCTATATGATGGATATTTAGAAGCTATAAATCAAGCATTAAAACAAAATAAAAGCATTTTGGATAAAGTTTTTGTAATAATTGGAGTAACTGTGAATGATGGATTAATCCACGAAAAAGTAATAATGATTGAGTATTTTAGAAAGAAACTTAAAGCCAAAGGGTATACAGTGAAGATTTTTAATACAGATAATTATGATAAAGACTTTAAGGCAGAAATTGTTTTTTTAATAGCAGATTATAGGCAATTATCGAAATCTCTCTCATTTGCTAATAACTGGATTAAATATAAGGGAGAGAATGTTAGAGTGTTAATAGGAGATGGGATCACAAGACGTTTCAAAAATAAAAAGTTCTCAAATTTAATTATAAAAGATTTTCGCGAAATAAAATCAATTCTAGTAAATCCAATATTTAAAGTCACTGATGATAAATCTTTGACATATTTAGCAAGCTTTTTTAGTAAAAAATCTCTCAAAAAATACAATCTTAAATATCTTTTATTCACTAAAGCATATAATGAAAAAGATTTAATAGAAAAGCTAAAATATCTCATAATAAAATATGACAAATCCTTTATTATTAAACCCAGTGGAGGTTCAGGGGGAGCTGGGGTTATTCCAGTTTCAAAACATGAAGATCTCAATAATATTGAAAATATTATAGAGCAAAGTAAGAAAGAATTCTTCACTAAATTCATGAAAGATCGTAATCCCTTCCCGTACACAATTCAAGAGATGGCTGATTTCTCACTAATAGATTGGAAGGAAGGAAAACATACCTTTGATTTAAGAATTTATTTAGCTCAAAGAGAAGGTAAAGTTATTCCTATTGGAGGGTTAGCTAGGATTGCTAGGGAAGAGTTTATTAATCGAAAAAATCTAAATAAACAGGAGTTTGTAGTTAATTTGTCTGGGTATAATGGACAAATTGAAGTTGAACGTGGAATAGGTTTCTCGAATAAAAGTTGTATGTTATTGAATTTATCGAAAGATGATTTTGTGAATATGTTTTGCATTGGTTGTGCTTTATTTAACAATATAGTTAAAAATTATAATAAAATCATTAATTTCTCTGATTGGGATAGAATTATTGATTGAAATGAACCTAGATACATTAAAATTATTATTAGATATCTCTTGTCGTGACCAATTATATGCTAAAGTCCTAAATGATCTAGGAAAAGTAAAAAAAAAGAAATTTGTCGATTATCAGACCTATGAGATATCTGAAGGAACAATACCAATAATTAGAATAGCTAAAAATTCAAAACTTGATGAAATCAGATATGTCAAAGTCTTTATAGGTGCCCAACATAATGAATATAATGGTTTATTTGGTATATTGGAATTTTTCAAGTTATTACGAGAAGGAGTAGTAGAAATTAATGATATTCTTCAAGAAGATCAGATTCTATATTTCATAGCTTTAATGAATCCTTTCGGGTTCTTAAATCCTAAAAAAGATAATAAATCTGGATATTATTTAAAGAATGGTACAAATTTGAATAGATTTTGGCGTAGAGCATTTGCTCCTAACTATAAAGATGGAGAAAATGATTTAGATATGCTTCCTACTCCAGAGCAAGTCATTTTAATAAAAAAAATTTTCCAAAAGTATTGGGATAATGAGCACGTTTCTATATATATCTTGGATTTTCATGAAACTTCTTTATTGGAAAGATTCCCTATTGAGTTAGCAACAAACTTAAATTTATTCTATAAATTTGACCATTGGCTTAAAGAAGGGATAGTTTTAAATATTATTAAGTTAAACCACATCCCTTATTATAGGAAACCTTTATTTTACAAATGTAATCCATCAGCAGATCATACTCATTTAAATTTAACTCATAGGCAATTTGAGACTGTTTTTGAAAAATTCCATGAATACATGGAAAGAAATCAAGGAAAAGGGAAATTACCATTCTATTTTTGCTATAGCACCAAAAGTAGAAAATACTGCTCAAAATTAGCTAATATTGTTTATAATAAATTAAAAGAAAAGTTATGGGAGACTTACTATCCGGCATTTGATCATCATTTCATAAATCACGGGTGTTTTGTGAATTTGAGTGATGCAACATCTCGTCCTAGAGTTTATTCTATGGAACTAGAGACTCAGAAACAATTTTTTAACATTTTTGATGAAATTGAAAAATCAAAATCAGACCCTTTTTTTTTTGAAATTAAGCTTAATTCAATTAACGTAAGCATAGAATTGGCGCTTGAAACAATAAAAGAAATGATTAACTTATTTTAAGGTGTAAAATCTAATAAAATGGAATGAAGTTGTGAATTTATGAATTTAAAAAATTAAGAACTGCTCCAACTAAGATACACTCATTTTTCTTGTGTGAGTGCCCGCCCTTCTTTAATATAAGTATATTTCTATCTGGAGATTCTAATATAAGTTTATTTTCTTTTAAATTTATAAATTTTATCACACGATCATTTTTAGTATGTATTAACATTACTCTTTTTGAGAGTTTATTCCATACATCCGGTTTCAGTTCTTTTTTAGCATTTTCAATCAATAAATAAGGAGATAATTTATAGCTTTCTTCTGAATTCGGAAATAATTTCACGCCCTTTAACATATAACTCAACATTACAACTGGATTTTTTTTTGGAATGTTAGATTTATAATGAGACATGGATGAAATCGCAATAATCTTCTCAACGTCATTATCTAAAAAACCTCCAGATAATACTGTAATCGCGCCAATACTAAATCCTATACAATTGATTTTTAAACCGGACAATTCTTCTTGATTCTTTACCCATTTAATTATTTTTTTAAAATCATCAATTCTATTTAGAAAATCGCTTCTTTTTCCAGTTTTTTTAGATTTACCTGTTCCTCGAGCATCATATGTTAATATAATATAACCTTGGTAAGCGAGTGGTAAATAAAAATACTGAAGCTTTTCCATTGTATCAGAAAAACCATGACAAATTATTATTATCGTATTTTTTGATTCAATTTTTCCTTGTTCTAGGCTTTTTATTAGATTTGCGGATAAGAAACCATCAGTAATATCTATTTTTATACTTGTAACTTCTAAATCTTTGAGAAAGATTTTTTTCCATCGATCAAACCAAAGCTCACGAAAAGACCAATAAATTTCGAATGGGGTGTAAACAATTAGAAAAGTAGTTATAGATAAAGTAAAACACCTTGAGAAAGCTGTTGTATAACAAGGATTTCCTAAGGAGACATTTACTTCCCAAATATACCAACTAAACAAAATATCGATAATTATTAATATTGCGCGTTTTAATGTATTTGAAAACAATATACTCAACTAAAAATATATAATCAATCGTTATTTACTTAATTGATTAATAAAAAAATAAAATATAGTATTTATGGCTTCTTTGGTTTTGGACATCCATAATCATGAGCAATTTTACAATCAGGTTTACTTTTTAACCCAGGACATGGTTTACATTTAACATCTCTTAACATTTTTACAACGTCATCAACTTCCATTCCAAATTCTTCATCTTCTGTTTCCTCTGCGATCATTTCATCATTATCAGGAATTTCATATATAACATCCTCTTCTAAATTATCTTTCCAATCTGATAAATCTAATAATTCATCTCCATCTTCATCAACTTTCCCACTCGGAAGTTCATAATCTTCTTCTTTAGGAGGAGGAACCTTTTTTTTAGCCATAGTTCTAAATCACATTTTTTGTTAATTTTTACATCTATTTAGTTTTATTATATAATTTTTGCTGGAATTTAATTTTAATTTGAATTTATTATAAAAGGAAAAAAGTGAGATCTAAATATTAGTTAAAAATATTTTGTTACTTCATTATTTATCTGATTTAGTAAAATCCAATTTGTATTTAATTGGTTATACAAATCATTTATTTTAGATAAAATATCATCTAATTCATTTAATTGAAAAATTTTGTAATTTTCTAGATTAAATTGAGGTAATAAAAACTTACTTGGAATTATCTGGGATACTTTTTTTGAATTTAATAGTTCCTCTAAAATACTATAATCTATATTGTGGCTAGTATATAAATCTTCTAAATATAATAAATTAACCAAAGAATTGCTTAAGTTATCGAAGTATGACAAGACTTTATTGAGATCAGTATTGTATTTATTTTTTAATCTGAAAAGTTGGGTATTTTTTACAAATTCACGCTTATAAGAGTTAAAATCATATTTTAATTGTGTAAGTAATTGCAGGATTTTCCCCAATTGTGCTAAAATCGAAGGAAATTTTTTGGGCATTGGTAACCTTTTAATAAAACTGCCATTATACCTTAAATAGCCACCAGCCATATGTAATGTGCTAAATAATATTTTAAAGACAGAATCTATTAATTTAGAATTTAAGATTGTTAAGAGAGCAAATAATTTTTCTGTTTTTAAAGATGGAATAATTATGAAATATAACCCAGTTATATTGGTAAATACTCCTGGATCATAACAACATGTTAAATCTTTTGCGATCTCCCTGAAAATTAGTTTTTGACTTTTAAGATGACCCCATATTTGCTCGAAAGTATTATGATAATTAAAATATGAAATTTTAATGTCATTACCTGCAATTTTTATTCTTTTGTCAAACTTAATATGATATTTCCCGATATTGCCAGTTCCAATTAATAAGAGATCATTAATAGATTGGGTTTCATCACTAATATTTTTAAAATGCTTGCTATAATTTAAAAATCCAAAAGGTCGATATATAATTTTTAAGTCTTTAAAGGTTTCTGCTAAAGTTTTAAATTTCTTATATAAAAAGTTAATTAATTCTATATTTCCAGAAATTGGTATTACATTGGAAGGTATATTTTCAATTAGATTTTGATTAAGTTTTATTGTCTTGATATTATTATTTTCACCTAAATCATTCATTGAACTAAAAATTTTGATTAATATATCTTTTCTACAACGTGGTATACCTTTTTTCAAAGTTAAAACAATAGGGTATGTAGCTGCATTTTGGAATATAGGTAAGGATGACATATTTATAATTTCTTTAATTTCTGTTTGATTTAATAACAGGTTTCTGATTTTAATACCATAATCTGCAGCTAAGAATTTATTAGGCAATATAAATGAGATAAAACCATCATTTTCTAATAATTCTAAAGCTTTTTCAATGAAAAGTATTGAAAGATCAAATAGTCTATAAGCGGTATTAAATCTTTTAGTTAATTTTCTTTTAAATTCTGTATTTTTTATCTTTTTATTTTCAACATATGGAGGATTTCCAATTATGATATCGAATTTATCTGAATTAAACTCTAATAAAAAATCTGAATTGAAAAGATTAAAATTTAGATTCAATTTTTCGGTGATTTGGTCAATTTCTGTGATTTTTGGATCATTAATATTAAAATTTTTAGATAAGATGTAGTTAATATTAGTAGAAAAAAGCCATTTTAACAATTGTAGTTTTGATATAAAAATAGCAGATTCTTCAATTTCAATACCAAAAAGATTCTTTTCAATAATCTGTTTTTTTATTTCAAAATCAGTAAAATCTGGTTTAAATATTTTATAGATTCTATACAATTTTTCAGCTACTGATATTAAAAATCTCCCAGAGCCACAAGAAGGGTCAAGTACTTTTAAATTTTTAATTATTGTAATTAATTTTTCTTTAGCGTCTTGATTTTTAACTATGGGGAGAAAGATTTCTTTTAAACTTTCCTGAACATTAAAATGATTTTTAATAGTAATGAATTTTGTAAAGTATATTCTAAAAATATTAGTTACTATATAATCAACAACTTCAGGGGGTGTATAGATAATCCCAAGATTCTGATTATCGATTTTTTCTCGAAGTTTTTGATTTTCAAACTTCTCAATATGCTTCTCAATAATATTTATTAAATTTAGAATTGTTGACTCTTCCATTAAAAGTTGGCTATTTATTTTAAATTCCTTTATTTATAAAAATAAAAGAAACAATAATAAAAATAATAAGGTTATTAAATAGATTGTAAAATAAAAACAATTAGATCGATTTTGAATTCAACTGAAAATTCAGTACTACATGATTTAATAAATCAACCTCAAAAAATCTCAAAGCAGAAATTTGATACTATTTCAAATATCATAAAGAGATTCAAAAATATTTTACAAGACGAATATTTACTTCTGGAGCTTAATATTGAAGAAAGTGAAGAAGAAATTTATGTAATTGGGGATATTCATGGAGATTTAGAGACTTTGAAAAAATTAATTAAAATAATTAATAAGAATAAGCCCAAAATAGTTATCTTTTTAGGTGATATTGTCGATCGAGGACCAATGCAATTTGAATGTTTATTGATTGTTATGGCTTTAAAAATCCTTTACCCCTTAAAATATTACATATTAAGAGGGAATCATGAAACATTAGAAATGAATGAATATTATGGGTTTTTTCAAGATTTTTTTTCAAGATTCAATGATCAAAGCAAATTTAATGAGATTTTAAGTATTTATAATCTATTATCAATATGTACTTTAATTAATAAAGTAATTTTATGCTTACATGGGGGAATTCCGCAAGATATTGATATTTTAAGGAAACTACGTGGTCATAAATGTAAAGAATATAGTGAAATTTATAATTTAAATATGCAAGGAATTTTTCAAATTATGTGGAATGACCCTAAATCTGGATTAAGTGGTTTTTCAAATAGTTTTAGAGGTCCAGGAATTAAATTTTTCGGAAATGATGTGTTTGAGAATTTCTTGAAATATAACGATCTTAAATACATAATAAGAGCACATGAATGCTTTCCTGAAGGATACCGATGGTTCTTTAACAATAGATTATTATCAGTATTTTCATCAGCAAATTATAGAGGTCCAAATCCAGCCTCTTATGCAATTATCAGAGATAATGAAATAATCCCAAAATTATTAATTTAATAACATTTCTGGATTGTAATAGGAAATTTAAGATTAAATAATAGTTTTAATTATATGGATTTCCTATCAGATTTATGTAATTTGAGAAGCGTCTGGTTTAATAAATAAAAGATTATTCCCTCGAATAAAGATTTCATTATATTTGGCGATTGGTTGCCCTTCCATAAGTTCTGTGGCATTTTCTAGTATCATATTCATATAAGCGTCAATCTCTTTTAATAAGCCCCTATATTCAGTTCCATCTTTTAATCTTAGTAATATTATGGATCCTTGACTATTCTGTAGTATTTGTAAGGGATTTTTTGATCTTTGTTGATTATTATTTTTACCTGACATTTTAATTCTTATATCAAGACGATTATTATTATAATTATTAAAAAGATAATTTAAAGATAGAATTTTTTGAATTAAAACCTTACGACATTAAAAACAAGAGTTAAAATTTATTTGGTTATCAGCGTGGAAGAACATTCTAAAAATCAAAATAAAAAGAAAAATATTATCGAAAAATACAATTCATCATCACATTTTTATGACAAAAGATATAAGAAAATCCAGAAAGAAAAATATGAAATTCTGTTGAAAAATTACAAAGCTCATGGAAAAATTATTTTGGATCTAGGATGTGGTACTGGTTTATCTTTTGATTATATGTCAAAATTATTTAAAAGGCAAGGAGATATCAAAACTATTTACGTGGGTTTAGATATTTCTTGGAATATGTTATTAGAATTTAAATCGAAGATTATCAATTTTTCAGATTATAAAAATATTTTAAATTTAATTTTATCAGATATAGAGTATTTACCTTTAAGAGAGAATATATTTTGCTCAATATTTTCTCTTACTTCCTTCCAAAATTTATCTTACATCCAAAATGGTATTGAAGAATCGTTTAGAGTGAGTAAAAATAATGCAGATTATAAACTTTCAATATTAAAAAAAAAAATTAAATTCGAGTCTCTATTAAATTTATTAAAACCTAAAATTAAGAAATTAGTAGTATTAGAAACAGAAAATCTAGAAGATTTTATTGTTGAGGGAAAAATATCTAAAGAATAATATAAGATAATTCAGTTTTTGTAAAAGGAACTAATTATGTGATTTATGTGACTTTCAATATTAAATTTTTTCTGAAAATAGTTACAAACATTTTCGATATCTCTTTCTAAAAGTGAATTAGCATTTGGATGATCAATAGGAACCCATTGTAACCAATCAATTATTAGAATATTTCCTTTTTCATCCAAAACAATATTAAACTCCCCTAGATCACCATGTATCATTTTTGCTTTTTTATATATTAATTTATATTGTTTTATAATACTATTGAAGATTTTTAGAGGCTTTTTTATGCTTTTATAATAAATCAATTCTTTTCCTCTCAGATATGACATTATAATGATATGTCTGTTATATCCAATTGGTTTTGGAGTATTTAATTTTAGTTCATAAATCTTTTCAAGAGCCTCATATTCCTTTTTAGCAGCAAGTCTATTAACATACAACCAAGAAAGATGACTTCTTTCTCCAATAATATCTCTCAATTGCTTAATACTTTTAAAACTTGTTCTCCCCATACGGTAAAATTTAGCAGCATAAATATTTTCATTATCGTCCATACAACTATATACATCTGATTCCTTTCCTTTACCTATTAAAGGGCCTAATTGACTTATTATGTTTTTTTCAACCAGTGTATGTAATGCAAGCAAATCATATGCTTTAGAGTTAAGTGTGTAAGCAATCTCGTGCTTGGAAGCATCCCTTATAATTAAATCAAGTTTGTGAACTTTTTTTAACCTAAAAAGAGTCTCTTCTATTTTATATCTAGAATAAAATTTAATATTGTTAACAGTAACAAATTCAGATCTTTTCATCCCTATCTCAATTGCCATTAAAATTCTAAAATCCTCTTTTTCCAGGTTCTTGAGAAGATTTGCAGCTTCCACGCTTAACTCAGTCAAAAAATGAATTTTCGATAGGTTTTGAAAAAAGATATTAATTTATATATATTTGGAATTTCGAAAATTAACATCACACCTAAGTTTAGCAATAAAAAGATAAAAATATCTTTTTGTAATAAAAGAAATTGAGTTAAAGTTGATCCTGCTTGAAATAGAAATAAGAAAATACCCTGATTTAAAAATGCGATTAAACCAACTAAGATAATTATTCCAATTAATGAAAACAAAATAACTTGATTTTCGCTTTCAACTAACCCTATTATTAAATCAATGGAGAAGAAAACAATAGTAATTGTATAAAATAATATCGAATTATTTATCCAGATCTCATATATAGAAGAATTAACTTGGTAATTTTCATTAACGACGGTCCAAAATAAAGATGTACTTATATTTAAAAATGAAAGAATTGGAAATAAAACAGACCCAATTATAGAAATACTAAAAATGCGTATTGAAACAAATCTACTAAACTGCAATTCATTATCTATGTCCAATTTTGCTGTTTCTAATAATGCACTTATCTTGTTCTGAATCTCGATTGGAAAATTCTTTTTTGCCATAACAAATTGGATGTTTAATTGAGGAAAGTTAGAAATTAGCTCTTTAACTTGATTATATCCTTTCCGAAATTTCGATTTTTTACTTTTTGGACCACTCCAGAGATATAGTAATTCTCTTTCTTCATCTAAAATTGCACAGACATCGTGTGATAATACCCCATCTTCTTCGATCCAATGAGATTTTGACTCATCAAATATGAACGTTCTCAGCATTTAATCTCTAATTTACTTAACTAAAGTTAATTTTTATTTTTTTCTATAAAATCACAAGTTCAAACCAAACTTAATGAAAAAGATTCAAAAAAATCTATATATTTAGAAAATCTTATTGATTATCGAGTCTAAATCGAATTTCATTCCACATATTTTGAATGTATTCTTTATATCTCTCTATTGTTTTCTCATCAATAGACTTAAATCTTTTTTGAACTCCTAAGTATTCTTTTATAGGTTTTCGCTTAGATGGTTCTAAATATCTTTTACTTGGCTTCGAAAGTTCAAATTTACCATTTGTAACTTCATATAGAGGCCAAAATCCTGTTTCATTTGCCAATCTTCCAATTATTATTGTATCTTTTGGTTCATAACCCCATCCAGGAGGACAAGGAGATAAGATATGAAAATATTTAGGGCCTTTTATATCCTTAGCTTTCTTAAATTTCTCAAATAAATCAAGAGGGTAAGCTGCATTTGCAGTCGCTACATAAGGAATTCCATGTGCTTCTAATATTTTTGGCATATTTTTTTTATGAACACTTTTTCCTTCAGGTGTAGTGGTTGTTCGAACACCTAAAGGTGTTGATCCACTTCTCTGTACTCCGGTATTCATATAAGCTTCATTATCATAACATGCATAAATAAAATTAGTACCTCGTTCTACCGCACCACTAAGGGCCTGTATACCTATATCAGTTGTTCCACCATCACCTGCAAAAGCAAGAACAGTAATTTCATCTGCTAAACCCTTATCTTCTAATGATGCTAAAATTCCAGAGGCTGAGGCTCCTGTTGTCGCAAAAGGAGTATGATATACAGATATTTTCGTAGAACAAAAACCTTGCATTCCATGTAAAACTGTTAAACAAGATGCCGGTACTGTTGTTATTGTTTTAGATCCTAATGCTTTTAGAGCAATTCTATAAATTAATGCCATCCCACACCCTGCACATGCACGAGTGCCTGGATAAATAAATTCTTCTTCAGGAAGATCCATAACATTTACCATTATTTTCTACCCCTTTTTAAAGTAAGTTGATTCATCATAATCACCCAACTCATCTAATTTTAAACCCAAAAATTCAGTTTTATTAGTATAAATTCCTTTTTTAAAATCATCCAAGGCTTTATGAATACCTGTTATAATATGTTCTGTTCTTACATCTCTACCACCAAGTCCAACTATAAAACCCTTTATATTTGGTCTATTTTTCAATCCATAAAGACTTGCTTTCAATTCATAAGATAAAACCCCTTCATATCCATATCCTATTTCTCTATCAAATACAATAATATTTTTCTTATCTTTAAAAAAATCTCTTAATTCCTCAGCGGGAAAGGGTCTAAATAGTTTTAAACTGATTAATCCAACTTTTAAACCTTCAGATCTAAGTTTATTAATTGCGACTCTAGATTGAGATGCTACTGAACCCATAGCAAGAATAAAAATATCTGCATCATCTGTTTTTATAGCTTTTAATATACCATTTCCATAAGATCGGCCGAATTTTTTTGCGAATTCATCATGAACTTCTTTGATTATTTCAATTGAATTTTCTAATGATTTTTGAAGGGCATATCTATATTCATAATATCCAGGAGCCGTACCTTCTACTCGTTTTACAATATGAGGTGTGGTTACTGGATCTATTCCTTTTACTTGTGAAAGATCAGATAAATTAATATGATGATTTAAAGGTGGCAAGAATTCATCAATCAGCTCCTGTTTTTCTATTTTGACTGGCTGCGCAGTATGTGATATTATATAACCATCATATCCACAAACAACAGGTAAAAATAATCGAGGATCTTCAGCAATCTTAAATGCTTGAATATTAGTGTCATATACTTCTTGGTTATTTTCACACATAAATTGTATCCATCCTACATCCCGAATAGTTATAAAGTCTTGATGGTCTGTCCAAACACTCCAAGGTGCACCCAGACTTCTTGTTGCTAGGTTTAGTACAATAGGTAATCTATTCCCCGATGCCCAAGGAAGCATTTCATACATTAATTCAAGACCATGAGCAGAAGTTGCCGTAGCAACTCTAGAGCCTGTTGCAGAAGCAGCACACAAAACAGCCATCGCACTATGTTCCGATTCCACCCTTACAAATCTTGCATTTAATTTTCCTTCGGAAATGAATTCCGCTATTTTCTCAACAACAGGACTTTGAGGAGTTATTGGATACGCTGATACAACACCAACCTTTGCTTGTCGAATTGCATGGGCAGCTGCATGATTTCCTGTTAAAATCATTACATCTTCATCCAATTCAGGTTTTTCTTCTTCACTTATTGTCATTCTAATTTAACCTCCTCCATTGTTATTGCTTTAACTGGACATTCTTCCATGCATATTCCACACCCCTTACAATATACTATATCAATTTCAGGGGGAATTGATCTGGTTATTACTGCTTCTGGACAATACAACCAACAGTTAAAGCAACTTGGTTTTCCAGATTTTACAGGAATACATTTACTCAGATCAATTATTGGTTTTTTTGAGCTCCAAGTACCAGTTTTGCCTGCTTCCCCCACAACTGGTTTTTGAACCGAACCCAAGATTTTTTGATAATCTTTTTTTGAGTCTGTCATCGATACATCAAAAATAGTTATAAATCAGATTCTGTATTAAATCAAACGTAAATAAGTTTTTAATTCTTACCATTTACAATAATAAAGGATCAAGGTAAATTTCGCTTAATTCATTAAGACCATATTAAGATTATCAAACTGATAAGGGAATATTAAGTTAAAGATAACACTTGCTTTTAAATAAAACATAAATACTTAATACTTCATTAACCGTATAAGAAAAAATACAAATTATTAGAGTTTTAATATAAATTCTGATAGAAATAGTTCTATTAGGAGTATAATAATGTAGCAGGTAAGGGAAGAAAGTGGAATTTTCTAAGGATAAATTCATACAAATAATTGAAGGCATAAAAGAATGTTATTTTGAAGTCGATTTAAAAGGCAATTTTACTTATTTTAACGAATCCTTGCGTACACTAACTGGATATTCTAAAGAAGAATTGTTGGGATTAAGCTATAAATATATTGCTGATAAAGAAAGTAGAATAAAATTATTTGAAGGATTTAATTCTGTTTATATGACTGGTGAACCATTAACTGATTTTGAATATCAATTTAGGAATAAAGCTGGAGAAAAAATCATTGGTGAAACTTCTGTATATTTAAAATATGATTCTGGGGGAAAGAAAATTGGATTCTTTGGGATATTTCGTGATGTCACCAAGAGAAAAGAAGAGGAACAAAAATTTAAACAAGAATTAGAACATTTAGTTAATAAGAAAACTCAAGAGTTAAGAGAATCTGAAGAAAAGTATCGGTTCATATCTGAAAGTGCTATGGATTTAATTGCAATCATAAACATGAAAATGAAATTTGAGTATATAAATGAAAAAATCCATAAGAAAGTTATGGGATATGAGAAGGAAGAACTTATAGGAAAAAATGCTATGAGTTTTATTCATCCAGATGATCGTAAAGAAGTGTTAAAAGCATTTAAAAACGCTTCTGAAAAGGGTGAATCTTTTGCTGAAGTTAGAATTAGACATAAAGATGGATATTATAAATGGATAGGTAATAATGGATCAATTTATATAGATAAAGATGGTAAACCTAAATTTTTAATTATTGCAAGAGATATAACGGAACATAAGAAAGCAGAAATAAAATTAATGGAATCTGAAGATAAATATCATCAATTATTTAATAAATCTCTTTATCCTATTGGGTTATTTGATTTAGAAGGTAATTTAATTGACTGTAATAGTGCTACAAGTAATTTACTTTCAACTCATGTGATAGACGATTTGATTGGTAAAAATTACAGAGAATTTTGGACATATGATAAGAGGGACGAACCTTTAGTTTCATTATTTAATAATGTATTTGGCAAAATTATTTCAACAGGAGAAACCATAGATTTTGAATTTCCGATCCATCGAACCATTGGTGGGATAATTTGGTCTTATGCAACAGCTTCAAAGATAAAAATTGGAAAAGAAGAGTTTGTACAAATAATATTAATGGATATAACTGCGCAAAAAGAGGCACAACAGAAATTAAAACAATCCGAAGAAAGGTATAGAAACTTAGTAGAGAACGCTCAAGAAGGTGTGTGGGCTGTGGATGAAAATGATGATACAATCTTCGTAAATCCAAAATTGTGCGAAATGCTTGGATATTCTAGGGAGGAAATGATGAATAAAAATTTACATTTCTTTCTAGAATCACCCATGATAGATATTGTCGATAGTTATCGAGAACGTAGGGTGAAAGGTCTGAAAGATACTTATGAACTGGATTTTATTAAAAAGGATGGCACTATCTTAAGCACTAGTATAAATGCTTCTCCGATTTTAAATGAGAATGGAGATTTTAAGGGATCATTTGCATTTATTACTGATATTACTAATAAAAAACTGGCGGAGCAAAAATTAAAAGAATCTGAAGCAAGATATCGGAATTTAATTGAATCAGTACCATTTTCAATTATACTTATTGATCAACAAGGAACAGTTCAATATTGTAACCCCAACCTTGAAAAATTAATTAATTATAATAAGAATGAATTAATTGGAACGAGTTTTAAAGATCTTCCTGCTATCAATCCAGAATATATTCCAGTTTTACTTAGACGATTTCAAAAAGTTATAAAAGGAGACATTTTACCACCATTAGATATGGAGATATATAAAAAAGATGGGACATCGATTTGGATCAGATATCAATCTTCTTTAGTAAAATTAGGAGAACAAATTTTTCTACAAGCAGTAATAAATGATATTACCGAGCAAAGAAAGGCTGATCTTCTTATTGAAGAGGAGCTTGTAAAATTGAAAGATTTGGATCAGATAAGAAAGGATTTAATATCTCGAGTATCACATGAACTTAAAACCCCCTTGGTCTCTGTGTGTGGTGCTGCTGAACTTATTTTAGATTTGTATATAGATCAATTTAAAGGTGAAACAAAAGAACTTATAGAAATGATTGAAAAAGGAGGTAAAAGATTAAAATATTTAGTTGATAACTTAGTTGATATTACAAGAATAGAATACCGAAAATTCGAGTTAGAAATGGATACAAACGACATCAGCCAAGTAATTAGAGATTGTGCAAAAGAACTTATGTATCTTATTAAAAAGCGAGAATTAGTTTTAGAACTTGACCTTTTAGACAATTTATTTTTAAAATTTGACAAAGTAAGAATTGAACAGGTGATTTTAAATCTTTTATCAAACGCTGTAAAAAATACTCCTCCAAATGGAAAAATTACTGTAAAGTCCTCCATAAAAGATGATAGTGTAGAATTAATTGTTCAAGATACTGGAATTGGCCTAATAAAAGAAGAGATGGACAAATTATTTACTAGATTTGGAAAAATAGAGAGATATGGAAATGGATTAGAATATATTGATATCCAAGGAACTGGGCTTGGATTATTTATTTCAAAAGAAATAATAGATTTGCATAAAGGTCAAATTTGGGCAATATCTCCAGGGAGAAATAAAGGCAGTACATTTACAATAAAAATACCTATACAAAGTTAAAATTATAAAATCAATTAAAATTGATTATTGAATGACATACAATAGGGAACAAATTAAAGAAAATTATAGAGATTTGTTTGAGCATTCGCTGGACTTAATTTATGTAAGTGATTTAAATGGAAATTTTCTTGATGCAAATGATCTTACTCTACTTACTCTAGGGTATGAAAGAGAAGAAATAAGAAACATAAAGTTTTTAGATCTTCTTGATCAAGACGAATTAAAAATAGCATATGGAGCTTTACAGGAAATTATTAAGACAGGAAAGCAAACAAAACGTAGAGAATATAAAATAAGAGCAAAAAATGGTAATTTTATTTTTGTAGAAACTTATGCTATGCCCTTAAAGAAAATGGGTAAAATTTACGCAATTTTAGGCATAGGCAAAAACATAACTGAACTTAAGAAAGCTGAACGAAAATTAAAAGAATCCGAGGAAATATTTAGAACACTTTATAAAGAAGGTCCAATTGCCACATACACATGGAAGAAATTCAATAATGATTTTATTTTCATCGATTTTAATAATGCTGCTGAAAAAATAACCGATGGTAATGCCGTGAGTTTCTTAGGATATAAAGCTTCTGAAATGTATAATAACAGACTTGATATTGTGGAGGATTTACATGAATGTTTTAATAAGAAAACTCATATGATAAGAGAGATGAAGTACAAATTTCAATTCAGCGATAGCGATAAAGACCTTTTGGTAAATTATGGTTTTGTTCAGCCTGATTTGGTTATTGTTCAAACTGAAGATGTAACTGAAAAAAAGATTGCTGAAGAGAAGTTAAAAGAGTCGGAATTAAAATATAGGAATATGATAAATAATTTAGATGTAGGGTTTTATCAAGTAACATTAGATGGAACTCTTTTAATTCATAATCCTGCATTTAACAAAATCCTAGGATTTTCTGTCGATGAAGATTTGAAAGATATAAATGTTACTAATTTATGGCAGCAACCTGAACAAAGACAAGAATATCTTGATGAAATGCTAAGAAAAAATTATGCAAGAGGGTATATTTGTCATTCATTTAAAAAAAATGGAGATAAAATTATTTTAGAATTAAATTCACATTTAATCAGAGACAAACAAGGAAATCCGGTTAGAATAGATGGAACTTTCATTGATATTACTGATAAATTTACTTTAGAACGTGAACTTAAAGAATCTGAAGAAAAGTTCAGAAATATTGCTGAACAATCATTATTAGGTATTGCAATTTTACAAGATGGAAAGTTTAAGTATGTAAATCAGAGATTCGCAGAAATTAGTGGAAGAAAACCTGAAGAAATAAAAGATTGGGGCCCAGGAGAATTTCTTGATATGGTTCATCCTGAAGATAAACAGATGATAGCTGAGCAGGCCAAAAAGAAGCAATTGGGTGAAGAAGACGTTGTAAATCATTACAAATTCAGAGGTTTTAAAAAAACAGGAGAATTAATTTATGGGGAAATTTATTCCAAAACGATTATGTATCAAGGAAGACATGCAGATTTTATTACTTTTATCGATATTACAGATAAAATTGAAGCCGAAAGGAAATTTTTAGAATCAGAAAAGAAATATCGATATCTCTATGAAAATACCCCTTTTTCTATTGTTCTTATAAATTCTAAAGGGAAAATTGTAGATTGCAATCCTCGGACTGAAACATTGTTTGGGTATACAAAAGTAGATTTAGTGGGTAAGAAATTTCACAAAACTTCAGTAATTCACCCAGATTTTTTACCCACTATTATGAATCTTTTTAAAAAATTCATTAAAGGGGAAGAGGTCCATCGAATTGATCTGAAAATGTATAAAAAAGATAATAGTCTAATCTGGGTAAATTTACAAGCATCTTTAATTCGCGTAGAAGATAAATATTATGTTCAAGCATTATTCAATGATATAACAAAACGTAAGCAGGCAGAGTTCTTAATTAATGAAGAAATAGAGAAATTAAAAGATCTTGACCAAATTAGGAAGAATTTAATATCTAGAGTTGCTCATGAATTAAAGACCCCACTTGCATCAGTTTGTGGGGGGGCAGAACTTTTTTCGTATCTATATAAAGCAAACCTCGATACTGAGCAATTAGAAATTCTCAGATTAATTGAAAAAGGGGGAGAGAGATTAAAATATCTAGTGGATAATTTAATTGATATATCAAGAATAGAATATGATAAGTTTAATTTAAGTAAGCAAAAAAGTAATATCTCTGATTTGATAAGAGATTGTGCTAGTGAAATGGTGTACTTTTCAAAAGAAAGAAAGATCTCTCTTAAATTAGAGATTCCAAGTTCTTTATATTTTGATTTTGATCGAATAAGAATTGAGCAAGTAATCTTGAATTTATTATCAAATGCTATAAAAAATACCCCTCCAAAAGGTAAGATAACTGTAAAGATGGAAACAATAGATAGTTGGGTGAACATTTTTATAAAAGATACGGGAGTAGGTTTAACAAATGCAGAAATGGATATCCTTTTCACAAGGTTCGGAAAAATAGAAAGATTTGGAGATGGATTAGAATATATCGATATTCAGGGATCTGGGCTAGGATTATTTATATCAAAAGAAATTGTGAATTTACATGGTGGCACTATCATAGCAGAATCAGAAGGTAGGAATAAGGGTAGTATTTTTATAGTAAAATTGCCTGTTAACTAACCACGTTAAGTAAAAAAAAATTATAAGATTTTTGCCAATTTATAACCTTGTTCAATGAGTTCATAGTTAAGTTGACCTAACTTTTCACCCATTTTTTTATATAAAACTGTTTTTAAATTTTCTAGATTTAAATCTGGTAATGCTTTTGAAAGTAAACCGAGTATTGGAGTATTAATAACTGGATTCCCGTCTATAGTTAAGCTTTTTTCTATAGCTATTTTACTAATATCTGCTACAACTATTTTTGTTTCAGAACTTAAATTAAATTCATCAACAAAGGATTGAGGATCTTTTTCAGAATTTATAATGAAGAAACCATCTTTTTTGAGAGAAGAGGCAATTTCTTGATTTAAAACGGACTCATCAAAAATAATCAAAACATTTGGGTTTTCTATTTGAGCTCTATCCCATATAGTGCCGGTTCTAGAGAGTTTAGCATATGCTTGAACAGGAGCACCTCTTCTTTCTGCTCCAAATGAAGGATAGGCGTGCACATCGACAAAATTTCCACTTAAATAAGCAGCTTCAGCGATAATTTCACAAGCGGTTACTGCTCCCTGCCCTCCTCGCCCATGAATGATGATTTCGATATTTTCTGTTTCATTCATATAAAAAACCTATGGAATTTGAATAAACATTAATTATTATGAAGTTTAGCCGATAATATAAAATTTTTTTAAATTTCTTTTCTGAGCATTATTATTAAACAAAGATTTAATGATCAATTTATTGAAAGAAATAATATTAATAAGAGAGAGATCTTGTAACATATCATTCATCTATAAAATGTTTAGTCCAAAAACGATTTGAAGTATTATGAAAAATGAAACTGGATATTTTGAAGGAAGAGAATTAAAAAAATTATTCTATCAATACTGGCTTCCCGATTCTGAAGAAATTAAAGCCTATATTATTGCTTTTCATGGATGGGGTACTCATTCTGATAGATTAAAAACCATTGCGGATTATTTAACAGAAAAGGGGTATGGTATTTATGCATTTGATATAAGGGGGCACTGGAGGAATTCTGGTGATTTGCCTGGACATATTGAGAGTATGGATCATATCCAAAAGGATACACTTCTTTTTATGGATATGGTACATGAAATTGCTGGAGATAAGAAAGTTTTTTTAATAGGTCATTGTTTTGGAGGGTTAGTTAGTTTAATATTTGCAATACATCACCCAAAATTAACAGGAGTACTCGTTTCTTCACCACTTTTAGGCATGTTTTTAAACCTTTCAATAGGGAAAAAAGTAATAAAATCAGTATCAAAAACTCTTGTTAAATTAGCTCCTAATAAAATCTTAGACAATATTGTTGATCAAAATCAATTAACAAGTGATTTAAAGATTTTACGACAACATATCGCAGATAAGCATAAAATTGAAGTAATGTCAGCCAAATCGGCCACAGAAATAGACAAATTTTCAAAATGGGCAATAGATAATGCATCAAATTTATTATGTCCTGTATTGATAATGCAAGCAGGTGATGATAAAATTATTGATAAAGGAAAAACCAAAGAGTTTTTTGAGAAAATTAGAAGTAAAGATAAGATATACCGAGAATATGATGGATTTCTCCATGAATTGTGGAATGAAAAAGGTAGAGCTCAAGTATATCAAGATATGTTTATTTGGCTCGAAAAACATTTACAATAAAATGCTGGAAAAAGTAATAATTAAAACCTTTAATTTTTAATCAAAAATAGTTTAAAATGATGGTTATGTCTAAATCCAATAAAAAAATGTCCAAAATATTGGTAATTAGTTTATTAGCATTATTAGCGAGTAATATTCTCGTTTTTTTTTTGATAAAACCTTCTTTCGGACAGACTAATAATACAAAAAATATATTACTCGTTAGTAAAGGAAACGACGATTTATTTGTGCAGAGTTTAGGGATTGATCATGATAATTTTAATATATCTCAAGTTTCTGATAGTGAGCCTCTATTATCGATAGGTTCCTGGATAGATATTGTTATAATATTTGATGCACAATTAAATTCTTTAGAACATCAGGTTGTTTTGAACTTTACGGAAGATGGAGGAGGTCTGCTTATTTTTATGGGGCATAATTTACACAATAATGCTACTTTGTTAGAAGAATTACAATTGATTGATAATACTCAATATGAATCAGGAAAATCTATAAATCAAGAGATAATGATTTCGATCGTCAATAATGCGAGTCATCCAATTTCTAGGAATATAGATTGGAATTCTGCTCCTGAAATGAAGATAGATAATATGACAATTATCCCTCTAGCTAGCATAAATCCATCTGTCGAGAGAATTGTTGATGTGTATCCTGTATCGAAAAATTTGCAAATTAGCTTATATCGACAATCATTCATATTAAAAAGAGTAATAGGAAATGGAAGAGTTCTTTTATTTACAGGTTGGTTAGAGGAAGGAGCAAATCTCGATTTTAAAGTTTGGCCTTATTTCAATTATCTACTGTATGGATTATCATTTGATAGTTTAAATAAATCCTTCCAGTCATATCCAACTTGGACTTATTCACCAGTTCCTCACCTATTCGAACAAATTATCATTGGTATAATCATATTTATACTCGCCATTTTAGCTATTGCTCTATTTATAGTTGTTAAAAGAAAATCTAAAGGTGTTATGGACCAACAAACAATTGAAGTTTTAAAAATTAAAGCTGAAGAGGAAGAAAGAAAGAAAGTAGAAGAAGAGAAAGCTTTAGAGAAAAAGTTGGAAGAAAAGTTAGATCTTAGAGATGACTGGGAGGTTATAGGAGTTCATCGTCAACTTGGGGGCTTTCTTTTTACACTTTTCCTTGGATTGATCTTAGTATTACCGCAACTATTAGTCTCTAATTTCATTATGCCTCAATATATACAACCTTATCCACAAGCTGCGGGGTGGTATAATTATGCCTATAATTTCTTTCAAATCATATGGATTTTATTTGATTTTGGAACTAGTTTTGCTTTAGCAAAATATTTCTCCCAATATCGAGTTAAGAATCCAGAAAAAGCCATCCACTATATACAAATCTATGTTTGGTGGCAAATATTTACTGGAATTATCCAAATCACATTAATAGCTTTTATGGGTTCATTCATTTTCCCATATACTAATATTGCTCATATGAGTTGGATTTTTATAGTTTATTCTTTTGTCCAATATCCTGGTATATTTTTAGTATTTATGTACTCTTTTCAAGGAATGCAACGCTCAGATTATTATCTTATATTATATATCGCCTGGGAGATAGTATTTTTGCTAATTGGTCAAGTTGTCTTTTGCTATATTGGTCGTATCTGGGGAGCTGCTAATCCTATATTTGGTGAAGCTTTAGGAGCGGGGATTGGTTATGCTATCGCGCGATGCTTCGATTTTTGGATGACATTTATTATTTCTGTGTTGATTTTTAAGAAACAAGGCTTTTCACCTAAAACTTGTTTTAGAATTGACTTTTCGAAAGGAGAAGTCAAAGAATCTCTTAAATATGGTTCAAAATTAGGTATTGGAGAAGGATTTGTTCAAATAGGTTGGTTTATACAAATAATATTAACATCTACCTTTGTCGCAAATTATTCCAATAATTTAGGTTGGTTTAATTTAGTTTGGACTTTAGGAATGATAGTACAAATTGTTACTTTATATTCTAATACTTTACTCGGTGCATACAGTGAATCAAGTTCTCACAATAAAAACACATTAACAAAGTTATATATATATCAAGCATTTAGGTGGGGTAACTATTTTGCATTTTTCTTGATATCTGTTCTTTTTGCTACGGGATCGAAATTTATTGTTGGGGCCGCAGGAGTGGAATATGGTCTTCCTGCTGTTAAATTCTTGATTCCAATTTTAATATTTCATATTGGGGGAATCTATTCCTGGCTGGTTGATTCAGTCTTTCAAGGTACAGGGAATACTACATACGCGATGATCGTATGGCTTATAGAACAAGCTACACGAGCATTAATTATGTATATATTTGTTATTATCTTTAGAGATATGGTATTTGTGATATTGGCTTATATCCCAGCTGTACTTACAAAAGATATTGTTGCCTGGTTGATAGTTAGGAAAAAGATAATAAAATTCAAAATTTACCCATACAAAAGTTTCATTACTCCGGCGATTTCGGCTATTATAAATTTTATTGTTTTATATATTGTTGGTGAACTTATTTGGTCAATTCCATTAGGAGATAAGATTCTTAATACAGCAATACTTTTCATTTTGGGAGTTTTTGTATTCATATTTTTCTATGCTTTCTTAGATGGATTTTTAGGTGGATATGATGATAATACATTAAAAGAATTTCAACGAGCAGCATCAATGGTTACCACGCGCGGAATAAAAGCATTACCAAGAACATTAAGTAGAATTGCTAAATTTGGAAGTAAAATAAGTCCCTTTCATAACAAATTCAAAATTGATATATATGAAGAAGCGATGAAAGAAGCATATGATTTAACTTTAGAAAAACGGATTCTTAAAATATAAATTTTTTTTTCAACTCAAAGAAATGGATAAATATAATCTTGATATTTTTCTTGACAATCTTCTTGATTGGGTTGACTCTTTTAAATTTAGTAGCAATTCTGGTCATTATTCTGTTGAAAGAGATAAAAAAGAGCTATCTCTGTATGGAATATGTGATATTGTATATAATTTAATCATCCCTAATCAGTTGGATCATTATCTAGATATGAATATAAACGAAGATATTCAAAAATGGATTGAAGTAATTCAATCATTTCAAGATCCAAAAACTGGATGGATTAAAGAACCAGGTTTTAATTTTGGACTACATTTCAAGGAACATAGTACTGCATTTGCCACTTCAGTTCTTAAATTACTAGATTCTTCACCATCCTATGATTTTAAAATTTCAAAAAAATTAGATTCAAAAAAGAAAGTCGAGAGGTGGCTGAAAAGAGTACCTGAATGGGGAGCATTATTTTGGCCGGGTTCTCATCGAGGAGGTGGTATTGGAGCTATTTTTGCAACACTAGGAAAGGAGAATTATCCTCATAAGGATTTTTTTAATTGGTATTTTGATTGATAAGACAGAAAAGCTGATCCTAATGTAGGTTTCTGGAGACTCGGTTGGAATCATAAAATTAAGAAAAGATTAACAAAACATGAGTTAGGAGGGTCAGTTCATTATTATTGGATTTATGAGTTTTTAAATCGTCCAATTCCTTATCCTGAAAAAGTTATTGACTCAACTCTATTATTACAAAATAATCTAGGTTTATGGGATGGAGATGTATCTTATTGTATAGATCTTGATGCGATATTTTGTTTAACTCGATGTTCCAAACAAATCAATGGTTATAGAGAGAATGATATAAGAAAAGTGATATTGAAATATTTAGATTATACTATTCCGAGTTTAAACGATAGAGAATTCCTCTTTACTCGTTACGATAATACTCATAAATTAACTGGTTGCTTAGCAGCAATCGCAGAAATCCAAAAGTTTTATCCTGAATTATTTGATTTTCAAAGTCAATGGATTCAAACTTTAGAAATAACTCCTTGGATTTAACAGTAATAATATTTAATTGATAATTTATGGATATACCAAATCCTCATCATGAATCTTCATATATTTTTTAAAACTATGAAAATTGAAAAAAATTGAGTGTTATGTATGTAAAAAAATTAAATCTGAAGGAAAATGTAAAGATATACCACTTGAGTACATAAAATCTGTTCCTGAACCTGTTGTTAACGGTCTAATTGAAGAAATTGGACTTGTTTAAGTTTTCTGAATTTGGTATTTCATCTGATTTTTAATAATTGTTATACATAGACTATAGCTCGGAATTCAACAATTTATTTAATTGGTAATTCAATTATAAAAGTTGCACCCTTATTTAATCCTTCAGATTCTACCTTAATTTCTCCTTTGTGCATTTCAATAATTTGTTTTGCTAGATATAATCCAAGTCCTGGACCTTCAATATCAACATCATAATCTTTACCATATCTTTCAATTTTTCCAAATTTTTGGAAAATTCTCT
>JBHLPW010000071.1:0-21791 GCA_048939015.1 Promethearchaeota archaeon
CCTAATAAAGCTGAAGATGAGTTTGTGTTTTTAAATAGTTTTCAGATAAATAAAAAATTCTATAGTGAAGATAGTGCTCAAGAAGCATTCGTTTTATGTCATGGAAAAAACATGATTGTTTTTAAAATTGTAGGATATGCAGAAGAAGCTATTGAATATTACAAGTTAATGGATTTAAAGGCTCATCTTTGGGTTGGACATCAAAGATATCCAACCAGAGGTAGAGTTTGGCACCCAGGCGGTGCTCACCCCTTTATTGGATTAAAAGAAGCTTTAGTACATAATGGAGATTTTGCAAATTATCATTCTATTTGTGAATATCTTCATCAAAATGGAAGAGAACCATTATTTTCGACAGATACTGAAGTTGCTGCGTTATTATTCGATCTATGGACAAGAAATTATGATTATCCATTAGAATATGCAATTGAAGCATTTGCACCTACAACAGAAAGAGATTTTACTATGCTCTCAGCAGAAAAACAACACATTTATCAACTTATTCAAAGTTATCATGTCCAAAATTCTCCTGATGGTCCTTGGTTTTTTATTATTGCTAGAAATGATGATGTGGATGGTCAATTCCAATTACTGGGTATAACTGATACATCTATGTTGAGACCACAAGTATTTGCTCTTCAAGAAAATGATGATGTGAAAATTGGTATCATTGCTTCGGAAAAGCAAGCGATTGATTCAATCCTCCTAAGCATTTCCGAGGAAGATGATAGATATTGTTCCATAGCTGATTTATATTGGAATGCACGGGGAGGTAGTTATACTGATGGAGGTGCTTTTTTATTTACCTTGAAGAATGATAATTTATCTTGTACAGATAAGTTTGGTAAAAAAATCAAGATTCCAAAAAGAATGGCTCTAAAAGATTATACCTTTAAAACTTATCAATTCAATCCTGAATTCAATTCAATTATTAAGGAATTCGCCAATATGGATTATGGAGATATATTAGGTTTTTTAAAATCTGCTGAACTTTATGCTAAAGAAGGAGATTCTGAATTCCATGAAACTATTAAATTTATAACCAAATTAATTGATAGAGTATACTCAATAGGGAATAAAAAAAGAAATAATTTATTAGCATTATATCATAAAACATTATATTCAATCTTTCGGGGAATTTCAATAGATTCAAAATTGTTTAAGTTCTTCAGTTTACATTCTTCATCTATCCCTATTCCTGATTCTAATAATCAATGTCTGATAATTGATGGTAAAGATTTCTCTTCAGAAGGACTTGATAGTTTGGCTTCAATATTGGTTAAAGCTTTTAAGAGTGGATGGGTGAATTTTATATTATTTGACCTTAGAGGGCAAAGATTTTGTGGTTGTGGATTTGGGGATCATTCAAAACCAATTAGAATGGATGTATACGGTTCTCCCGGTGATTATTTAGGATCAGGTATAACTAATACTGAAGTTTTTGTACATTCTAATGGACAAGATCAATGGGGGCAGATTATGAAATCAGGAAAACTTGTTATCTATGGGGATGTTGGACAAACTTTTCTTTATGGCGCTAAAGGTGGTACCTGTTATGTGAGAGGAAATGCAGCAGGAAGGGCTCTTATAAACGCAGTTGGAAACCCTCGTGTTATCATAAATGGAAGTTGTTTGGATTATTTAGCTGAATCTTTTATGGCAGGTGATGTTTTCCACGATGGTGGATTTGTTATTTTGAATGGAATAAGTTTAAATGAAGATGGTTTATTAGAAGAATATCCAGAACCTTATCCCGGAGGGAATTTGTTTTCTCTAGCTTCTGGTGGAGCCATTTATATTCGTGATCCATTTAACAAAACTTCAAAGAGTCAACTCAATGGTGGGACTTTTGCCAATCTTTCAGATCAAGATTGGAAGATCATTAAACCCTATCTACAAGAAAATGAGAGATTATTTGGTATTAAAATCGATGATTTATTGAATATTAATAATCAATTAATGTCTCCAAAGCAGGTATATAGAAAAATTATTGTAGGAAGCACAGAGGTTTTAAAATGAATATAATAGTGTGTTTAAAACAAGTTCCTGATGCTGATGAAGTGAAAACTGATCTAGAAACAGGTCGAATTATTCGAGAAGGTATAGCTGGTACTATTAATCCTTTTGATATGTTTGTTATTGAAGAAGCTCTACGGTTAAAGGAAAAATATGGAGGAAAAATAACTTTACTGAGTATGGGACCAAAAGATGCTATCCACACACTTCATTTTGGTTTAGCTTTGGGAGCTGATGAAGCATGTTTACTATCAGATATTAAATTTGCTGGAGCAGACACATTGGCTACGTCCTACGCCCTTTCTTGTGGTATAAATACACTTGGTTATTATGATTTAATCATCTGTGGAATTAAAACTACTGATGGTGACACGGGTCAAGTAGGGGCAAATTTGGCGGAAATTCTTGATATACCAAGTGTATATTATGTTAATAAGATACTCAAATATCAAAATAATAAAATTGAAGTTGAGAGACTTTTAGAAGATAGAAGTCAAATTTTACAAATCTCTCTGCCTTGTCTTATTTCAATTGTAAAGGGTGCTAACATACCTCGAATGCCAACTTTAATTGGAAAGATTGAGGCTGAGAGAAAGCTATTAAAAATCCTTAATGCTTCCGAAGTTAATGCGATAGAAGATGATTGTGGACTTGAAGGCTCACCTACTAGAGTAGTAAAGGTATTTCTCCCAGACAAAAGAACACAAGGAGTAATTTTAAAAGGTTGTTTTGATCAAAATATCAGTGAATTGTTAAAATTTTTAATAAATAAGAAAATGGTATCCTACTAATGATTTACATTGATCGAGATAAGTGCATTGGTTGTGGCGAATGTGTTGAAGCATGTATATTTGGCTCTATGTCTTTTGAAGATAATTTTCCCTCAATTTCAGAAGACTGCCGCTTGTGTGGAGCGTGTGCCAGAATTTGCCGCTATAATGCTATAATCATTAAACGAAAAAAAAAGAAGAAAATTATTGACTGGAAAGGCGTCCTCATTTTTGGAGAACAACGAGATGGAGAACTTTTAGAGGTTGTGCATGAGTTATTAAGTAAGGGTAAAAATTTAGCTGATAAACTTAAGGAACCTCTTTTATGCGTCATATTAGGAAATTCAGTAAAAGACATCAATGACTTAAAATTTTATGGAGCAGATGAGATACATTACTTTAACGATAATAACCTCGAAACTTTTAATTGTGAAATTTACTCAAAAATAATTTCAAATTTCGTTAAAAAGGTAAAACCAAGTATTTTTTTAATAGGTGCAACCTCCATAGGACGAGAATTAGGTCCTAGAATAGCTGCAAAACTTAAAACGGGATTAACTGCAGATTGTACTGGTCTAGAAATTAATAAGGAAGGATTATTGCTACAAACTAGACCTGCATTTGGAGGAAATATCATGGCATCCATAATATGCCCATTTTCAAGACCACAAATGGCTACTGTACGCCCAAAAGTCATGAAAATAATGAAGGACAACAATGGAGAGGGACGCTTAATTAATCATCCTGTAAATTCAGAGTTCTTAAATTCAAAAATTATAACATTAAGCGAAATGAAATACAAAAATAAATGTAACATAGAAAATGCTGATATTATAGTTTCAGGGGGATTAGGATTGGGTAAAAAAGAAGGTTTTATTTTATTACGAGAACTTGCTGATGAATTAAATGGGGTAATTGCAGCAAGTAGACCAGCAGTTGATGCTGGATGGGCTGAACCAACTGTTCAAGTTGGAATGTCCGGTAAGGTTGTACAGCCTCATTTATATATTGCCTGTGGAATATCTGGAGCAGTACAACATCGAGTTGGAATGGAAACATCTGATGTAATTGTAGCTATAAATAAAGATGAGCGAGCTCCTATTTTTGACATTGCAGATTTTGGAATCGTTGCTGATTTGTATGATTTTCTACCAAAATTTATCCAAAATCTAAAAAAATCTAAAAATGATAATAAAAATAAAAATTAGATAATTTTTACTAAATAGTTTTGAATTAAATATATAATGAGATTTTTTAAATTGATTAAGAGATGTCTAATTCAGTTTTAAGAGTTTTAATAGCTCAAATAAATCCAGTTGTAGGAGATATTGAATTTAATGAAAATAAGATTGGGGAGATAATTCGAAAGAATCAAGATGTTGATATTATCATTTTTCCCGAGATGTCTTTAGTTGGTTATCCTCTTATGGACCATATACTTGATCCATTAATTCAAGAAAAAAATGAAATTGCTATTGAAAATATAAAGAATATTAACACCAAAGCAACAACAATTCTAGGAACATTTACAAAACCATTAAAATTAACCGAAAAGATCCAAAAATTCTATAATTCCGCAGTTGTTATTGAAGAAAACAAAATAAAACACATTGAAAACAAAAGATTACTCCCAAATTATGATATTTTTGATGAGAGAAGATACTTTTCTTTTGACGATAAATTTACACCAAATAACATAAAAGGTGTTAATTGTGGGATTTTAATATGTGAAGATGTATGGGATGAACATTATGAAACCAAAGTTGCTGAGAATCTTGTAAACAATGGGGCTGAAATTTTGATTGTAATAAATGCGTCACCTTATCACATCAACAAATTTCAGTTAAGAGCAAATCTAATATGTGAAAAATCTAAAAGATTTACAGTACCGATAATTTATGTTAATATGGTGGGAGGACTTGATGAAATTGTATATGATGGTCAAAGTTTCATTACAAACAAATATGGTCAAATTATTTTTAAAGCGAAAGAATTTGAAGAAGATATTTCTATGTTTAAAATACAATTAGGGGGATCTCCATTAGATATTGAGCAGAAATTTGAAATTGACTGGAGAGATGAAGTATTAAAAGCATTAAGATTAAATCTATACGATTATTTTCATAAAAGTGGAATATTTAAGGGAGTAGTCCTTGGCTTAAGTGGTGGAATTGATTCCGCTTTTACAGCTTATGTATGTGCAACTGCATTAGGTTCAGAAAAAGTTAATTGTATTATGATGCCTACAAGATTTACTTCTCAAGAGAGTATTGAATTAGCCAAAGAATTTTGTGAGAATCTTAATATAAAATATGTGATATATCCTATAGATGATCTTTTTACTGCTTTTGAAAAGAATATACAAAAAAATCTTGGAAAACAACCATTTGATGTAGCAGATGAAAATCTTCAAGCTCGTATTAGGGCGAATATCTTGATGTACTACTCAAACAAATTTAATTGGTTATTAGTATCAACTGGAAATAAATCGGAAATCGCTGTAGGCTATTGTACATTATATGGTGATACATGTGGAGGTAAAAATATTCCAGGAGATCTTTTAAAAGTGCAAATCTATGAGATATGTAATTGGATAAATAGAGAAAAAGAGATAATACCAAAAGGAATTATAGAAAGACCTCCTACTGCAGAATTGCGTGAGAATCAGAAAGATAGTGACTCTATACCACCATATGAAGTCCTAGATGTAATACTAGAAGAAATTATTGAAAACGGTATTGACTCTGAGTATAAAAGTTTAAAGCAGAAAGGATTTGATGATAATACCATCAATCAAGTAAAAAGACTCTATCTGAACTCTGAATACAAAAGAAGACAATTGGTTCAGACGATTAAAGTAAGTGAAAGTGCTTTTGGAATTGGGAGGAGATATCCTGTATTAAAAAAACTCTAAAATAAATAAAAAAAAATAAAAAGTCTAGTTCGCTTGTATTATTTTATATAGGAATGTATTCTAACACTAATGGAATTAATGTGATTAAAGCAGTTGCGATCATTTTTAATATAGCAGGAAAATCATAGGTCCATGTTCCCATCTTCTTAATTTCTTGTAATTCATCTTGTATAAATGAAATTTGGTCCATTAATCCTTTTTTTTCTTCCCAATCTTTCTCGTAAAAGATTTGGTAAAGTTTTTGTTTGAATCGATTATATAAATCATTTAAACCATCAATAACATTTTCTTTTGCATTCTTTAAGATTGAATGGATTCTATATTGGGATAATACAAAGAAGATTACTAAAGCCATTGTACCTGGCACCCAATAAATCGCTGCACCTGTATCAATAGGAAAAAAGAAAGAAGGGAGATAAACAACCAAATCAGCACAAACTAACAAGAATATAAATTTGAAAAAGAAAACAAATAAAAATTTACCTATAACCCTCGTATTATTTTGAAAAGAATATAACGTCACTTGTAATTCTTGCGAGTCCCCTGGGTTTGATTCATATATTAAATTATTAAACCAATTCAAGTATTTAGAAAGGCTTAGGTTCTCAAACTTTACAAAGATAAAATATTTTAGAAAAACTGTTATAACATAATAAGCAACAGATCCAATTGCAATTACCGCAATAAACCACACAACTTGTTCAATAATTTGACCAATGATATAAATAGTACTTAGGGATGTTGGTTCACTAAAGCCTGTAAACACTCCGAAAATTTGGCTAATGATAAAGAGAATTATCAAAATTAATTCCTTTTTGCTATAAACCAGTTTATAGAATGAGCTGCGGTATTCAAGGTATACTTCATTATTTATAAACAGATTTCTAAATTTTTTTTCCTCAAACATTATTTCATTAACATAGAACACAGTAGTCCGATATACCCAATTAAAAAATAAATACATACAAGGCCAGAGTATTAATTGCATCAAATTAGCATAAAAACATTGAGTATGGTAAGTTGGATCAAACAAAAGCCCATGTAGCATTTGAAGCGTTAATGCAAATGACCAACAAATCATAAATGGAATTGCCAACCAATAGTTGTACAATATTCCTGTTTTTTGAGCTATAGGTGTGTGTTTTATAATTCTATTAATATCTTGTTTATATCTATCACTCATAAACTAAGTCACTTATAAGTAAATTTGTAATTCGATTACATTATTGTAAAATTTAGATTTTATTATATTAAAATTTTAATGTTAATTCAATAATTCTGAAGGGGAAATTTATCTATTTATAAGAAATGCTTTATATCATTTCTTTTGCTTTTTCTATATATTCTAGGGATTGGTGGCGGAAATAAGTGTTATAGAGCTCAGCATACATACCACCTTTAGCCATTAATTCATCGTGATTTCCTTCTTCCATAATCTTCCCATGGTCGAGTACAATAATCCTATCGACATGCCGTACAGTCCAGAGTCGATGAGCAATTATGATTGAAGTACGCCCTTCAATTGTTTTCTGTAATGCATCTTGAATTCGTGTCTCTGTGAAAGGATCTACTGAAGCAGTTGCTTCATCTAAAATAAGTATGGCAGGATTTTCCAAGAGAACACGAGCAAAAACAACTAATTGACGTTGACCCATTGAGATTAAGCTACCTCTTTCACCAGTTTTAGTCCTTAATCCTTTTGATAATTCTTCTATCCAATCCGAGCCACTAGTTGCATCCAATGCATTGTATACATCTTCTCTTGATGCCTCTTTATTCCCGTATTTGATGTTATTTTCAATAGTATCCGCCCAGAGGAAGGGTGTTTGTGGAATGATCCCTACTTGCTTGCGGTACTCCATAAGGTCATAATTTCGAATACTAATTCCATCAATAAAAATATCCCCTTCTTGAAATTCATAAAATCTTGCTAAAAGTTTAGCTAGACTTGATTTTCCAGCACCAGTATGGCCAACAATTGCAATAGATTCTCCAGGTTCGATTTTTAAGTTAAAATTCTTGAAAACTTCCTTAGATTCTTCATATTCGAATGAAAGATTTTGAAATTCTATTTCTCCTTTTAGTTTAGTTGGTTTAATATTATCCTTTTGAATTACTATAGGTAAAGTGTCTATAAGAGCAAAAATTCTCTCAGAAGCAGCCATTCCAGTTTGAAAAGTTGGCCAAAAGGAGGCTAAAGTTAATAATGGAAAGAAGAGATATGTTAAACCTTGAATAAATAAACTCAAATCACCTACACTAATTGTATTGCCTAAAACACTATTTCCACCATAAAAAACTAGTAAGGTCATCACAATCCCTTGTATAACTCCTAATGACGGAAAAATGGCATTTAAGACAAATGCTCTTCGCATATTTACCTTATAGGAATTTGTATTTACCTCATTAAAATTCTCATATAATTTCGCCTCTTGTCGAAATGTTTTTGCTATTTGAATCCCAGAAAAACTTTCTTTAACATATGCATTGACAGAAGCTAAGGCTCTTTGGCCTAATAATGTTTTAGATCGAGCTAGCTTTCGAAAAGATAATGCTATAATGAAAAATAAAGGAAATGTGATAATAGTAATTAGCAATAGTATAAGATTAATAAAAGACATAATGATAAGTAGGAAAAATATCACCAATAATGAGGATATTAACTGAAGTGTTAAATCTACCGTTTGTCCGAAATCTCTACTGTCAGTATTGGTTCTCGACACTATTTTTCCAATAGGATTACGGTCAAAAAATGAAAGATCATGATTTAAAACTGCCTGTCCTGCATCCCGTCTAAGGTCTAACACCACATTTCCGATAACTTGAGCAGCATATCGAGTAGTGAAATAATTAAAAACCCAAGATAATGAATTGATAATTAGAATAATGCTTATTAAAAAAACAAGAGATAAAACATTTCTCACTGTTTCTAAAATATTAATTGCCCTACTAACAAGAACAGGGACAAAAGAATATGTCAGTGAAGATATTGTTAGAAAAAGAATTACAATTGCCATTGAGCGCTTATACGGACTGAAATAGCGAAAGATTCGTTTTAATAGAACTTTATCCTTATAAACTCTATCATATTCCTCGGCTTCAAGGCCCACGTACATACCCATTTATGAGCCCTCCTTTTGTTTCATTAATTCGGTAATATCGATATCAAACTTTTTTATAAATATCTTTTGATATTCTTTTGATGATTTCAAAAGGTCTTCATGAGTACCCATAGCAGATATTTCTCCTTTTTTTAGGACAATTATTAAATCAGCCCATCGAATTTGAGAAAGTCTATGAGTTATGAGTATTGTAGTTCTATTCTTAAGAATATTTTTAATTGCCCTTTGTATCTTATCTTCTGTATTTGAATCAATAGCAGAGGTTGAATCATCTAGAATAAGAATTTTTGGATCAGAGAGAAAGGCACGTGCTATTGCTATCCTTTGCCGTTCACCTCCACTTAATTGGACGCCTCTCTCACCTACCTCTGATTCGTATTGTTTAGGAAATTCTTCAATGAAATCATTCGCTTGAGCTTCTTCTGCACAACTTCTTATATCTTCCATGGATGATGTTCTTCCAAATGAAATATTGTTGAAAATAGTATCAGAAAATAAAAAAACATCTTGTTCAATAAAAGAAATCTGGCTTCTTAGTGATTCTAAAGCGTAATCTCTTATATCTGAGTTGTCTATTAAAATTCTACCCTCATTCACATCATATAATCGAGAAATCAATTTAGTTAGTGTTGATTTTCCAGATCCTGTTGTACCTACAATTGCTACAGTTTGACCTGGTTTTACATTAAAATTAATGTTTTTTAATACAGGTTTTTTACTATCAGGATAAGTAAATGAAACATCTTCAAACGTTATTTCCCCGTTTATCTCTTTGGTGATGCCTTCTATATTTTCATCAATTTCCGTTTCCCTATTCATTAATTCTAATAATCTTTCAGAGCTAGTAATAGCAAGACGAATAATCGCAAATACAAAAATAGATATAAATGTTGGAAACCGTAATTGAGCTATTAAACCATAATATGCAATTATTTCTCCTATACTCATTAAATTTAGAAAGTTTAAAAAAATAGCATGAGCAAATGCTATGGTCAATGCTATTGATAATATTAGGATGGGAAGGTATTTTGCTTGTATTTTAGCTTGATCTATATATGCATCTCGATACCACTTAGCTTTGGTATAATATTTTTCCATTTCTTTTGCTTCTTGAACAGTAGCTTTAACCACTTCTATCCCTGTTAACGTTTCATTAAATGTGGCATTCATCATTCCAAATGATTCTCTCATTCTTCCGGTAATTGGTCCTAATTTACGAACATATGATCTTAAGAGGAACATGAAAAGTATGGAAAACATTAAAGGTGCGAGTATCAACTGTGTTGGATAAAAAATGATAATATAAATTAGAGGTACAATTAAAGCAGTAAATGATTCAAAAATCAAAGAGAGTGCAGGACTTATCAAAAAGTTTAGCATTCTAACATCATCAGTTACTCTTGCCATTAACTCTCCAATTTTCTGTTGCTCATGAAATGACTGACTTTTTCCTAAGAGATTTGAATAGAATTCTTTTCTGCAATCTCTTTCCATTCTTTGTGCAATTACTTCTCTTAACATATAATTTGTGACTCTCATTACTGGTGTTCCCACACTTAGTAGCAAGATTATAAAAGTGTAAGATAATATTGTGGTATAATTTCCGATTAAAAAATCAGATATAGCCTTCCCAATAATTACATAAATAATTGAATTTAAATTAGAAGTAATTATTGTAGTAATTAAAACGATAAGGAATAAAAACTTATTAGATCCATGAAATATATGCTTCAAAATCCATCTTCGGGATCCTTTTCGGCGCGATTTTTCAAAAGGATCCTTTCCTGGTGAAAATTCGACATATCGGGTTTTAATAATATTCTCTTTGCTTATTTGCATTGAATTATAAAACTCCCTACAATAAAAATTATAATTTTCGAGTTCTTATTCTTAAAATGAATAATTGTTAATAGATTTTATACATTTTAATTATAAATTATTGGAACTAATGATTATTAAACTCTAAATTGGTGAAAATTTTCTATGGAAATATTATTTAGAAAAGCTAATGTTAAAGATGCAGAAGAGATCTCTGCAATTTGGAGCGTTATATGTTCTGAAAGAATTTATTCTGCTGTTAATAGACCCTTCACTACTGAACAAGAGCGAGAATACATTTCTTCTCTTTCAGAAAGAGAAGGTATTTTTGTGGCTGAAAAAGATAATCAAATTACAGGTTTTCAGTCATTAGATAAATGGGCTAAATATTCAGATTCATTTGATCATGTTGCTGTTATTGGTACCTTTGTATTACCTAGTTGGCGTGAGAAAGGTATAGGACGTCAGTTAACTCAGTACGTATTCAATTTCGCTCGAAATCATAGCTATGAGAAAATTGTTATTTACGTAAGGGCGAGTAATTCTGGAGCAATAACATTTTATAAAAATTTGGGATTTATTCAAAAGGGAATATTAAAACTCCAAGTGAAAATTGATGATCAATATGATGATGAAATATTCATGGAATTCTTCCTATAATTTTGCTATTAGATTATTTTCACCATGAATAGAGTTTTATTAACTGGTTAATAATTTCGACAAAATTCTATGAATTATTAAAGAATAATTTAAATATTTAAAGTTTTATTAAGTACATGTGTCTGATAAAGATATTGCATATGATTTACGGTTGGAGGAAGAATTAGAAACAGTAAAGCTAAAGATTTGGTTGCAAGAAGAGTTACAACTAATTCCTGCCAAATATCATTCCCTAATCCTAAAAAGTGTTACTAAGTAATTAGTAGCTCAAAATACTCTTCGCTTCTTTACATCTAGTTTAATAACTGTAATTTCTTTTTGTCGAAATAAGAGTAGTAGTTGCCTCTATCCAGTTAGATAACTCAGCATCAGTTCTACAAAATGAAACAATTCCCTCTAAATCCTCGAGATTACTAAAAATACATTCTATCAATAAATCCCAGCCACCATAGACGGGAGTTGCATATGTTATTTTCCAATGTTCATCTTTATTACTAGACTTCAGATTTTTGATTTTTTCTATTACTTTCCATTGAGTACCAATGATCTTTAATCGAACTAAAATATATCCACGATAATAAATTTGTTTGACACCTAAACTTTATCTTGGGGAGTTGAGTAATAAATTGTAATATTTTTACAAGATTTTTCAAGATTTCTATTAATAATTAAATAAAAGATTAAAATCTTGTAAGCAATTTATGATTTTTGTTGCTTGAATCATCACAAACAATAAAAAGATCCAAAAATTTAAAAGAAATCCAAGAATTCATTTAAAAATATTCGTATTTCCTTATACTTAAATGTATTTTACAATACCTTCAATGTGTAGATACTATTAATTAATGATTTTACTAATAAATCATCTAAATATGACGTTAAATTGGAACATTGAAGTTTTAACAACATTTATTGGATTTGTATTCTTCTTAATTTTTGTTTTGATTTTAGCAAAACTAATTTATGTTAAGAAAACGAAACTTTTTCTATTTCCCTTAATTACTTTCTCTATATTTGCTGCTTTCCATATTTTTGAAACTACTACTTATCTTTTTTTAAGTTTTGAATTGAAACGTCTAAGTCAGATGACTGTATCGATTGGTTTATTCGCGTTAATATTAAACGTAGATTTAATTTCTAAGGAAAGAGTGAGTTATTATAAAGTTGTTGTTGCAAGTTTTTTTATTGGTGTTGTGTCAGTTTTAGTTTTTTTACCAGAAAATATCCAACAATATATTCATGTAATTGGAGGATATCAAACATTAGGAATTAAAGGACCTTTAAGAATAATAAATATTTCTATTTTGTTTGTAGTTTGCTTTGAACTTACCTCTTGGTTTTATAGAACTTGGCGTAGAGCTCCAAATGAACTACGAAAGGATGCTCTTGGGTTATTTATAACTTCAGTATTATTTTACATTTGCACTCTCTTTCTATTTCTCTTAGGAATTTGGTTAATAGTTCCAATAGGTTATTTAATTACTGCAGCTACTGTATCAATAGTAGCTTTTTTTGTATATCGACAACCAAAATTATTATATATTTTATCATTCAGGGGACAGCGAATAACAGTTGTAACAAATCAATCTGGAATGCCCATTTTTGATTTATCTTGGGAATTGAAGGGAGTTAAGATTCTTCCAGAACAAAAAGGTTTTGTGAAATGGATACCAATACTTCAACAATTAAGTCGAGAAATTACCTTACATAGTAATGTTAGAGAAATGAAATTAGAAAACTCAACGATTCTTTTCAAGCATGGCGATTATATAACCACTGTCCTTCTCTCTACAAGACAATCTCCTATTTTACGAGAAGCTTTGGAGAATTTTACTAAAGCTTTTGAGAATAAATATGAAAAATTGCTTAGATTAGGTATGAATGATTCTGCTAATTTTAATGAAGTAAATAAATTGATTAATGAATTTTTTCCATTAGGTACTAGTTCACGAATAGAACCAGTAGAAACATTAGAGAGTTATTTAGAAGAATTGGTAAAGAGAAGAACTATTGAATTAGAACAAGTTAATGCTCGCTTAGAAGAAGCAGATCGAATAAAATCATTATTCTTAGCTTCAATGAGTCATGAATTACGTACACCATTAGCATCGATATTGGGGTATACAGAATTAATAATGCTAGGATATTCCGGGGATATAACAGAAGAACAACACCAACAACTTAATTCTGTTTATAATAGTGCTAACCATCTCTTAAATCTTATAAATGGAATCCTTGATATATCTAAAATAGAGGCAGGTAAAATTGAAATATATCCTGAGGAGTTTAAGCTTAATGATTTAATTTCTGAAGTTCTTGAAGCATTTACCCCAAAATTTTCACAAAAATCACTGATTATGCAGAAAGATCTTACTAATAATATAAAACTAATAACAGATAAAAATCGCCTTAAGCAAATATTATTTAATCTTATTGGTAATGCTGTTAAATTTACTCCTGAAGGTGGTAACATTACAATTAAAACAAATAATATTGATAATGAATTTTTTAAGGTTCAAGTGATTGATACAGGGATAGGGATTAGTGAAGATGGAGTTACTCGTCTTTTCAAACCTTTTCAACAAGTTGACTCTTCATTAGAAAAAAGTATGGAAGGAACGGGATTAGGTTTATATCTTTCAAAAAAATTAGTTAATCTTTTAGGTGGAGAGATCAGTGTGGAAAGTGAATTGGGTCAAGGTAGTAATTTTAACTTTACTCTACCATGCAAAGTGGAACTTGATTATACGTCTAATTCCAAAATTTCAGTAGAAAAGAGATTGAAAATTTAAAAAAGGAGATGAGAAAATAAAATGGTGCGAGTTTTAATTATTGAAAATGATAGACAAAATCGTGCATTGATAACATTTATACTTGAGAAAAATGGATTTGATGTATTAGAAGCTATAAATGGTCAAGCTGGGGTTCAATTAGCAATAATGGAAAGACCAGATTTAATTTTAATGGATATACAATTACCAATTATGAATGGATTTAAAGCCACAGAAATTCTTAGAAAAAATAATGAGACTAAAGATATACCTATAATTGCTGTTACAGCTCATGTAATGAATGGAGATTGGCAAAAAGCATTCAAGACAGGATTCACTGATTACTTAATTAAACCTTTTAGTATTTCAGATTTCCTTACGCTAGTTAATGAATATGTATGAATAAATAAGTTAAATTGTAATATATTCTCAAAATTTTCCATGATATTTACTAAATATTAAATATATCTTTTTCAACTTGTAGTATTAATATTTGCATTAACAATAGGAAGAGCAAACTAAAGAGAATCTTCTGTATTCTTTATTTTTCTACCAATATATTTCTTTTAATGTTCTATGGTATTCATTAAGTGATTTTATTTCAAGTTTTTTTCTACGAATTTTTTCAATTGCTCCTATTAAAGCTTTTGCAAGTTGTAGATTAATGATAACAGGAAGATTGTAATCTACCGCCATCCTTCTGATTTTATACTCATCTTCCATTATCGTTCTAAATTTTTCTTTAATTGTTGTTGGAAATGGTATATTAATAACTAAATCAATTGCTCCATTTTGTAAACATCCCATGATATTCGGTTCCATTCCATATTCATGGATTTTGTAGAGTTTAACAGCATAAATTCCATTATTTTTTAGAGTAACAGCAGTATCTTCTGTTGCAAAAATTGTAAATCCTAAATCTTTTAGTTTTTTGGCTAAAGGAATCACTTGTTGTTTTAATTCTTTTCCACCTACAGAAATTAAAACATTTCCCCCATGAATTGGAATATTCATTTCAGCAGCCTCAAGCGATTTAATTAACGCATCTGAAAAATCTTCTCCTATGCATGCCACTTCTCCAGTAGAAGCCATTTCAACACCTAAAACTGGGTCTGCTTTATCCAATCGCATAAATGAAAACATTGGAGCCTTTATTGAAACATATTTGCCATATGGTAATTCCATTATTCTATGTGGTATTTTTGCACCCATAAATACTTCCGCAGCAAGTCTCATTAGATTAATACCTCTTGTTTTTGAAACATAAGGCATACTACGACTAGATCTAAGATTGCATTCAATCACAAATACTTCATCATCCTTGATAAGATATTGTACATTAAATGGTCCTCTAATTTTTAATGCTAATGCAATCTCTCGTGTATTTTTCTCGATTATGTTAATTATATTATCATTAACAGTTTGAGGTGGAATTGACATTGTTGCATCACCACTATGAACACCCGCATTTTCTATATGTTCCACAATTGCCCCGATAAATACATTAGTCCCATCACTTACACCATCAGCTTCGATCTCTCTTGCTCCAGTGAAGAATTTAGTGATGACTACAGGATATTCTTGAGAAACTGCTGCGGCAAGATCCAATGTATCTCTTAAAGTCTTCTCATCATAGGAAACTCTCATAGCAGCACCACTTAAAACATAAGAAGGACGCACTAATACGGGATATCCAACTTTTTTAGCAAATCTTAGTGCCTCCTCCTTATTTGTTAACATACTCCACTGAGGTTGCTTGATTTTCAATTGATCTAACAGGTTACTGAACTTTGAACGATCTTCTGCCATGTCAATTCGGCTTCCATGAGTTCCTAATACGTTAAGATTAACTTTTCTAAAAAATTCTGAATATTTAGAGAATTTTGCAGCAAGATTTTGAGCGATTTGTCCCCCTACAGATACCACAACTCCATCAGCTTTTTCAAGTTCTACAATATCTAGTACACGTTCTCCAGATAATTCTTCAAAATAAAGTTTATCTGAAGTATCATAATCAGTAGAAACTGTTTCTGGATTATAATTAATCATTATTGCTTGATCAATCCCCAATTTCTTTAATCCCCAGAGGCAATTGACTGAACCCCAATCAAATTCTACAGAGGCACCAATACGGTAAGTTCCAGAACCTAATACAACAACTTTTTTCATATTTTGTTTGTTTTCTTTCTCAAAGTCAATGTCATGCTCAGAGGCAGCATAGGTTAAATAGAGGTAATTAGTAATTGCAGGCCATTCTGCTGCTAATGTATCAATTCTTTTTACGTAAGGTTGAATTTGATACTTTCTCTTTAATATCTGCCTTATTGTAATTACATCTAGTCCCATTATTTTTGCAATTTGCCCATCAGAAAAACCAAATCTCTTAGCTCTTTCAAAATTGTAAAGTTTTTCCTCATCTGTAGCCTCTAAAAAGTCTATTGATTTTAAACTCCTTTCAATATCAAGAATATTATTAATTTTATAGAGAAACCATTTATCAATCCGAGATAGCTGATATATCTCATCTATAGAGATTCCTTGACGTATAGCCTCGACTAAACGAAAAACTCGTAAATCCGTTGGATTAGCTAAAGTAAATTTTAATTCATTAATATCTTTGATTTCTTTGATATCATTACCTACTAATCCTTTTACTCCAATATCTAACATCCGTAATGCTTTTTGAAGGACTTCCTCAAATGTTCGACCAATAGACATTACTTCGCCAACAGACTTCATTTGAGAACCGATTTTTCTATCAACTCTTTGGAATTTAGTCAAATCCCATCTAGGTATCTTTAATACGAGATAATCTAAAGCAGGCTCAAAACAAGCAGTTGTAATTCCTGTTATTTTATTCTTGAGTTCAGGTAAAGTATAACCAATTGCTAATTTTGCTGCTATATATGCCAAAGGATATCCTGTAGCTTTAGATGCTAACGCAGATGACCGTGAAAGGCGAGCATTTACTTCTATTGCTCTAAATTCTTTTGAGAATGGATCTAACCCATATTGGATATTGCATTCACCTATGATCCCTAGATTTCTTATAACACGTATAGAAGCTGAACGCAGCATCTGATATTCTTCATTGGTTAACGTTTGACTAGGAGCAACTACGATAGATTCTCCTGTATGTATCCCAACGGGATCAAAATTTTCCATGTTACAATTGATAAAACAATTGTCTTCAGCATCCCTTACTACTTCATATTCAATTTCCTTCCAGCCCCATATACTTTCTTCAATTAATATTTGATTTATTCGTGATTGGGCAAGTCCTTTCTTTGCCATTTTTTCAAATTCTCGCATATTATTACATATTCCAGATCCTCGACCACCTAAGGTATAAGCCACCCTAATCATGCATGGAAATCCAATTTCTTTTGCTGCTTTGAGAGCATCGCTATAAGACGAGACTGCTCGACTTTTACAAACTTTTACTTCCGAAGCATCCATAGCTTGTACAAAAAGATCTCTATCTTCAGTAGCTTCTATTGCTTCTATTGGAGTCCCTAGAACCCTAACATTATATTTCTTAAGAATTCCCAGTTCACTCAGTTCAACACCTACATTTAATGCCGTTTGACCCCCAAAAGCAAGTAAAATCCCATCAGGATTCTCCTTTTTGATTACTTCTTCTACATAATCTACATTGATCGGTAAGAGATAGACTTTATCTGATAATTGAGGATCTGTTTGTATAGTTGCAATATTTGGATTGATTAAAACAGTCTCGATGCCTTCTTCTTTAAGTGCTTTGAGAACTTGAGAACCACTATAATCAAATTCTCCTGCCTGACCAATTCTAATGCCCCCACTCCCTAACACAAGAGCTTTTTTGATTGTTTTATCTAATGGCATTAAGAACTCAACCCCATATTTTTTATGAATTTATCGAATAAATATAATGAATCTAAAGGTCCTGGACAAGCTTCTGGGTGAAATTGAACTGCAAAAAGAGGTTTATTTATATGTTCAATACCTTCATTGGAATTATCATCAATATTTCTTAAGATTTCTTTAAAGCCACCTTTCTCAAAATCTTTTACGCAAAAGCCGTGATTTTGAGAAGTGATGTAGCATTTTTTTGATTGATTATTAATAACAGTTTTATTACCACCTCGATGACCATATTTAAGTTTATAAGAAGCTCCTCCTGCTCCCAATGCTATAATTTGATTTCCTAAGCAAATACCCATAGTGGGGATACTTTGTTCGATAAGTCTTCTACTCACTTCGATTGCACTTTTACATAATGCTGGATCGCCGGGACCGTTGGATATGAAAATTCCATCGGGATTATAAGACATAATTTTCTCATATGAATAATTATATGGTACAACAATGACCTCTAGGTTTCTTTCGACGAGATTTCGCAAAATATTAAGTTTAACTCCCATATCTAATAGTACTACAGTACCAAAAGGATTTAATGGCTTATAAATCATAACTTCTTTTGTTGAAACTTCACTTACAAGATGTCGAAGATTAGGATCTTCCGCTTTAATTGCGATTTGCTTCAAATTATCAATATCTGGTTTCTCTCCAATATCATAAACTGCAAGTAGCCCAACTTGGACCCCTTCTTCACGTAATATTTTAGTTATCGCTCTAGTGTCGATCCATTCGATTCCTGGAACATCTTGTTCGGTTAAGAATTCATCGAGATTTTTAACACTTTGATAATGACTAGGATGTTTACAACACTCATTCACAACATAACCGGTTACCTTAATAGATTCTGACTCAAAATATTTAGTAATGCCATATTTATCCTTTTCCCATGGAGGAACTCCATAGTTACCTACGAGTGGATGGGTCATTACAACAATTTGGCCCCAATACGATGGATCTGTGAGTGTTTCAAGATAACCTGCACCAGTCATAGTATTAAAAACTAATTCACCTGTAACAATTTTCGTCGCTCCAAATCCAATTCCTTGAAAATAACGACCATCTTGAAGCATCAATATAGCGGGTCTTTCTTTCTTATAGTGCATTGACTCTTTTGTAAGGCTTTTCTTTTATTTCTCTAAAAAAAAGATAGCTAATCCTATTTTTTAATATTATTTATTAACTAGTTAAATAAAGAGAACTAGAAATAAAGCTATTCTATAAATTGGTAGATTTAGGATTTTGTTCCTCAAGATTACCTAATGATTTGTAATAATCAAGTTTTACGGTCTTTATTGATTCTATAATCGGTTCTAAAGCTATATTGTCGAAATTATCAAACCAGGTATATTTTTTTTTTGATTCATTTAAAACTATTATATTATTATCTAATAAAAAAGAGGGATCTAATATATTATGATTCCCATCATTTAAGAATTTAAGGTTTTGGAGCATACACTCAAGTAAATCATCATAGAAAAGTAGTGGAATGTATTTTATTTCCAGTGGTTTTAATTCATTTAATATAAAACTCTTATTGTCCATATGGTCTACAAAACCTTTTTCAGAAAGATCAAAAACATCAATATCTACAAGTTCGGGATGGTATTGAATTTGTTTAACTTTTTTCCCTTTTTTTCTGTATATTGCTTCCTTTTCTTTGTAGAGCTTAACGTTTGATTCTGTATTTGTTGTTTCAATTATAATAGAATTTTCTTTCAATCTTTTATCGCAAATATCTGAAACAATTTGACAGTATTCTGTAGCAGCACTTGAAAGATCTTCATCATTGAGTTTTGCTTTTAAAACCGTATGAATATAGGCTCGTATAAATGCTGAAAAATCTTCTTCAAGGTATCTCAATTTAGCATATAAAAATTTTGTAGAATTCCACCAGTTTTGTGTTTTTTCGAGATTTAGTGATACAAAAAAGTTTTCATGCCCTCGAATCTCTGTAAAATATAAAAGTCTTTCAAAACCATATTGAAGAAAGGAAGTTGGGTTAACTGTGGCGGTAAGATTATCCATGAGTGAGAAATTGATTGGTTCCCTCGGTCGAATTAAAAGTGATTTTTCCCCATTAAAAACACGATCAACTCTCATGGGCAATGGCATAATGGGATTTGAATTTATTTTTTCTAATAGTTTTCTATGAAGTCCATTTTTGAAAATGGAAAGATCAGGGGGAAAAATTTCGATGTAAAAGAAGAATGGGGCAGCATCAAACTTATATGTTTTGAACTTATGAAGAGGTTTTATATTGTTCACCAGTTAAATGATATTCTTTGCTATTTTAAATTAATGTAGAGATGTTATTAATTAATAGTATTTACAAATATCTTAAATTATTGGTTGAAATATAAAAAAAGATAAAGAAAATAAAAAATTTAAATTATAATTTATTTAATGAAGCTGTGAGCCTTTTTTAAGCGATTTTCCGCATCCTGAACTAGACCTTCAATAATTTTTTTAACCGATTCTACACTTTTAATAATCCCTATACTCTGGCCTAATAAAACCGCTCCAGAATTAATATCTCCTGTGTACGCTGCTTCATAAGCTTTTCCTTCAGCTATTATATCTTCATCAGTCATGCTTGCTTCTTCCGCCATTTTTTCTGCTTTATCTGCTACAAGTCCATGATGTAGAGAATAATCATTTTTCCAAAGTCTAATTGGCCCTAATGCCCCAGTTACTAATACTGTATCTTGAGCTTTTGCAGGGGGTACAACTGATTTATATGTGTCGTGAAATTCACTTTCTTTAGACGCAATAAATCTAGAACCCATCGCTATAGCTCCAGCACCCATCGATAATGCCGCAGCAAGGCCTTCACCCGTAGCAAAACCACCACATGCTATTATTGGAAAATCAGGATATTTTTCTAAAACTTGCTGAAGTAAGACTAAAGTGCTAACCTTCTCAAATGATTGATGGCCCCCACCTTCACCACCAGTTACCACCATCCCATCAACATTAGATGCAACACATTTATCAGCCAGCCATAATGCGGGCGCTACATGAAAGTGTTTAATATTGGAACCACTTTGTTTTAACTTTTGAAATGACTTTGATTCTGGTAAGATTTTTGAGGATCCCGCACTCGTAATTGCGTATACACATTGTTCCTTTAGTTTAGGATTTGACATTATAAACTCAGGAATATCTGTAATTAACTCAGCTATATGAGGTTCTCTTCGCGAAGTCCTGATATTAAAACCAAAAGGCTTATCAGTATGCTCAACAACATTGAGCATATTTTCTTTCATTATATCTACTGGATTTTTTCCTTTCGTTAAATCGCTTAAGAGTTCACTATGACTTAACACGCCTAAACCACCTGCTTCAGAAACAGCAATAGTCAATTCGGTGGTGTAGAAGGGTCCCATAGGAGCAGCTACAATGGGATGTTTAATTCCAAACATTTTAGTTATATTAGTTTCTAAAACCATATCTATCATTCTCTTTTTATTAAGTATTTTTATTACTCAGAATTATTTTATTATTATTTAATTAAGAAGAACTTATTAAATATACATATTTCATTTATAGATCATTTATCAAGTTTCATTTATTAATCAAAAATGAAAGAAATTAGTTATAAAGATTATTATAACAGAGTTTTAGGTTCATGGATTGGACGTGTTGTTGGAGATTTCGTAGGTATACCTGTTGAATTAATGTCCTATGAGAATATTAAAAATAAATATGGTGAAATTACAAATTATCCAGAACCAATAAATCATGATCATGTTAATGATGATGAAACGTATGAGATTATTGCTTTAATAGCATTAGAAAAATATGGTATTGATATTACAGC
>JBHLPW010000072.1:0-21616 GCA_048939015.1 Promethearchaeota archaeon
GCATTCTTAGAAATGCTAAAGTAAGTCCATATTTTAAAAATTTTTTTTAATAATTAGGAACTAGATTTAATGGATTTAAAAAAAAAATAAAATTAATAATATTACATAATTAAATTCTTACTAGAATTGAATTAAATTATAGATGTGAGGTGAATATGAAAAAGTCGGATTATAGATTAACCAAAGACGTAAAAATACACGGATGATCATGTAAACTTGGACAAAACGACTTAAATGATTTATTAATCAGAGTAGGACTAGCAGGAGACATTGAGGATGCTGCTATTATACCTATACCTAACAGCGAGATGGTTCTTGTTAAAAATATTGATATTTTCACACCAATAATAGATGAACCCGAAATTGCTGGTGAAATTGCTGCATGTAATGTAACTAATGATATTTTTGCAATGAATGTACCTGAGATTTCTGGAATGCTTGTATTTCTCGCAATTAGTACAAGAACACCCATGGAAGTTGCAGAAGGTATTTTAAGAGGAATAAAATTTTTTATGGAGAATAAGATTAATTCTCAAGTAGTAGGTGGCCACACGATTTATAGTGAATGGCCACTAATAGGAGGAGAAGCATCTGGATACGTCGAAAAAAGTGCTATTATCCAGAAACAAGGTGTGAAAAAAGGAGATAAATTAGTTTTAACTAAACCAATAGGATTGCAGGCTATAATGGCATCATATAGGATTCTTAAAGATGTTCCAGAGATGCTAGAACAATACTCAACTAAAGACCTTCAGAAATCAATTGATCTTGCTATAAAAATTATGACGACTCCAAATCAAGCAGTTGTAAAAACAATTCATTCATATAAGGATTTTTCATTTATACATGCCTTAAGTGATATCACAGGATTTGGCTTAGGGGGACATGCAGTTGAAATGCTCCAGAACTCAAATCTATCTGCAATAATAGATACAGTTCCGTCAATTAAGTTTTCTGAAGAGTTATCATATGAGTTAGGTTATGCTTTTGATGATTGTACATGCCATGAAACGGCTGGAGGTATGCTTTTAGCTGTCGATCCTATAAAGGTAGAAGAATTTACTAATAACCTTTCTAGTAATAAAATTTCCAATTGGATAGTTGGCACAATAGATGAAAACCAACCTGGTGTTGTCAGAATTTCAGAAGATGTTCAAAATATAGAAATAACAGAAATCTAAAGATGTTAATGATATAAGCTTAAACATTTAATATGATTGCTTATTGAAAATTCCACTCGCAAAGTGGCATCAAAAATAAAATTAGCCTCTTTCTTTTATTTTTCCATTAAGTTTTGTAACAATATCCCTAATTTCATTTAAGACTTCATTTACTATTTTTTCACCATTTTCTATATTAAAAGCGGTAATTGAGACCTCTACTTCAACTGACAATCCAATTCTAGGATGTGTTTTGATCCAAAGTTGAGGATATTTTTTTTCTAATTCATTCGTATATGCGGCAATCTGACTCTCTCCTATACCTGAAAAGAGAAACCCTTTCTCAATAAAATTCCCCTGCTGTTCTTTGAGAATTGGCGCAATTATATTCCTAAATATAGCTTTCATTTCGGCAGGTACACCAGGCAAAATAAAAATTATAGTATTTTCTTCAACAATCTTAACCCCTGGAGCAGTTCCCACGGTGTTAGGTAACGGGATAGAACCTTCTGGAAGATAAGCCATCTTTTCTCGTTCTTTAGTCATCCCTTCGAGCTGTAATAGACCTTTTTTATGAGCTCGTTCATATGTTTTTTTGATAGTTTTATAAGCATGATGATCTAACACTAATTTTCTATTTAGCCCATTTGCTATACCTTTTAAAGTCATATCATCGAATGTGGGACCGATTCCTCCTGATGTTATTACCATATCTGGTTTACGATTTAATATTTGTTGTAAAGTGCTTGAAATTGTTTCAAGCTCATCTCCAATGGTTGTTATCCTTTTAACTTGGTGTCCATACTTCGTAATTCTTTTTACCATCCAATTAGAATTTGTATCCTGAGTCTTTCCAATAAGTATTTCATTTCCAATCATTAATAGTTCAATTATCATGAGAAAGTTCTCAAAAAATTCTTGTTATATTTAATTTTATAAAACTTGATATTTTTTAATTAATTTACTCAATTAGCAGTTGAAATAATAAAGGATTTCTAAAAAGCATGACAATTGAAATTGATGATAGCGGTACCGGTGATCTTGTAGGAAATGCATTTATTGGTCTTTTAAGAAAAGAAACGGGAGAATTAGTTATTAAAACTTTACCTGTTACGCTTTTTCAAGGAGAAAACTGGAAAAATAAAGAACAATTGAAAGTTACTGTTAAACTTGTACGAGAAGGATTACAGGAGCTTAAATTCCATAATCAGACAGAAAAAGTAGAACTCTGTAGAGGTAACATTTTTGATAAGGTTAGAGAATATTTCTTAGAAGAGGGCATCAATTATGAAGATGCTATAATTGAAGGAAAATTACAAGACGCAGTTGAGGGAAAATTAGTAGAACACCTTAGAAACGATTTAGGTGTGAGGTCCAAACGCTTAACTAAGAAAAGTGGAGCTAAAAGGTTTTTTGTATTATTTAATTGGGTTTGTTATGATATTTTTAAAAGAGAAAAGTACGTAAAATCAGGATTTAAAAAATGGAATACAGTATGGCGAAAACGTGCTATTGAGAAGTATAATAAGATAAAAACTTCATATAATAAAAAAAAATCATGAAAATTGTTGTTTTTGCGCCCCATCCGGATGATGAAATATTTGGGTGTGGAGGCAGTATCTTAAAATGGATGGAAGAAGGCCATGATGTACATATTATATATGTTACAGACAATAGAGTATTAATCACTTGGGGATTAAGTCATGATGTACTCCTATTGGAAGAAGCAAAAGATTTCATCAATCTTAGTGAAGATGAAATTGCTAAAATCGCTTTGAAAGAAGCTGAAAATGTATCACAGGATTTTGGATTCAAAAAAGAAAATGTACATTTATTTAAGTTTCATGATCAGGGTGCTATGGACAAGATTGATGCTGGAGTAACTATGGCAAAAAAAATAATTAAGGATGCTGATAGAATTGTTATCCCTAGTGATAATAATAATCATGTGGATCATCAAGCTACACATACTATGGCAAAAAGAGCAACTAAAGAACTTAAATTAAAAAATCTTGAATTTTATGTTTATGCTGCATATAACATTTTAAAAGCTCCTAAGGAAAAGCAAATAAAAATAAAAATGGAGCAATATAGAGACAAAGTATATGAACTTATGAAGGGATACAAAACTCAGTTGTGTTTTAAAGACACTAAAATGGGTTGGGAATATGTATTAAAACGGAAGAGAACAGAAAGATTTGGAGTATTTAAGTTTGAAGACATGAATAAATATCAGAATTTTTAATTCAATTTTGTTCCACAATTTTCACAAACTTTTGCATTTGATGCATTTTTATCATGGCCACATGCAAAACAAATAAGATTTTTTCCATCTTTAGGTTGTTCAAAATCTATTCTATCTGACAGTTCAGTTCCTTCTTCAGAAGGAATTTGTTTTAATGATTTAAGATGATCACTTTCTTCAGCTATAGCTCTTTGTTTTTTAACGAATTCGTCATCATGGGGAGTGATTATTGTAAAATCCTCAGATGGCTGAATTTCTTTAAATCCTTTCGGCATATCCTTAAACTCAGAGTCTTCAATAACTTTAGGCTTCTTAATCTCTCTAGAGTCCATTACTGACTTTTGATTTACTTGTTCCTCTTGAAGAAATGAGTCTTTGACAATTTCATTTTCTGTTGATGCTTCAGATTCTGGTTCTTCTTCTAGATATTCTAAATTATGATCATATATTTCTTCATGGAATTGATTAGCTTTTAATTCTTTAATATGTAAGAAAATCCCTTGTGTTCTAGTTATAATCATGTTCTTGAATGCCATAGCTAGCTTTGGAGATTTTGAAAATTTAATTGCCATCTCAGATATTTCCATCCATTCTTGAATTGCAGCTTGAATATCACCCTTTTTCTCAAATCTTTTAGCAATTGCGATTTTAGTTCCAAGTTCTTTATTAAATTGTGTAATATCCATGATAAATTCTTTTTTTTTTCCTTCTTTTAGATACAATGTCTACAAATAAATTCTAATATAAAATCTTTATTCGAATCATGATACATAATTTAATATTTCTTATCACTACTAGTTATATAAGAGTATATATCATCTCTGAAAACAGTAATTACTTAGGAGCAACCTGTTTATGTCAATATCTCCTCTTTCTTCACACGAAATAGAAACTCTCAGAGAACTTATCGAAAAAAATGGATGGAAGATTGAAGGGACAATTGAAAACTATTTTCGCTATAGTTTAAAAAAGAAAAAATTAATCTTATTTACTATCAAATTTCCAATAACTCTACCAATTAGAATTAGCGTCCCATTTGAAGTGGTTAGTTTTCGATTCTCAATATCGTTCCAATTCTGGAATTTAGAAAAGGATTCCTATGCCGTTATTCTTTATCTTATGAAAGCATTGAGAAATTTGGCAATATCCTTAACTCTTGAACATACTTTTCCAATAGAAGATAAAAAAGTTCAAATTAATAATCTTTTAGATCTAATTATTCCCGATCAGATAAAGAGTGAAAAAGAGAATTCATGGTTGAATCGTGTACGAATTTCACTAATGAATAAGAGAGATCGATTTAAAGCGTTTTCCAATAATGAATTAACAAATGTTGTAGAATCTCTTCAAAAAATTGGATTAAAACCGAGTTTTAATATACCTTGGGAACTAAATTATGGAATTCCGAAACTTAGGTTAGATGAAACTTTATTATTTTCAAATGATGGCTCTATTGACGAATTTTTCATTTTGGAAAAAGGTTATTTTACCTATTTAAAAGACTTAGAATATAATAAATTTCATATTAGGGGCTTATTCGATAGTTATTCTCCATATATCTTAAGAGAGTTATTTAAAGATAATCCTGATTTCAGTTTAGAATCATTGGTTAATAATTGGATTCATTTTACACGCATGATATTAACTTCGCTAATAGAAATCATTCAAACAGGGAATATTAATCAAAATGAATTTATTAATTTTCGACCAGCTAAAGAACTTATTTACGGAAATCGAGATTTTATAGAAGATTTCAATAACTATCCATTTTCTGCTTTAAGTTATGAAAGCACAATAACAAAGGAATTATTTAATATACATAATGATTTATTTAATAACCCTCCAACTAATTTTGAAGTAATTGAATCATTAAATCAATATACTGAAGCTGAAGAATTAATAAAAAATTATAGATTTGAAGAAGCAGCTAATATTCTCAATGAAGCTCTTATAATATTTAACAAGAATCAACAACGAAAGATTGTAGTATCAATATTGTTAAAATTAAGAAAAATTGCAAAGCTTTTGGGTCATGAAGATACTTCACTTAATTATTTAAAAAATGCTTTAGGAGTGGCTAAATCAGGTGATATTCCAATAAAATATATCATAAAAATCCACTATAAACTTGCAGTTTCTAATTATGAAAGAAAGGAATTTCAAGAAGCACTAAATCATTTTAATATCATAATAGCCTTCTTAGAAAAAGAGGAAATTGCATTTAATAAATTGAAGTATCTTGGTTTAGCTTATCTTTATATCGGTTTAATTTATCAAGAACAAAAAAACGTTGAAGAGTCTAAAATTTACTTTAAAAATGCGTTTCTCATTGGTAATGACAGTTTATATGTAAAACTTAGATATTTTCTTCTCCGTGGTATTTATTATAAAAACCAAGGTAATATAATGCTCACCCAGAAATTTTTAAAAGCGGGTTTTGATACATTAGGCTTAAATTTTGAAAACGATAAAATTATTAAAGTTTTAACAGACCTTATGCTGGAGTTATCTGAATTTTATATTCACCATAAGAAGGATTCTCGAAGAGCCTACTATTTGCTTAGTAATCTTGAAAATCACATAAGGATAAAGGAAATAAGCAATATGAAAAGAGGAATACGTTGGAATTTATTAATGGTTGATTTTTACAACGAATTTGAAATTAACCGTGAAAAAAGTCAATTTTACCTTAAACAAAGTCAGAAATTAAGAAACCAACTTAAAACAATAGGAATTGATATTTAGAAAAAGAATTTTTTTTATCTCGAGAATTGAGATCTTTTAGCACCTAAACTATCTTGTTGGCCGCCAAATCGGCCCTTTACAATTCTTTCTTTATACAATTCCCGAAAACGCATTCGTGGAGGTTTTTTCTTATTAGCATTTATTCCAGTTCGCTCAATTTTCGGAGTTTGCATCTTAACCTTTCCTGCTTTAGTTAGGGAACCATGAGAACCGGGCATATTCTTTTATTCTTCTCGTTTTGTTATTATATTATAATAAAATAAATAATTTCAAACTCTTAAATTTTGTTATCTTTAACAAGTTTTAAAGATCGGACTCCATTTTTTTCATAAATAATTTTATTATTAATTTATTTAAAATCAATTTTCACTTGAAAAAAGATGTCTAATAAGAAAATAAATCCATATAAAAAAACAAATCCTGAGAACGATGAGGATAAAATATTATATGGAGATACAAAATCAGTTTGTTTTGCTTGTGGAGCAAAAATTAATAGTAATACTGAAATTTGTCCCTATTGTAATACACCTATTAAATAATGTCATTTTTATTATCCATTTTAATTCTCAAAAGAAATGAGAAGAAGATCCAGAGGACTGAATATATAAGGACATTTCTTAAATAGATGAATAGTTCTTCATTATAATAAGCTAACTTAAAGAAATAAACTAATAACAACCAACTTATATTCAATGGTATGATATATAACGCATACTTTTGTGACAGAGTTTCCTTTTTCTTCCAGAACAAATAAATTCCGAGAAAAAAAGGAATCACATGGATATAATCATAATAAAGGAATATGAAAAAATATTCATAGAAAAAAATTATTCCAAGAGGTATAAGGGAATAAATTAGGAAATTATTTATAAATGGATTTTCACGATAAACAAACCAAGCTAATGAAAATGAGAAATACCATTGGCTAATCGTGAAAATAACCAAATTGGTACCAGGATCACCATGTTGCCTTATACCATACAAAAATGTGTCCAAAGGTTGCCATGAAAAAGGTATCCAAAATTGAAAAATTAAAGAAATAATTGAAGCAATAATAATTTGGATTAATGTAACAGTTATTAGACCGAGTTCGCTTAATTTTATTTTTAATTTTATCATTAAAGTTTCATATCTTTATTTCAATATTATCCTTACTAATTATGATAATAATAAGTATCTAAATAAAAAAAAAAGTAATTTATAATATTTTGATTATGTTCTAACCCTTGACTTTTTTAGCCAATTGAACACCAATCGGGATTAATTCTTTAGTATCCATCGCTGGTTCAATTTTATAGGATTTAAATATTCCAGGTTTTGCAATCCTCCATGCATTGACATTGTTCATTAGAGCTTCAACACTATTCGCTTCTGAAACTGAAATACCCCACAATCCAGGAGTCATATACCATGCAAGAGTTTCAACACCTTCAGCGGGATATAGCTTTCTTTTCATAAGATCAATTCCCACTTCTGCCAATTCAGATGGATCATATTGCGGATTAAGTTCAAAATATGTTATAAATCTCATTTTTCTCAGATTTCTTTATTATCTTATTAGATTTCAAAGATGTAATCTTGAAAATTACATCAATTCTATGATAATGCAATTGTAAATTTAAATATTATAGAATTGTAATATGATAATTTCCTATAAAAAAGGTATTTTAGCTTCTATATCCTTAATTATGATTTAAAATCCATTTGTCATCCAAAAATCCAAGCTTAATTCTGGATTAAAGACTAAAAATATAATCCTGATCTATATTAATTTATGATAAAAACAAGTCGTCTTTCCAATACAAAAGCTATAACAACCCCTTATACCATTTCAGAAACTATAAGGAGAATAAAACGTACTATTTTTGGTCCATATAAAAAATCTGATGAGCATGTAAACTACATTCCAAAAAGCTATAAATTAAATGATATCATTCCAAAATATACAGTCTCCTTTATAGGGGATATTATGGCTCTGGGCTCAAAACAATTAATAATTGAACAAAGTGTTAAACAATTCATTAAAGGATCTGACTTTTTTATTGGAAATTTTGAGGGTACTATCACTTCAAAAAAGAAGCTACAGAATAAGCGTCATAAACCAATGATAATGGATTCACTTGAAAATCTCTTCCCTCCAAAAAATACATTTTTATCGGTGGCAAATAATCACAGCGGTGATTTTGGTTTAGCGAGCTTTTTATCTTCAATAGAACAATTAAAACAGCGAGGTTTTAATGTGTTTGGTACAAACGAAAATCCGTTCATAGATATATCAGATAAAATAAGGGTTGTAGGAACAACTCAATGGTCAAACCGACCTTGTAATTATTTAGTTGAGTTAGAGCACTCTAACCGTTATATTAAAAAAAACTCATTTAACATTCTTTTTCCACATTGGGGTTATGAATTGGAATTATACCCTCGGATTGAAACAGTTAACCATGGTAGAATAATATTAGATAAATTCGATGCATTAATTGGTCATCACTCACATTGTCCACAACCAGTATCGTCTCTTCTCTTGAATAACAACACAAATAAATTAATCGCATATTCTTTAGGCGATTTTTGCCTTGGTTCAGAATCTAAAAAACGCGAGTCGATGCAATATGGAATAGTAATAAAAGCTGAAATAGGAATAAATCCTGAGGGTAAATGGTTAGTTGGCAAAGTAAAATGGGAATTCCTTAAAAGCAGTTCATTATCAAAAAAGAAGACCGTTGTAAAAATTGTTGACATTGAACCAAATTTCTTTCTTTCCCAACCGATGAAATAATAATAATCAATATATAGGATCAAATTACTTATTGCTAGTTTTTCAGACTCCAATATCATGATTAGAAAAAAATATAAATTTCATACATTCTTTAATAAATTAACTTTTCAAAGGGGACTTGGTGTAGCCCGGTGGCACAGCAGGCTCCAGATCCTATAAGCAAAAGCTGTTCCGTGGACACCTGTCGGTCGAGGGTTCAATATGGAATGCCTTTGTCGCGTTCCATGAATAAATCCCTCAGTCCCCATCTAAATAAAATTATACATTCAACTTATTTTTGTAAAATTAAAAATAGCTAACTTTAATCAAGATAACTTATTTTACTATATATCTAAAACCCATCATAAATGATTGGGGTCACTAATCATAAGATCTACTTGAACTCAAAAAATTCTTAATATTTAGAATGATCTTCCAAATATTGCGTAAATAATAAATAAAGATATATAATTCTTATTTTAAACGATTTAAGATATTGAAAAATATCATCTATAGAGGATAACTTCAATGGCAAGATCTTTTTATGGTGCATGTATAGGATTTATTGGAGGCCTTTTAATCGGATGGATAATCGAGTCTTTTATAATGGATGCAGCAGATAAAATTGAATTCCTCAGAATCACAAATAATATTTCTATTGTTATTATATTAGGTATTGCAGGGCTTGTGATTGGATTTATCATAATGTATGTAACGAGTGATAAAGAATGAAATGAATCATTTTTTTATTTAATTAGAATAATTAATTTCGTGAAAGCCCGATTTCACGATCTTTATTTTTCAAGTAAATTAGAATTTTCTCTTTTCTCAATTTTAAAAAAGTAAGATAAAACGTGGAAACACTTTACTATTGCAAATATTTAATTGAATTATCTTATAAAACTAAATACTTCAATTAATTAGGGTAAATATCTGTATTATTCGTGAGGAATAATTAATTGGAGGTGGAATATTATTAATTTAGATTGGAGTTTATTTAAAAAAACATATCTATATGTTTGTGATAAATGCGGATATTTTCATTGGGAAAAGAAGTCAATTTGTGAAGGATGTGGCAGTAAAAATACAAAAAGGAAAAGTACCAAAAAAGACTGGAAGAGATATAATTTAATTGAATCAATAAATATAGAAAGCTCTGCGATTTAAATTTCTAATTTAACAAATAATTTTTAAATATGATTTTCGTATACTAAGAGAATACAACTTATTCTTAAGTTGATTTTTTCAGAGTAGATGCTTTTTCGATTTCCAGTGTACTTGGTTCATTAATAGAGGATTGAGTTTAATCGCCCCAAAATTTGGACATTCGCCTACACAACAACCACAATACCAGCATTCTCCAGGATATAATACAACTGGAGGTTTCCCTTTTTCTGGATTCGGTATAAATATATCTACTTGGCATATCTCCATGCACCTATTGCACCCATTACAAATATCAGGATTGAAAATAATAGGATTCGATATCCCTGGTTCCGGAACTACGTATATCTTTTTACTCATATTATTTAAACCTCCTTATATAATCATCATTATAGGCTTCATAATTTTGTTTAAGAGATCCATAATAATCAATCGGTTTTTCGCCTACTTCTACTCGATTATTCTCAAGCCTAACAGTAATAAATTTATGCCACTCAGGAGGATCCATTTCTGGAAAATCTGACCTTTTAAAATGCAACTGCTTAGAACTTGCTTTTCGTGCTAAACACGAATAGATAACTAATTTAGCATTGGTAAGTATATTTAGCACTTCTAATGATCGCATTAATTCATGAGGGTTTCGAGCAAATAGTAATGGAACTTCATTTTGTTCCATTTGTTCAAGTAGGTTTAATCCAATATTCAAGAGTTCTTCACTCTTTATCTCACCACAATAATTCTGCATTATTCTCGTAATATGCATGTTAAATTCTTTCCATCCAATACCATCATCTTTATTGACAAGAGAAAGTATAAGCCTTTTTTCTAATTCAACCTGATGAAGATCTAATGGTACTTGAGAAATTTTCATCGCGCATTTAGCTGCATGTCTTCCTGCATAATGACCTGTTGCTGCAGCATGACCAACACAATCTGAAGCAAAAAGTTGATCACCAGCAGCATAGAGTCCTTCTAAGTTCGTTTTTAACTCCCAATCATTTAATATTCCTCCCGGAACTCCAAAAATCTGTCTTTCTCGCGGTAAAAAAGAAGCTGATGTCCATCCCTCTCCATAACTTTGTAATAAATCCCTATTTGGGTTAAATCCAGCATTTGTATAATTATCCAGTATTGGTACTTTTGATTTTCCTTCCTCCCCTACCATTAAACCCCAAATTGCCTTTCTTTCAAGTTCAGGCATGCTAGGTAAATCAGCGTAAAACGGTAATTTGTATCCTTGATTTAACAGCTCTTCTACCGCGAGAATATCTGGTCCAAGATATTTATACAAATGAAAATCAGATTCACCCCCACCTTTCAAAAATAATTTCTGTCCTTTAGCAGGTTTGTACCGCTGAGAAATCTTCTTAAGTGTATTACCATCTCTATCTACCCATGGAATCTCTTTACCATTAGCATCTACCATTGTACATGCATACCATGTGTTATGAGTATTACCTGTACCATAAGGGGGAAAACTCCTCTCACCAGACCATAAACCTCTTAATGATTTTTCCATCGTTGTAAATTCAACACCAGCTTTCCAACCCATTGCATGACCGTCTCCCATACACTGAGGCGGACGGAATTCAGAAGTCCCTGGAAGTCCTGGAGAAAAAAGCCAAATACGGCTGGGACGTGCCATACAAAGTATTGTAGCTTTTGCTTTATATATATAAAACTTACCTGTTCGTCCATTTACACCGGTTGCACCAATTACTCTTGCTCCTTGATTACCTCCTTCTGTTAATAGACTTAATGCCATGGTTCTATCAAAAATTTTTACACCCAATCGTTTACATTCTTTGTAAAGAGCAGGTTTAAAGGTTGTTCCCCATACTCGTAAAGTATATTTATTTTCATAGTCGTAAGCGAATAAGAATTTGGTGTTTTCATCTCTAAACTCAGCACCTTTGAACTCATCTTCTGTATCTCTAATTTTACCTCCAATTTTTTCTAAGTCTAAAAGTCTATCATACCCTTCTCTGCATTCGATGTAGTGAGAAATCCCATTATTATAGCCATTATGGTCTTCAATCATTGCTTGAGCCAATTCTTCAGGAGTGACGCCCGAACAAGGGTTTGTGGCAGCAGATTCCCAATGATCACACCCAGATCCCCCTGCACCACTTCTTATTGTTGCACCTTTCTCAATCATTACAACGTTTACTCCTTTCTTTGCAGCAGCTATTGCTGCCCAACATCCTGCAATCCCCCCACCCAAAACTAATACATCAGTAGATAATTCCTCCTCAGAATTCCATTCTATGGGATAAGGCCATTCCAGTTTATTAAAAAAATGTTCTCTCAAATATTGGTCCTCCATTTTGAAATTATTTATATAATCACAAATGATTAGTCCTAACTTATATTAATAAAAAACAGTAAAATATTAAAGGTTGATATGGGATTAATATTAAATATAGATTCTACATATATACGCCAAATTTTAAATATGTTTCGAATCGAGAAAATTGGAGATCAACACTTCTATGTTAAGGTATTAGGAACTTTTCCTCCCTCAGTTGCAGAAAAATTTATCATAGAATTTAATAAAAGTACAAAAGAATTAAAAAATTTTTCTTTTATAGTAGATGGTGTTGATCTTATATTATTAAATCTTAAATCATTTCATATAATTTTAGATTTCCTTAAAAAGAATAATGAAAGATTGGTTAGATCCGCTTACATAATTGCCGGTAACCCTGTTTTAGATAAAGAAGCCCAAATTTTATTAGATAAAGCTGAGTCTCCAAAAAGAAAGATAGTAAGCAATCTCAATGAAGCTAAGGAATGGCTTGGGCTTAGTGAAATAATAATTGAGAAGGATTAAACTTCGATTTTAATTTCTCTGTTAAACATTGACACTAAAATTGCTCCTAAAAAAGTAAAAATTTTCCCTCTTCTAAAGAGTTCCTTAAAAAGTAATTATTGAATATCCTTGTTCAATATATTTTGCCATACTTGGATGCCCTATCAATTCAGCACAAGTAGGAAATCCCAATTCTTCTACTTTTTGTAAAGATCCCATTTTATTACTACATGCTTTACAAAAACAGTCAATTAATCCTGAAGATTTTAACTCTTGATATTTCTCATAAAAGGGATTCTCACTATTTTCAAACTGAGCTGCTAATTTTGTAGCAGATCCTTCGACTATAACTTTTACATCATATCCTTTTTTATTCATATCTAAAGCATTAAGAATTACATGAATAAAACACATAGGATCTCCATTAAAAGCAAATAAAGCGAATTTCTTTTCCATTAAAATCAACCATTTTTTTAAACTTTAGTTGATAAATATATTTTAACTTTTATTTAATCGTTTTTTACACAATTCAATAGCTGTTGGATTAATGTCTACTCCAAGCCATCTTCTTTTTAATTTCTTAGCAACTACTACACTAGTACCTGATCCACAAAAAAAATCTGCAATAAGATCTCCTTCATGCGATGAAGCTAAAATGATACGTTCTAATAATTTTTCAGGTTTTTGAGTAGGATAACCACAGTATTCTTTTGATCTTGTTGATGTTTGAAAGGAGTAGATATCGTTCCATACATCACCTAAAGCATTTCCAGGTTTTTCGTCCAAGTATTGTTTCCCTCCTCTTCTTTTTCTATAAGCACGTCCATCTTCATCTTTATATCGGAACATTTTTTTGATATATTCCTCTTTATATGGAGTATATTGCTTATTAAAAGTAAAATTATCTGATTTAGTATAATATAGAATCGTATCATGCTGTCTCACCCATCCTTTGACCTGACTTTTGAATCCTGAAACACTACCTACATTCCATATTAGTTCTCGACGAAAATAATTTTTCCCAAAAATTCCATCACACAAAGGTTTTAGATCGAAAACTGCATTAGGATCGCAGTGACAATAAAAACTTCCGGTGGGCTTTAGTACGCGATAAATTTCTATTAATCTTTCTCTCATGAAATCTAAATATTCCTCTATGGAATGCCATAAATCAGAAAACTCTTTATAATCTACTCCGCTAAAAAATGGCGGATCAATATAGATTAAATCACAAGTATCTGCTGGAATATTCTTTAAAAATTCTAAATTTTCTGCTAGATAAACTCTGTTTATTTCCATGAGAAAATTAAATAACAATTGAAATTACCTTATATTATGGAAAAAGATCGATTAAATAAGAATTTCTTGAATGAGTTTAAAGAATATAATTTTTCTCGAATCAAAGAAAAAATGATCTATTTAGTAGGCTCAATAAAATTTAAAGATTATTTCATCAAAATTGAGTCTATTTTACAAATAATTCATAATAAATTAGTTTCAATTTGTTCTGTTGATGGTTTATTAAATAAAAATAAATTTTCGGTAAGAGAATGGGATACTCTGCAAGAAATTGCCCTTGCAAAATTACATTATGAAGAAGCAATATTAGTTTTGGATGTGAATGGATATATTGGAGATCATTCAAGAGAGGAGATAGAATATTTTGAAAGAAAATTAAAAAAGCCTATTTATTATCTGTCCAAATTAAAAGAATCCGATTAAATAATTTTATTACTTTACATCTTTTTTTTTATCGCATTGTTGTATGAAATCATAAAATTGCTAAACTCGCCATATTTTAAATAAATGTTTGAATTTAAATTGATGACATTTCGAATTGTATTTAAAAATCACACACTTAAGGGTTTAATATCAAAATGGAATTGTTCCAAGTTTATTGGGACGATCATCATAAGTTGTTTTTGGAATTCAAGAAAAACGGAGAAGAACAACTTTTATTTCTACCAGAAAAAATTAAGCGAATAACAATGCAATTTGGAATTTCAAAATGTAAAGTACACTCTAATCAGCCTCCATATCTAATTGCTATTAAAAGATTATACCATTCCTCTGATGCTTTATCATTTTCAGTTGAACTTGATGAATTGATTAATACTGATGGATTGCAGATTACAATTCTAAGATTATCAATATTTCTATACTCTGGTGAAAAATACCAATATAGATTTGAAGAGAGTTTCAAAATTTCTGATATATGGGTTAATGAGGATTGTTATGATGGTTTTAAATTTGAGGATTTACAATCAAAAAGCAAAATAAAAGGAAAAATAACCCAAGAGAAAATCTTCAAGGAAATTAAAACAACTATTCATGAGAATCAAGAAAAAAGAACTATACTTTATCAAAAGAGTAAGATAGAAAAAACTTCAGAAGAAGATTTATTAGCTTCATTAATATCTGAAGGTAATAAAACATTAAAGAGAATAGAACAAGCTATAGAGAGTTTATCATATTCTTTTAGAAATACAGTACCTACAAATATCCAATATATTCCCCCTATTCCAAATAGAAACGGATCTGAACCAGCTATTGAGAGAATCAAAGTTACAGCAACACCTAATTTGATCCAAGGGTCCATGACATCTAATAAATTAATGGTAATTAAAGAAATGAAATCAATTTTTAAACAAAACATAGAAATCAATTCAGAATTTAATATTAAAGAAATACTAAAACCATTATCAATTGAGGAATTAAATGCCATGAGGCTTGATGAGGAAATTTTGAAGAAAAAAGAAGAGGAAGCTATTCAAAACCAGATTAAAAGACTTAAAAAACTTGAAAATAAAGAACTTCAATTAGAAGATTTGAAACCACCAAAATAATTCATAAACTTTTATTTAATCAATATAATTATATTTATTATTAAATCTAAATGGGAAAAACCCCTTTATTTAAGAGAAATCATTAACTACTAAGTATCAATCGAATATCAAAATTGCAATTAAATCGAGGTCAATTAAAATTTTATTGAATTATTTTATTGGTACAGCTGGAAGTGGAAAAAGCACTCTCACAGGAGACATGAAAAATTATGTAGTAAATAGAGATCCGGAAATCTCTGCAATTACATTAAATTTAGATCCTGGAGTAAGGATTATGCCTTACCAACCTGATATTGATATAAGAGACTATATTGTACTCGGAGAAATTATGGAACAATATGGTTTAGGTCCAAATGGAGCAATAATTTTAGCCTCAGATTTAATGGTAAATTATCTTGATGATCTGAAAGACGAAATTGATGATTATAACCCAGATTGGATATTTGTTGATACTGCAGGACAATTAGAGCTTTTTGCTTTCAGAGAAACAGGTCCATTAATAGCTAGTACATTAGGATTCGGTTCTATACAGAGAGCAGTAACTTTTCTTTTTGATTCAAGTTTTGTTCTAAGACCAAATGGTTTTATTTCTACATTATTGCTAGCAGCTTCGGTTCAATTTCGTTTTCAAAACATTTCCCAGGTGAATGTACTTTCTAAAGTAGATCTATTAGATGAAGATCAAATTGATATGATTGTTAATTGGAGCCAAGATTTTCAAGCTCTAGAGGATTCCACAAATGAACGTGAAAAGGGGTTGATAAGAGAATTATCAATGTTAATTTCAGACGTATTTATTCAATTAGGGTCAACATCTGAATTAATACCATGTTCAAGTAAAGAAGAAAAAGGTTTAGATCTATTGTTTGGATATTTACAAAGGATATTCGATTCAGATAAATCCAAGTTTTATTAAATATTACTTATAGTTCTAATAAATATGAAGATAATAGGACCAATTGCGGGTATTGGAAGTAGATTACGTCCCTTTACTTTTAGTAAGCCAAAAGCTTTCTTAACTGTAGCAGGTAAAACGGTGTTAGATCATATCCTTATTAAATTTAGTAAAACCTTTGAATCAGATACAGAATTAATCTTGATCGTGGGATATAAAAAGCAGCAAATAATTGAATATATAAAAACTCATTACAGCAATAAATTCAAATTAACCTTTATTGAACAAGTTCCACGAGGATATAAAGAGGGTATACCCTATTATTGGGGTTTAGGGGAAGCAGTTTTTTTAGCAAATACACGATTCGAAGAATCAAAATTAATGAGTCTAGAAGAAGATAAACGAGCTGGCTCTCTTATTTTTTTAGGTGATATGATACCAATTGATGAATACTCATACTTACTTTATAAATACTGGGAATCTGATGTGGATGGGATAATAACCGTTATGAAAGTACCGAAAGAAGACGCAAGTTCTTATGGTGTTGTAGTAGTCGATGAAAATAATTTAATTAAACAATTAATTGAAAAACCAAAAGATTTTATATCGGATTTAGCAATTGCAGGTTTATATTCCTTTTCTAATAGCGCCACTCGCGCTCTTTTTAAAAATATAAAAAGATATCTAGATCAAAGAACTAAAGATTCAAAAGAAGTATATTTGACGGAAAGCATGCAAAATTTGGTTGATCAAGGATATAAAATAGCTGCTGTTGAGTTAAAACAAGGAATTCTAGATTTTGGGCGTCCTTCTGAACTGCTAAAAGGTAATCGATATCTCTTACAACAAAATTCAATCAGACCTGAAGAACATAAACTAAACATTGCAGTTGAACGTTCTTATATAAAAAATCCAGTTTATATTGGTAAAAATACAAAAGTGATAAATTCAATAATAGGACCATATGTTTCTATAGGCAACGACTCATTAATTCAGAACTGTATTTTAGAAAACTGTGTTATTGAGGAGAACGCTCATTTAACAAATTTAATTTCTAGTAATTCTATTATTGGTAACCACGTACATGTAGAAAATATCAGCAAGGATAATTTAATAATTGGGGATAAAAGTACTTACTAAAATTCTTTTACATGGAAATTTCTTAAAACTTGTTAAAACTGAGTTATAACTTCTATATATTATAGTTAAATATTAATTATAGAAATATTAAAATACTACATAATAACTACATGAAATTGATTAACATAATATTAAAATAATATACTTTTAATGATCAACTATGCCTTATCACGTTGCTTTTGATGTTTCTCACAAACCAAGAGGAAGAATTGATGAAAATCTGACTGAACTCCGAGATTATTTAAAATCAAATGATTATATATGTTATAATTATTTAGAAGTACCAATTACAGAAGAATCTTTAGTACCATATGATATTCTTGTTTTTGTATGCCCCGATTTTGCTAGAGTTTCTTCTTTTGAAATAAATGCCATTGTAAATTGGGTAAAAAATTCAGGAGGAGGATTACTATTACTATCTCATGCAGGTGGAGATAGGGGCCGTGGAAGTAATTTATCTGAGATTTCAGAACAATTTGGAATTGCTTTTGAAAATGATCAGGTTTTAGATGAGAGAATTAACTTAGGAGTAGAAAATATTCCTTTAGTTTCAGCATTTAACATACCCCATCCAATAACAGCAGATATTGGTACAATATGTTATCGATCAGGATCTTCTCTTTCAGTTATAGGAAGTGGAGCATTTTCCATAGCAGATTCGAATGAAACATCAGAACCATTTTCTTGCCCTCTCATGTGTGTCTCAGAATATGAGAATGGAAGGGTTTGCTGTATTGGAAGTTATGAATTATTTAGAGATAAAGTTGGAGGCGGTTTCCAATGTGATGATAATCCCCAATTGGCACTAAATATCTTTAAATGGCTCATTTCTGATTTTAGGATGGAATTAAGAGTAAACCAGGAAATACCTTCTCCAATTCCCCAACCTACAATAATTACACAAGAAACAACTGAAGTAAAAGATAGTTCAATTTCTCAAGTTCCAACTGGGAAAAGATCAATAGATATTGATTTTTCAATGAAAATTTCCAAAAAAGGTGAGTTGATTGAATTATTAAAGATATTTCAAAATCAGATTAATACAGTTAAAACTACAATTGATAAACTAATAGAAAAAACTATTGAATCTGAAGGCGAAATATTTGAGTTAAGTGATTCAAATATAATACAATCTTCTGAACCATCTCAAGATATTAATTTAGAAGATATTTCCAACACACAACTCACTGAGGTTCCTGAAAAGCCAAAAAAGCAAGATATCGAGGATATTTTTCCTGAACAAGATACAACATTAACAGCTCTTCCACCAAAACCAGAAGTGTTGCAAAAAGATGAAAAAGAACTAGAACCTCCACCGAAACCTAAAACAAAATCCATGACTCAAAATGAACTTAAAGATGAAAAAGAAGGTTTAGAAACAAAACTAAGCTCAGTCGAAGATTTGCTGAAATTTATTGATAAAAAGCACTCATCCGGTAAATTAGACGATGATGAATATGTAAAACGCTCAAAAAAGCTTCAAAAAGACCTAAAGAAAACTAAAAAAAGAATAGGAATATTAGATAAACTTCTTGAAAAATAATCATATAGCCGACTTAGTTAATTTCAATTCATTTATTAAAAGAAAAAATAAAAAAATTGTTCAGAAATTATTTAATTACATCTGTTATAAAGCAAGTCTCAACAATCTTTACACCTTTAATTTGAGAAATTTTTTCTTCAATTAAAGGATTGAAATTTTCAATAGAGGGAATCTCTACTCTCATAAATAGTCCACAGTCTCCTGAAAGTCTCCAAATATCCGTTATTTCTTCAATATCTAATAACTCTTTTAAAATCCTTTTAATTTCTTTAAAATCGGGTTCAACTTTTACAGTAGCTCTTGTACGAGGTTTATTATCAACTGTATAATCTATTGTAAATCTTTTTATAATCCCATCTTGAGTTAATTTTTTCACTCTTCTTCTCACTGTAGCTTCGGTCTTCCCTACGTTTTCAGATATATCGTTAAATGACATTCTACTATTTTCTTTTAATAATTCTAATATTTTGAGATCGACAATATCCATGAAATCACAATTTTTACTTTTTTAAAAATTACACTACTTAATTATAAAAAATCATGAGTAATTTATTAAATTATTTTTTATCAAAACTTTAATTTTATTCTTTTTCTGCAAAATTATGTATATAATGTTATAGGTTTATGTCTAAAATATCATAAAAAATTTTATCTATCTATTAATACTCGAGTAACTTTTTTATTTTTTCACCAATATTGTTTAAGTTACCCTAAACATCATTTTGATTTCAAGCTTTATTAGAGTTCTATCACATTTTATTTTTAATATGACGTAAAACTGTTATGTATAGAAATCAAAGATACTCTCTATTCATAGATTTTACAGTTTTTTTTATATTTTAGTTTTGGATTAACTTAAAAGAAAAATAATATTAGATTAGTATTAATAATAATAATAGTATCCTCTAAAAGCAGTTTATAAATCAAAGAAGAAGGGAAAAAAAATGTCAAGTGAGATTCCAGATAACGTAAAAGAATCATTAAGATCTATTGGTCTTACTGATTATGAGATTTCTATATATCTCACCTTAATAAGTAAAGGACCAATGGATGCTAGGGAACTTTCTGAGGCATCAGGCGTTCCATACTCTCGTATTTATAATATTCTTACTCAGCTGGAAAAAGACAAATTATGGATAATAAAAGAGGAAGAATCAAGACCTAGTCGTTATTTTGCCAAATCACCTGATGAGGCTCTTATAATCGCAAAAAAGCAATATAATACTAGTTTTGACGAACATTCTAATAAAATAATTAATACATTAACTCCGATTTATCAATCTCATGATACTCCTATAAAAATTGCTTTATATATTCATCGGGGACGAGATGTGTGCCTTAATAAAATGTTATCATTGATTAATATGGCGAGAACTTCAATTTATCTGGTTTCTACTAAATACGAATTTTTGGAAGTATTTTATGAAGATATAAAAAAGGCAAGAGCACGAGGTGTTATTGATTTACGTCTTCTAGTGGAAGCCGAAGCATTAGAAGATAAGAAATTCTTATCATTAATTAAAAAATATAATGCACTTTGTGAAATAAAATGGAGAGATCAAATTTTTGGAAGTGCCGTGATAATAGATGAGGGAGAAGACGCTTTTATTGTGCTTTCTGAAAGCTTTTTTCCTAAAAAAATGTCTTATTTTGGAGTATTAACTGATCATGTTGCTTTCGGACCAGCTTCTCTGTATTATTTCGATTATCTCTATAAATCAGCAAAAGAAGCTGAAATTGATTAAGTCTTGTTAAAAATATATCAAGTTAGATGTATTATCCTACAATTATTTCTCGTTTTGAGTAATCAAATAAACAACTATATTTTTTAAAGTAGACCGATTGAAGCTTTGAGAAAGGAAAAAACGTAATAATTTTAAAAAAAGATAAAAAATAGTTTATTTTAAAAAAGTACGCTTCCCTAAATAAAGAAATAGCTCAGATAATTCAAAAAGTGTCAAGGGCATTATTACTTGAGCCATGCTAGTCCGTAATTGCTCCTTATCTTGTCCTGAAAGGATTATCTTCTTTATATCTTCAACATAATCGTCCATATTTAAAAATAATATCTCAATTTTATCTACTCCTGTTAATTCTTCGATATCTTTATCAAGATGAGCTTCAACATCGTTAAGTAATCCTATTTTTAACTTCGGGTTTAAATCGTACTCTTTGATAAGTCGGTTCATTTCTTCAATAATTATATTCAAACTTAAATTCCAATCAGCATTTTCTTTATATTTTGGTATCAATATTTCACTAATAATTAGCTCAAAAAGAGTAGTTGGTGCTTTCTTATCAAAATCTA
>JBHLPW010000073.1:0-21510 GCA_048939015.1 Promethearchaeota archaeon
CCTATGATCTCCAGAATAAAATTAAATTTTCCTTATTAAACTGATTATGTCTTAATCGATATGATCAAATAAAATATCTTATCAAATTCAAAAGGGATTATTTTTTTCAATTAAAAATTTTTTAATTCACCATTGAATTACCATAAAAACTATAAAAAAGAAGGATTAATCAATATTGATAGTGGAATAATTTTGTTTCTATAAAAATCAACACTTTTTTTTTGACTGATTGACCATGATATGATCATATAATTGATGTTATCAACATTTATTACGGATCACTTTCATCAATTGTATATTTATTAATTCGCCACTAAATCATAGTCAATCCAATTTAAAATGTTAATTAATCATGCTTAATATTTGAATAATGGTGATCCTAACAAAAACAATTCAAATTTTTAACGTGATCAACCATTGAATGATCATAGATGATGAGGATTTTTTTATAACAAAAATTTTTTGTCGTGATTTTTTTTTTATTTATCTCTTCGGAGTCTTCTGATTTGCCATAACATTTAAATAACTCTTCAGATATTATATTATCTAAGAAACTTTACTAATAACTTCAAAAAAAATTAAAAATCTAAATTTTTAAAAATTTTGATTAAAAAAGTTGGAGGAATAAAAAATGGCTAAAAAGAAACATTCTTTCGCATGGAGCCCAATTCGACGATTAATGAAGCAACAGGGTGCTAGCATTGTAGCTCGAAATGCAGTAGATTTATTAATTGATCATTTAGAAAAAACTGCTACTGCTTTAACTGAACAAGCACGAACCTTTACAATGCATGCGAATAGAAAGAAAATAACTAAAAACGACTTACTATTGTCGATAAAATACAAATAAAGAAGTTTATTGGGCTAAAATAACTATTTATAATTTTTTTTTCTTTTTTTATTTATTATATTGATTAATCTTCTTTAGTCTGTAGACGTTCTCCTAATTTATAATAATTGAAATCTCCTCCTGTAGCCCAAATAATTGGGTGAATCTTCCTCCAATCAAGTTTCGCATTCCCTTCTTCTTCAATCGTGTATTGAGGATTTACATAAGATTTAATTACTTTTCCAATAATTCCTTCGCCATCCCCATAGTCGAGAATTTCATTAACTTTGCATTCCATATTTATGGGACATTCTTGAATCATTGGAGCTGTTTTTAATTCTCCGTAAAAATTATTAAAGAGAGAACTTTTATCAATATCTCGTCCGGATTTGCTTCCACAAATCTTAGTTTTTTCCACTAAATCCTCTGAAGGAATATTTACGCTAAAGGTCATGTTCTCATGAATTCCGATTGCAGTATAGCGTTTTGGATATAAGCTAAAGAAAATATATTTACCAAAATCAAATGGACAACTATAACCAATCACTAGATAATTTGGTTTATTGTGTACATTTGCTCCAACCAAAATCACAGGTAATGGACTGAGTAGATTTCCTTCAATAACTTGTTTATCTGATTCTTCATTATCCATTTTAATCATAAAAATTTTACATTTAACATTATTGTTTATAATTTTTACCTATTTCAAAGGCAGGTGCGAGTTTTGCGCCGACTTTCCAATAATTATTTCGAGAATAAGTAAAAGTATTCAATTTGGCAAGATCTGGTATCCCTTCTGTTAAATATTTCTCATCCGCATAAGCGTTTACAATTTTACCAATAAAAATTTCATGTCCTTTTTCTACATCAACTAATTCTGTCACCTTAATGGTTTTAACAACTTCACATTCTACATTTAGTGGTGATAAAGTTACCATAGGTGCTGTTTTAAGTTCGCCATAAAAAACATTAAATACTTCAGACTTGTCAACTTCTTTTCCTGAAACAATACCACAAAAATCGACCTTTTCTGCTATATCTTCGGATGGAGTATTAACGCTAAATGTACCATTTTCATTAATACCTACGTTTGTATAATGAGTTTCCCAAGAAGCTATTGAAATTAGTGGTGGATCAGCTTCAACAATACCTACATATGCAAGGGTCTCAAAATTTGGCTTCCCCTTCACGTTTGCTCCAATAAGTGCTACAGGCATAGGAAACAAATAAGCTCTGGGAGTTATTTTACTTTTTTCCATTAAATTCCACTTTTATTAATTTATAATATATATAATAGATAATATTAACATAAATAGATGATAAGCTTGAACTTAGAAGGAACTTTGAACTCATTTTCTAATTTTGAACCATAACATCTAATTTCTTTTAATCTCTTTCTCTCTCACAATAATGATAATTGATATGATGATGATAATAATTCCAATAAGCTGATATATTGTAAAAACATCTCCGAGAATAATAAATGAAAAAAATGCTGCAGAAAATGGTGTAAGGGAATTAATAACTGTAGCGGTACCAATTTGTAGATAGGTAAGTGTTTTATACCAAAGATATAAACTAAAACCATAATCTAACCCCATAACTAAAAAAAATATAAAGTTATTAGGATTGAGCACAATATTTAAGTTTTCTAAAGGGAAAAAAATAAGATAGCTAGTTAGTAATAAAATCCCACTCATTAAATTCCGCATAAATACAATTTGAGTTGGATAAAATTCATTTTTATCAAATTTTATCTTAGTTAATGTATGAATAAATGTGAAAAGAGCTACACTCACAAATAAAATCAGGACTCCAATATTTAATTCATCCAAGTTAGAAAAACCTTGAGTTAATGCAAAAATTAGACCGATAAATAGAATAAAACAAAAAATTAGTTGAATTTTAGTGACTTTTTCATTTAAGATTAGAAATCCAAATAATAATCCAAATATTATTTCACACTTTAAGATGATAGAGCTATTTGTTGGCCCCGCAAGTTCATAACCAATATATAAAAAAATTGGAATAAAGGTAAAAGTGAATCCTATTAATACTAATAATTTTATATTATCTTTTTTTTTCCAACTATTCAATAAAGAATATACATTTTTTTTATTATTTTTATCGGTTTGTTGAATTGATATCAGTCTTTTTCTTTCAAAATAGTAGAATGGAAGGAATATTAATGCCTCAATTAATGATGTAATTGCGGCAAAAATATAAGGATCTATAATTGATGGTCTTGAATTAGAAATGACAGGTTGCAACCCTATTAAAAAAACCCCTATTGTTCCAAAAATTATTCCTTTCTTGATATTTGTATCCAAGCTATCCACATTAACACTTTTTATTCTCAATTAATATTATAGGTTTTAATAACATAAATAGGTGAAATTCTTGAACTATGTATGAATTCTTGTTCTCAATTCTGTTTTCATTTTTGCTTTCTTTGAGTTTATTTATAATACCTTATAACATTTATCGATGAAAATGATGAACTTAGAATGAACTTTAAACAAAATGTCAAATTTTCTAATCTGTTCTCCATTACCAATTAAATTCTCCTAATTTTTAATCAGAATTAATGGTTTGATAATGTAGTTTAAAAACTTTGTTAGAAAATATGTATTAACCATAAAGATTATTTTAAGTCTTTTATTACTTATATTGGGAATTGATTAAATATCAATTATGAGCAAAAAACTTACTATGACTGAAACTAATGATATAACTTTTAATGGAGAGACAAAAAGAATTTTGTTTCAATCCATGGAACTGATAATGAACAATATTAAAGCTAATATAGATCATTTAGACAAGAATTTTAAGTATACAAAAAAATTTATTGATTTAGTCCACGATGGGTTAGTTAATAATCGTAAGTTTTTCTTATTAGCATCTGGTAGAAGTGCTTTCATATTACAATGTTTTGCTACGCGTTTGGTCCATTTAGGAGCCGAAGTCCATATAGTTACAAACTTAGCAAGCATGCCAGCATTAAGAAAGAAAGATATTTTAATTGTACTCTCAGGTTCTGGAACTACAGGTATAGTTGTTAGTTTATTAAATAACTACGTAAATACAGTAAAGCCATATGGAATTGTCACTATTACTAGTCATCCTGAAACAGTAATTGGGAGGATAGGAGACATTACAATTAAACTTAAAGGCAGAACTAAAAGAGATCCAGCAGTAGGTGATGATGCAGTATTAGCTCCTGAAGGAACTATGTTTGAAATTGCGGCTTTTTGTTATCTAGATGCTATAATAGCAGAATTAGCAATCAAAATGGGTAAAACAGATAAAGATTTACTCGATAAACATTCTCAAAGTACTTAAATTAATATCATTCTTTTTTTAGTTTTTTCATCTCAAAACTTTGTACTAATTAAATGATATGAATTATATATCCTATTAAATAATATTAATTGTGCCCATTTATAGTGTCTCTATGAGAAAATTCTTTCAATGATTATTGATCTCCAAATGGGCACACATATTATTGTAATTTTATTTAAAGCGCACACTTTAAATGAGTAATGCACCAAATGCTGCGCAAAATTCAGAATTTTTCAGAAATATAGCTTTCTTATTATTAACTTTGCATATTAGGGACAATAATTTCTTCAAAATCTTATTTTCTTTTAAAAATCCTCCACAAAAGACAATATTTGACACATCATTATTATCAGCAATTATAGTAGCGATTGTACCTAAATTTTCACCAATAAGACAAATAAAAGAATTAATGAAATCTTCTTTATTCGATGAAGCAATATTAAACTCGCTGGTAATCTTACCCAATGAAGCAGCAGTGAATTCTCTGAATAATAAATCGACCCTATTGTCTTCCGGAGAATAAATATCAGAAACTTTTAGATCCACATTATATCTATTTCCTTTTCTTGCCAGATTTAAAGCTTCTTGGTAATCTTTCAGATTAAAAAGGGCATTTATTAAACCCATAAAAAATCCTCCCCCGAGGGCAGAACCACCTAAATGGGTATACTTATCATCATTTAATACAATTGAAGTTCCAGTACCTATGGTTACTATTAATGTCCGAGGAAGTTCTTTATTCTTTTCAATTTTATAGAGTAATTCAATCCCCTTGACATTTGCTTCGAATTCATTTACGATTTTTGTTTTAGTATCTTTTGAATATTCTTTATATAGGTTAAAACTTTTTCCTCCTGTAAAATTAAAAGACTCTACTGTAGCTTTTTTAGAATTTAGGAATTCTTCAATTTTTTGGACCCTATTTTGAGTTGGAAAAGAAAAAAAAGTCAATTCATTACTTTCAAAATAAGCAATTTTCGAAAGCGTTTGTCCCATATCAACGCCAATTCTATCTGATGGAATTTGAAGTACATTTTCGTTAATACTAATTTTTGACATCCTTATTATCACTTAACTTAAAATTCAATACTTTCATTATTTTATATTATTAATTTAATATATGAATTTTGTAAAATTTTGTCATGCTAAGTCAATCAAAATCGAAGAAAAATGAAGTTGTTATCAGTAAAGCTGAAACTCCAAAAGAAAGCTTAATTAAAGGAATTGAAATACTTGGAGGAATTTCTAAATTTATTGGTAACGAGGACCAAGTTTTCATAAAGTTCAATTTAAATTTACCAGGAGGATTTCCTACAAACACTAATTTTGAAGTGATAGAAGGACTTATTAAATCTTGTAAGGAGGCAGGAGCAAGTAAAATCTATTTGGGTAGTTTTCCTGTGAAAGGGATTCCAATTAATGTCATTTCAGAAATACTGAGCTTGAAAGAGTATTTTAACTCTATTGGCGCAGAATTAGTATTTCTAGATAATAGTAATTATTATGGGAAAAAAGAAGTTAATTTAGAACAATTAAAAAAAATAAAAAGAGATTCATTTACAAAAGTTAATTTAAATGATAATGATTATTCGATTCCAAATATAATTTTAAATTCAGATAAATTTATTTCGGTTAATCAGGTAAACGTGAATCCATTATTTAAAATAAATTTAGCACTATTAAATTCATATTCTATTATTCCTTCAAAATCTCGGGAAGTTAAAAATAATGAAAATAGTATTCATGAATATAATTCCAAGAATCAATATAAAAAGGATTTTATTTCTAATATCCTAAAGATTTATACAGTTAAACAACCAGATTTAGTTGTAAACGATTTATTTTATATATTAGATGGTGCAGGTCCTTTTATTTATAAGGATTCTAATTTAAGAAAGACAAAATTAATGATTATAGGAAATGATACAATTTCAGTTGATTTAGTTACTTTAAAACTTCTAAATATCGAACCCAATGATAATGATTTAATAAAACAAGCACGAACCATGGATTTTACTGTACCTGAAATTTCAAATATTAAAATTTTAGGAGAAAAAATTGAAGAAAATAGAGTTAATATTGATTTATGTGTTCCAAAAATAGAAAACATTAAGCTTCAAAACATATCTACCTATCCAGGAAATTACTGTTCTGGATGCTACAAACAAGCTTATCATTTTCTAAATTTCATGAAAACATATATGGTAAAAGATTTAAAATATAATCCTGATAATTGCTTTTTAATTGGTGAAAATCCTTTGGTGCCAGATAAATCTGGAAATATTATCCTATTCGGGGATTGTGCTATAAATAGCACAGAAAACTATAAATTTAGAAAAATTGTAATTGAGAATAAAAAACAAAATAAAAAACAAAATAAAAATAAGCATCCTAAAAAACCTGAATCGAAAAAGAAGCCTAGAATCAAAGAAAAACCTAATAAAGATATCTTAGAATTACATGGATGCCCTCCTGACATTTATACATGTTTTGATTTATTAATAAATTATTATGGGAAAAAAAATCTCCCTAACGTAAATTTACTTACAAAAATGAATGACTTTTGGATCAATGGGAAATTAAATAAAGAACTAAAGACTTGGGAGGGACTTTAATAAAGTGATTAATAAGAAATTTAGAGATAATTGGTTTAAAATATTAGATTTTAATAGAAATAGAAATATATTACAAGATCCCGAACAAAGCGAGGTAGTTGTAAGAATCCCATTAAGTCCAATAACAATAAATGCAAATATCTTATATTACTTATTTGAGGTCTTGTATCCTAAATTTATTAATGACCAACAGAACATTCTTGACATTATTATTCAGGATATTGATAAAAAAAACAAAATAACAAATTTATTCTTATATTTGACACAGAAAGCGGGAATACATGAAACTGTAGAATCATTACCCGAAAAACTACTTAAAATCAAAAATCTTGAAATCGAAAAACTAGAGGAAGTATTTAATAAAGCACAAAGTGTTCTATTAAAGGAAAAAAACACTCAAATTTCATCAATTCGTATATTTAAGAAAGAAGCTATTGATTTAATAAATAAATTTTGTGAAAATATAGAGGAACTATCCCTTTACGAATTTTTTAATCGAGTTATGGATTTACTTCAGAATTTATTTGAACAAGATTTAATTTTAATATACCCAGAACCTATTATTATTAATTTTATTAAATCTAGTATTTCACTATTAAATGAAATCCGATTCCATAATTTGTTTCAATTCATAGAAGACAAATTACCAGAATTTCATATTTCTCTTTTAATCGATGCTAAAACAACAAGAACAATTGTTTTGGTACAAAAAACAATTTTAAAAGATGGAAAATCGGATTTGAGATTAAATTTTTTTACACCAACAGAATTGGGTATAAATATAGATGAATTTGATATAAAAAATACTCTACATATAATTCAAGATAAACTACATACTGAGAAATCGTACTATTTAAACCAAAATACCATTTTGACGTTCATTTCAGACCTTTTCGAACTCTTAATTCCATTAAAAAAAGAAAATCTCAAGCTTTTATTTCAAAAAGCGTTATTTGGGTATCGTAGTTTTGAGAAACACTGGAATATAGTACCAAAACCTACTATCTATAATACTTTTGTTAGATTCTTAATTCGCTTAATTGGATTCAATCTGAATCTTAAAAAGATATCACATTGGGCAATTCCAGAAGTGCTTTCAAGTTATATTGATTTCTTTTTTGGATTAAATTCGAAAATCCTACTTATTATTACTGATCATAGTGTTGATAAAAAAATCAAAGTCCCCAAAAAACAAGTTATAAAAAATACATGTAGGCATGCATTCTTATTAGAGTTTGAAAATAGTACTTTAGAACGTATAATACCAATAAATAAAGATAAAATTTTTTTAGATAGTGGTTCCAATTCATTATCTTCAATAAGGAAAGCTTCATTAGAGACGTTTAGGGTTTCCCCTGTGATAATTATCATAGATAATATATTGATCAGGGAAATTATCAAGAATTTTATTTTTGAACATTCTAGTTTTTCTTTTATCCCCAAGTTCAAGACATTAAAATTATTAAAAAATGAGAAATATTTTATGATATATCCAGAATTTCCATTTTATAAATTAATCAAAAACAAAGGATCTCTGTCAATGTTGAAATTATTTCTTCCTATTATGATAGACAAATTTGAATTTTAAAAGTTTAGGGCCTTTTAATGACTATCGGAAGTATTTGATGTATTTTACTTAATAAAACCTTTTGTGACTAATAACTCAGCGTTCAAAATAGCGCCTCCTGCAGCGCCTCTTATTGTATTATGACTTAATGATACAAATTTATAATCAAAAACATTATCCTCTCTAAGTCTTCCTACTGTTACAGCCATTCCTTTATCATTGTCTCTATCCTTTTTTGGTTGGGGTCGATCAATATTATTTAAGTATATTATTGGTTGGGTGGGAGCAAATGGTAAATCTAACTCCTGAGGTACTGATTTAAAATTTTTCCAAATTTCAAGAATTTCTTCTCTTTTGGGGATTTTTTCTTTGAATTTCAGATTAACTGAAGCGGTATGCCCATCCGATACAGGAACTCTAGTACAAGTAGCGCTAATTTTTATTGAATTATTATTAATTATACCATCTTCTCCAAGGCTTCCAAGAATTTTCAATGGTTCTCTCTCAGTTTTTTCTTCTTCTCCACCAATATAAGGAACAACATTATCGATTATATCTATAGATGATACACCAGGATATCCTGCTCCCGATACAGCTTGAAGTGTAGTGATAATCAAATTACTTACGTTATATCCTGCATTTTCTAATGCATAAATTGGAGTAAGATAGCTCTGTAATGAACAATTAGGTTTAACAATCACGAAACCTTTACTTAATCCTCTTCGTTTTTGTTGGATTGGAATTAGATTTACATGTTCATGGTTGATTTCTCCAATTATCATAGGAACATCGGGAGTCCACCTATGTGCTGAGTTATTCGAGATAACCGGTATTCCTTTTTGTGCGTATTTAAATTCTACTTCTTTAATATCCTCTTTATTAGGGAGAGAAATTGCAGAAAACACAAAATCTACATTATCACTTAAAGAATCAAAATCTTGAACATCCCTCACAATTAAATCTCTTATATCTTGAGGAATAGAGAACAACATCTGCCATTTCTGCTCAACCGCATCTTTATATGGTCTATCTGCTGATCTTGGAGAAGCTGCAACATCTATTATTTGAAACCATGGATGATTCTGTAATAATTTAATATAGTTTTGACCTACGATACCAGTTGCTCCTAATATCCCTACATTAAATTTTTTCATTCGAAATCCTCTAGTTATTAATTTTATTTATACTTCTGAAATTATTGATTAATTTTTAGAAAATAATCAATTTCAATTTAAAAGTTTTTCTTTCTAATTATTATTTTAATAGTCTTTTCAAATTTTATAAACAAAAATTTATGGATATGGAGATAACGATAAATTATTTGAAAAAGCAATTATTAATTATAGATAATACATTACAACTCCACTATTCATTTATATACTATTACTATTATGTGATATTCATGCCACCAGGACCTTATGATGCGATTGAAAAAGAAGCAGAACATTTAGAAAATCAATCCAAAGTCGAGTTCGATAAAAAAAATTTTGTTGCCGCAATTTCATTACTTGAAGAAGCTAAAGAAATTTACAAGAAATTAGGTTTCCAAGGAAAAATTGGAATGATTGATCAACGTATTTTTAGGTTAAGAAATTTAGTGAAATTTGAAAAGCAAGATACTACGGTTCAAACCAAGAGTGAACAAGATTTTCAAAAACGTGTTCAAAAAGTGATGAATGAAAAACAAAGGTACCAAGAAAAACAAACTGAAATTCAAAGAGCTCTTTCTCCCGAAATGAAACAAAAATTTGAAAAAATTAAATTATTAAAGGAGAAAGCTGAAAAAGAAGAGAAATTAAATAAATTTTCGAGAGTATTAGGGAGGTATGAATACATATTAGAACTATACAAATCTATTCCAAAAGAAATAATGGATACAAGTAAAGAGATTTATGAGATTGAAAAAAAGATTTCTCTAATAAAACCAAAAGTATAGATGCTAATCATTCTTCTTATTAAATACCAAATTTACTGAATTTTTATGAAAAACCCTTTTGATAATTTTTATCACGTTCCAAATTCAGAAGAATTATTAGATATTGCTTTTAAAAGAGCAATGAAGAGCTCTGCTCAAGTTTCCAAAAATGCTCCAATTCTTATTAAAGCAAGAAAAAAAGAATCTAAACGTATTAAAGTAGCTATAGAAGAACTTATAAATAGGATATTAAAAATTATAAAATTAGTACCAATAATAGATGATCTACCAGATTTTTATAGAGAACTAGCAAATATTTTAGTTAATGTAGATGAATTGAAATTAACATTAGGTAAATTAAATGGTATTTTACCTATCCTCAACAAAATTGAAAGAGAACATTTTATTAAACTTAACAGAATAGAAGCTCCAAACGAGGGCGATCAAATTAGAAGATCTGCATTTGGGAGAATTTCCTCCATTATTAATAAACAAAATGGTAATCTGGAATATTTAAATAAGATTAGAGGCAGTTTAAGAGAAATTCCCTCAATTGATTATACTATGCCATGTATAGTAGTTGCTGGATATCCAAATGTAGGTAAAAGTAGTATTGTTAAAAATATCTCTACAAATAAGAAAATTGAAGTTAAGGAATATCCATTCACGACGAAGAAATTGAATATGGGGCATATTGAAATTGAAAAAAGATTTAATAAGATTAGAATTCAATGCTTAGATACACCAGGGATTTTAGATCGCCCTATGAATAGAAGGAATAATATTGAATTACAAGCAATTTTAGCTTTGAGATTAATATCTGATCTGATTCTTTTTGTATTTGATCCTACTCCCGCTTCTGGGTATAATGTTGAATCCCAAATAGAATTATACAATGAGATAAAAGAAAATTTCTCAAAAGAAGGACAAATAGAAATCATTATTATTTTTAATAAAATGGATTTAGCTAAAGAAACAGAAATAAAATATTTAAGAGATAAATTAAATTTGAAAGAAAATGAATATTATTTAACAAATGCAATGACAGGGGATAATTTAGACAAAATAATTAGTGATTTAAAAGAAAGATATCGAGGTAATGAATAATAATCATCATCGGATTAGATATAGGTGGTGCTAATACTAAAGCTGCATTATTTAACTTGAAAGATGAAAAGATAAAAGAATCTTTTTCATTTATCGAATATTTTCCTTTTTGGGAGAAAACAATCAAGGAAATTCCAGAAATGTTAAAAGGAGTAGTAAAATACTTACTTGATAATAATAATTATACGCTTGAAGATATTGAATATTTTGCGATAACAATAACTGCTGAGCTTTCAGATGCATTTCAAACAAAGAGAGAAGGAATTTACACTATTTTAAACGCATTAAAAACAGTCTTTCAAGAAGATAAATTAAAATTCATTACAAATAATTGTGAATTTGTCAATTATAATAAGGCTAAATCAGCTTATTCTTCGATAGCAGCAGCTAATTGGGCATCTACAGCCTTATATCTTGGAAGTTATATTCCTCAATGCATATTAATTGATGCAGGGTCAACCACTATTGATATTATCCCCATTTTAGACTCAATTCCAATACCACAAGGAAAAGATGATATTACTCGTCTAATAAATCATGAATTGATCTATACAGGAGGTCTAAGAGCAACTATCCCTTCTATCACTCACCATATCCCTTATAAAAACAGAAAGATCCGAGTGTCATTTGAAAAATTTGCGTTAATTTCTGATGTTCATAGAATTTTAAATAATATCTCCGAGGATGAATATATAAATGATACAGCTGATAACCGGTCAAAATCTCTAGAAAATTGTTATGCTCGACTTGCTAGAATAATTTGCATGGATATTGAAACAATTTCAACTGAAGATTTAGATATAATAGCTAATTTTATTTACCAAAAGCAGTTAGACATTATTAAACGAGAAATTAAAGCTTTTATGAATAATCTTATCTCAAATTACAATCAGTTTATTCACAAACCTAAATTTGTAATAACTGGTTTATCTGCTGGTTTTCTTATACGAAAAGCGCTTCAAGAACTTGGTTTTAAAGATATTTACAGTTATGAGACTATCACAAGTATACCGAATAATATCAGTTCTTCTGCTTTCGCTATTGCAGGAGCTTTTAATAATCAAATACTAAATCAACAAGTAGAAAAATGAGTAAAAATACTGCTTTGTTTAAGATTGGCGGTAAAATTTTAGATGATTTTGATAATTTGAGTTGTACACTCTCTCAATTAACGCAACTGTTTAAAGAGGGTTTGTTTAAGAGAATTATTTTAATCCCGGGAGGTGGCTCTTTTGCCAATTTTATCCGTAAAGCCTATAGTGAACTAAAATTTACGGAAGAGATTGCTCATTGGATGGGAATTATTTCTATGAACTATAATGGTTTAGAATTAAATAAGAAATTTCCCTCCTTACAAATTACAGAAAATTTTGAGAAACTAAAAGAAAACAATAAAATGTTCTGTATTTTTTTACCATATGAATATATAAAAGATAATGACAGATTACCACATTCATGGGACGTTACATCTGATTCAATATCTCTTTTCATCGCGAAAGAACTCAATTTAGAGGAATGTTATTTCATTAAAGATGTAGATGGAATTATGGACAATAAAAACAATGTTATTAAAGAAATCTCAGCATCAGAATTAAGAAAAATGAAAGAAGTGGGGAAACTGGCTCAATTTAAATTAGATACTAGAAAAATAAAAGAAAGATCAACTCCAATCGATCCTTATGCAACAAATCTAATTAATACATACAAAATATCTTGTATTATTCTAAATGGTTCTCAAAATACAGTAAGAATTATAAATTACTTTAAATCAGAAAAAATAGAAGAAAGAATTTATACTATAATAAAATGAAGAACCTTTCAAGTAAGTTAACTTGTTTTACCGACATTTTTATTAAGTTTTAGTAAGAAATAAGTTTCAAATTCACATCTAATTGAGTCTTAAAATGAGGCGGTTAAAAATTTAGTAACAATTTGTTGAAATTCAATAGGATGATCTAAATTTGGTAAATGGGCTGCATCTTCAATAATAACCTTTTGAGCAGTTGATATCTTATCTACCATATAAGTTGCTGCGGTTAGTAAATAAGGAGTGTCATAAGCACCAACAATTATGAGTATTGGTATCTTTAACTCCTGCAATCGCTCTACTGCTGGAATCTTGGTATCGGGTAACCTTTTTCCGAGTTTTTTTGTATCGTGCATTAATCCATTAAGATTCATCTCATAAACTAATTGACGCATTTTTTTATTAACTTGTTGAGGTGTACGCTTAATACCATCAAACCATATATGGGTCTCAAGTTCAGCTACCTGATCGAGATTTCCTGCCTTGTAGTGTTTCTCTATTTCAGCAAATTCATTAGGTATTGGGACATCCAAATTAAGTCCAGTTAGACCAGCATCAACCATTATTAACGACATTACTCTTGTAGGGTGCTCCAATGCAAAATCCAAAGCTAAACCTCCCCCCATAGAACAGCCCATAAGTATTAGTGGGCCATCAAGGTGGAGATATTCTATTAATTCTTCTAAATCTTGCAAATGACTGAATTCTCCCTCCACTGGTTCACTCCTTCCATAACCTCGCATGTCATAACGAATCACTTGGAAAAAGCTTGAAAATTGTGTAAACTCGTTATCCCACTGGCGACAATCAGCTATTCCTGCGTGAAGCATTAGAAATGGCTGACCATTTCCAGCAATCTCATAATAAATAAGAGCATTATTGATATTTGCTAAACCGGCACTATTTCGAATCATTTTAATAACAGATCTCTACCATTTGAATTCTTTAATTATCATTTCAATTTATTAATTTTCATTATTAATTATAAAGCCACTTGAAATGCTCTTCGAAAAACTTTTGAGAGCTTATAACACTATTGCATTAGAGAATTAAGAAACAACCCGTCATCCTCTAAAATACAGTCCTTTATAATACTGAATTTTCTTTTTATTTTTTTTATTTTCTTTTTAATTTTTTATTCAAGGGAAATTAAAAAAACAATAAATAAAGTTTGAAATATCAACTAGTTCATTTTTAAAATTAAAGTTTTAATTAAATTGAACCTAAATTATATTTAATATAATTTTTAAAGTCAATTTTAAAAAATTAAGTGTGATATTAAGATGGATATTGCAGAAATGAAAAAGAATGCTCAATTTCTAATTGATAATATAAAAGGAAAAGATATTCCCGGCTCTACATCTATAAGTGTCAGATATAGAAACTTGGTTAATTTTGCAAAAGTTTATGGAATTACAGATCCAAAATATGTCGGACCAGAAGAAAGTGGAGTTGTAGCTTGCCACGCATTTGCAAATTATTATACAATTAAGTCTCTTTATAAACTCCTTTTAGGATTTAAATTAAACCAGGATGGGAAGGAACGAGGACTTGCGATCGACCTAGGAAAACTATTACATGCAGGGAATGAATATAATTGGGAAGGTTGTGTAGATGTCAAACCTGGAGATAAATTAATAGTAACGGGAAAAACTATTGATGTTCGTTTAGTCGAAAAAAACATGATGTTATTCACAGATTTCTTAGTAAATGTAAAAAATCAAAATAATGAGCCAGTTTGTAATATTACAATTTCAGCTGGGTTTCGTAAAGGAGGGTATTAAAATGGTTAACGTTTCAGATCTAAATATTGGACAAGTTATAAAGAATGAATTTGAAGGGATCACCCGAGATCTACTAAAACAATATGCAAAAGCATCGGGAGACACAAATCCAATCCATACTAGTGATATTGTTGCTGAGAGGGCAGGACTTAAAGGTGTTATTGGCCATGGCTTACTAAGTCTTGGCTTTATTACAAAATTATTTGAAGATTTCCTCGAACATGGAAAATTTGGAAAACTTATAGATGTAAGTGTTCAAATGCGAGGGATGGTCAGATGTGGTGATCTTCTCATTACTGAAGCTACTATTAGTAAAATTGAAGGAAAGAAGATATATTTTGAAGTAGTACAGACAACTATAACAAAAGTTGATATAAAAGATAAAGATGGTAATGTTGTAAAACAATTTGAAGCAGGGGAAAGAGGATATATTTCTGAAAAAGATATTAAAAGAGAGTTAGTAAAGACCAAGGAAGTTCCAGAAGGTATTCTTACTTATCGAGAAAGAATAGCTACACCAGGACAAGCTATTATTGAACTCTTTGAATAGGACTTCAATAATTATAAAATTTTTATTATCTTTATTTCTAAAATATTTAGATTTCTTAGCATCTTTAAATTTCAGTTTTTATTCTTAATAAAAATATTTTTTTCTTCTTCACATAATTATTTTAAAAGATTTTTATACTAGTTTAATAGATCAAATATTTGAAGGAATAAATTATAACTACATAATTTTTACCTACCACTTTGACAACTAAAGAACCGATTGATCACCAAGAGCCACTAGATACTGAAAGAATTGAGAGCTTAATTTTAAATGGATATAATGAAAAAGCTGCTGAAGAATTATTTAGTATAATCGAAGATTATCAAAAACATCTTGATAAAGAGTTAATCTATCGAAGCCTAAGTTTATTAAATTTAATCTGTGACAAATCACCGTCAATATCAGAAAGAGCCATAAAAAATATAACTCATTTCATTAATGATTCAGATTCTTGGAATAGATTGGTTTCATTAGAAATATTGTATCAAATTAGTTTATTTAGGCCAAATTTATTAATAGAATTACTCGAAAAAATTCGAAAACGATTATATGACCAAGATCCTTCGGTAAGGAGATTAACTGTAAAGATCATTGGTAATCTCATTTTATCTTTATATATAGATAAGGATGAATTACAAGAGATTATTGAAGAATACAATGAGAAACTCCTAGATAATGACTGGAAAGTAAAATTGAATGTAATTAAAACCATCCAAAAAGTCTTAAACCAAGATTATACTAAAATCCGAAACTTAGAACCTCTATTATCAATGGTAATTATTAATCTAAGAGATGAAGATGATGATGTTGCTCGAGCAGCAGCAGAGCTTTTAAAAATTCATGGGACTTATTTTTTATCAAAAGAGAAAATTTTTTATATCTTATTAAACCTGCTTTATAATGAAGAGAATCGGGTTAAGGAACTTATTATTTGGCTTTTTGGAGAAATTGGTAAAGAAAAATCATCTGAGATAATCTCAATCATTCCAAAATTGATTAATTTATTAAAAGAAAAAGATTATCGTATTCAAATAAAAGTCATTGAAGCTCTTGTAAATATTGCCGAAAATAACTTTGATCAAATTTGGGCAAATTTACTTCATTCGTTATTAGAAGCTAGTGATTCAAATTATAGAAATACTTTAGTAAATGCCCTTTTCCATTTAAGCCGTAAAAATATAAATTATATATTCCCGTATCTATTTGAAGAACTTGAAAATCCCTCCGAAAATATAAGAGAAGCAATTACTCTTGTTTTTCAACGATTATTCGAAGAATATCAGATTGAAATAGAAAATGAAATAACCAAGATCCTATATCAATTAGAATCACGCTTCTGGAGAGAAAGAAAAAAAACCATTAGCTTACTCCAAAATATATGTTTTATTTTAGAAAATAAAAAGATGGCAGTTTGGATTACAATAGAATTAAATAATGCTTTAAATATGGAAAAAGACCCCGAAGTTAAAACTGAAATTCTCTATACTCTCAAAAATATTCGAGTAAGCTTTCCAGATATAAATGATTCTATTGCTAAAATTAACAACGATTTAGCAATTTTTCATAAAAAAATTATTGAATTCCAGAAAGTACCAGCAAAATTTAGGGAGAAATTAAATTCTTATATTGAAAATTTTAAATTCAACGATACTGAGATTCAATTAAATGAGAAATATAATAAGATTCTAAAAGATATAAAAAATTTCTCACTTCTCATTAACAGATTTGAATATAAAAGATTAGCTTTTGATCTAATCGAGGATTGGGAAGAAACAAGAGTTCAGATAATTGAAGAATTAAGCATTATTAAAGGATTTATTTCTGAGATTTGTGAAGAGAAGAAAGCTGAATTTGTATCTAATTTGAAAAAAGAAATTAACGTTATAGCCAATCGAATTGATGTTTTAAAAGCTGAATTTGAATATTTGAGAGAAACTAAATTTGAAGTCCAAGTGGAAGAAAAGTCATCTCAATTTGGATTTGCTTATATTAAAGAAGAAAAATTAGCTAATATCACTCAAATAAGAAAGAAATTGTTTAAATTGGATGGTGATATAAGAGAGTTATTAATTTCTAACGTTGAATTCAACGAAATATTTAAAGAGCTTTTACAGAAATGGGTATCAACTAAAATTGAAATCCAAGAATATTTGAATGATCTAGATCGCCAGATTAAACAAATGAAAGATAAATTAATTGAATATGAAGAAGCCATACCAATAAAGAGTACTAATTCTAAATCTAAATTGTATAGTAATGAACTAAGCTTTCAACTACTTCAAGGACATATCCAATCTATCATTACTGAGAGAATCGAAGGGATGAAAAAATTCAATGATGATTTTAATAACCTCAATGATAAAATGGAATTTTTATTTAAAAAGGAAGAGTTTTCAGATGCTAAGAAATTAATAGAAATGAATTCAACACAAATTCAAAATTATATTGAGGATACAGAAAAACAAATTAATATCATTATCGGTAATGAAAAAATCTTTGAAGATAATAATGTCTTTAATTTATATATAAGACCATATATTAACAAATTTAATTCATCTAAAGAACTTCTAATCAATCGATTGAAAAAATTTAATAGAAAAGCGAAAAACAAGATCTCTCTCAACCAATTGAAATATTATTCAAAAATTCTAAATCCAATTAAGTTAGACCTGTTATCATCCTATATGGACTTAGATATAGAACGGTTAAAGGACCTAATTTTAAAATTTAGGAATAAAAACAAACTCGAAGCAAAAATTATTAATGATAAACTTTATTTTCAGCAATTAGAATCTGAGATGGCTGACTCACAAGAAATCCTCTTCTTCAAGAATATAAAAACAATTGGTTCAGAAATTTATCTGAACTTTAAATTAACTAATCCTTCTAATTTTGATTATAAGGATTTGCAAATATCATTAAAAACACCATCTTATCTTAATTTTCAAAAAAAAGAAAGTTTTCCAAAATTCCTTCAAATAAACGAACTTAAAGCGGGAAATGTCTTTAAATTCAATTATGTACTCAAAGTTGATAAGAGAAAAGAACTTAAAAAGAATTTATTTGACCCTTCGGCTGATGAAATCAAACTTGACCTTTATTATCGGGATCAATTTAATATTTCCAGGAAATCAACTAAACATATAGACCTCTTTATTCCTTAAGGTTATAAGATCTACTTCTATAATTACTTATAAAACAATTCGATTTATTCAAGATTTTAATAATTTATATGGAAAATATTAATATATCTAGCTCATCTATATAATACTACTAAAATTGAATAGATAATATATAATATGAGGTGAAGAATGCAAGAGTTAGATAGTTATCGATTGACTTTGCAAACAAAATTATTCGGGTGAAACTGTAAATTATCTGCTGATAAACTAGAGAAACTTTTATCAAATGTTGGCCTTAAAGGTATGATTGAGGATTCTGCTCTTATCCCAGTGCCAAAAACCGATCTTCTGATGGCTAAAAATATAGATATATTCACTCCCATTATCGATGAACCGGAAATTATGGGTCAAATTGCGGTTGTTAATGTAACTAACGATGTTTTTGCTTTAAATGTTCCTGAAATATCAGGAATGCTTGTATTTTTGGGACTCAAAAAAAATATGCCTATGTACATAGCAGAAGGGATTTTATATGGAATTAAGAATTTTATGGAAAATAAAATTAATTCCAAAGTATTAGGTGGCCATACAATCTACTCCGAATGGCCATTAATAGGAGGAGAAGCCTCAGGTTTTGTTCATAAAGACAAGGTTATTAAAAAGAATTACGTGAAAGAGGGAGATAAATTAATACTTACAAAACCAATTGGAAACCAAGCTATCATGGCAGCATATCGACTCCAAAAAAACAATCCTAAACTCTTAGAAACCTTTTCCATGAGTGAAATTGATGAAACCATAGAACTAGCAGTGGAACTAATGACTACACCACTTCAGGATGTTGTAAGAGCAATACATTCCTATAATGATGTTTCATTCATTCATTCAATGACAGATGTAAGTGGGTTTGGTCTTGCGGGACATCTTAGAGAAATGCTTCAAAATTCACATCTCTCAACAATAATAGAAAAGGTTCCTAGCATTAAACTGACAAGCGATTTAGCTTATGAGTTTGGATACAAATATGACGAGTGTGAAATGCCTGAAACTGCTGGAGGGATGTTATTATCTGTAGATCATGAACATGCTGAAGAATTTTCTCAGAGGCTTAATGAATTTGGTGTGAATAATTGGACTGTAGGCACGATCGATAACATTAACAAACCTAAATATGTTCGAGTTTCTAAAAATGCTGAACATATCGAAATAACTAAAATATAACGATGTCAATGAGATAAGCAAAAACACTTTATTGTGAGCGCTTATTGAGAATACTGCTGCAAAACAGCATCGGAAATATTGAAAAACATTATAAATTATCTTATTTTTTTACAAATTTTTTATTTCCTGTTATAATTTTTGATATATTTAATTATCGATATTTTCGATAAATATTATCGAAAAGATTAATAAATTAGAAATATTCCTACTTATACTATTTAAATTAAAATTAGAAATTAAGGAAATAAAAAAATGACAACAGAAAAACCTGATTGGTATCCAATGTGGAAAGAATTGGGCTTAGATCTTGAGAAACATGATCAACTTTTGGGAGTGTTGCCCGAAATATTCAAACAAATTTATATTGATACACAAAAAAAACGACCTGAGGGAATGGGATTTTTTGATTTTGTTGTTAGTGACATCCACGGTATTCGAGTTAGTGAACTTATGAAAGCTAAAGAGGATGGTAAAAAAGTAATTGGAACCTTTTGTCTCTATATTCCAGATGAAATAATATTTGCTTTAGGTGCCATTGGTGTTGGTTTATGTGGAGGAACAAATTTCTCTAACTACGCTTCAGAGGATTTATTACCTACAAATATTTGTGCATTAATTAAATCTGCTCTTGGTTTTGGAATAGGAAATATTTGCCCATATTATGCAATAACTGATATCTTGATTGGAGAAACAACATGTGATGGCAAGAAAAAAGCTTGGGAAGTTATATCTGAATTCAAACCAATTTATATTGTAGAGACGCCTCAATGTAAGGATCGACCACAAGCTAAAGCTCATTTTCTTAAGGAATTAAAAGGATTAATCTCAAAACTAGAAGAATTGACAGGAAATAAACTTACTCCTGAAAATTTAAAATTATCAATGGAAAAAATAAGTGAAAAGAGGAAACAACTAAGAAGAGTTTATGAAACAAGAAAAGCTGATCCTGTTCCCATTTCAGGAAAAGATGCTTTATTAGTGTCCCAAATTGCATTTTATGATGATCCTGATCGTCAAATTCAAATGGTTGGAAACTTAGCAAATGAACTAGAAGAGCGTGTAAAAAATCACATTGGAATTACAGACAAAGGAGTAAAAAGGATTTTAATAAGTGGAACTCCTATGGCTATACCAAATTGGAAGATGCATCATTTAGTAGAATCAACAGGAGCTGTTATTGTTGCGGAAGAAACTTGTACTGGTACCAGATATTTTGATTCTGAATATGATATAAAAGGAAACTCTTTAGATGAACTTCTCGAATGTATTGTTGATAGATATCTAGGAATTAACTGTGCTTGCTTTACTCCAAATGATGGACGAAAAAAAGATATTTTAAAACTTGTGAATGAATATAATGTTGATGGCGTTATACTCTATACATTAAATTTTTGTCAACCTTATGATATAGAAGCAATTGGTTTAGAAAGGGAACTTAAAAAAGAAAATATCCCGGTAATTTCAATATCAACTGATTATTCTTCAGAGGATGAAGCGCATTTAATAAACAGGATTGAAGCATTCTTAGAAATGCTAAAGTAAGTCCATATTTTAAAAATTTTTTTTAATAATTAGGAACTAGATTTAATGGATTAAAAAAAAAAATAATAATTAATAATATTACATAATTAAATTCTTACTTGAATTGAAT
>JBHLPW010000015.1:0-82437 GCA_048939015.1 Promethearchaeota archaeon
GCATATTTCTTCACTATATAAACCAGAAATATGTATATTTCGAGAAAGATCTCTTACAATTTCTTCATCAGAATTACTAAATAAATCAGTAAATTCTTCCTTATTTAAAGTAAGAAAATTCTTTCCTTGAGATTTAGGAAAAAAATACTCTTTTTGAGCAAGGATATCTCGATCTCTAAATTTTCTATATTTCTTGGCAACAATTATCTTATTATCTTCATCTAATAACAAAAAATTCCCTTTATTAAATAATTCAATTACAAATTTCCAAGGTTTATCGTCTTTATTACTTAATTCAAATATGATAACTCTATCGAATTGATATTGAGATATCTTTAATATCCTGCGACTTTTTAAGAATTTCCTCAGAGAACCGATATATTGACTAGGATAATTAGGAATAGGGTAATCATATTCAGTTAAATTTATTCTTGAATCCTTTTTGATAATTAAATTTTTTTTTCCCGAATCAGTTTTAATTTTTATTATTAACAATTCTTCAATTTCATATATATTCAGGATTGTACCGTTCATTAATATAGAATCTAATTCCTTGATAATAGCAAACACATCAAAATTTGAAAATTCTTTTACTGGTTTAATCATTTTATGATTTAATCTCACTTTATCAATATTATATAATGATTTTTATAATAAATAATATTTATAATAGTAATTATGGGGAAGCACAAGAAGGTAGATATTAAAAAAAGAAGACAAAGACTAATAAGAGAAAAGAAAAAGGAACTAGACAAAAAGGAAATCCCGCTTGAAAAAAGACCATTAAAAACTTTGGATCTTCGTTTAGAAAAGGAAACAAAGCTATATTGGGTTCGTGCTGTTACTGGAGTTCTAAGTGCAATAATAGGAAGATTAATATTTGGTTTAATTGGATGGTTCTTATTTCTATGGATGCTTATTTGGTGGTTTGTATTCCCTTTTGTAGTAAGTTCACTGATTTATAAATATGAATATGATAAGGAAGATTGGAATTGGAAAAATATCATCCTTCCAGGTATCGGTATTTTTTTCCTCTTATTTATGATTTGTGGCATTTTACTTCATACTATTCTTAAATTTGTTCCAGAATTCTCTTCAATTCTAGAGTTGTTTATGTGAAGTTAAATTCATTCTCCTCACAATTGTAATCTTTGTATTATTTTTTTTTCTTTCTTTTCTTTCGATGTAAATACTATCGCTTCTAAATTATATATGCGTTCACAATAAATACATTGTATTTTCAAAGGTTTTTCTTCTAAAACAAGAAATTCAGAGTCAATAGGTTCCTTTTCTGAATTTGAAATACATGTCTCATTAACACATAAGATTAATTTTTTTATTATTTTTGGAAGTTCAACTTTTTTTTTTTCAATTACTTTATAATTCTCTATTAAGGAGATTGTAGCATTAGGGGAAAGTATAGAAATTTGTTGCATTTGGGTCTCATTCAAAAATACATTTTCAATTTTAATTATATCTTTAGTTAGATATTTTTTAGATGAAACATTGACTCCTATGGTCATTAAATTTTTGGATTCGTCAATACCAGTAAGATTTAGAATTGTTAAGGCATATCCCGCATCTATATGATCAATAACGGTACCCTTAGAAATTTTATCAATTTTTAATTTTTCTTCTAACATTTCGTCATCCATTACTACTTTATTTGAACTATTAGTCTTTTATAGCTTTATAAATTTTTGATTGTTTAATAATTCAGATTCTTTCCATTCTATATATATCCCAACCAATTTTCAATTTAGTGTAAAATATATCATAATAATGGAATTGTAATAAAAAATAAAATAATGGATAAAGTGAAATTGAAAGATAAATTATCGTCAATCTCTAAATCTAAATAGTCTAATAATCCAATTATCAATGATCCTACTAAAGGAATTAAAAATAAGATATGCAGATTAAATCCAAAATAGTTTCTTAATATAAATAATAAATATAACCCAGAGATAAAGGAACTAATTATACCAGATATTAATCCTTCATAAGTTTTATTAGTTTCTCTTATTCTCTTATTTCCCATTGTTCTACCAATTAAATTAGATGCAATATCGCCAAAAATAGACATTATCATTGATGTACAGATAATTATAGGTCCAAGTGGTTGAATTAAACCAAAAATTATTATTATTGAGAAACATCCAATACTCATTGAAATATGAGGTCCTACTCTAAAATGTAATTCTTTTTCTCTTAATATTTGATTAACAGGCTTTAAAGGGTAGATCTCAGGGTTTAATATTCTGACAAAATCCGCAGTTAATAATCCTAGTAGTGAAATACCCACTAAAAATACTACTAAATTTTGTGTAAAGCTCATAATATCTCCTCCAATATGGAATAAGTTTGAAATGAAATCCGGTATGTATTCAAAAATATATATGAAGAAATTTTGAATTAAAAAACCAAGAGTAAAATAAAAGAGTACTATTCCTAAAACTACTAAATGTGTTAATTTTCTATATATATCATACTTAAGAGGAAGTTCTGTATAATGTTTTGGTTCACTTCTTTCAATACTTTTGTTTTTATTTATAATTCTGTGCTTCTCTCGAGATATAAAGAGATAAAATAGAGGAAGATATAATCCAATAAATCCAATCATTAAAAAGTTAAATGGAAAAACTAAAAATTCTTCTTGAAAGTTGTTTAAGATATATGTTAGAATCAGATTTATTGTTAATGATACGGTTAAGACTAAAGCGTTAGCGAAATTATTGATAAATGCGCCTTTCTCATTATTTTGTTTTGCTAAATAAGTAATGTAGAAAAGGAAGAATCCGTAGATATACAGAGTGCCGATAATTATTATCGAAATAATATTCAATAACGACCAAACTCAAGAAATTTTAATATTTAAAGGTTTTATTTTTTTTAATCTTTTCTTGATGAAATGAGAGTTAGAATAATAAAAAAAAAAGAGAAATATAACTTAAAATTGAGATTCATCAATAATAGGCATTTCTTCAGAAGATAAATTTTTTTGAATTTCAACAGTTGGCAATTCATAATCTTTCAAATTTCCAGTCATATATTCCTTATAAGCTAATAAATCAAAAAATCCATGACCACTAAGATTGAATAGGATAACTTTCCTCTCATGATTATCTTTGGCTAATAAGGCTTGATCAATTGTCTCTTTTACAGCATGAGCAGCTTCTGGGGCCGGAAGTATTCCCTCTGCTTTAGCAAATTGAATACCAGCTCCAATTACTTCGGTTTGATGATGCATTGTAGCGTTAATAATATGGTTGTTGCGCAAAATTGAAATTATCGGTGCTATACCATGATATCTTAAACCTCCTGCATGAATGGGGCTCGGAATAAATGCATGCCCTAATGTATGCATCTTTACTATGGGGCCCTTCATTGAAGAATCTCCATAATCCCATCTATAATCTCCTTTACATACACTTGGACAGGCTCGAGGTTCCACACCAATTATTTCTATATTCGGACTTTTTCCGTGGAGTTTATCTCTGGCAAATGGAATCATCAAACCAGAAAAATTAGAACCACCTCCCATGCACCCAATTATTATATCTGGTTCTTCAATACCCACTTTTGCAAGTTGAATTTTCGCTTCTTGTCCTATAATGGTTTGGTGTAGAAGTACGAAATTTACCACACTTCCAAGAGAATATTTTACCATATTACTTCTCATACTATGCTCTAGTGCTTCAGATATCGCAATTCCTAAACTTCCCGGATGTTCAGGATCGGCTTCTAAGAAAGAAATTCCTGATTCAGTTAATTTTGAAGGACTTGCATGAACCTCAGCATTAAAGGATCTCATCAAAATTTTTCTACCTGGTTTTTGAATAAAACTTGCTCTTACCATATAAACAGTACATTTAAGATTAAACAAATTACATCCGTATGCTAGACCAGAACCCCATTGTCCCGCACCTGTTTCGGTGACCAGTTCTTTTGTTCCCTCTTTTTTTGCATAATATGCTTGAGTTATAGCAGTATTGGGTTTATGCGAACCTGTAGGAGACAAACACTCATTTTTATAAAAAATTTTAATATCATCTCCTTCTATACCTAATTCTTTTTCCAAACCTAAAGCACGATGAAGAGGGCTAGGTCGATATGTATTCGCGAAAATTTCCCTTAATTTTTTAGGAATGGGTACCATAGGCTCTTGAGAGACTTCCTGCATAACGCATTCTTTAGGAAAAATCGAAAAAGCCATTTCTGGAGGTGCTGGTTTTCCATCCATTGGATTGATTAAGGGCGTCATAGGAGAGGGTAAATCTGGTAAAATATTTACCCAATCTTTCGGTATTTCATTTGGTTGTAAAAGAATCCTTCCATTAAAATAATCTACCATTTTAATTACCATTTGTACTCATTTTTTCACATCTTAAGATGTGTGTCATTAAGATATTGGAAGTCAATAAACGTAATGCGCATTTAGAAAGAGATTCTAATATTTTGGTAAAAAAATTAGAATGAAAAAATAAATCTAAATTAAATCCATTGCAAGTGGCTCTATTGCCACTGCCAAGGCCACTGCCAAGTTGTTTTTTTTACAGTTGCCATAATTGTAAATAAAAAGCTTACTAAATCTTTTATTTTTATTATCTAATTTTAAATAAAAATATATGTATTTTTCCTTAGAAATTCTTTGATATTTTGAATTCTTAATTGGTAGAATTTAATTAGAAAAATAAAAATTAAATATATAGAGAACTAACGACCTTCAAAAATTTTATAGAGATTTTTCGCAGCAATTCTCATAACTTTTACTGTCTTCATTAGTGTATCAATTATAGTTCCAGCACATACAATCACCAATCTACCTGCGTTAGTTATAACAATATAACCATTTTCTGCTCGTACTATAATTTCACTTAAATCTTCTTGGAATAACGTTTGGATTGTTGATTTTCCTGTCATTAATAATGCACTAGCAAGGCCACAGAATTGGTCTCCATCAACATGGTATTGTGGTAAAGCGGAGAAAGCTATTTGATATCCTTCAAAACTTACAAGAGCAATTGCTTCAATATCTGCATTAGAGGTAATGAATGTAATTTGAGGACTTATTTTTTCGATATCATCTTGATTGATCCCTAAATCAGACCCAAATTGAATAAATATACACCTTTGGTGCTTTTAGATTTTATAATTATTATTATAAATATAATAATTTTTCTCTTATTATATTTTTATTTTTAGTATTAGACACATAATTAAGGTTATAATTAAATTCTCTAATATCAATTACTTTTATAATGAATAAGGGAATCTTTTTAGTGGCGTTTTATTGGATAATTCTAGTTTCACTAAAATTTTTTTATTCGGGAACTTTATTTACTATTCAAAAGTAAATTTTAATATTTAATAATCTTAAAAATATTTAAAATTACGACTGAATTTTTTTAAGGGTAGAGCATAAAAATTCGTGCGTATTGATTATAAATTTGAAAGTAGGTAATTGTTAATAAAATAAGATTATGATAACAACAAGAGAATCAATAGGTTATCAATATTCATTAATATTTGGTTATTTATCGCCAAATGATGTTATTGTTGGAGATGTAATTGGTCCAGGCAGACTTACTAAAAAAAAAGTAAATGAACTCTCTCAAGAAGTTGTAAAATATCTAATGATGTATAACGCTATTTTACGAGACTATACTGGAGCTGAAGTCTATAGCATTGAATTTGAATTATATAATTTTGATGAAAAAAGTTCTCAGTTGAATATTTACCCACAATCAATGATCTTTTTACCAGGCAAATATAAAGAATGTGAAAGTCTATTATTAGCTTTAAAGCCCGAAACTGGATTCTTAGATATACATAAATCAAGAGAATCGCTGGATAATATAAGTAGGTTATTTTTTGAGGTTGAGGAGTTTTCTGAACGCCCAGAATTGAGTAATGATAATAAACAACAAATATATAACAAATTTGCTTCAAGATTCAATAAAAAGCTTTATGGAGAACTAGTTGAAGACAAATGGAATAAAAAATTAATAGGTGTAAGTAAAACCCTCCCGACAGAGGAAGAAATGTTGACAACATATGGTAAAGTACTTTCTAATGTAGAAATTTTATGGTATAAAGAACCTATCGAGATTAAATTCATTAATCCAAAATTTCAAACGATAAAAACCCCATTTGATGGTCAACAAGCAATAGAACATCTTAAATTTTCAATATCTGAACCAAGTGCTAATTTTATTGTTGATAAGACATTAAATTTGGGTACTAGTCTCATTAACTTAGCAAACACTGGAACTATAGATGAATCCCAAGATGAAATAATACACTTTATAATTAATTTCATTAATGAAAAAATAGATAAATATAAGGAAATCCATACAGCAGATTGGTTAATTTCAACCCTAAATAGAGAATTTGTTGAATTACAGGGATTTTTCAATAAATTCTTAGAATATTCTAGAAATTTTCTCAGCACAGGAGAAATGGGGGATTTAAACGAATTATTAACTAAATTTGAACATTTTATAATAAATAAAGGAAAATTAGAAAGTGAAAGTTTTGGAAATTTATGGAAGATTGCTAAATCTTTTATTGAACAATCAATAACTCAAAAAACAAATTTAAGGATTATAGAATTGAGTTCAGTTTTCAATTATTTTGCAGAGATTCTAAATAATAGTTTTAACATAATAAAGAAATCACTTCCAAGGTATCTTTCATATCGCCGATTAAAAACTCTAACTCTAAATTTAATAGAAAACTTAAATCAGAAATTCAATCATGAACAAAAACCAGCAAGAGATTTGGGGCAAAGATTGATTAACAAATTTAAAGTATATATTTTTAATCAAATTGAAACCCATTCAACTCTACTTAGAAAAAATCTTAAGTTTGATGAAAAGGAGCTCATTCAAGAGTTTAAAACCTTAATTAATAATAATATCGATGTTTTTTTTGATGATATAGCTCTAAAAATAGATGATTTAATCTCTTTTACTGAAATCCAAATGGAAAGTAATTTAAATCAAATAAAAAATCATATAGAGAAATTTAAAAAATTTTCAGGTGAATTAAATTATTTATTAAGCTACGTACTAAGGCACTCTACAATTACACGATATATTAAAGAAGAACCTGATGCAGAAATAAGTGATCCGGTAACCTTTTCAAATAGATTTCACAGATTTTTAGAGAAGAGAATTGGAGGTATAAATCTTGAATGGAAATTTTATATTTTGGATTGGATTAAAGATTACTCTAAGCAATATCTGAAACCAGAAGAACATAGAATTTGGACCTTAACAGAAGTTTTTGAGGATTTTATAGGGTATTTTGAGGATAGGGAATCGAATGAACAAGATATTAAAAGATTCTCATATTTCCTAGATACTTATATAGCAAAAATAACGAATCCTGAAGAAAGAAATCTCTTACTTGAATTTTATAAAAATTATGAACTTAGTCTTGATATTAACATTGAATTTCCGAAATACGTAAAAAATAACGTAAAAAGTGAATTAAATGACTTAAATCCCCAATTAGAGAATATTTTACCTTCAAAATTTTTTACTCTCGGAACAGACGAGACATTTTATAATTATATTAGAAAAACTGAATTAAAATACTTTTCTAAATTAATACCAAGACCAATTACAGTTATCTTAAAACATGTTTTAACAAATGAAGAAAAGGAATTATTCAAGGGTGAACTCTTTCATGTAATAGATTTTAAATTTTGGCATAATAATGCCAGATTCGAATTATCAGATAATTTTAAAGAAGTTTATAGAGAATGGGTGAAGGATTTATGATAAGTGGAGTTAAAAGAAAAACAACAGCAGTAGAAAGTTCATTTAGATTTTTTCAAACTGTAGATCTAATAATTTCTCATTTTAAAAGGGATGCTGATAAAAATAAAATATTTGAACTTATAGGTAAGAAATCTAGTTTTAATGATTTGTTAATTGCTACTGCTACCATACATATTTACCATAGTCTAGGAATTAGAGTCCAAAAACTGTCAGATACGGGAAAATTTACGTTTGACTCGACTAAAAATTTAGAACTTTCAGAAAAAAAGGTGATTATTGAAGAAGTTGATAGTTTATTAAAGAATTCATTGAATTTAGAAGTAAATCTTCTAAATAAGATAATAGAATTAGAGAATAATATAATTTCTTTTTTGATTGAAGAAAGAAATGAAGTGCTCCAAGATCTTCAAAAAGAGAGAATGATTAAAGATATAGAGGCTAAGATTGAGCATGAATTACAAGAAATCATCCTTAATTATCCACAATTCTACTTTTATGATTTTATAAGTGATTTAATTGGTCTAAGCAGTGAAGTTAAAAAAGATATTTTGAATGAATCAGCTGCTTTTAAAGATATTTCGGTTGATTTAGAGAAAAAGTTAGAATTAGAAGAGAAAGAAGACAAATTTATTGAATTAGCAACACTCAACCGATCCATTGATAAATTGTGTACTGATTTTGAATTTAAATCGTATAAAGAATTGCAAACTGAAGCAATGCCAGTAAGAATGATAAAAAGAAAGATTCTCGATTATAATTTCAACCGATTTCCCATTTCAGTTCCAGGCTTAAATGTAATATTAGAAGCAAACAATCTTAAAAAAGATCTAATCTACAAAATTGAAAATGCTCTTACAGAAAAAATTGATTATGAACAGTTTGAATCAAAAATTCTTAGTTTTTTAAAATTAGCATTAATACAAAAACTCAAGAGGAATCCTAATGACTTTATTTATTTTTTACAAGGAATAAATGAATGCGGATTTAATGATATTATCTATATGTTACAAAAATATGGTGTTTATAATCTATCACATTTCTTTAACATTGATGAAGATCTGGCAGAAAAAGTAAAAACAAATATGGTTAGATATAATATACAAAAGCTAGATATTATCTCTCTAAACGATCCTAAATCAAATTTAATCTATTTAACAAAAAAAGCTCTATCAGAGCAGAATATAGAATTTATCAGGGAGATATTAGAAAAATCTGAACATATATCTGAATTTGAATTTTTAACAATGTTAGATAAAGAGATTAACAATTATCCCGATTTAATAGAATTTATTGAAGAAAAAACAAATAATACTATGAATAATTTGAGACAATATCTTAGAAAAAAACAAGCTATAGATAAAGTGTTTTTGAAAGGACTAAAATTAAAAAACTACTCTCATTTACTATTTATTTTAGAATTTGAAGATATAATTAATGAAATTGCTAAGGATATTTTCTTTTATATTCTTTCTAAAATATTAAGGCAGCTCAGTAGAGTAATTGAAGCTTATCTTAAGGTTTCTAATGATAGATCACTAATCTTATTGGCTTTAAAGAAGATGGATGGTACAACGGATTCAGAAGAATGGATTAAAGTAAAACTCGAAGAGCTAATAATTAAGAGAATAAATGAACGACAAGGAGAATTAGTAATTGTATTTAATGCAGCTAATCAACCTTTCTTAGTTAATGGATTTATTTTAGCAAGATTGTTGGAAAAATCTTTAGATGAGTCGATTTTTGACTTAAAAAATAATATAAGTCCAATCTATAGTAGTATTGCTCAACTAAAATTGAAATCTGATATTATTTCTCCAATTTCGTATTGTATAGGATACGATATAATTAAAAGAATTGAAAAATTTGAAAAAAATCGTAAGATAGAAGTTGAACAAATAATTGAGTTGAAGGAAAAAGAAAAAGAGGAGAAATCTAAAAAAATACGTGAAGTACAAGAATTAAGTACACTAAATTGGATTGAACGGAGAATTACGAGTTCAATGATGAGGATTAATAGTCCTGGAATTAATCCAAATCAGTTATACTGGCAAGAAAAAGATAATAAAATTGCTACTGATAATATTAAGCTTCATAGTGAATTAAAAGGAGATCCAATTGAATTAATGAGCGAATTTTTTAAATTTGCGATAGATAAAATTGCTAATTTTTCTTCAGAAATTAAATTACCTGATTATGAAAAAATTAAGGAAATGGTAAATGAAATTACTGAAAAAGTATTAATAAAAAGACTTAGTAGGGATCCATCTCAAGAGGAAAAAAGGAATATTTTAAATGGAGAAAGATATGAAATCGGTAATCAAATAGCAGGAAAGATAGGGCGATTTTTAGATAAGGCATTATATACAAAATTCAAAAGCAAGCATTAAGCCAACAACATAGAATAAAATTAGGGAAATAACATTCTCTCATTTTACATTAACAATTTGTTTTATCAATCTTGTTTTTAAGCTTTTATAGGGAAATGATAAAGCTATTAAAATAATCATTATTTAATCTATCTAAAGTATAATTAGAAAATTTAAAGTGGATTCTTGTGGTTTCGATTTTTTCGTGGATCAAGAAAGAAATAATTTACATAAAAGACTCTTTTATTGAAATTATTAAAGGAATAATTCTTGTGGCTTTAGCTTCTTCTGGGTTAGTATTTGCCTTATTGCTTCGATATTTAGGATACAATGGCACGATAATTACATTTTTTGGGCTTATCTCAGAATTTATAGCTTTAATCTTATGTTATTTCTTATTTCGGAAATTTATAAAACCAGAGGAAAAAAGCGAGTCTTCAACACAAAAAGAGAAAAAGCTCTAATTTTACTTGAGGGATATATAATTTTCCCATGGTCTTTCATTAATTTGTTGGGAGATTAAATAATCCTTTATGTCTTCGATTAATAAACTTGGTTCATACTCCCAGGAACTCTGTTTATTGAAAGAGATACATTTTATTTTCTTAATATTTAATTGGGCTTTAACTAAAAATCCATATGTTGCAACTTGAGGGAGAGAAAGAAGAAAATTTCCTTCAGGTTTATAATCAATCACTTTAACAATATCATTTTCAATTTGTATCAAATCAATGTGACCCGTAATTGTTATGTTTTCATTTTTACTCCAGATGGGAACTTCTATAGCAACAGAATCTTTATCTTTAATTAAAATGTTTTTTAAAATCGGATCATGTCCGGGGATGCTCCCAAAATTATTTTTTTGGTAAATATCAAAAACTTTTTGAGCATATTGAGACAACTTTGATTTTGAATCATTATATTGGACTTTGCCTGATCTAATTAAACTTTTACTAAAACTTCTAACAAATGCATTTTTAAGCCCTTTTATCTTAAATTGAGATACTCTTGGGATTTTTCTCGAATTAAATAGAGTATTAGGGATCATACCTTCATAAACTTTTTTAAAATGGATCCTAAGTCTATTTAGTTCGTCCCGATTAGAAATAATTTGAGAATATTTGTCTTTATGGTGTTCTTTATTCCAATTAAAGGAATAGGGAATATTTTGATGTATAAAAGTTTTAATCTTAAGGTTAAACAAGGTAAATACTCGACTTTCTTTAAAAGATCCTATATTATATAATTTATTTAAATTCTAAATCTAATTAAAGAATTTTACTTATTAAAAAGAATATGTTAATAAATTATTAAATTATAAAGTAATATTGAATTCTTTTACCCGACATAAAATAAATTCAACGAAATTTTATTTTTCTTATTTTTAGAATAAAAAATTTAAGAATTTTCTCACTATAACTACATTTTTGATAAAAAAATTTTTTAGATAATTCGTTTTATTTGGATCCAAAATAATAGAATTATTTTATTCCTGAAAGAATCGATTTTAGTACTATTGATTTAAGAGTTTAGGGTTTTTAAGTCAAACATTTGAAAAATTTAATTTTACATAATGTATTAAACTCCTAATTCTTTACTTAATTTGAAACTGAATTTATTTTCAGAAGTAAATTATATATTTTTCTAAATCTATGGAACGAGATAATAAAGAAAATAAAGTTAGTAAGAATATTAAAATTGAAAATAAAGAAGGGTTAACTATATCCTATAATGAAAAAGAATTTCAAAAACGTTTCCCTTATTTGAAAAAAGAAATGTCAGATCAAACGAAATCAATAAAAATTGACTCAATAGAAGAACATATTGAACTAGATAATATCAAGGAATCTCATAAATCAAATAATCACTACCCAAATGAGTTATATAATCCAAGAGCAATTGATTTTATTAGAAGATGTACAAAAAAAGAAGATGCAATTATTATACTCGACTATCTAATGAAAAGAAAAGAAATTTCTGAGGAGGATTATAACGCCTATAAAAATGCGGTATCAGAAGAGGGGGGATTAGAGCGTTTAATTAATGAAAGTGGTGGTTTAAAACGTCCAGGATATTATATGCGAAAGTACTATAAAAAGGAGATAAAAAATCAAAAATTAAATAATAATGAGGATTAGCATCATTTGACAGATGATGACCTTATGACAAAGCTAGCTACTTGCTCGGTAGCAATGACATTGTCGCCCCAAACTGATGTCTTTATTCATTAAAATCTATTAATCTAGACTTTTTCTAAAAAAAATTCCCTTCTCTGTTAATAAATATTCATCATTAATTTTTTTTATAAGACCTAAATCAATTAGAACGGGAATTCTTCCATTTATACAAGAAATTGGTATACCAGAAAATAACCTAATGGTTTCAAAATTCTTTGCTCCATTATGGATTGCCACCAATATTTCAATCCCCATATAACCCAAAAGATTTTTTAAATCTATAATGGTTTCTTCTTTTTTAGGCATTATAATTTATTAATTTTATCCTTCTAATAATGACCAGGTATAATTATATTAAAAGTGCTTAATTTAATAATTATTATTTTCCTGTACTTTTCTTTTTTTTAATATTTCTTTTTTCTGTATTTTTTAAAGCAAGTTCATTTTTTTCAACTGAACTAGTTATTTCTTCATCATTAAAGCTTTCAACTTTATCATCTTTAGTAGAATATTTATCTGCTACTATCGGTTCAGATTCTTTTGGTAAAAGTTTCCTCATCCATTCTGGAAAGGCAGTTGTAATCTGTAAATTTGTTTTTAAAACTATATAGGTTTCTCCATCATAATCTAATTCTTCAATAACATCATATTTCTTCAAAAACTCGATATTCTCCATTAAAGAATCTAATGATTTCTTTGAGACTAATTTGGGTAATATATCTTTTGAAATTAGACCATTTCTTAATTCTGAAAGCACATTATATTTTTTTGAATCTGCCATAATCTGAAATAAAGTAAAAGCATCTTCTCTTAATTCAGTTTTATTTTTCTTTTCATATTCACTATAATATTCTTGGACTTTAGGAAGTAGTAATTCTATAAGTTCTGGTTTATCATCGATATATTCTATAACGCTATCTGGAGGTATCCTTTCAGCATTTACTTCTTTTAATAAAAGAACATATTTCTCTACTAAACCTATTTGATTAATAAAAATAAATTGTTTCTCTACTAAAGTAGTGATGGTTTCATCGAAATCCTTTTCTGGAAACTGCTCAATATACCATTCTCTTAACCATTCTAATGGGATTGGACCTTTAGATAACTTTTCTAATGTTTGGAAAACGTGTCTATCATTTAATAAAATTGCTATTTTCTCTTCTTCAGTTTTTTCTCTCGTATCCTCTATTATTACCCAATATAAATTGTTTACCCACGCTTCTATTAAGGCTTCATTTTTTCTAATATTCTCTTGATCTTCTTCATCAAAATTATTAATATCATTTATATAAAATGCCATAAAAATTTCTTCATTTGATTGTAATCGTTCTGAGAATTCAGTACATAGAATTGCAATTTTTTCTTCAATTTCAAGAGGAATTTGTTGATCAAGAATTATAGAAACCATTAACATTTCTTGATTTCCTCGGGCCCAATCTGAATGAATCTCAAAGTAATAATTCATTGATTTCAGATTTTCAAAAGAATGAGTAAAAAAACCTTCACTAAATTGTTGATCCATAATGTTAGCTACTTTACTCGACAATTCCTTTTCCAACATATTCTTTGGATAAGAATAAAACACTAATGGACCAATTTTGCGATGAAAATATGATAAAGCCACGATGGTTTTCAATTAATAAATCTCCACTACGATTTATTTATTAGATAACAAGAACAGCTATTTCTTTCTGTTTAACCTAAAATAAATTAATATTGAAGATCATATATTATTAAAGATAAATAAATTTATCTTAACTTTCCCTCTAATATCTTAGTACAATTAATATTAGCATTCAATTTGTTATTTTATACTAAATTAAAAATCAAAGGAGAATCTACCGATGTGTCCTATAAAATTAATTGGATTTGATTTAGATGATTGTTTTTTTGACTCAACAGGACTATCTGAAAGAGCTAGACTTAAAGGAATTGATGCAATGATTAAAATGGGTTTAAAAATAGACAAAAGGAAAGCAGTTCGAATATTAAATGAAATTGTGAGAGAATACGGTTCAAATTCATCAAAACATTACAACAATCTCCTTAGACGATTGAATCAGATGGAAGAAAATATTGAATACATCTCATATAATGATCGATATAAGTATATAGCTGCGGCAGTAATGGCATATCATGAAGAAAAAGTAAATTCAATAAAATTATATGATGATGTCGAGAGAACCTTAATTAAATTGAAAAATCTTTCTATAAAAACCGCAATTATAACAGATGGAATCCCGATAAAGCAATATGAAAAGATTCTAAGGCTTAAAATTGATAAACTAATTGATTTAGTAGTTATTTCAGATGAAGTTGGAATTAGAAAACCCAATCCAGAGCTATTTAATTACTGTTTAAAAAGATTTAAAGTTAAAGGTCAAGAAACCATATATGTAGGAGACCGAATTGATAAAGATATAATTCCTGCAAATTTAAACAATATTTATAGTGTATATCTTCATCGAGGAGGAAAGTATGACAATTATAAAGCAGATATAGAAAACCAGAAAAATAATGAACCTAATTATGAGATCTCCAACTTGATTGATATATTTGATATAATCGATGAGATAAACAAAAAAAATCCATAGGTAATCAATAAAATGAGAGTCGCATGTATTCAACCTAAAATCTTTAACACTCGAAAAAATTGTTACAATGAAATTGAGCAAATTTTAAGAAAATTATTAGATAAACATAATAAATGTGAGATAGTATGTTTACCTGAAAGGTGGGTTCCCTATAATAGAGATTTTACTCAAAATATTCAAAAACTAAGAGGAACTGATTATGGTTTTGTTAAAACTCTAGCAAAAGACTATAGTATTAAAATTTTATCAGGTGCAATTTGGGAAAAAAGAAATAATACAAGAAAACCAAAGATAACATGCTATTATTTTGATGAAAATGGTGATGAAATTGGTAAGCAAGATAAAATTCACTTATATGCTTATGAACGTGAATATTTTGAGGCAGGAAAAAATTTAAATTTATTTGAATATGGTAATTCCCATTTATTTTCAGTTCTTATATGCTTTGATATGGCTTTTTTTGAAACACCACGATTGGCTGTTGAAAACGGGGCAGAGTTATTGTTTTCACCTACCCAAATAAGAGAAGATGGAATGGAAAATTGGGATGTTTATCTAAAAGCACGTGCTCTTGAGAATAGGGTACCCATCGCAGCATGTAATACTTATGGTGAATATATGAAAAGAAAATTTTTAGGAAATAGCAAAATTATATCTTTCCATGAAGGCAAAATATCTCCATCAAAATTAAAAATTGTTGAGGGGCCAACAGATTCTAGTGGCTATGTTTTCGATATAATTGATTTAAATTTTCCTTCTAAATTAAGGAAAATTCGTCTCAATGAACAAATTGATAAAAACAAAATTAAAGTCAAAACAATTAATAAATAAAAAATTTATTTGTAATTTGTTATGAATAGTTCAACTGAATTAAAAAAAATACTTTTCTGTGGTTTAGAAAGTGGTGGAAAAACTTCAATTTTACTATTACTAGATAAAAAATTTAGTTTATTACCTACAGTTAAACCAACTATTAAAGCAAAACGGACTTTCTATACAAACTCATCTCTTCTAGGTGCTACAATCGTGCGTTGGGACTTGGGGGGTCAGAAGTCCTATAGAAAAATATATTTAGGTAATAAAAGTAAGTATTTTACAGATATGCAATCGATATTTTATGTAATTGATGTCCAAGCACCAGAAAAATTTGAGGAAGCTCTAATTTTCCTTAAAGATATTGTATATATTACATCAGAATCTCATCCTGACAACTTTCAAATTTTGGTATTACTTCATAAATATGATCCTGACGTTAAAAATAACGAAGACATCAAAAATCGAATAAATTATTTAGAAAGTGAAATCAATTCTATAATTAAAGGGATTAAGTTTACTATTTTTAATACATCGATTTATGATGAACCAAGTTTATTGAAAGCTTTTTCTGATGGCGTTTTTTATGCTACTCATAGATCACAGATGTTTGAATCGTTATTGAAGGATTATATGGCTAAAACTTACAACAGTTCCACACTTTTATTAGACCAGAATGGTTTTATTGTTGCAAGCAGAAGTACAGATAAGTCTTATCAAAAAATTTGTGAAGCTATTGCTCCAAGATTAACTCAAGCTTTGGAAAAATTAGAAGAATGGGATATAAATACAATCGACATAGTAACTAATGTAGAATTTCCTGAGAAACAATCGAAGTTTCAAAAGGAAGGACTTATTTTCCTTAGAAAAATGGATATAGGAGAAACAAGACTCTATTTAGTTGCTTTATGTCTAAATAAGAAAGTTAAAATTAAATCTTATGAATATCTGCCATTGCTAGCAGATAATCTAAAAAATTTGCTTGAATCCTTTGTATGAATGTTAAAAATATACCCTATAAAATTATTGTGAATTTTTCTTCTCATAAAATGAAAGTAGGTTTTATGTAACTACCAATTTGGGAAGTCTTAGTTTTTACCTATAAATTGCCTTGTAACTGTATTTTTTATTTAAATATATCTGAATTTTTTATATATTGTTTCACATTTTGATTTTTTTGTCAAAAGTGAAATAAAAAAGTTAAAGGCGATTATTAATGGTTGTAATTATCAGAAATCATATTAAAATCTATGCAATCGTGATAAATCTTCCTCAATTTTTAGAGATTTTTTGGGAAGACCAAGTGAATCCGAATCCTGATCAAATTAAAACAATGATGGGTGCTAACAATTTTAACGATGAACATTCATTTACTCATGCACTTATTCATCTAGAATGGAATAATTATATTCAAATCAATATTACCGATAACAGAAATAAAGTAATTTTAAGAGGAGAAAACCCTTTTCCAAACAATTATCCTTATCTACGTTACTGCTTAGAAATTCCACCAATAGAATTATAAACCTTAGAATTGTGCTTTCTAGGACATCCCTTAGCATGTCTTCTAAAGTACTTTTCTGAAATCATAAATTTACAATGGGGACATTCCTTTACATTACTTCTTCTTGTTGAAGTATTATTCATTTGGATACCTTAATTTAGGTCATTCTCCATTATTGTATATCCTATAATATATTTCTCCAGCAATTATTTCTCTTGCAATTTGAATTTTAGCGTTAGCCCACTCTACTGAATTATAAACTCTATTCCACTCCTCAGTCGTCAAAGAATTTTCCATAATTCCATGCTGGTTCATCAAAATTTCAAAATATTTTTCAAATCAAACTGAATAATCAAGGTTCTCGATTTTCATGTCTTTTCGTTCTTCATTAAATTTGACTACAGCTTATTCATACTAACCATTAAATCTTTGAAATAGATTATTGTTATTAAAATCTTGAGAATTAAACATAATAAATCCCTTTTTAAGAATTATATACTTTTAATAAATTAATTTCATTTTTTTTGAAGTTTTGATTGAAGATTGTTGTAAAAATCGCCTAAATCTGATTCCATAATCCCAAAGTCGTTAAAAATGGATCAAAAATTTCCTAAGCTATTTTCAATTTAAATATTGGTATTATTTCTATAGTTAGCCTTTTTTTCTTAATTAAAATCTTATACTACTTAAAATATATTTTTAGACCTTCCTTTATTTCTTTTGACCTTAACCTAATCGTTACTGCTGATATTCTTAATGTTTTACAAATAGTTCGTTGAGTACAAAGCTTTCCCTTTATTTTTCCTGCAATATAAATAACAGCACCAATAATTGAAGAAGGATCTTTGCCTTGATCAATGTTTTTCTCTAATATTTGAGATATTAATGATTTTGCTGTCTCAAACAAGTCATTTGGCAAATTTAACTTATTCAAAAAAAAAGTTAAAAATTTATATAAATCAGGAGGTGGTATTTTTAGATCTAGTTCATCTCGTAAAGAGCGATAGACTCTACTAATTTTTACTCTTGAAATCTTACATTTTTGAGCTATAAAGGTAAGAGGTATTGGCTCTTGATTAAATAAACAAGAGATATAAATAGATGTGACAATTAGAATATCGATAGAACGTCCCAGTGTTAATTTTTTTCTCAATATCTTTTTAAATAATTCAATAGCATCTATTTTTGTGTGATTACTAATCTCTAATTCATTACAAAAATAATTGATTCTTTCTATTCCTTTTTTAAAATTTCTTGCAAAATCACGATAAATTTTTCCATTACCTCCTCCCCTTAAAGATAGACTAAAATTAAATCTATATTATTTCATGTGGATTGTGCAATATGTCTATTTGAGATATTGGTTCTGGTCTACCTTCTAATGGTCTATTACGTGTAATTATGAGTATATCAACAATCTCTTTTAAATAATCAATTATTTTTAGAAATCGTGTTTTATCCATAAATTCCCCTATTTCATCAATTAAAAGCATCGGAAATTCTGGTAAAAATTCATTTTTTGCTATTACCATTATAATAAAAGCAATTAAAGCTCGTTCTGCTCCTGATAATTCAGCTATTGTTGTTTCATAACCACCTTTTCGTGTTATAATTATATTGAAATTTTCAGTAACAAGGATTCTATCTAACTCCGCTAGTTCTAATAATTGGAAGCTTTCTTTTAATCTATTATTCAATTTATCTAACATCAAGTTTTTAATTCTTGAAACGCAATTTGAGAAATGTCTAACAATCTGTTCTGTTATTTCCACTTTTTTTCTAATATTTTTAATTTCTTCTGTCCCTTCTTCAAATAATTTTATTTTAGCACTTACATCGTTTATTTTTTTGGTTAATTCGTTAATTTTTACATTTAAATCGCTAATTTCATCATTAACTTTTTCAAAAGGGCTAATTAATTCTTTCAATTTATTAGTTAAATTCTCTCTTTCTTTTTCTTTAATTCTCAGTTCTATTTCGTTCTCTGAAATCTTATTGTTTAGAGAAGTCATTGTACCTTTATATCCTTTAATTTCTGAATTAACCGTTCTTATTTCATCATCAAGTTCATTTTTCCTTTTTGGTAACTCATTTTCTATCTCATTAATTTCATTTTTTATATCTTTTTGACTTTTTGATATTTCTCCCAGTAAAGTTTCCTTTTTTCGCAGGATCTGTTCATTATCATTGACTTTTATGCTAAGAACCTCGATTCTTTTCTGAACCTTTAAAGGATCCAACTTTGAGTCGCATGTAGGGCAAATATCATAACCTTCAATTGATGTCTTCTTTTTTAATTCAGATTGAAGGCTTCTTAAATTGCTTTTGATTCCATCTATATGAATAGTTTTACCTTCAACAATTTCATCATATCCTTGTATTTCTTTTTCTAATATTATAATCCTTTCTTTATTCTCATTATATACTTCTTCCAATTCTATTATTTTTTCTTCGCCTTGTAAAATTTCCTTTTGTAGATCCTCTACCTCTACCTTTTTTTCATCTAAATCCATTTCTTTTTCGTTTAAATCTTTTTCTGCATTTTTTAGTTTTAATTGATAATCACTAAGCTGATAATCGATTTTATTAATGATCTCATCATATTCTTCTATTTTATATCTTAAATCATCAATTTTATCTTTTATTCCTTCTAATTCCGGTGATTTTAATAATCCATCTCTTTTTTTATCTAATTCTGATTTTTCATTATTAAACTCGGTTCTTAATTTTTTTAATTCATTCAAACTCCCTTTTAATTTATTTTCTAAATTTGATTTTTCTTGATTATATTGTCTAAATAAACTTTCAGTTCTCTTTTGTGCAATCTCATAATAGTCTAAATCTGTGATATCATAAAACCATCTTTCAATTTCTCTTTCATCCGCCTTACTTATAGCTAAGTTTAAAGGAGAATCTTTCATTAAAAAACTAAGATTTTTTGTTCTTTTATCTTTGTAATCAAGTTCTTTTGAAAGGAACCTAACCTCCTGTTTGTCTCTTGTGATTGAGACTTTTTGTCTAAATTCATTAAATTTTAATTCAACTGTACCATAATTAGTTTTATCATTTAAATACGGTATCAAGTTTTCATTTTCCCAATCACCTTCACACGACAGTTTAATAGCATTAATAATACTTGATTTCCCACTGGAGTTAGGGGCATTAAGTATGTTAATCCCTTTCTTGAAATTAAATGAAAATTTTCCTAATAAACCTCCAATATTCTCACAAATTAACTCAGACATGATCATCTACAAATTTTTTGATTATATTTTCTGCTTTTTTTATTGAATTCTTTTCTCCACTTTTCAAAATATAAATTACTTCTTTTTCAAGCTTATTCAACTTTAAATCTTCCAATCCAATTTTAATATCCTTGCTTCTACTTTCTTTGACCATTTCTTTCCAATTCCTCCTTCATTTATGGGTTTCCAAAATTCTTTGGGAAAATCCGGTTTAATTAATTGTTTTTGTCCATAGATTTTTATCCATGGATGAAATCTTTCAATTAACTTTTTTATTGTAAATAATCCTAATGGATTATTTCTAATAATTAATTCTAATTTATTTTTATTATCTCTTTGATAAAAGTATTCTAAGAATGCATCAGAATAATATTCTTGCATCAAATTCTTTATAAATTTTTTATCGTTAGTATTTTCATCAATTAAATTTATACTTATACGAAAAGAGTCAACCTGCATGAATATTCAACCTCTACCTCCTTTTAGGCATTTAAGCTAACTTAATTACCTAATCCCTCCACATTTAATTTTCATTTAACTCTTCGCTTGATTCGATGGATTCGATATACATTTCATACACAATTCTTTCCATATCTCTAAATGTTTTAACTTTTTCATCTTCTTGTACCACATTTTTAATTTTATTGACAATTGATTTTTTCATATTTAAAGTATTTAAGGCTAACTCAATAGTAGCTAATCCTAAAACAGATTTTGGTGGATTTGGAAATTCAATTGAATATAATCTATCAATAAGTGCTTTGTCTAGAAGATCTATTCTATTTGTTGTTAGTATGACGAATTCATTTGATGTGTCCATTTTATCTAACTCATGAAATAGTACATTTAATTGCCCAATATACCAAGCATCTAATTTAGGACCAAAATCTCGGGTTAAAAATAGACCATCTGCATCATCAAATATATATATAACAGGTTTATTTGCCTTATTTCTTCCCATTTCAAAAACTTTTCTTATTTCCTTCTCAGTTTCCCCGTATCTGTAATGAGCTAAATCAGCACAATCTTTAAATATCATATTATTCTCCAGCGGTTTTTCGCCAGGTAGATCCTCAACAATTTTCTTAGCTAATGTTGTTTTACCATTACCAGGAGTACCATAAAATACAAATCCTCTTATTCCCGATTTGATTGATTCTTTATATTGATGCCAAATTATTTTAGAGCATTTATATAATGTATCATTGTACCATTTTCCCACTAATTCCATAATTTTCACTTGAGATTTTCTATTATAAGGATTTTGTTCTTTCCTTTTCTAAGGTCTTGATGTGATCTTTCACATTTATTTTCGTTTTACTCAAAGTTTTTACCCATTCTGGTTTAACAATCCAGTAAGTTTCTCCACCTCTATTAATAGTAGGTTCTTCTTCATAAAATATAAATTTATACCGCAAAAAAGTATATAATTTATCAATGAAGTTTTTGATTTGCATATTCTTTCGTCTAGCATAACTTTCAAATTGACTTTGAGGTACTAGATATCCTTTTAATTGTTGTTTAGGTTCAATGTGTTTTACTAATTCTTCGTCAGGAATTATATGTTTATCAATTAAATGTTTTTCTAATTGATCCTTTTGATGCTTTCCATATGATCTACCACATTCTCTACAATTGTAACCTTCAATTTCATAATATTCCTTAGTTTCATCTATTTCTCCATCCGTTATATCAATCAACTCGTCAATAATTGAATTAACAAAAGTATCTCTAATGCCGGAGAAATATGGTGTTTCTGATAATGTTCCTGAACTTACAAGACCATGGAGCAAATAAATTGCTTGGTCTTTCTGTTTTCCTTTCCATCGTTTTGAAATTTCCTCGAATAGGATACCGGGGGATATGTAATTATTTTTTGTCTTCTTTCCTAGAATAGTTTCTTCTTTTTCTTTTATGTCACTTAATAACTCTACTTTTTGTAATACAGGGATAACATCCTTTTCTAAATCGGCAGCGTATCCATGAACTATTCCTTTTAAATCATCTAATTTAACTAAATTTGTCCCCGTTAAATCTTGAGTAAGTAACCAATTCATTGCCTGCATTGTTGCTAAATAAACTCTTAAATTTGGAGTTTTTTCTGTAAATACTCCATGTTCCATAGCTACTATTCGAACATTTGAATCTTTTAATAGATCATCTCTTAGAGTTTTATCGAATATTTTCAGATCCAGGCAATCTTCACAAATTTCTTCCCCTTCAAAATCCCAAAGGTTCCGCTTTTTACGGAGACAATTTGGACACGTTTTTATTTTCTTATGAGACATTGATAAACTCAACATAGTTTTTTATTCCTATATTTATATTCTTATTATGTTATAACATAATTACTATGTTATAACATGATCAAGTTGTAACAACATGCTATAGATGTTACTTTTTAGACAGACACCTTTCTATTTAAATATTAGCTATTTCTTCTTTAAAAACTCTTTTTGTTAATAAATCACCCACTTCTACTAATTTTTTCAATAAAGGAAATCCTAAATTGGAATGTAGCAAGCGTGTGTCATAATTGTGTTTTACCCCTACTTGGAGGTTAGAACAGTGCCCCATAAACTCCTGTTCTGGAGTTAGTTCGTTAGATTCATTAAAATCAGATTTTTGCCATGCTAAATAGGCAACATCATCAATAGAGTTTATTTCATCATAATCTTCTGTATCTTGTGTTTGTAAATTTAGCAGAAGTTTCATACATTGAATAAAAAATTTCCCACCCGTAAATATATTTGTTATACCATCCTTTAATTTCAAGGAAATATATTCATTTACTTTAAAACTAACAACTTTTTTCATTTTCTCTTTCCTCATTATTATAAATTTGGTAAATTTGATCACTATCTTCTTTTATCAAATCAAAAACAATTTGATTTCGTATTTTATAACAATATTGAAGTTTATTTTTATAGAGACTGCCGACAAAACTATTTTCAATATTTTTGTTTCCCGCCTTTATTCCTTTTCAAAATATCTTGATTTTTATGACAATTCCTAATATGTTTTTTGAAGTACATTTCTGAAATCATAAACTTACAGTGGGAGCATTCCCTTAATTTATTTTTTCTAACTGATGTGCTATTCATTTAGACACCTTAATTTAGGTGATTCTCCATTATTAGTATAACTTAAAATAAATCTCTTCAGCAATTAATTCTCTACCAATTTGAAGTTTAGCGTTAACCCACTCTTCTGAATCATAAACCTTGCCCCACTCCTCAGGAGTCAAAAAATTTTCCATAATTCCATACTGATTCTTTAGGATTTCGAAAATAGTATCTGATATTGAAGTAATCCCAATTGGATATGCATATTTAACAAAGTTTTTTCCATCCTTCTCAATCTTTTTCATAATAGTCTCAGCATTTTCTAGAGGCATGTTTTTATCCCTAATATCCCTTCCAATTGGTAAATGCAAAACACAACTAATTGGAAGAACAACCCACAAAGCTGTACTTCCAAAACGATTTGTTTTGGTTTCTACTTCAGTTACTTTTATATTATATTCATTTTCTAAACTCCAAATATAATCATCCTCATCTTCACCTGTTTTTCTTGCAATCTTTTCCAATGCCAATAATACCTCTTTGAGTTTGCTTTTCTTTTCTTTTTTCTTAGACATCATCATTACTCCTTTCCTTTATTCTTTTCTTACGTTTTTCTTTAATCTTTTCACGTTTTTCTCTTATACGCTTTATCCTATCTTCTTTCCTGAACTTCATCCGTTTTAGTTCTGCTTCAATCTCTTCGTCTGTAGTAAAAGTGTCCACAATTTTTACATCCGTTATCTGTGTTGTTTCGAAATCAACACACTTGAACTCATCATCAAAGGCGTTAACTAATACATTTATTAGCTTAACCTTGTTTCCCTCTCTAAAAACTTCATTGAACTTACTTATATCTTTGTCAAAAATAGTCACAGTTATAATCCCTGTACCGTCACTAATATCAATTTGTTGGTATAATTCCTTTCCATCAATGTCACATTCTCCCATATCACCCCGTTTAATCACAATCCCTTCAATATGAGTTAAATGGTTAGAATGGCGATATTTCTTTATCAATTCAATGCTACCGACTCCTATTATATCGTAATCATACTCCTTTATTTCCGTACCCATTGTACTTTCAAGTGTTGCATGTTTTTTCCATTTCTTCCGCTCTAAGTTTGTTATTGCTACAATATCTCCTAATTTTAAGGATTCTATTAACCTTACTTTCTCGTTCCAAAAGGTCACCCTAATTATTCCCGTACTATCACCAACAATTACTATTCTCATTTGTCCTTGCATACCATTCTTTCTTTCAAATACTTTGACATCTTTTATCTCCATTATACACACGGGAACGGTAATCAAATCATTGGGATATTCTGTTTCTACGCCCAATCCAATGTGCCATATTTGAGTTTCCTCACCTGATTTAATGTGACACACTTGGAATTCTTCTTGATGGTAAATAGGATAATCCCTCTCATGTACTCCACTCGGATTTATTTGAATATTCCCATCATATTCCAAGCGTAATGAGATCTCTTCATTTTTCCCGCTTTTTACATTACATCCATCTATTTTAATAAGCAGATTGGTTCTTAAATTCCCCATTATCCCCGTTTGCTCGTTCCATAAAACCACTTTCACACTCCCCGTTTTGTCGAATATCGTGAAATTCCCAACTTTACCCGTTCCTGAGCCTTTCTTAAAGGAGTGTAGGCTATGCAGAAAGCGTATTCTTCCCACGACAGTTAGATCTTTCATTCCTAGAGTCAATGAACTGATTTCCGTTATTTTCATTGATTTACCTTGCGAAATTCCAAAGTCCCTTGCCACGAGGAGTAACGAGGCTTCAAGCGATACTAATCCCTTTAATTCTTCTTGTTTTTCCTTTATTTTTTCCCTTATTTCTGGAAGACTAAGCCCTGTCTCATATATAATCAAGGATACCATCTTTTTAAACTCATTTTCTCTCATACTCTTTTACTATACTCTTGTCTTAAATTAATTGGATTATAGGGTGAGGAGTAACCTACCAAAAGACAAAAATCCAGTTGAAAGGACAATCTTTCATTGTTAAAAACAAGTAATCTAACCAAGTGTTTCTAACGGATCGTTCCCCTCGAACAGTAGGCGGAGAGTGGGCGAAATCATGGTTACCCCTCGCTTTCCTATCCAAATAACTTAAATTAATATTACTATTCATTTATATCATTCATTCTCTTCTATTTTTCTACGCAATATCGAAATTGCGATTATATCATTTAACAATTGCTTTTGCAAAACATCTATAAGAATATCCTTGTCAATCTTTTTCAGATTTACATTTTCGGTCAATTTCTCTATTTCATTCTCGAAGTTCGCAGTTAGCTCGTCTTCAAGCAAACTTGAATAATGCTCAAATGGGTGATGTGTAGGATTCGGTTTGAAATCTCTAAGTATTTTCTCACGCACTGCATCCCTTACGAGTTCTGATACATTTTTATATTCACTTTTTAATACAAATAGTCTATATAGCTTCAGTTCTTCGGGTAATATTCGTATAGTTAGTTTGTCATTTTTTACTTGTCTCTGATTCTCTTTTTGCATAACAATCTTTAGATACTTCGTTGTATTTAATCCTAAATTCGACAAATCTTGCATAGTTACTTCTTTAACACCTCTTAACCTTCTGTTTTTTCATAATTTTTATGATTTCTTAATCGGAAGAAGGGAGAGTAGAACTCTCCCTACCTTTCCTGTTGTAGTCACCGTTTCTCCTATGGTTGAGAGTCGTATCTTTTTAAATCCATTCATTTTGTACTTCACATCCCTTTAAACTTTCAATTATTCTAATAGTTCACACTCCTTAATACTTGAATATCTTGTCAATTTTTTTTTCAAAATTACTATACTTATTAACATTATTAAAATTAAGATCAGGATATTGATTTCTAAACTGATTTAACAATTCTCCTAATCGGGGGGTGATTATTCTCTTAATATAGTTATCAATTCCCCTTATGTCGTTATCAATTATAACATAAGCGATTAAACGATACACATGGTTAGATTCAGGGGATTTAATAATTTCTTTTGAAATTATTAAGACAGAACGCTCTCCTTTTATGTACTCCAATTCTTGGGAAAAAATAGTCCGAAAGAAAGTTTCTAAGGCTGAAATTAATGAAAAAATTAAAAATTTATCTGATTGATTTTCTTCAGGACTATTATATTCACGATTTATGAGAAGTATTCCATTAAAAAATATCCCTACTTCTTGGATCATCAAAATTCCCTTATAATATTTACATCTTCAATTTTTAGTATCTTCAAATAAAATCTCATGTAAAAATCCCAATTCTTCCTTAGTAAATAAATTGGATTTATTTTCTAACCATTTCAATAGGTTTTTGTCAAATTCTAAATTACAATCTTGACAATTAAAGGTTTTTCCACAATCTTCAATGTTTCTACTTTTGCATCGTGGACATCTAGTTATTTTTTGAGTCTTTTCCATATTCTTTACACCTCCGCAAGATAATCAAAATCATCAAGGAGTTTATCCAATTTTTCAAAAAATCTTTTTTTAAAACGATCACGAGGTTCCTTGAACACACAATTCGAATGGATTGTTATAAATTGACTGCTTTCTGTTTTCCTGTATAAACGAAAACTAGTAAAAAAGGTCAATTCAGCGATCTTATTGCATAATGGACATATAGGAGAATTTGTATAATTTTTTTTGTCTAAAATTACCTTTAATGCTTTCTTTCTTACTAACCTCTTAAAATTTTTCCATACTTTGCTCTTTTTCTTTAATCTTTCCTTATTTTTTTTCATAAAGCTCTTTTATTTTCTTATTTTTTTGAAACATTTTCTAAAGGTGTATTTTTTAAGTGAAATACTTCTTGATATGCTAATTCAATACATTCCTTAGTAATCTTAGAAAGATTTTTTCCCTCAGCAATTTTACCTGCTTTCCACAGTAAATTCAAGCCATATCGAATATCTCCTTCTATATTTGTTGCATCTGATACTAATCTAATTAAGCCCTCTGAGATCACATTTTTTCTAAAACTAAGATCTGCCCTATATTTTAAGATATCATAAATCTGTTCATTAGAGTAATTGCGAAATTGAATGATATTTTTTTGAAGCGTACTTAATGTTCCTGAGTCTAAACTATGTAAACATGAGATATCTCGAATTATCCCAATAATTGATAAATTAAAACGAGAAAATAATGAGTCATCATTTAATCGAGTTAATGAATAGAGCAAATCTTTATCATTCTCAATGAGATGGGTTAACTCATCCAAAATAATAAGTAGATATGTGTTATCTAACTCAAGAAACTCTTTAATGATGTCCAATAAATCTTGAGAAGAATACCCTCTTTTAGGAAAATTCTGGCGTATTGAGGAAATTATCTTTATTAATATTTTATAACTTGAACTTTTACATCGACAATTGAGAAATACACAAGTAAGTGAAATTTCTCTTTTTTTTGCAACATTTTTAAGAATTTTTCCAAATAATTTTAATGTCGCTGTTTTTCCGATCCCAGAGTTCCCTGTAATAAGTATGTTTTTAGAACATCCACTTCGAGGTACCAAAATAGGTAAAAAAACCTGTGCTAACAATGATAATTCTTTTTCACGATAAGGAAGTTTATGAGGGAGATAATCATGTTCTAATTTGCTTTCATCAATGAAAATTGAATGTTCTTCTGCTTTATCTAATAACTTAGAAAATATATCCATATTTACATACCTCATTCGGCTAAAAACATTCGTGGGATTCCATTTCTGATAATAACTTTTGCTGAAAATGACAGGTTAAAAATGTGAGAGAAAGGAACGTATTTCAAGAATGGTTAAAACTGGGGAAGTAATAGGCATTCTCTATAAATCCCCTTCTCTCATATTTTTGCTCATTTCCCTTCTACTTGCTCCTCTTATTTTATTATTTACAATTTCTTCGCAAAGGTCTACTACCAGTGAATTTATCTTTTTTTCGACCAACACTGAAGTAATAATAGTAATCTTCTCGGTCAATATCCAAATGATACAATTCCTTTTTTTCTACCAGAGAATTACATAATCTTTTCAAAGTAGGAATAAAATGCCTATCGACATTAATGGGACTTATTTTAAAATACGGACAAACTACCAAACAAAATATATCCTCTAAAGAATAGGCGAACTCGTTGTTATCTCTAATAAAATCTCGAATTCTATTACTTAATTTTACAAAATCAAAACACTCCCAAGTCAGCTTAAATTTTCTATAATTATCCATCGTATATGTTTTTTTAATTCCTTTCATGAAGGTTCTCACTTCTCTTCTTTTTTCCGAATGTTTTATTCCACATTATACCGCAAAAGAAACCGAGAGTGAAATGTTTCAGTAATTCCTTATTTTTCGGTTTCAATTGGGATTCTTTTTGATCTGAATCCTTTAAGATCTTCATCATTTCTTCTTCAAAATCCAATTCCTTTCCCATAATCTGAACATTGGAATTTAATTTTTTACTATTCTCTCTAATAATATCTTAATTTTTCAGTCTCTTCGTCTTCGAATATTTCTTTAGTCTGTTCAATGAACTCGTCAGTAACACCTTTTCGATTGATATAAAAACTGATTTCCCGTTCAGGAAGTCCTGAATCTTTTAGCATTTTCGCATATCGTCTTGTATGTTTTCCTCTGCGTAGATAAATTCTATAGGGGGTATAATGTGCCATTACATTTCCTCCTGACCACTTGATTTGAGCTTTCATAGATCCATTCCCATAACTACCCACTTGATTGGTGTACACAACCATAACATCATATAAAATCGTGAGTTTTTTAAGAGCTTCAATCATGTGAGCTAAAAGCTGTTGTCTTTTAATGTTATCTCTAGTTCCCTTGATATATTCTGCTCTGAATTTAGCGATAATGCTATCGACAATTATCAACTTTACATGATTTCTTCTGAATACATCGTGAATTAACTCGTCTATAATTAATTCTTGCTGAAAAGAATTTAGTGGTCTGATAAGTTCAATTCGCTCTAAAACTTTTTTCCCATCAATTCCATTTTCCTTAGCAATTTCAAGTATCCTCTCTGGTCTAAATCCTAATTCGGTATCTATGTAGATAACATCCCCGTCTAATCCGCCTTTCTCTATGGGTTGAGTTGCATATACACTTAAAGTATGTGCAATCTGGGTTTTTCCTGAGGTGCTTTTACCAAAAAATTCAACAACACTATTTTTATGAATACCGCCTCCTAGTTTTCTCCTTACTTGGTCATAATTTAAAAATAATGAATCTAAGCGTTTACTTCCTGTAGTGAGCCTAAATGTTGCATCCCTATTCTTATTGGTAACGGAAGCTTTTTCTCGAAAATTAATTCTCACATTTAATAACTCATATACCCCTTCAAGTATTAATCGAGCTTCCAATTCGGCTATCTTTAGTATAGACATAAGTTGAGGTATTTTTAATGCTGAAAGTTGCTCTATTGTCTCAATTCCCGCTCTTCTTAACTTATTCTTCGTCTCATTAGAAAGTTTTAGTGCGGTAATTTTATTGGATTTTAACTTTTCAGTCATTTGATTTTGTTCGCCTTGTGTCATTTTTAAGACCTTTACCCTTTTTCCTCTTTTTTTAAAATATCATTTATATATCCCGACAAAAATATTTGCCAATATGACTATATTAATTTTTATATATTTAAATGTTTTACTTTTGTGAGGATTTATAATGATTAGTTTTTTTATTGTTTAGCTAAATGTTGATTAATGTTTAATTATATAAATAAAACTAAAAATCGTGATCTTTTATTCATATCTTTATAATAATATAATTAAAAATTAATTAAAAAATAAGAAAAATTATGTTATTTAATATAAATCAAGGTTCTATATTCTATTATTATGGTTATATATAGAAGAAAGTGGATTATTTATAAGAAAAAATGCATGAAATTGCTGTACTATGATTACAAATCAAATATTTTTAAAATATAATATTATTATTATATCCTACTTTCATATTAATAATATTTATGAAAAGAATGGTGTTAATTAAAAATGAAAGATGTAATTTCTTTGACGTATAGTGGAAAAACATTAGGCTTTCCTATTCAAAGCGGATTTTTGGAAGAATTAGGTCTGAAGCGTGGGAATTGGGTTGAAGTAGAAGTTTTTATTCCGTATCAAGGAAAATCATCATTTATAATTACACGAAGATTAAAACCTATTGGAAGTTCACTAGGAGTTACAATTCGCAAATACATAGTTGAGGAATTAAGTCTTAAAAAAGGAGATAATTTACAAATTGATGTTAGAACACCTAAAACCTCAATAGCCTAATGACACTTTTCTTATTTTTTCTCTTATTTTTATTTTTTTCACATCTTTTAACGCCTAACTGTAAGTTCCATTAATTTTTTAATGGTAAACCGTTTTTTGATTTTTTCCCGATTTATGAAAAGAATTACTCCCAAGAAACCTAACATAAGAGTGGTAGTTATACTAACAATTACTTGGATATTAGAGGAGTTGTTATTTATAATCTCATTTATTTCTATGGTAAAATTTAACAATAAGGTTTTGGTTTCTAATATTTCTGTTCCCTCAAATGTGAATTCTATTCTGAATTCTTGTTGGGAAGCAATATTTTCCAGATTAAATAGATTTTCAGTAAGAACAATAGTAAACATCCCTAAATTATTGCTATTTTGCTCATTCTCATATAATAGAGTTGATCCATTATAAAGATGTATTTTTATCGGTACATTCTCTAATGGTGTCTTGGTATTATAATAATAAAATAGAATTATTTCAATATCCTTTGGATTTGTATACACTTCTTCAAAACTAAGTATATCTATAAAAATAGGTAATTTATTTACTAAAACCTCGTAATAAAACATTTCCCCATTATATAAAGTTTCATTTTCAATTGTAAATGTAATTTGATTTATTCCTATTGCCAATTGATTTAATGAGGAAAAAATCAGTGAAATTCTACCTGTACTATTTGTTACGTAAGCATTTTGGAATGTAGTAATATCATTTGACACAATTTTTACATCAATTGGTCTGCTCGTTAAATTTGAGCTGTTTACTGAATCATAAAATCTTGCAGTAAAACTCAAAGTCTCTCCATAAGTTAAATAATCGTCGAATCCTTCAAGTTCGCATGAAACATTTTTTTTAACTACATCAATTCTTACAGTTCTTAGATAGGTCATCATAGTGTTTGTGGTATCAATCTGAAAATAAAATATGAATAACCTAACTTTCAGAGAAATAGAGGAAAAATTATATGAATCAAAATCTAAATCTAAAATATTAACAGACCAATTTTGCTCAATTGTCCCTTGATCAGTAATTTCTTCACTCATCCAGAGGATATCATCATTTAAATCGCAAATATGGAGTGCTAAATATGATATTTCGTTCGCAGGATTGTATTCTAAATACCAAGAGGCATTAACATGAATCTTTTCGTCAAGATAATAGGAATCCTTATCAATCTCAAAGTGTATTACATAAGAGTAGAATGCTTTCACTAATTGTGGGAATCCAAAAATTAAAATGAATATCAATAAAAAAGTTAATCCGAATTTTGTTCGTTTCATACTAACTTTTGATATACTCATAAAAAATCTCCACTAATTTTTGAAATCTTTTATAAAGATGAGAGAAAGGAAAATATATTAGAAAAGACTAATACTCAAAAAGCATTAGTAAGATTCTATATGTTCCCTTCTCTCTTAATATAGCTTCTTATCTCTTTTACAATAATATATGAAACTACTATTAATACTACAATAAGAGCCGATATTGTCATAGTAGATATTGTAAATAATACTCCAATTAATCCAGAATATATGATAAGTGCAATATTTTCCAACACGGTTAAAACCATTAAGAACATTAGTGTCCCATAAATGGTATTCTTTTTCACTTTCATTTTTACTTCAGTATTTAATTTTTTTATTTAAAATTGTATGATTACTTTCCACATGAAATAAAATAAACTCCTCTAAAATGCATTTTACTTTTCTTTTAACTTCATATTTAATTTATATAAAACATTTCATAAATGTAGTAAATCCAAATAATAGACAATCAATAATTCCTGCAATAAATAGTTTAAAACTCGTGGTATGTGTCTTGTTTGCATACATAATCATAAATCTTAACCCCATTATGATTCCTGCAAATCCTGTGAATGAAGATAACGCAAAACAATAAAATATTGTTTTTTCGTAGGGTAATATTGCTAAAGTGGGATCTTGAATTCGAGCCATTAAATCTTTTGGAATTATCCTTGCAAAATTTAAAAAGTCATACACAAATGCGTCTGGAATTGGATCTAAAATGAACTTGAATACATGTATCAAATACCCCAAAAGAAATCCTGTCGCTAATGCAAGATAAAAAATACCTAAAATAATATGAGTCTCCTTTAACTTCTCTAAATGTAATTTCTGCTCTTCTTCCATATCGTATTCTTTCATTTTCAATCCTCTGGAAAATCCTCTATATCTTCGCAACGTTAAATACCCAATAGCATAAAGCATAAAAATTAAGATATATTTCAAAAGGGGAAATAAAGTTTCCATTAATGTATTAAAGATAACAAAAAAATTCAAAAGCCTGTCAAAAATATCTTCAAAACCATTACTTATACTAAGAATTTGCAATCTTATCATTATCTAACCACCTAACTCAAAATCTCCTGCTAATTTTTTTCTTTTTTTCTTGTCTTCCAGGTAATTTCCTGGATGTATTATCTATTTGTCTACTCTCTTGATTTGTTAAGTTTTTCTCTTTTTTTTTACGTTCTTCTTGCTCTTTATATAGTTTTTCGCAAGTCTCCTTCAAACTTCTAAATGCTTCTGCTTCCTCTGTTGTTTCAAAAAAGGTATCTTGTAAACCATCATCATTACTAAATACTTGTGTATTTTCTAAATCTTCTTCCATTTCTTTATTGACCTCTTTTTTAGTTTTTCCTTCATTTCTTTTAGTTTTTTCCTTTAATTTCATTTTAAACCTCTCAATTTTTTAATATATATACTCATGTTCTATTTATTGTGGTATTACACACATCACAGCGAACAATATCCCCTAATATTTCATTCCCGCAAAAATGACAAAACAATGTTGTATCAGTTGTCATATCTACTATTTCGGGTTGTTCCTGTGGAGACTCTATTACTTCTTGCATGATTTCCTGTCCTGTCTCATTGTGTATTCTTTCTAAAATTTCTTTATTATTTTTCTCAATTTCTTCTTCTGAGAGCCATTCTCGTTTTATAAATGGTACTTTTAACGCAAAAGGCTTCCCTATTGAATTCACCCGTATCATGCATTTTCCTACACCCAGTAAAGATAAAAATTTTCGTTCTTTATCTTCAAAATTTAGTAAATCCTGTAAATAATCCTTCTGCATGTGATTTTGAAATGATACCAGAATTCCGCAATTTGCTAGAATTTCAGGTGAAACTGCTGGGCGGGTAGCTAAAGAGATTAAACATTCTCCTGTACCCCTTAGCAATAATGCAATATCTTCAATATAAGAAGAAATGGTGGATCGTTTTGTGGTTGATTGGGATGCAAAATACTGTGCATCTTCTATTATGGTAATATGGCGAATTCCCTTGTATTCCTTACTTCCCATTTCGATATTTTTGTCCCATAAATACTTGAAAAGCATATTTAAGAAAAACAGTGTATCTTCTTTTTCTCCGCCAATTTTTATAATTCCGCTGACATCAAGTAAGATATTATGCTTGAATATTTCCTTTACATCTAATCCCATCTTTGTCTCAAAACTGTGTTTTAATGTACCTAAGCTATAGCGTCGTATTCTATTGGTTACTGCGGTAACACTGCTTTTAAAGGTAGGATCTCTTGTTTCTTTGTAGATTTCTGCATAATATATCTCTGATTCTTCATAAAATGCTTTCCATTTTCTTTTTGCGGGATCTTCGCAGACTCTTTTTAAGATATCTGTGAACACTCGTTCCATCTGGGGGGTATACTCAACTCCTTCGAATAATCCGCCACTTCTGAAAATCTGAAATACCCGTTCCGCATGAACTTCACTGTCCTGTCCTTCAGGATCAAAAATATTAATAGCAAAATTTTTCCCCACAATAAAAACCAGTAAATTAGGAATTTTCTTTTGTAAGTAATGATATTCTCCTTTGAATTCTGCCAATAGAAACGGTGTCCCATATTTTTTTGTGTAATTTATTAAGAAATTTTGAAAAAAATTGCTTTTTCCCGATCCTGTAATCCCTGTTATAAACATGTGTCTGGCAAGGTCTTCTAATCTTATGTAATAGTTGTATCTTTTTTTATTCCCATATAAAATTGTACCTACATTTATATCTCCTTTTCCAGCTAAATTCTTAGTAGGATAACTCAATTTAATTAGTTCTTCTTTTTTCACATATTTAAATGATTTTACACTTATTACTAGCGAAATCCAAAAGATAGTCTGGTTTACTGTAATTAAAGATAGCGAAAATTTATGCTTAAGATATTCTGAATTAAGGTAAAATTCTAAATTTATAAGATAATACAATAAAATGAGGAAATTAAATAAAACAAAAATACCATTAAAGATCCTATTTGAGACTGTGTTTCTTTTTCTAATAATGGTATTTTTAAAAGTTCTCTTTCTGAAAAAATAACTATTAATAGAGAAAAAGAAAAATCCGATGCATAAACCCAATTCGATAAATAAAATCATTATAATTTCTCCAATTTCTAAAATTTAAACTCCAATTTTCTCAATAAAATAATTTCTGGTTGTGTGAGATCTTCTATATCTGAGAGTTTTTAGGGTAAAAATTTCTTATTCATTTGTAGGATTTATATTAATTAACATAATTTATCGATTTTTCCATTTGAGATTTTTTATTAAATTTATTTAATATTATCGCAAATTATACCAATAGTATCTAATTTCTGAATTGCTTAAATTATTTTTTTTTGTAAATTTTTTTCTCTTAAATGAATTAAAATAAAAAAAAGGTAGTTAAGGTATTTGAAATATAGGAGTTATTTCAAATTTAGGCAAATGTATATGCTTCTTCTTGAGATTGCGGTAAGCTGAGAATTTCTACATTATCTTTCTCAACATCGCCACATCTTAGACATTCCCATAAGTATACAACTACATTTACTAATCTAATAATATGCAGTCGTGAATCTCCTGTACAATTTTTACATGCTTTATATAATACCATTTTCATTACTTCCGTTTTTTTAATGTACTATTATTTAGTTCATTATATCTTATGTCATTTGAAATTAGTTCTACACATTCTACAAATTCTTTCAAATTATCTGGTGTATCTTCCATTACTTTCTTAGTAGCATTTAAAATTCTCCATAGATAACTTTTTTCTGTAGTATATAGAAGCATTTGCCCCAATTCTTCTAAATGAATCTGATTGAACAATTTTTAGTTCACCTTTTTGGATTCTTAACAGGATAAATCAAAAAAAAAAAAAAATAAAAATTAGATTAATTTTTGCAGTTCTTCTTCAAGATAGAATTTATTCTGGTCTTTCAATTTAAGTTTGACCTTTCGTTTTGAATTTAGAGATTGTACTAATTTTAATATCGCTTCTAGTACGGGTTCCGGTTTAAATCTAAGAGATAAATCTTTATTATATATTATGCATTCAATCTTATCAATTTCAATACCGAGTAATTCTGATATTAATTTTGCATAAAGACAAACCTGTGGTAAACCTTTATATACTTTATAAATAGTAGGTTTATATTCACCTATTACAAGGAAATCCTTTTTGATACCTAATAAATCGATATGTCCCGTGATTTCTTTATTGGTGTTCCATACAGGTATTTCCATTCCAATAATTTCACCAATGTTATTGATTGATTGTAGTTGTATAGGTTCATGTGTAGGATTTCTGTTATAAAATTCATTATATAGATTTGTCTCTTCTTCTGCTACCCTCTTCAACTTCGTTGTTATTTTATCTTCCCCATTCTTTTCCAAATATCCATTTGAAATTAGTGGATTTATTAGTTGACTAATTATTTCTTTCGATGTAACTTGTTCTTTGGGCGTTCCTTTTAAAATGAAACTCGAACATCTTAGCTTAGGATTATTAAATAGCTCTAAAGGATACTTATCGATGTCGATATTATCAACAAAATTTAGGATTTTTTCTCTTTTACTATTGTCTTCTATTTTATCTATTGAATTGGGACTGAATCTGAATTTATATTTTATTGACCCATTGTTCAGATCTTTGCCCTTTAGAACTTTTTCCTTTAAAATTTCATTTGTAAGTTCCTCGATTTCGGTATACTGATGTTGGGTTATCTCATTTTTCTTGCTTAGTCTTCTTATGTTTTTCTTTATCTTAAGGTAAACACTGGTTGTTAAACTGCTATCTAATAATTTTCTAATTAAATAAGATGGTTTAACAGCAAAATTAAATGATATAACTTTTTTCATAAAGGTTGTAATATCAAAATCTAATATCTCGAATAAGTTTTTGATAAAGAGAACATCTTGTTTCTTTGTTTGATTCCATAATTCATTTAGTTTTATTATAAATGTTTCGTTAGTGTAATCAAATCTTTCTAATTTTACATTTAGATGTTTTTGTATTGTGTCTTTTAAGTAATCTCTTAATCTGTCTGTTTTATTCTGTGATAGTTCTAACAATTTCGTAATCTTTGTTAAACTCATTTTTTTTGATGTGGTTTTAGGGAGTTCGCTTATTAAGGTCATATAAACGATAACTAAGGCTACATATTGAGGTAAAAAACTTTGATAAAATAGTGTATCAAATAATTTACCGATATTTAATCCATGAGTCTTTAATATATTTTTCATTGGTACTCGTACTTGCCTACCTTCATCGATGTTTGTTATATTATATTCTATACTATTTTCAGTTAGATGATTAACTAACTCCTCAACTTTTTTTATTACGTCCTCAATTTCGATATTAATATTGTATAATTCTTTCAGTGTCTCTATATACTTTTTAGCGTATTTTTTGATTTTATTCAAATAATCTAATTGATTAATTGAGAAGATCTCTCTCTGAAAAAATCTTACAACACCTGCAAATGGACTTTCACTTATTTTACCTTTCAGAATTCTAGTAAAATATCTATTACTTATTTTCGAGCTATCTAAATCATAGTCTATCAAAAGAGTTATGTAAATTATTGCACCTGCAATATATTCTTTGTGTTTATTTACTAATGGTAATGTTTGATATATCGTCTTTTTTTTATTGATATGTTTCTCTCTTAATTCTGCTATATATTTTTTACTTAAATCTATGAATTCTGTCCTATCAATATGTTTGAATGGGTTATACTTTGCTAATTCAGTTAGTTGATCTTCTATTGCATCAGATATATTATTAAGATATTCCTTGTTTTTTGTTTCAATCGTTTTCATGCATGGAATAACTAGAATTTCTTTACCACATTTTTGACATTTAATCTTTCTTTTATCTTTGCCGTTCCATTTCTTTTTAGGAATATATATTTGTTCATAATTACAACAATAAGTCGTTAATTTCACTTCCCTTATAAATTCGGTTTGACATTCACCAATATTAGATGTTGGGACATTTTTTTTTGAAATAAACTTGTCTAAACTTGTGTTCATATATTATTTCACCCTCTTCAAAAATCATTGATTTCAACAATATACTGATTTTGTTGATTGCATCTTATACATATTTTCAAATTTTTATTAAAAAAGAAATCGTTTAATTGATGCCATTTCTTATAATTGGAATATATATTTGATTTTGTTATTTTCTCATCACCCTTGACTTGTCTTTAATGATTACATTGAATTTAAATAAAAAAAGTAAGTTAATTTTTTAAATTTCAATTGGTTTGAATTTAGAAGTTCAAAGAAAATCTTTCTTTATCTTTTAACAATCCTGTGACAATTTTTTTCATTGTCTTCAAATGAACTATATAGATTTGGTAGTAATTCCTCTTCTAAATTCATTTCCTTGGAATTTTAACTATATGTTCTATGAATTCATGAATAGAATAAAAGAATATATATATTTGGTTTAAGTAGTAATGTATATTCCTTAATTTGGTATTCATGATTAGTCACGTAAGTACCTCATTCTTTTTTAACACCCATGTCTCGATTTCTAATTGCTGTTCTTGGTCTTTTGTAGGTTTCCATGTTTTTACAGTACTTTTTGGTATCCATGCTTCTATTACATCAAATTTAATGCAAAGAGCCTTTTGGGTTTCCTTTTTAATCGTTCCTGTTATTTTGGTGGTCGGTTTTGGTTTGCTGTTATGAATCTGTGCGTTTGTCTTCTTCTTCGGTTTTTTCTTGGGGGGTACTACGGGAATATCATCTTCGAAACATGATTCAATGAAATACTCCTTAATCGATTCTTTAACTATTTCTTTTATTGTCTTAATATCATCGGGAGTAAGCATTTTCAAAAATCACCTCTTATGAATAAGAATTTTTATCCCTATGGTTTGTAGTTAGATTTTGTGTGCTTTTTTTAGGTAAAGTTGTCCCCTAAAAGTTAATATAGGAGATCTCACACAAACAGAAATCGTCGTCTTCTCTGGTTATTTCTGCCCTAGCGACAACACATACCTATGTTAAGAGATTACAACACATATCTTATTTTTTGGTAAACCACGATTTTTTAATTAAATTTACTTATAATTTAAATGATAGAAAAAAATTATTTAGAAGAATTATAATAGAGAGCTAAATTTAAGTTGAGAACTCGCATATAAGATCTCACACCTAACATAAATTTCTCTATAAAATCCTTTTCTGGAATTTTTACGTTTTCTTTAGACCACTTTTCTTCAAATTTTAATAGAAGTTCTTCTAGATCTTCAAGAAATTGACAATGAGTGCAATTCTTAGTTTTATGAAGATCAAAATTCACATCATTAAAATTAAAATGGTCTATAAGATATTCTTTCTTTGCTCTATACTCTGATTCTACTTTTGACATTTTTTCTCATCCTCTTATAAGCTTTTAAAAAAAAAGGGAGTTTAGGTGGATGGAGATTGCATCTAATAAACGTAGCCGAGATTCCACTTTACCTTGAAAAACTCATCTTCGGTGACTTGAGAGAGTTTTTTCTTAAAATGGATAAAATCTACTTTGGCTTCATTTATTTTATCGCATTCCTGACATTTCCAGGTCTCCATTACTTGAATTGCACATGCATCATTCCCCTTGTAATCCTTACCATTGAAATAACAGTGTTCCGAATGGTAGGCTTTTGCATGTCCAGTACAAAACTTACATGGTTTTGTTATACCCATGATTTTTACCTCTTTTTTTAGAGTTGTGGTTAGATATGTGTTGTCGCTAATTCAGAAATGTATAATATCCTTTCACTCGTTTTACTCTGCCCTTACAACAGCACATACCATTATATGCATTGATAGGAGAGAATGCAACACATATCATATTTTTTTAATATAGAGGTATTTTTTTGTTAGATTATTAGGAAGAAGAAGTTAAAAAAGGGAATTAGGCGATTTCGATACCATGAAACTTCGCTTAATGTTGAGAATTCTTATAAAAGCTCTCGTACATTGAGCTACATATTCCACGTATTCTTTTAAATCGTCATCAAAACCGAATTCCTTTTCTTCTTCTGTGTATTCCTTATCGAACCACTTTCGTGCTTCCTTTATGATGGAAACATCAAGGTCTCGTAAGAAAGTACAATAGCCACAACTCCAATCTGGTCTGTGATCACCATGAAAATGGTGTACAGTATCAAAAGGGTTGAAATCTATTAAATGCTCTATTTCTTGTAAATCTTCCATAACATCACCTCTGTGATATGTGTTGTTGTAAGAGCAGAAGAGTTTTCCGTATCTTGCATTGGTCGGTTCTTGCCGACATTCTTCTTTCTTTTTTTTAATTATTCCTAATTCTTTATTCTTGTAGAATCTTCATTTCTGACACAGTATAGTTATTGCTTACTAATTGCCTTAGAACTTCTATGTCTTTTAACTTATATTTTCTTAGTGAGGTTTTAATTGTCCATATCCTTTTATTGTGCAATTCTACATGCTCTATTTTACAAATATGTCTTGGTGTTTTGCATATTGGGCAATTATCAGTTAGCCGAGTATTGTAGGTACCTTGAATCATAAATTTACTTTGATGGAGATACCCAAATAAATTATAACTGCTTTTTAGTCCTGAGCGGTCTTTCCATAATGCTATTTTGCTAAGGATATAAAATATGGTATAATATACATTGTTCCGTCGTGGTAAATGGTTTCTATAGGTGGCGTTTGGGTATTTCTCCCGAAACTTTAGATTATTCATGAGATACCCAAATCCAACTACATGAATATGAACATGAATCTTTTTTTCAATAGTCTTATCGTTCTTAGTACATTTACAGAAGTATTCCTTTTCATTACATTGGGTGCAAACATTACTCCATAAATGCAGAAATATAACTCCTCCTAGAACTCCAATATCTTTGAGCATAGGATAAACGATTTTCCTTTTGAACTCTGTATATTTCTGATAGGTCTCAAAAGTATCTTGTCGTATATGAAACGCAATAGAAAAATGCATGATTTTACCTATTCCAATACCATTTACATAGCAAATCCTTCGAAATTCCTTTAATCTATCATTTATCTTTCTTGCTTTAATAGAACATGCGGTAATAAAACATACTTCACAGTCTAATTTATTACAATGCTGATATATCGACTTTTTAGAGTGAGGATCATGTTCACATTGCAGTTCATATCGCTTTTTATTGCAATTTTCCCTATATGTTCCCTGTGATCCTGCGGGTATCCAGTTGTAACACTTCTCAAATGGTAATTTCGCATATCTGTTAACTTTTAGAGCTGTCTTTCTGCTAATTTTATTCAATGCGTTCTTGTAGACTATCTGTTTTAACTTCGTCATGATGTTCAAATCTTTTAGTTAATTAATAAAAATATAAAATAAGGTTATTTAAAGCCCTCCATTTTTCATTCTGGCTTGTTTCTGTAATACAATTGGGATATTCGTAGTACAATTCAATTTTTTTGTAATACGATTTGTCTTTTTTGTACTACAATTACGATTCTATTGTACTACAATTGAAACCACAGGGATTTTTGCCTAGAAATTAAAAGAAACAACCTATAATTGAATTGAGATTAGTTTTTATAATTTTGTATAAAGGATAGTGTAAATTGAACATTAGTAATTTATAAAAAAATGAAAGAAAGAAGTATAACCTATGTTGTAGTCCCTGCTATGGTTTTTGGATTTGTCTTAATGTTTTCTCTATTTTATTTGAATTGGGGATATTTCTTAAGTACATATCTTACTACTGATGGTTCTCTTCTTGTTGTATTAGTAATTCTTCTTAGGACAGGTGTAGTTTTTTCCATTGGGATTTTATTATTTGTAAAATGGCATAAACAAGAAGCACAGTACTTTTCGGATATTCGATTTTTATTCTCTTTGTTTTTTCTCGGCTTGGTGTTTGGAAAACTCGGTGAAATATTTTATTATTTTATGTACTATCATTTTTCAGAGTCTTTGTTTGTTATAACACTTCAAGTTCGGTTTCTCTGGATGATCCTTAACCTGAGTCCCTTATTCTTCGTTACATTCGAAATCTTACTATACTATGTTTCTGAGAATTTTCAATCCATTAGCTTTTTAAAAAAAGACAATTCCAAATTAATAAAAAGAGTTCTTATCATCATTATATTGTTGATTGAAACTCTATTAATTTTTATGGCAACCAATGTTCAGACAATTTCCCTTCTTTATCCTATTGTTACAATATCATCTCTACTATTGGTCTCATGGCTCTTTTATTTGGCACATAGATATAAAAGATTGAAAGATGTAAAACCATTCATTTTATTTATCAGTTTCTTAATTTATGTGTTAAATTCGATTATACGGTATGCTCTCTTGCTAGTTTTTGGAACAACGCCAATTTATGTTCTTATATCAGAATCTTCTGACCTCATCGTGTCCTTTCTGATATTATATGGACTTACATAGAAAACAAATCACATTATTTTTTATTTTTACTTTTTTTTTATTAAAACTGCCTTGTGTGGATGTTGTAATAGGTTCTACTCAAAACATTTGTGTTTTAATAAATCGAATTAAATATATATTATATGAAAAAACAGGGGAAGTATAAGGTATTTTCATATCATGTGGAAAATTATTTAATCTTTTATGCGAGTATAAAGAAAAAGAAGAAATTAATCGCGTTTGCGATACTAGAAGATATTGATTTTGGTACAACCTTATCTATCTTAAATGACTTTTTAAGAAAGAGGGTAATACAGAATTATACCATCCAATTAGATACCTCTGAAAAATTTGAAAAGGTAATATTTGTAAATATTGAAAACTCTAACAAAGAAAATATCATTAAAGCCTTTTATTCTGTTCAAAAGGAATTTACTGATTTAAACATTAGCGCTAGGTTTCTTAGAGATAGAACCCTAGAACAAAAATTCATAGATATCATTTTTGAAGATATTAATGTAGATACTTCCATTACAAAAGAAGGTGATGCAATATTGGTTACAGATGAGGAAAAGGCGATATTGTTTAATTTTTATAGAATTAACTTTACGAACATAGAAAAAAAGAAATATTTTTTATTTACCTTCTTAAATCTTATTAAAAATATCAGAAGAACAGGCTTTCTTATGTTCTATTTTACCATAGATTATTCTGAAAAAATTAAATTTACATCCTACTTTGTTGAGAAATATGAACAAGGAAAACAAATGGATAACTTTGAAAAAAGGGTTAATGAGTTCTTTAAAAGTGACCTGGTAAATCGAATAAATGTAAAAACAAAAGACTTTGGAAATATTATGTGGAGATTAGAAATTACTGATATTTATTTTCCTTTACAGGATTTTAATGATATGTTTTCAAAACAAGATCAACATTCGTCTATGGATGTACTCAGAATGAACAGTATCATTGAAAAAAAGCTCTCAAATCATCACATTAAACATATTAGACTTAACAAGAATTTACTATTTATTAACCAGTCATATTTACTTCTGGTATTGCAACATTTAGAGTCGTCTATTATTCAGAAAATCATCACAACCTATAGTTCCAAATATTTCATATATGTTTTAATTCTTAGTGAAGTAGACTATGAAAAGTTACTGGAAATTGAGTCAATTCAATTATTAGACAATGTGAAACCACTTCATTTAAAGGAAATTCACCAATTCAATTATGAGGTTTTTAAAAAAAAATACTCATCTGAAATCGTTTCTTGATCTAAAATCCTCTGTTAACTTCTGGTTTAGAACTCCTTTTCCTTGAAGAACTTGCACTTTTCAACCATTCACCAAAATTTTGAATTAAAGAAAGATTTTTTACAAAATCCTCTATATTTAAGTACAGTTTGTTTTTACCCTCACTAGTCTTATAATATTCTAACCGATTACCTTTATCTGCATTACAGTCCTTACAAAGTGCCATTAAATTTGGCTTCTGATTTGACCCACCTAAGCTAAATGGGAAAATATGGTCGATTTGCAATTCTACTTCAGGAAACTTTTTTTCGCAAATTTGACAGGTGAATTTATCCCGTTCTTTAACTTCATACTTTTTTTGTGGTGAGGGAGAGCGACTTTTAGCTTTGAAAACTGTAGGGTTTTTTAAAAGATAATCATAAATATTTTGAACTAATGATTTCTCAAGTTGATTCAAAGTACTTAAATTTTCAATTATTTCACTTCTATCAATATTTTTAAGGCTTAAAAGCTGACTTTTTTGATATGTAAAAAACTCTTGGAATTTTTCAATTATGAATCTTTTATCCCCATCTAAAAAAATAACATTCAATTCTAAGATCCTTGAAATATCATAAGTAAATACCGTATCTTTCTCCCTTCTATAACTTTTATTAAATTCATCTATTTGATGTGGTAAATACCTTCTTACTAATGGAAAAACACTATTATACCAAGTGTTGTATTTAGTTATAATATCTTGTTGGAGGTTTCTTAAATCTTCTGAAAGCAAATCAAAAGAATATTCATTTGGAGAATAAGCATCTGGTATTAAAGAAGCAGACTCAATTAACTCGATAGCTAAGTTTTGAATCTCATCTGCTTTCTTTTCAAGAAGATCTACTCTTTCTTTTAAATCATTCGAATTCATTTCTGTTTATTTTCATTATTTATTTATGCTCATTTTTTGCTTTATGTTCTTCTATCCACATATAAATTAGTGGTTTATATTCTTTCACTTTACCTTTAGGTATTTGAACTTTAATCAATTCTGTTTCTTCTCTCTCTTCTTTCACTCCTTTCCATTTCAAGCGCCACCAAATAATTCCCCAAATCACTAAGGAAGGTAAACCATTATATAGAAATATTGTTGCGAATATTCCAAAACAGTCTAATCTAAGTTCATAACCTTTGAATGGATCAATATAATTGTACAAATAATTGATTAAAGAATTGATTATTAAACTAATAGAAAATGTAAAGAAAAGAATTATTAATCCTGTGAAGGTATTTAGACGAGTATTCTTTCCAATTTTGTTGTAATTCATTTGGTATTCATACAAATTTTCTATTTGGTCTTTATAATCATCCTCAAATAGATTTTCATTGATGTTTTCCATAAACTTCATAAAATCTTTATAGTTCCAATCTCTATATGAACAAAGACTTTTTCTTATTCCTAAAGTTCTATTCTCTTTTAAATTATAACCTATATTAATCATTGTGAACACAAAGTAAATAGATATTGATGTTAACATTGATAACTTTCCTGCGATATTAAAATTGTCTAAAATATACACTAATAAAAAACTGAAGGCAGTAACTAAAGCAAGATTTATCTCTAAAAATTTATATCTTCGATTTTCCAACAACCTTACAATTTCATTTGCTCTTTCGATTGTAAATCTTAAATCTTCTTTTAATACTTTATTCATCCTTTCTTCTATCCTTGAGTTTTTAATTGTTCTATTTTATTCATTATATTGAATTGAATATAAATATGTAGTCACTACTTTAACAATATAAGAATGAAAATTTAGTTCCTGACATCATTAGGCACTGCAAATTTGCAGAAAAATGATATATTTTTGTAAGAAATTGGGTAAGTTTCATGAAAAGTTGTCTTGCATTAGAAGACCAAAAAATATAACATTCTCAGGAACAAGTAACCTTAAGTTATTTTCCCAGTAAAGCCACTGGCAAGAGTGGTAAATATTCTACTGAGCCTTTTTAGTGTTAGAGTGATTTTTATTATACCAACCTTTAACTTAGATTAACAAACTAGTGGATATAAATGGTTTAGTTTTTTTTGTTAGTTTTTGGTTCTTAACGATTTTTACCAAAGTAGTGACAAAAATAATTTTTCTTGGTACGTTTTTGGTATATATGTCGGTATTATAATTCCTTTAATTTTCAATTATCGCTTTTCAATAACACAATCTATAAAACTTTTAGAACTATTTTAAGATTGAATTTATCTCCCTCCACTGAATTTTGTGTCTACCCAAATTTTTTTCTTTTTTATCATTCATACTATATAAAGGGGATTATTAGGGAACTCTCTAAAATATGTTTACTAGTATATCTTCTCTGTAATCTTTTGTTCTTCCGAAATTGATATTTTTTTATTTATAATCTCTTCTGATTTGGGTTTAATCTTAATTACAGTTAAAAATGTTCGCCTCTCTTTAAATTCATCTAAATCTACATCAATAACCTACTTAAAATCAGTGTAAATCTCTTTTTTACTCATCTCTTTTCCCTACTCTTGTCTTTCTTGCTCTTTCATGAACTTTTCTACCTTTTCCTTAATTTTCTTTGCTTCTTCTCTCTTTCCATTTGCTTTATTCTTTTTCTGTGCTTCAAACCACATGGATTGTATTAATTTCAGGAGCTAATAATATCAGTTGTATAAAATGTAAGAATTATTCTTTTTCTTCATCTTCTAATATTTTATTTAGAATGGGAGTACAATTATTATTGATTATATCGTCGATTTCAGATTCTTCAAATGTATCTATAGCAACTTTATTGAAATTTTCACCAACCATATAACCTAATTTTTCAATCCAAGGATTTTCTAATGTTAGACTTCTTAATTTAAGTAATTCATCATAATAATCAAAGGAGATGTTAGAAATTTGTTGAAGATCTCCTACTAGAGGTTTCTTAATTACATTATTAGGTATTAATAAGAAGTAGAAACTATTTTTATAATTAAAAATCTCTTCTTTAAGAAAATTTATAACGACTTTTTTAATACAATTATTCTTGTCTTTTGCTTCGTCACAACCTTTTCTTAGCTTTTCTATCAGATGATTTATGATATGTTCAAGAGAATAAATAGGACAAACACTAATAAAGTTAAGTTTTTTCCATTCTAAATCGCAGGTATAAGATATTATTATAATACCCTTGTAATGCTCTTTTGGTTCATAATATAATAAATCTTCATTTTTATAATCTAAAATGATATCTCCTTGACATAAAAATTGTGGAATGTCTTTTATCCTATACATAACATATAATTCTCTTAAATATTGGATTCCTCTTTTTCTTGGATTAAATAATCTCTAATTTTTTCTTCTAATAAGCTGTCAGAAATACCAAATCTACGTTCCTTTGATTTTATAAGTGTGTTGATTTTATTTTCTAATGAATTTATTTGATTTGTATAATTTCTTATATTTTCATTATTTTCCCTAACTAAATTTTTATATTCTTCTTTATAATCTCTTTCAAGATCTCTTAGCTTTCTTTCTAAATACCAATTCTTTTCAATTAATTTATTAATTATTATATAAGGATTATCAACTTCCGAAGTACTTCCAGTTGATTGTGGATCTTCCACAATTTTCTCTTCATAATTTTCTTCTCGTATTAGATAATCTATTCTATCTAGATCCTCATAGTCAATATCAGTTTCTAATTCACTTTCCCTACTACTCATATTACTCACGATTCATTATAAAATCTAAATATTCTTTTTTTATATTCTCCTTAAAATGTTTTAAAATAGTGTCATGTAAACGATTAAGAATTTCTAAATAATTTTCAATAGTAGAACTATTTATATAATAGCAATCATAATCAAAGACGAATGAATATCTATCGTCCTGTCTTTTACCATATTTGTTGATTATGTTAATATTATATTTTTCTTCTTTTTTATTAAACTGAATATTAAAATTATTGATTTTTGTATTCTCATCTATATTTGTGAAGAAAAGATTAAAATATCTCAATACTTTTTGTATATCTGGTTCTTTTTCGTTAAAATCTTCTCTATTTATATATCTAAGTCCTATTCTTGAAAATTTATCAATATTATTAATCTTAAAAAATTCTCCAAAATATTCTTCAATATATTTAGATATAATACTAAATCTCATATATTCATCAGCTATAAGTACAATTAGATTATTTTTCACTCGTAGTCCAATCTCTTGTTTATCAGATCTAAAATTCCAAGAAAATTCGTCAACAATTCCATGTTTTGATGTAGTTGGTAAGGTTTGAGTATAATATTTAGGAAAAACCTCTCGAATTTTATCTTGAAAATCTGGAATTTTATCTGCAATTTTTAAAAAAGTTGGAAATCTAATTTCACAACTTATTGATTTTAAAGGAGGATTTTTAATACCCTTCAAATTTTCGTCTATCATAATATCACATATTTTGAATTATGCTAATTTTGAAATAAATTTATTGTCATTCTTATTATATTTAAAGAATAAAAATAATTAGAACTTTTCCATTCTTCAAAAAAAAATTTAAATTAGTTAATATTAGCGTTTGCTATCTTTTCTCCAAATTCAGTCTTATTATCTTCAATCTCTTTTAACAGTATATTTTCAATATCCTCAATTTCCTTTTTAATTTTCGATTTTTTTTCTTTCTTAAAAGATTCAAGATTCTATTTTTTTTTATGATTTCTGGGTGATTTTAGATATATTAGAAATACAAAAAATTCAAGTAATTTTATTTTTCCATAAAATAAAGATACCAGATTCTTATTAATCTCATGACAATTGTTTTATTAAATCAATATTAATTTTTTTACTTCTAAATTTTTGCTATATTGAATTACCGTTAAAATTTTTCACCTCTCCTTAAACTCATCAATATCTACATCTATAACTTCCTCAAATTCATTAAAAATCTCTTCCTTACTCATTTCCTTTTCCTGTTCATGTTTGTCTTGCTCTTCTATGAATTGTTTTACTTTTTCCTTAATTTCCTTTTGATTTTTATCATAAAATTTCTCTAAATTTTTATCTTCTAATTCTTTATGTTTATCATTCTGGCTTAATGTAGGATATTCTCTTAACTCTCCATCTAAGTCAAAATCTACCTTAGTGAATTCTTTTTTACTTCTTAGTGAAGGTGATATTTTTCTTTTTATTGTTTGTTTTTTAGGTGATTCTTCTTTCTTATTGAAATATTTGGTTATACTTCCTTTCTGCTTGTTTACTTTGTTGCTATTTATTTCTTCGGTTACTTCTTTAATTGTACTTTCTATTCTGGTTCGAAATAAATCTTTATTTTGCTCGTATTTTTCTTTATCTGCTCGAAAGGATATCACTTTACTTGGATTCTCAAATTTCTTTGGTCTATGTCCTCTCTTTTTCTTTTCTAAATTATCTTCTGCTATTTGAAACACCTAGTCTTCATTTATACTCTTTTTTTTTATTTGTTCTTTCGAAATAAATATTATAAAGAAACGAAGGATCGATAACTTTATACTTTATTAATTTTCTTGGAGTTATCACTACATAATCAGGATTCATAGAAGCTAATTTATGATATATCAAACTGAATTCTATGTTGATATCCTCTTTATCTTCAATTTCAATTTCATTTCTTAATTGGCTTAGATCAATGTTATGAGTAAGTTCAATTTCTATTAATCGACATTTGCATACCTCAAATGCATCTAATAGGCTAGTTATAGTGGGTTTATTTCTAATTAATCTCAGAAATCTTTTTATTTCACTATGTACTTCCTTTCTGTTCATTTCTTCTAGGTTTTTAAAGACTCTATCTTTGATAGATTCTTTTTTGATATACCTTACAAGCTCTAATTTCTCTAGCATTCCATTTCCTTCTAATTCTTCATACAATCTAACAGCCTCTTTCATTCCTTCCTCATTAATACCATTCAAATTAATTTCCTGATACCCTTTTTGGATGTTCATTTGTATTACAAAATTTTCTAAAAATTTATTTATAAACATCATCCTTCTTGTGAATAGAAAAATTGAGACTCTTAAGGAATTCTTCAAGTAATATGAGGGTTGCTGAACGCAAGTGAAGCTAGAGTAGGGCGTAGCTTTCCAACTGACCTTTAGGAAGGAAGGAAAGCAAGAACTACTCGTATCCCTCCGTTAAAAAATTAAGACTGAGTTGTTTTGCAGAGCAAAACTAGACCAAGACGTAGCTTTCCAATTGATATGAAATGAAAGAAGGAAAGCAAGGATTGGTAGTATCGAAGTCGAAAAAACTTAATCTATTTTCCTCATTCGTAATACAACACTCAACTAAGATTGAATTGTAAGACAAATGAAAATACCCAATTTCAATTGTAGTACAATTGTAATTTCTCTCTATGTAACAAGTATATTTAACGACAGTTAAGATTGTCCGATGGGATTTGGGAGGTCAAAAAGGTTATAGAAAAATATATTTGGGCAATAAAAGCAAATATTTTACTGATACGCAGTCAATATTTTATGTCATTGATATTCAAGCACCAAAAAAATTTGAAGAAGCATTAACCTTTCTTAAAGATATTATAAATATAACCTCAAACTCTCATCCTGAAAATTTTCAGTTATTAATACTACTTCATAAATACGATCCAGATGTCAAGAACAAGAAAGAAACTCAAATCCACGTAAATTATCTCGAAAATCAAATATTGCCTGCTGTTAAAAATGTCAAGTATTCTATTCATAAAACTTCTATTTATGATGAACCAAGTCTATTAAAGGCTTTTTCTGATGGTGTTTTTTATGCAACACATAAATCAAAAATGTTTGAATCCTTATTAAAAGAATATATGGGTAAAACATATAATAGTTCTATGCTCCTACTTGATCAAAATTGTTTTATAATCGCTAGTCGGACCACAGATGAAAGCTACCAGAAAATTTGTGAAGCAATCGCTCCAAGATTAACTCAAGCTTTAGAAAAGCTAGAGGAATGGGATATAAATACAATAGATATAGTAACAAACATAGAATTTTCAGAAAAACAATCGAAGGATCAAAAAGAAGGAATAATTTTCTTGAGAAAACTAGATATCAGTAATACTAGATTTTATCTAATCGCACTTTGTTTGAATAAAAATGTAAAGACTAAATCATATGAATTTCTTCCATTATTAGCAGATAATTTAAAAAATTTATTAGAGAGTTTTGAGTAACCAGCAACCATAAATTAAGATTTCTAAATTTTCCATTAATTCTTTATGATGATTTTAGTCTAGAATTGTAGGTATTTACTTTTCTTTTTAAAAAAAAAAAAAGTTTAATTTTACTTTCAATCACCTCTCTGTGGGTGGGGTTTAAATACTTGTGACTAAAATAAATTTAAACAAAGGTTTAAAATATGATTACAAAATCCAATATCAATATTAACTATGTAGGCCCTAAAGCTCTTTTTGACCCTAATTATATCCCACCCATTTTATTACATAGAAAAAAAGAAGAAAATTCTCTCTTTTCGATTTTAAATGATTCAATTTCTGATGAGTTCAATCTAAATATACTCTATCAAGGAATTAATGGCATTGGAAAGAAAGTAATAGTTAATAAAGTATTAACTGACCTTTTAAATCAAAACAAAGATTTCATTAAAATTAATAAAATATCTATAGATTGTAAAGAAAAAAATCCTGAAGAATTAATTTTTTTATTACTAAGTGAAATAAATGGATTATCAAATCTTAACTTAGATTTTCGACCTTTACTCAATTCAGAGATACCAAAGCTGTGGAACACCTTTAAATATATTTGTAATAGAACTGATTCTCATTTATTCTTTTTATTTAATAATGTTGAATATTTAGAACCTGAAATTTTCAATAAATTCCTTCAATTTGGCAAAGAGTCAAATATAACATTAATATCAACGGTAAATAAAATTATACGACCTGGAACAATGGAATTATTCTCTGAATTTGATTTAAAAAAAAAATTAGAACTTTTTTCTTATCAAGAACTTTATTCTATTCTTAAACAAAGAATGCAACTGAGTTTTTCACATGAAATTGATAGAAACCTCATTAGATATATAACAGATTTAATCTGTGAACAATATGTGCCTGTTCCAGGTAAAGGAATTGAAATAATACGAGATTTATATCCAATTTTAAAGAACAAAAATAATATAGATAATTATGAAATATTAGATATTTGTCAAAACGAATTTGATTCTTTGCAAATTTCTGATGAGTTTAACATGATTAATTATCTTTCTGATGAAGACATTTTAACAGTAGTATTTTTAGATAATTTTTCAAATTATTTTAATAGAAAAAATAGATATTACATTTCTTTAAAAGAATTACATGAATTATATGAAATTTCTTGTGAGATTTTAGAATATGAAAAAGAATTCAATGAATTTTGCAGAATAACCAACGAATTTTTGAATATCGGAATTATAAAACCATCAAAAAGAACCATTATTAAAAAAAATCATTATGAAAGTTTTAATGGTGTAAATTATGATTCTTTCTTTATAATGATGAATCCTAAACAAATAAAGGTAATTATTGATGCTATTTTTAACCAATGTTAAATTCTTCTGAAATTCAAATATTTTTTGTTTTAATTTAAGAAAAAAAATCAATTCAAAACGATTACAAAAATCAGAAAATGTAAAACAGATTTTTTTAATAAGATATCTTATATATTTATAGGTATAATCACACTATTTTTTTAATAATAAAGAGTAGTAATGGAGATAAATTTTGACATATATTAAAAAAATTTCTATGAGTGGTTTCAAATCTTTTGGAGATCGAACAGTTACCATCAGGCTTTCAAGTGGTTTTACATGTATAGTAGGACCGAATGGAGCTGGAAAATCTAATATAATAGATGCTTTATGTTTCTCGTTAGGGCGGCTTAGCAAAAAAACAATGAGGGCCAAAAGTCTAGAGGATCTCATTTTTGCAGGTTCACGAGGAAAAAACCCCTCACAAAGAGCTTCAGTTACGCTTTATTTTGATAATTCTGAAAATGTTTTTCCAGGAGGCACTGGTGATTTTGAAATTACGCGAGTTATAAAACGAGGTGGAGGCGGGGGATATAAGATGAATGGAAAAAAGGCTACTCGCCAACAAATTCTTAATGCTCTAGCAGCAGCAAACGTTGATCCCGACGGTAGTAATCAATTTGTATTACAAGGAAAGATTGTTGAACTAACTCATATGAACCCTGAAGATCGTAGAAGATTTATTGAGGAATTAATTGGACTTCAAAAATATGACGAAATGAAAGATTCCACTTTAAAAGAGTTGGAAAAAGCAGAAAGAGATTTAGGACAATTTGAAGCGATCTTTAAAGAAGTTTCAGCTCAACTAAAAAAAGTTGAAAAAGAAAAAAATGACGCGTTAGCCTGGAAAGAATTAGATGAACAAATAAATTATTTGAATTCACAGCTCATTGCCCTAAAAATTGCAAAATTAAGAGAAGAAGAGGATGACTTAGAAAAAAAAATTGAAAATTCTTCTAAAATCGTTGAAGAATTGCAGGAAAAAATAAACCGGCAAGAAGATATATTAAAGCAGGAATCTCTCGTTATGGATAATATCCAAAAAACTATTACTGATAAAGAAAAAGAACGAGAAGCAATTGCTGAAAATATAACTCAAATAAAAACTCAAATATCTTCAAGTCAAACAACATTGAACTTAGATAAGAAATCAATTGATAAAATAACTAAAGAGATTGAAACTTTAGAGAACTTACAAATGAAACTTGAAGAAGACCAAACTTTTGATTCATTAATAGAAATAGTGTCAAAGGATATCTCAGAAAATGAAGAAAATATCGAAGAAGCTAAAAAAGAAATTGAAAAAAGACAACAAAACCAAGCTGAATTAGACCTTAAGATAAAAAATAATGAAGATGAAAAAGCACAATTTCAAGCAGAGATTTCTAAAATACAACAAAATATATCATCTAATAACGCTCAAATTAAGGTTTTAAGAGGAAATATAAAAAAGAATGAAGAAAAGAAAGAAAAATTAGAAACTGAATTACAGCGATTAAAAAAGGATGCCGAAAGTATTGATGAGGCTATTGAAGCAACTAAAAAGGCAGAATCAGAAATTCGAAATAGAATAAATGACTTAAATATAAAAATTTCAAAAGAAAATCAAAATCAAAAAGATTTGGAAAATAAAATTGCTTCAATTCAAGGCGATAAAAATAATCTCAATTCTAAATTATCTAATTTTCAAGCAACATTATCGTCTATAAGCACAGAAATTAAAATGAATCAGACTAGTATACAAGATTTAGACAAAAAGAAAACTAACATAGAAGAGAAAATTAAAGAATTAAGTAAGGGTCAAGATACTGAAAAAGCAGTTAAGGAATTATTAAGTGAAAATGAAAACATAAATAAGGAATTGGGCGATTTAAAAGCAAAATTAAAACAAGAAAATTCAGTATATCGGAAAAATGAACAAGATCTTGAACTTGTTAAAATGAAAAAATATTCTTGTGAATCAGAAATCAATGACAATAATGCAAAGATTGACAATATTAATACAGAATTAAAAATTCTTGCCAAAGAATTAACAAAGTTGGAACGAGAGAAGAATAATTTAGATTTACAAGTAGATGCTCATGATAAAAATCTACAAGATATTTCAAGTTCAACTGAAAAATTTATTAATAAAAAGGATAATGTAGAAAGACGTTTAGAGGAACTTGCACAAGAGAAAGAAAATTTAACAAAAAAAATCGAGACTTCGGAAGAGGAATATGAGAAAAATACAAAAGATATTACAGGAATTCTTCAAATCTTAAATATGTTGACTCAGAATATCAATATCTCAGTTGAATCTATTAAAAGCAATATACAACAATCAAACGCAGAAGCAATTGAATTATCTGCTGAAGATTTTAAAAAGTTCATATTAGATATAATTGATATAATGAAAACTATTGAGGATATTGGTGAAGATTCTGAACAAGCTGCAGAAATGACAGATATGCTAAAGTCTATCATGCAAACCCTAAAATTGTTTACAGATAATGCTGATGATACAATTAATCAATTAATTGAAAAAGTAAAAGAATCAGCAGATGTTGAAGTACAAAGTTCAACCTCTACGTTTGATAGTTTTGTTCAAGATCTAATGGAAATTCTTGAAAATGTGTATCTCTCTTTAAGAAAACTAACTATGTCTAAAAGCCAAGAATTATATAAACAGTTGGAAGAAATTTCAGATACAATTAATTCTCAGACTGAAGATTTCAACAAAATCGAAAAGCAGTTGACTGAAAATAATATTCAAGAAAAGCACTTATCTGAAAATCTCGCAGCCTATAAAAAGAGATTAAATGAAATTGACAAAAGAACTAGTGAAATAACTGAGAGAATTAAAAAGGGAGAAGACGAGATTAAAGAAAGAAATGAAACAATAAAGACTAGACAATCTGAAGCCAATGAACTCAATAGTGAAGTAGAACAATTATCAACGTTAAAAGACACTTATTGGGATAAATTAACTAAAATTCAAGATAATATCGATCAAAAGCAAAAAGAATCAGATAATTTAAAAGAAAAATTACAAGAATTGCACGGAATTCAGAATCTATTTGAAGCAATAATAGAAATTGATGATAACAAAGAAAAATTGAATAATACTATTGAAGAAAAGAAAAATCTAATAATAAACACTGAAGAAAATATAAAAAACATTCAAGAAGAACAAAATTCATTACAAAAAAACATAGATGAACTTGTTTTACAAAAAGAGAATTTCTGGGAAATAACTGGTAATTTGCGAAAGCAAATCGACGATGAAAATAAAGCTCTTGAGGATACAATGGATCGATTAAGGGCACTTGAAAATGTAATGAGGATTATAAACTCTATTGAAGATATTAAAAAAGAAAATAGTGAAGCTAAAAATAATGTCGAAACATGCTTAAAAGATATTGAAGGATTTAATACTCAAGTTGAAAAAATTCAAGTAAATGTGGATCAAAAGCAAGAAATAATAGATAAATTAAGAAACGAAAAAAAAGAAGAATTAGAATCACAAAAAGCTGCTCAAAAGAAATTAAACAAATTGAATAAAGATTTACAGAAATCTCAAGGGAAACTCAATGAACTAAATAAAAATAAGGAAAGAGAACAAAAGATTATTGGGTTACATCAGGAGATAAAGGAAATTGAACAACAGATAGAATCGATAACAAATGAATTAACCAGTTTTAAAGAAACGTTAGAAAGTGAAAACGAAAAGAAAAATGAAAAACAAAAAGAAATCGATAAGTTTGTTCAAGAAAAAGATGAATCATGGAAAAAGCAAAAACAATATCAAAAAGTTATAACTGACTTAAAATCAGATCTTTCTATGGAAAATTCTAAAATCAACAATTTTGAATCAAGAAAGATAATGTGTACTGATCAAATTGAAACACTATTCCAGCGTTCTAAAGAATATGGGTCTTTACCTCCTATAACTGAAGGTCTTTCTGAAGCGGAATTGCAATCAGATATTGTAGAAAAAACGCAAAAGAAAAAAACCCTTGAACCAGTGAATTTAAAAGCAATTGAACAATATGACACTGTAAAAGAAAGATTTGACGAGATAGATATGAGACGACAAACAATACAGCGAGAAAGAAAGTCAATTTTAGATGCTATTGACAAGATTGAACTAGAAAAAACTAGAACATTTATGAAAGCATATCATGAAATAAATAGAGAATTTAGTAGGATTTTTCAGAAACTTAGCCCAGGAGGTTCAGCGAAAATGATTTTGGATAGACCAGATAAGCCATTTGAAGGAGGTATTAGCATAGAAGCAAGACCAAGGGGTAAGAAAATTAGCTCCTTAGAGATATTAAGTGGTGGTGAAAAAACTTTAGTAGCATTATCTTTTATATTTGCGGTCCAAGAATTTTATCCCGCTCCATTTTATGTAATGGATGAGATCGATGCGGCCTTGGATGGCCCGAACGTTCATAGGGTATCGACTGTGATACAAGAATTCTCAAAACAAGCTCAATTCCTCGTTATAAGCCATCGCGAAGAAAATATAGTTAACGCCGACCGAATATATGGTGTATCAATGCAACAAAGCGGCATAACGGATATCTTTAGTGTCGATTTAGAAGAAGAGGCAAAAAGAATTCTTGAGCTTGAAGATGTCGAACCAACGATTCCAGAATAATATTAAATAATTAAGTTACACCTATTAACTTGGAAAAAGACTGCATAAATGGTCAACTAAAAAATTATTTTTGTAATGTTTAAGAATTTCTTGCTGATGCATCATTTTTGCACTTTGGACAAAGAATTTTTATCTTTTTGTAATCTCTTTTAAGCCAGTATGGTGATTTTTTAAACTTATGTTTATTTGGACATCTATACAATAAGGGTGTTTTAGCATTTATATAATCATTAATTAATTCGCACCCGAAATTATTTCCTATTTCTTGAAAAAACTCAGTATCCCCTTTTTTATTTCCAAAACAAAAGGAACACCAATTGCCTTGATATATAGAATTTGGTGTGGTTTTCCAGTAATGCCCATTTTCACAAATGATTATCACTTCAGTTCTAGCTGTAAAATAAGGAGTTATTAACACACCCCCTTTATTTTCAACATATTTTCTGAATTTTTGTGCGTACTCATTTTCGTAGATAATGAATTCTTGGTAATCATATTTAGGGGTGTTTTTGAGAATATTTCCAGTTTTTTTTTCATATTCATTTATGATATATTCTTGCATTTTATGATAAGGGACAAGTTCATCATCGGGAATTTGAAGGAGGGTCACCCAATTTTCATTGCACAATTTTGGTTTAAGGGCATCTTCTTTCTGTATGCTTTTTAATTCATCATTAGTCATACCGAAAGCTTTTTTCCGATGCTGAATTCCCTGATATTCAAATGCCAATCCTAAAACATTGTTATATCCATCGAGCTCCAACTGATTTCCGTTTTCATTTGTCAGCCAAGGAGGGTAACTTTTCGGGAATGGTCTTTTAAAAATTCTTTCAAAAAATCTTCTGCAAATTGTCTCTCCGACATATATATTACAATCTGGACACCACGTGTCTTGATACACCACACTATCATATGTAGGAAAAAAATGATGTGATTCGCAGCATTCAAGATGCAGTCGTGATTTAGCATTTTTTATTTCTTTCGTGTGGCACTTTCCCCCTTTTTCTTTAACAATTTCTTCGATAGTTTCCAGTGATACATGTTTTTGCGTACGAACATATTCCTGATATTCCTCTTCCGTAAACATTTCTTTTAGTTGGTTCCTAGCAGAAGTGTCACTTATTAAAAGCCATTCCTCTATATCATAGGCATTAAACTTTCCCTTATTTTCCAAAAAAAGATTCCTAATAGCCTTAGTTAAGATGTCATCATCCTTAATTTTCATTATTAAAATGATATAGTTTGAAATTATTTCTACATGCTTTTTAATAGTGTTAGACTTGTCATTTTGAAGTATATTTTCTAACAGATTCTTCTTTTTTTTTAGAAAATTAATAAAGGTTTGAGTAGGACGAAGTTTTTTTATCCAACAGCCAAATTTATTAAATTCGTTAATAAAGTCTGTTATTAACTCGTTTTCATGTATATGTCCCAAAAGTTTCTCAAATAACTCAGATGTCTGAGACATTAAAACTTTTTTTTCTTTTGAATTTAATTTAGCATAAATATATTTAAAATCATCTAATTTTAGAGATTGTTCTTTTAGACCTACAGTAATTCTTAAAAAATCTAAAAAATAATTATAATAAATATCTAAAATTGAAAGAAAATGGATGAAAGAGATTTGGATAGTAAAGAAATTATATTTGGATCGAGAAAGAAATTAGAATATAATACAATGATGAGTGAAATTTTGGAAGAACTCGATCAAAATAAGGAAATAGTTTTAGCAACCTCCTATAACAATAGAGTTACTGCACGAACAATTAGTTTCACAAATGATAAATGGGTAATTTACTTTATGTCTTGGGATCATAATAAAAAAGTAAAGCAAATTGAGAAGAATCCCAAAGTGGCATTATGTCTGAAAAATATTCAGATTGAAGGAGAAGCTCAAATTTTAAAAGATTTATCAGAAGAAATGTATAAAAAGTATTTAGAAATTTTCAAAAAGAAGTTTTCTGATATTTGGATTAGTACATTTTCAAGGATAAAAGAGATGGTTATGGTTAAAGTTGTCCCTTCAACAATTGTTAAATTCGAGAACATTAACAGGAGATTTTATTTACAGACGATAGATATAACCAAAAAAATTGCTTTTCAAATGAGGCTTGAAGATAAAGACAATCCAAACTTTCCCTATTAGATAGTGTTTTAAATTTTCTAGTTTTAAAAAGTTATATAAGTTTTTACAGTTAACATTAGATATACCTTTTTGAATAGTATATTATAATATGAAAATTCACGACCGATTTCATTGGGAATTTTTTTGTCCTTATTAGAGTCTCTTATACGCCTCCTTGAATATATTGCTTCTAGAACTTCTAATTAAATCATCCTTGGCTTTTCATGAATACTTTTTTTATTATTCGGTTGAAAGCTGTCTTGTTCTTAAATTACCTCACATCTTATTGGGACAAGATTAAAAAGAACTAAAACTTTAGCAAATGGTGCCTTATTATATGACTTTCGATTTAAAAAGGATTATAATCGTAGATGTTGATGGTCTCCTTCGAGTATAGAAGAATTTAGAAGTAAGTCTTACATTAATTAGGTTTAAATATTAATTCTATCATTTTTATAATCAAATGTCAATTTTATTATCTTTTTCTACATCACCACTCACCAGAATTATTGATGCAAAATATTACGATTTTGAAAGTACATTAAAGGTAATGAGAAAATTATGGGATTTTTCAGTTATTCAAGGTTACGAATTGCAACATTTAGCAGAATGGCAAGCTAATTCCGCTCCATTAGATAATGATCCTCGTTATGATAGGCATAGTGCTTGGAAGGAGAGTATCAAGTACAGCGTTGATGAGATCGGTGAAAAAGTAAATAATTTAGGAATATCGATTTTATCTGTTCACGGAAATAGAGATATAGGAATATTATGTTGTTCAGATAAATCAGAAGATATTAATAATGCTAGAAGGATAATTCAAGAAGGTATTGAAATTGCTATACAAGTTAAAGCCCGCATCTGTGTATTTCATATGTGGGACACTTTTAATATTAAATTTAATCCTTCGATACAAAAAGAAATTATAAATGAAATGTCAGAAAAATACTCTAATATTAAATTATCAGTAGAAAATATCCCTACAAAAATCCCCGAACATACACCTTATGATTTAATTAAGGATTTTAAGTGGATTACTTTAGATATACGATGGGCTGTATTATATGATGAACTGAAGAGATTTTATAAAGTCAAAGATAAAATTGTTAATATTCATTTAAGAGGGATTTTGAAAGGAAAAAGATGGATTTTAGAAAGATCTTCTTATTCATTTTATGAAGTTTTGGATATGATTATAAATGAATGGAATTATAATGGTTTACTTACAATAGAACCTGAAGGTGGATTAATAAGAGCGTCGTGGGAGGATCTTATTGAAGCGATTAGTTCCATAAATAAAGTGATTAGTGGTAGTATTAAGTTATAAAATCAAATTAAGAAATTTTTTAAAATTTATGTTGCTATTATCTGATTGAAGTGTTGGAAATTTAAATCTAAAATACATTTTTATAAAACATTTAGCCTTTATTGGTAATTTTCCTTGTATGTATTTAAAAGAGTCTCAAGATCCTTAATGATTTTATCAGGTAAATTGTCTATTTTATTTTGGTTTCATTATATAATTTCTCTTTGATTATATTGTCTGGTTCTCTCTTTACTTTGTATAAGAAATTAAGAAATTTTTTAATACATTCTGTTTTATTGTCTATTTGCATATGATTCCCTTTGGGTAATGTTGTATTTAATTAAATTTATTATCTTCCGCCTATTCTAATACCTTAATAGATTAAGGAATATAATCCTATTCTATTAATTCATAGCTTTTTTCTTAAACTATTGTTGGAATTTTGGATTCTTGTTGGAAATTTGACCTACAATGCCATTATAACATGCTCTAATATCAATTTAATTTGAGATCATAAAATTAGCTACTGGTTCAAAATTAATTTAAAAGATTAAATTTCATACTTTTAATCTTGATTTTGAAGTTTGAGAATACTTTAAAATTAATTTTAATTCAAGATTAAGCAATTACATGATCATCAAATTGTATCTATTTATTTTTTAATTTCTAAAGATAATCAATAGGAGATATTTTGTTAGCAATAATTAATCCTGAATAAAATATCTATAAAAATGCTTGAAATATCCTTTAGTTTTATTGGAAATATAATTACCTTTTATATTTGGCTTTTTTAATATATTTATAATATTATAGCCCTCTTTGATAATAAATAGATTAAAATATTTGTTTGAAATTGCTTTTTTTGGGCAAAGATACACACATCTCATACAAAATGTGCATTTTTTATCAAATCTAATTTCATCATTAACTTTATAGATATTTCCTGTAGGACAATTTTTTAGGCATAAATTACAATTGTTACATTCATCAGAGATTTTGAGAAATCTTCCAAAATATTGAGCTCCTAATCCTTCACTCTTACTAAATAAATAAGAGAAAATTTTTAAAACTATATTATTTTTTTGAAGTTTCTTCTTATTATTTATTATCTCTTCTGCCATTTTTTTTACTTTTCTTAGAGCTGTATCATACAATTGTTTAACAAGATTATCATCATATCGAATCGCTACATTTGCGGGCATTACTAAAAGATTTTCATTAAAAACATTATATCCCTTACGTTTTAATTTCTTTCTTATGTGGGATGTAGCACCACCATTGCATAAAGGATCTCCTGATGTCTTGAATAAAAACACTCTTTTTCCCTTTCCTTTCGGTAATCTATCAATAAAATCAAAAAAAAACTTGGGGGCACTGAAGGCATGTACGGGATGTCCAAACCCAATTAGATCATGTTTTTCTAATTTCAATGCTGTTTCCTTTTTCATTATTTTCTCGATAGCAATTGCTTTTGCTTTATAACCTAATTTTATAAAATTATCTTGAAACATCTCAGATACGAGCTTAGTATTATTAGTTCCCGAAAAATAATAAATTATTATTGATTTCATTTTAATCAAAAAAATGTTTTTATTATTTGATTAAATACTCTTACACATTTAAGTATTTCATTTTGATGAAATCGTTTTTTTGAGAAACTTTAAATTTTAAAATATGTTAAGATATACGAGCTGATTTGATATGAATGAGAGAATTCGAAAAGAATTTTTAAACATATTAGGTAATTCTTACAATGAATATAACTTTCCTCCAATATGTGGATGGATTGAAGGGTTATTAGGATTAGAAAGAGGTAATTTAACGCAATCTGATATTGCTTTTAAATTAAAATCGTTATTAAAGAATGAAACAGCACCAACATCAATTTCATCTGTTAATAGAGCTTTAAAAATATTGGAAGATTATGGTGGTGTTATTAAAGAGGGATCTAATAAAACAGGTTTTAAATATCGTCTTTACACTCATTCTGATTTTTTTTTTCTATTTATTCAAAGATTTATCTCAGTGAACAAAAAAACTTTAAGGGCTCTGAAGAAATTAAGATTAATAGCCCAAAAAGAAAATGATGTTCAACTAATTAAAGCTATTTCTAATGAACTGACTTATCTGGAATATATGGATGATTTCTTTTTGGAAAGTAAGCAATTATTAAAAGAATTAGAAAAAAAACATTTTAATAAACAAAAATAATCCAAGCTAATAGATATTAATCAAGCTCGTTCATATTTTCTGTTAGTAAAGAAAAATTTTATTTCTGTAATCATCAATTATGCAAACTTTACTGTGTGGATTTGCCGATAAAACAAGAAACAAAAGTTGTCAAACAAACCACATCTAAATCATGATGAAACTTTTTATTGATTAGAACTATAACTCGAGTGATTTTCTTATATTTAAGAATGAAATCTAATGATTATTTTCTGTTAGATGTCCATTCTAATAACGGAATCATTAGTTCTCTTAGTTCCATTCCCCTTTTAGTTAAAGAATATTCCACTCTTGGTATATTCTTTGGAAGCCAACCTTTTGAAATTATTCAAGATCGCTTTCTGGTATGTTCCTGAAAATCTTCGATTGCAAACAATAGAAAGAGTTCTTGTAGGTATTTTATTTAGATTTCCTGAACAATCAGATGTTATAATGTTTTATTATTATACTGATAATTTTCATAATAATGCATTCCCTGTATTCCAAGCATATTGTTAATGCAGAAAAATAATTTGAAGATATTTATTAATCTTAAAAAAGTGTAAATAATGAACTATAGTTTGCCTGTATAAAGCGATATAAAGATTCAATTACATATTTTGAGAAAGCTATTGTTATCATTCTAAATAATATCGTTGTGAAACAGAATTTGAAAAAAATCTAATTTAAACTTATTAAATATTATGAAATTAATTTAAATCCAATATGTTAAGCTATTAAACAGATTAATTATTTTTATTCATAATAAACATTAATAGTAGTATAAACTATTAACATTTTTTAAGATAAAATACTATCATCATACTATCATAAATAAAATAAAGGTTTGGAGAATATTTTATTTTAAATAAGTATTATAAATCAATAATTAAATTTGAGTGGTTTAAACATACATCGAGTCTCAATGATTATAAAGGAATTTACCTCACAGGCTCAATTCCTCGTTATAAGTCATCGCGAGGAAAATATTGTTAATGCAGACCGAATTTATGGCGTATCAATGCAACAAAGCGGCATAACTGACATCTTCAATGTTGACTTAGAAGAAGAAGCAAAGAGAATTCTTGAGCTTGAGGATGTCGAACCAACAATAACAGAATAAAGATCTTTTTTGAAAGAGGTGAAAATCAATTTCGAAAAATGGAGAAACATCTGGAAAAAATTTCAAATTTAATGAATGGACTGTGAAGGTTTTACGGGAATTTGCATCTAAAAATCATATTAAAATTCCTACTAAAGCTAAGAAAAAGGAGATTGTTGATTTACTTCAAAAGGTAACATCTCACCCTGATTTTATTGATCGATCGCAAGAAGAAGAAGAAATAGAAGAGCCTGAAGTGGAATTGATTGCCGAGTTTGAAGATGAAGATGAGGATCTTGCTTTACTAAGAAAAGAAAAAACTGAATTGAAATTTTGGCAAAAACCACCATTCTCAAGCCTTTTAGATACTGAATTAGCAAAAGAATCCGATATTGCTTTTTATGATCTGTCAAAACTAGTAGATACTTTTTTTGATAATATGCTCCATGAAGATTTAATTAACTATAAAATTTCTGGAATAGCATTAAAAACCTCAGCATCTCTACATCATTATAAAATCTCAAGTATAATAAAAGAGGAAGAACAAATTCAGCGAAGAGAAGAATTAGAAAAATTCAGGCAAAGTCATTCAAGATCAATTCCAAAAGCGTTACCACAACCAATATCCCCCAAGATGCAAATTGCAACTAAAGACGAATTATTTGATGCTATGAGATCAGCTATTATTGAAGTAATGCAAAATAAAGAAAAATTAAAAAGAAGGAGATTACGAAGAGAAGAGCTTAAAGACCAAAGAATCCAAATGAAATCAAAAGCACAATTACCTAAAGAACTTTTAAAACATATTAGCGGAAAGGAGCAGACTGTAGAAGAATTGCATGAATCATGGTATAATAGAATAAAAGCTACAATAAGTTTAAATAATGAAGAAACGAGTATATATGATTTAATGGATATTATTAAAAATGAAGAAAAAAGCAGTATAGGCCGGAAATTTTCATTAGTACGTATGTTTTTAGCTTTGATGTTCTTATCAACTGGAAATAGATTAAATCTAGAGCAAGAGGAAGATTTTCAAAATATTTCTGTAAATATTAGTTAGAAGAATTTTGTAAAAATTATAACCAAAAGTGATAAAAATTGGAAGAAAATCCAAATGAAAAATCTAGTGAGGAAATAGAAGAAATTCCTGATAATGATTTTAATGAAGAAAATATAGAAGAATTTGAAGAAGACTCTAATGAAGTAGGTTCAAATGATTCAGAAAATGAAATTGAGAGTGAGAACATTGAAGAATTAGAGATAGAATCTGAAGATATTGAAGAAGCTGAAGTAAATGAAGATTATGATCAAGAACAAGAACTTCAACCCTCTGAAGAATCAATGGATGAACAACAAGTTGAAGATGATAATATTGAAATCCCTGATAGTTCAGAAGATACTTTAATTGAGGAAAAAGAATTAGAACTTGATGAAAAAGCTCTGCATCGAAATTTTATTGAGGCCGCTCTTTATGCTGCTGGAGGACCTTTAACAATAGAAGAGTTATCAAATAAATTAGAATTTCCTAAAAAGGAAGTAGAAATTTTAGTAAATGAATTAGCCTTTGATTATTTAGAGCGTACTACTTCACTAATTATAGCACAAATTGGAGATAGGTATCAAATGCAAATTCGACCAGAATACACGGAAAGAGTCTCAAAATTTGCTAAAGGAGGGGCTATAGCAGAGAGATATCTAAGAACTTTGACTATAATCGCATTGAAACAACCAATTTTAAAATCAATGGTTATAAAATTGAGAGGTACCGGCGCATATGAGCATGTGAAGTACCTTCTAGATAATGATTTTATAGATGCTGTAAAAAAGGGAAGATCTCAAGAATTATCTACAACTGATAAGTATGCGGAAATGTTTGGGTTACCTAAAGACAAAAGATTAATGAAAGAGGTTATGATTAAACAATTAGGACTTGAAGAAGGAGGAACTCCAGTTGGATATGTAGAAGTGGATCAAAGTGAAAGTGTAGACGAAGATCACGGTGAACCCATGATAGAAAGCGAACAAGAAGAAGGAGAAGAATAAATATAGATTTCTTGTCTATTCAAATAAATAAAGAGTTATATTTATATCTTCAATTTTTTCTATTAAATCTGGTTTTTCTTTGATAGATTTTTCTAATGATTTCTCGATTATATCCAATTTATTTATTCTTATGGTATTCTTGATATCTTCTTTTAAATTCTCAATATCATTAAAATTATTATTTGATGATAGGAGAATTACTTTTGAAAGTTCTTGATTTAATGGTATCTGAATTTTAGATTTGATCATTCTTAGATTTTTAATTATTTCAACTCCTAGTCTCCCTTTCTGAATTAATTCTTCGGATAAATTATCATAGGGTACTGGCCATTTCTCTAAGTGAATTGAATTCAGGTCTTTAAACTGTTTATAAATTATAAAATAAATTTCCTCAGAAATAAATGGCATTAAAATTGCCATGATTTTTATTATTTTGTAAAACAAATTCAAAGCACTTTTTAAAGAAGCAATTCTGATTTTTTGGTCATCAATAAAAAATTTATATTTAATTGCCTCAATATAGTTATCGCAGATTTCATTCCAGAAAAAAGAACGTAAAATCATTGTAGCCTCATGCCAGTTATATTCATTAAAATATTTTGTTATTAAATCTAGATTTTTATTGAATTCAGAGAAAAAGAATTGATCAATAGAACTTAAATCATTGGAATTGATGATTAGATCATCAATTTCAATTTTTTCTAAATTTAAATTTAAAAATCTATAAGCATTCCATATTTTGGTAATAAATCTTGACGCTCCGATTAATTGTTCATATCTCATACCATATTTTCTATTGAATTTATCTTCTGGAAGTCTTTCTCTTTCCTTAATAATCTTTTCTATTGTGACAGATTGCTTTGATTGTAGATTAATCCAAGAGAATTCAAATGGATAATCATCACCTAAAGATCCCATGGCTGCCCAATATCTAATAGCGTCAGCGCCAAAATTGGGCATAACTTCATCAGGAGATACAATATTGTTAAGACTTTTAGACATATGGCGACCATCTGGACCTGCAACCATACCATTTATCATTGCCTCATAAAATGGTGCTTTTCCCGTCAATTTTTTGCACCTAAATAAGGTATAAAATAGCCACGTCCGGATAATCTCATAGCCCTGGGGACGATGCACTTTAGCTTTGAGATATGTTTTTTCGTAGAAATCTTCATCTTCTTCCCATTTTGTGATTATTAATGGAGTTATACTTGAATCAATCCAACAATCACAAATATCTTTTTCTCCAACAATTCTAGTACTCTTACATTTAGGACATTCTTTGACAGGAGGGGCTGTATTCACGGGGTCAAGTGGTAAATCCTCTCTTTTTGGAGGAATTATTTCCTCACAATCCTCACAATACCAAAATGGTATTGGCGTCCCAAAAACGCGTTGACGAGAAATTACCCAGTTCCAATCTAAACCCTCTGCCCAATCTATTAATCTTTGTTTTTGTTTTTGTGGAAACCATTTCATTCCTTCAGCTGAATTAATTATCTCTTGAGTAAAATCTTTTACATTAATAAACCACTGATTAACTGGTAAAAATTCAATAGGTTTACGGCAAGAACCCCTTTCGGAATGGACAATTATACTATGCTCATAATCTACTACTTTTTCAATCAATCCCATTTTTTCAAGATCTTTAACAATTTGTTCTCGAGCTTCCATTATGGTTAAACCTTGATATTTAGAGTTTTGATTCATATGTCCATCTTCAGTAAAGATCTGAATTTCATCAAGGTTATACTGTAATTTCCATTTAATATCCATTTCATCTCCATATGTACAAACGTACACGATACCAGTACCAAAATTCATGTCAACTAAATTATCCATATAGACTCTTACTTTACGGTTGGTAAAGGGTATTTCTATCTCAGCAGCAGATAGATCATAATAGCGATCATCATTTGGATTAATCATAATAGCAACACATGCTTCCATGTATTCCGGACGTGTAGTAGCTATTGTTACGAATTCATTTTCTCTTCCTACAATTGGAAAGCTCATATACCATAACTTTCCTTGTTCTTCTTGATACCCTACTTCTGCTTTTGCTAGGGACGTTTCACAATTAACACAGAAATGCGTTGGAAATTTCTCTCTATATAACCACCCTTTCTCGTAAAAATAAAGAAGCGACAATTGAACTTTATATTTATAATCATCATCCATAGTTCGATATGTGTAATCCCAGTCAGAAGAATAGCCTAATTCATCAAATTGTCTTCTCATATTTTTGATACTCTTATTAACCCATTCAACACATTTTTGCAAGAAATTGTCTCTCTCATGTTGACTGATCCCATACTCTTTTTGTACAGCAAGTTCCACAGGAAGCCCATGACAATCAAAGCCCTGTGGGAAATAAACATTATCCCCTTTCATTTTATGATATCGAGCCACAAAATCAATCCATGAATGATTTAAAATGTGTCCCATATGAAGATCTCCGCTTACAAAAGGAGGAGGTGTATCTATAGAAAATATTTCGCCTTTTTGATTTAGATCGAAAGCATAAATTCTTTCATCCTTCCAAAATTGTATCAATCTTTTTTGAACTTCATTAAAATTAAAACGTTTTGGATATATTGTATCAAGTGCCATTATTAAATCTGCTTAGAAGGTTAATAAATATAAAAATGAATAATATTTGATAACTTTATAAGATTTGTTCAAATCGAATCTTAAAACTTCAAGAAATTAATTAACGGTTAAAAATAAATAAGAAATAGAGAACCCGATTCTTAAATTTTTAATAGAATTTTTCAAATCTGATTTATCTTCCTTTAGCGTAAAATATCAAGTTGTTCCTCGAGTATCTCCTTTTTTATTTTTAATTGTTCTAGGGTTTCTCGCTCTCTTTGAACTATCTCTGGATTTGCTTTTAGTGCAAAAGGTCCATTCAATTTTTTTTCACTCTGTTCTATTTGTTCATCAATTGAATCTATTTGTTTTGAAATACGTACAATTTCCATTTTTATATCAATTATATCTTCTAATGGAAGATATATTACTATCCCTTGAAGTACAATTCGAGCAGAATGTTTTGGTACATTTATTTCATCAATTTTAAAATTATTTCTATCGATATGGGAAAGATTGATAATTTCTGATTTAGTACCTTCAATTAATTCCCTTTTATCTCCAGTTTGTATAATTAGTGGTATCTTCAAACCTGGTTTTACGTTAAATTCCTTTCTTGTACGTCGAATTTCACGAATTATTGTAGTTATTAAATCAAAATCCTTATCGAGTATATTATTTATTAATGATTCATCAGGTTTAGGCCATTTTGCTACAATTAAAGCAGGACCATCTTTCACCTCATCTGGTAATGCTTGCCATAAAGTTTCAGTCAAAAATGGTATTATGGGATGGAGAAGGCGTAGTGAAGTTTCCAAAATATGCAATAAAATGTAAATTGGTATAATTTTGTCTTGCTCCTTTTCATCATAAATCCGGATTTTTGAAATTTCGATATACCAATCACAAAATTCATCCCAATAAAATGATCTTATTGATCGAGCAGCGTTTAAATAATCAAAAGCTTCATAATAATCATTTACTTGTTTTATCATTTTATTTAATCTGGAAACAATCCATTGGTCTCCAATATGAAGTTGATCCATTAGATATGAAGCTGTAAACTTTTCAATCTTTTCTGTTTTATCTAAATTACTGAGAATATAATTAGCTGATTGCCAGATCTTATTACAAAAATTTTTTGAGGCTTTAAGAAGACCTTCTCCAAGATTTAAGTCTTTACCAGGCACTGTGTTCGCAATAAATGTAAATCGTAAAGAATCTGCCCCAAATTTTTCAATAATATGTAATGGATCGTATTGCTCAACGTTTTCCATAGATTTACTAATCTTTTTTCCCTTTTCATTGCGAATCATTCCATGAAAATAACACAATCGATAAGGTGATTGTTTAGTTAATTCTAACCCTAACATCATTTCCCGAGCAACCCAGAAGAATAGGATATCGTATCCCGTTTCACGCATGTTATTGGGATAAAATCTTATGAAATCTTCACTTTCTAAATTTGGCCAACCTAAGGTTGCGAAAGGCCATAATCCAGAAGAAAACCACGTATCTAGAACATCCTCATCTTGTTTTAGATTTGTATCATTACATGTTGGACATTGAACAGGTTCTTCCATTTCACAGATTTCATGCCCATTTGAGCAATACCATACAGGAATTTGATGTCCCCACCATAGTTGACGACTAATACACCAATCTGTTATATTTTCCATCCATTGATAGAAGCGTGTTTCTTCTCTTTCAGGGATCATCATAGTTACTCCACTTTTTACAACATCTATTGCATCCCTTGCAAGTGTTTGGGTTCTAACAAACCATTGGGTTGAAATTCTTGGTTCAATTATACTATTACACCTTTGACAGTGAGCTATGGTATGAACATATGGTTCTATTCTTTCTAATAATCCTTCCTTTTCTAAATCCTTGACAATTTCTTTTCTGCATTCAAATCGATCCATATTTGCATATTTTCCTGAATATTCGGGGATCATTTTACCTGTTTCATCAATGACTGTTATTTGCTCTAAATTGTATTTAAAACCAATTTCATAATCGTTAGGATCATGAGCAGGAGTAATTTTTAAAGCACCTGTTCCAAATTCAGGATCTACATACATATCCTCAAACACAGGGATTTCACGTCCAAGGACAGGTAACACGGCAATTTTTCCCTCATATTTAGAATAATCTGGATGATTAATTGCTATTGCCACTCCTGTGTCCCCTAATAATGTCTCAGGTCGAGTCGTTGCAACGATTATGAAATCTGTTGCACCCTCTGCCCATTTTCCAGATGCCCACTCTCTTTTAGGACTTTTCCAATTCTCTGTAATTATTGGATACTTTACGTACCATAAGTGGCTCTCATGTTCCTGTGGTAGTGCTTCTAGGTTAGATATTGCAGATGTACATCTTCCAGGGCACCAATTCACCATGTACTTTCCTCTATAAATCAACCCTTTGTCATAAAGTGATTTAAATGCTGTTATCACAGCTTTATGATATTTTCCATCCAATGTAAATCTATTACGACTCCAATCGCACGATGCTCCCATACTTCTTGATTGATCTAATATCGTATTTTGACGTTTATTAGTCCAAGCCCATACCTCTTCTAAAAATTTCTTACGCCCAATTTCCTTCCTGTAAATCCCTCTTTTTGCTAAGTCTCGTTCTACGACATTTTGAGTTGCTATACCTGCATGATCGGTTCCTGGAAGAAATAATGTTTCTTTTTGTTTCATTCGCTCATAACGTGTCATGAGATCTTCAAGACTAATTACAATTGCATGTCCTAGATGAAGAACACCAGTTACATTTGGAGGTGGAAGTGTGATACAAAAACGGGGTCCATCTTCTTCTACTAAACCCAATTCACGTTGCTTTTCAGGACGAAAATATCCTTCTGATTCCCACCATTCATAGATTTCTTTTTCTATTTTCTGGGGTTCATGTACTTTTGATAAATTGTTAAAGTCTATCATAATAAATCAAATTTATAAGAATCTTTAAGTAAAAATGCACTCTGTGAAATTGTGAGATTAAATATGTTTATGTTTTTTTAAGTGGACCTGACGGGAATTGAACCCGTGACCTCTTGAATGCGAATCAAGCGATCTTCCACTGATCTACAGGCCCAACTATATTGATTATTATAATTATATTTTAAAAGTCAGAATTACTAAAATTTTTTATTGTTTTTCTTAGATTTTTTAAAAAAAACAAGATTAATACTCAGTTCGGGCGATAATTTCATCTTGAGCATCTTTTGATAATTCCGTGAAATATACTGAATATCCTGCGACTCTTACAACTAAACCTCTATAATTGTCAGGGTTTAATTGAGCATCACATAGAGCTTCCTTTCCTACGACATTGAATTGTATTTGATAACCACCTTCGGGTACGAAAAATGTTCGGAGAAGTGGATTTAAGATTTCTATATTTAATGTATTTGGATGAAAAGCTAGAATCAATGAATTACCATTTGTCATTAAACCATTATTGAGTTTTTTAATTGAATTAAGAATAGCCGTTGGACCCTTTTTATCCAAACTGCTTGTTGGACATAAACCATTTGAAAGAGGTTCTGTCTTTCTTCTTCCATCTGCCGATGCTCCTGTGAAAACACCAAATGCTAAATGGAAAGTTGTAGAATAGATTCCGGGATTAAATATTCCACCTCTGTAGTTAGAGTGCTTTGAAATTTCCTCACAGTAAAGTTTAGCTACTTGAACGGCAATATCGTCAACATAATCATCATCATTTCCAAATTTTGGGATTTTATTAATAAAATATTCCCGCCATTCTGTTCCTTTTTTTCCTCGATATACACCTCTATAATTCTTTGCAAGCATTTGAGTTAATTCTTCAAATGAAAGGAGGTTATCTTCAAATACAACCTTTTTAATTACGGCAAGACTGTCTGCAACTGTTGCTAAGCCAATAAGTTGTGGACCAGTAAAATTATAGATTGCACCACCATTAGTTATATCAAGTCCACGAGCAATACAATCTTCAATAGTAGCAGACAAAAATGGTTGTGGAGTAAGTTCTGCAATTGCTTTGTCAAGAAAAAACATTGTTTTTACCATATAATCAATGAAATATTTAACTTGATTTTTAAAAACATTCCAAAGCTCTTCATAAGAATTAATTTCTTTATCATTTTTAAGTCCATAATCCTTCCTACTTATCATATCGACTCCATTATTCAAAGTCAACTCTAAACATTTCACTATATTAAATTGGTTAGCATTCGTTGATCCAAATGATTTATAAGGATGTTGAGGTTCAACACACCCTATTGGTGCATATTCTCTAGCATCTTCTAGGGTAAAACCTCGATTAACAAGACCTGGTATCATTACTTGATCATTTAATAAAGCAATACTAGTACCACTTTTTATAGCTTCTCCAACTCTTAATATAAAATCATCCGATGTCTTATTATGAATTCTAACACAAAATGTTGGCTGAACTGTTTTTATATGAGTGTATGCATCCAAAATTATTAATGACAATTCATTTGAAGCATCTTTACCATCACGATCTAAACCCCCAATTACTAAATTTTCAGCAATGGGAGGACCTTCAACAGCTATTACTCCTTTTGAAATAACATAATTCCATAAGGTAGAAATTTTAATAAAAAAGCATTCAATAAGAAATTGAACCTTTTCTTTATTAATCACTCCTTTTTCAATATCTTTTATATAAAAGGGATATAAATACTGATCTAATCGACCTATTGAAATAGCAAAACCGCCATCTTCTAAACCACATATTAAATGGGTAAAGTAAATTAGTTGCAGAGCTTCTTCAAAACTGTTTGGTCTATATTGAGAGACATTTTTACAGTTTTTAGATATTTTATATAATTCTTCTTGACGCTCAAGATTTTGTTCATTATATGCCATTTCCTGAGCTAAAACTGAAAATCTATTTATAAATTTCTTTGCTGCTGTTAATAGGGTGATTATTGAATTATAAAAAGTCTCCTTATTAACATCATCAGTTGAATTTTTTAAATATTCTTTAGCTTTATGAATTAAACCACTAATTCCATTCTTTAAAACGATTTCATGACCTGGAAAAAAATGACCAATTCCACTGGAGAGTTCCACATCTACAGCAAAAACGAGTTTTTCCATGATATCTCTTAAATCTGAATCTAAATAGGATTGAAACTGTTCCTGAACTGTAATTTCTTCATCTTTCCAATATGGAATAATTTTTTCTTTTATAAGTTGTCTTTCGTCATTTGATAAATATAGTTTTTGAACAGGACGGGTATCATAGTTATCAATATCCTGTTCTATTGTATCTATTCGAGCTTCAGGATATAAAGGAGTTCCCACAAATTTAATACATCTATTACCAACAATATATTCATCATCCCATATTTTTATTGTCATATTCGTTAAATAATAATCCATAGCTTTTGCAAATCTAATAATCGGGTTTTCTCCTTTTGTATTTTTATATGATTCCGTAAATAATTTAGCTCTTTCGATACAAATTTCATGTGGAGCTTTGACAAGATTATTTTTCATTCTCATTGCACGTTCTTTATAGTTTGAAAAGGAAATTTGTTCTAATTGCATTTATATCCCTAAATGTTATCGATCATTTAATTAAAATTATAATCATGTTATCTAATAAAAATTTTGATTATAGATCTACCAAATTTTGTAGAGTTTAAATAAATTTCATTAGATGATTTTCAGTTTTAGGAGAAAAAAGTAGAGATCCCTTTCTTTTATCTTTAAATCTTTTAATTGCTATATCTAGATATCCTTTATTAGAATCAATTCCAACAAATTTACGATTTAGAATACTACTTACAATACCGGTAGTGCCAGATCCCATAAAGGGATCTAATACTAAATCACCCTCATTTGAAGATGATGAAATTATTCGATTTAATAATTCCATCGGTTTTTGTGTAGGGTGTTTCCCATATTTTTTCTCAGCTTTTGGAATTAATGGGATGGACCATACACTTCTCATCTGCTTATCTTTATTTTTTAACTTATCCTTTGGGTCATTCCATTTCTTCATCTTTTCATAATGGAATGTATGTTGAGAATTCTTTGATTTGCGAGCCCACAATACGATTTCATGACTATGAGTAAAATATTTACAAGATAAGTTAGGTGGTGCGTTTGGTTTAAACATTATTATGTCATTTATTATGTCATAATCATTTTTTTCTAATAAAAATCCAACTTTATATATGTTATGCAAAGTACCGGATACCCAAATACTCCCATCTTCCTTTAATACTCTTTTACATGCTTCCAACCATGAATCTATAAAATTTACATCTGCTTCAAATCCCTTAGATTTATCCCACTCTCCTTTATTAACAGATACCATTCTTCCTGATGAACATGTAATACCATCATTCGATAAGAAATAGGGAGGATCAACGTAAATAAGGTCAAACTTATTGCTTTCGAACTGATTTAATAATTCAATGGTATCTGCATGATAAAGAGTAAATTCTGCTTCCTTATAATAAGGTTTAATCATATTAAATCAATTTTTCTAAGAAAATATTTAAGATTCAATCAAATGGGTTAAGAAATTATAATATCTTTTAATTATTAACTTTAAAGTTTAATATTAACAAACACTTAATATTCATGTAAGAAAATCGTTAACTAATTCAAAATAAATTCAAGATTTAAACATGATAAATAAACAAAGATTTGAAGAGTTATTTAGCCAACATGTAATAAAAGACATTTCTGAAGAACAAATTGACATAGTTCTTTCGGGACAATATGGTAAAGCATTAGAATTATTAAGAGATGCAGAATCAACTGGATTATTTCCAGCTTTAGTTGGTCCCCCAGGAGTTGGTAAAACTATATTATGTCGTTATTTTGCTAGTTTAAGGGCAAAAGAAAAGAAAAATAAGAGTTTTTATTGGCTAACAATGGATGAAAGTATAAAACCGTCTCATTTTGTTGGTTCTTTTGATCCTGCAATAACTTTAAAGAAAGGATTTGTATTGGAAGCTTTTAATCCGGGACCTTTATTAAATGCTATGTTAGAAGGAGGTACTTTTCTAGCTAATGAAATTAATAGAGCTACAGAATATTCTCAAAATACGTTATTAGAACCATTAGAGGAAGCATCTATCGGCATTCCCCATTTAGGAAGGATAAAAGCTGATAATAATTTCTTCTTTATATGTGCAATGAACCCTGAAGAATTATCAGGAACACATCGCTTATCTGAAGCTTTAAAGGATAGAATAAAAGTCTGGATTAAATTAACTTATCCAGATAAATCGACTGAATTAGATATCATCAGAATTAATCTACCTGAACATTTTATTATTGAAGAATCTGAATTAGAATTAATTTATTCGATTATCAAAGAAACTAGGCAAAATAAAGTTGATATTGAAATTCCTGCTTCTATAAGAGCTGGAATTGCTATTGCTAAATTGTTAGCAAGAAGGAGATTATTAGAGAAAGAAAAAAGTGTGAAAGAAAAAGAATCTGTTTATGTTTATCTCTCAGAAATTGCTCGCCATGTTCTATTGGGAAGTTTAAAGCCAAAACCTGGAGTAAAAGTCGAAAATATTATAGAAAACATTATTCATAAGACGTTAGGAGGGTAATATTATTGGGAGTTTTTCCTGAAAATCCATGTGAATTTGCTGTTGAATTTATTAGAAGAATGAGAAATCATCCTGATATAATACAAATGCCATCTCCAAGGCAAGTTTTATCAATACCAAACTTGATCGTATCAAGATATTATCGAAAAGGAGGAATAACTCCAAATGATTTTATAGAAATAAGCACAGTTACTTCATTTCCAGATAACCAAAATTTAGCGAAAGATATAGCTTTTGAAATACTTTTTCCAAATTATAAGAAGGATTTAATGAAATCTCTCTTTCAAGAGAATGAGATTGATGATTTTGAGGATGAATTGAAAAACTCCGGTATTAAATCCGAATTAGATCAATTACAAGATCTTATAGATGAGATCGAACTTTCAAAATCATTTGATACAAATATGATTCAGCAATTAGAAAAATTTATGGGACAACTAGAACAGAAAAGACATGAAGAGCCTTATAAGTCAGCACTTAATTTTTTTAATGATGATACTGAGTTATATAAAGAACAAATAAACTCATTCGAAAAATTGATTGAAGAAGCAAAGAATCGGATGCTTCAAAAAATCAATTCTTTAGATCCAAAGGATCTTAAAGCTGGGACTAAATTAGGATTAAATGAATTAGTCCAGCAACAATCCTTAAGAGAATGGGAAAAAATTACTAGTAAAGCTTTAAATAATCAAAATATTGAGAGTGATTTGAATGAACTGTTAAAATCAGGGAGTTTAGATGATTTACTTCAATCTATGAAATTTTTAAAAGATACAAATGCAATTTCTGAAGAAAAATTTGAGAATTTAAAAGATCAACTTCAAAACAAGATTGATAATTTGGATCAATTATTTCAGTCAGCGAAACACTTAGGAGAAACTCCTAATTATGATCTTAACAGAGTGTTAAAGAATAGTCTAAAAAAATCCTCATTTGAACATAATTTTAATTTAGCAAATTCACTTGATCAATTTTTTGGCACTAATCTAAGAGACTCTTTATTAAATACTTTTGATCAGCAGAATAAAAATTCCCAAATGATCCTTTCACTTGAAACATTAACAAAAACTGCATTTACAAATAAATCTTGGAATTCTCTATTTAATCAAGCACTAAAAAGTGCTATTAAAGAAGCAACATCTCAGAATAAAAAGTATGAAGCTTTTAAATCACTAACACATCAAATTCAACAACTTATGAACAGTTGTCAAAATATGCATTGTAGTCAAAAAATGGCTCAAAATATTCCAAGTCTCACTTCTTTAACTTTAGAATCATGTGAAACGCCAACCCAACTAAGAAATGCAACAGAGTTTTTAAGAAAAATTGGTTTAAATCCAAAATCAGGAGATATTGAAAAGATTGGTAAGCAGCTTCAAATGCCTGATGACGAAATCTTTGAATTAATTGAACCAACTTATCAATTATTAAAGAAATTAGTAGAAAATAAAAAAGCAGATTTTCAAAGATTAAGTAATTTATTGAATCAAATTAAAGATCAACTAAATTATGAGAGGATTAAAGAATTAACTGCAAGCGCATTAGCTTCAAATAATAGAGATGCTCTAGGAGCACTTGGAAATTTCAATTTAAGCGATGCTTTAAAAAGTGCTCAACAAGTAGGAGGTCAAGAAGGTGAGAACCAGATGATTTCATGCCTTTCTGCTGGTAGTGGAGAAAATCTACTGAAACAGTGGTTTATTCATCGTACAAAATTACCAGAAACTACAAAACAGAAAGTTAAAGAATTAGCAAAAAAGATGTTGATTGAGTTAGGCATCTATTATTCACGTGCACGTTTAGGCAGCTCTACTACAGGACCAATTCCAATTAATATAGTAAGGCCTTTTTCAATAGGTGATGATTTTGAAAACATTGATCTTGAAGAAACCCTCAACAATATATTAGAAAAAGGTAAAAAATTAGATCATATAGAATATGATGATTTTTTCGTATATGAGACTGCTAAAGGACTTCGAACTGCGTGTTTTGAACTTGATATTTCAGGTAGTATGTCTGGGGAAAAACTTGCTTACATGAGTATCTCAGCTACTATGTTAATCTATGCATTAAGAAAAGATGAATTAGGAATCACTTTTTTTGAATCAAATACACATGTTTTAAAAAATGTAGATGAAGAAGTTGATTTAGAGACAATTGCAGATGAACTTCTTTCTATTGAAGCTCGAGGGGGGACAAGAATACAAAGTGCTGTTGAATGGGCAAATAAGCAATTCAAGGATCACACAAATTCACGCGAAAAATTAAATGTATTATTTACTGATGCTGAAATCTTCGATATCAAAGAAGCTATTGTAGAATTTAGGAAAATGCGTTCCTTAGGAGTTGATTTCATTTTAGTGTGTCCTGAAGCTTCATATAACTTAAAAGAAGCTAAAAAAATGGTAAAAGTTGCAGGAGGACAATTACTTTCGATTAAGAATTGGGAAGATTTTCCAAAAGTATTTTCTGATATAATTAATTCTAGATTTTAAAATATTAATTTTTTAATATAGGATCTAATCGTTGATGGATCTTTTCTTAGTTCTTTCGATATTTCATTTATATTTTTCTTTTCATTTAACCGCTGAGTTAGTAGTGGCTTGATATAAAGCTCGAATTTAACTTGTGAAAAAGTCATATTCCAAAACCTCTTACAGTAATCATTTATTGTATCAGGTATTACTATCAATTCTGTTGCTAGTTCATCTCTTTCATACCCACTTGTTATCAAAGATTTTAACAGAGGTTTTATAAAGAATTCTTGTCGTGCTTTTATGTAATTCATACCCCAATATTTCTTAATATATCTATGAACTGTTTCGTATCTTTTTATAAGTAATTTTTCAACAATTTCTTCTTCTTTATAACCTTTTTCAATAAATGATTTTAAATATAGTTTCATAAAATAGTGTTTAGCTTCAGTATATGTCTTATCCCAATATTCCTTAATATAATTTGAAATAGAATATCTACTGGATCCGATCTCATCAGCTATTTGTTCTAATAGAGCGCCCATTTGAAGTAACTTTTTGATAATTGATTTCCTAAATAGCAATCTTGCATCATATATCGATGATACATTCCAATAATCTTCTAAACGAGCATAAATATAATTTCTACCCATATTTAGCTCACTAGCGATATCAATAAGATTGTAACCTTCCATAACCATATCTTTTATCTTTGTTTTCATAAGGTAGTTTCTTACTTTTCGCAATCCTCCCTGCCATAATTGATAGAGTCTTGTGTATAATGCTTGTTTACTAATTCTTAACTCTTCGCAAATTTGCTTTCTTGAATAACCTTGAATAATTAGATCTTCCAATATTGATTTATCAATTACTATTAAAGTCATTCCTGATCCTCCAGCAGTCAGGTTATATCCAAATTTATTCCCATATTCTCTAATATTTGATTTATATATCCTAATTAATTTGATTTCTTGTTGATCTAATATTTCTACAGGGAATTTTTCAATAACAGCGAAATCAAACTTATTTATTCCATGATATCTCATTGCACTATATAGAGGGTGATCTTCACCAGTCTTGGCTGCTGATTTGTGTTGAGTCCATCTTTTCCTTGGATTTTGTCGTGTCTGACCTATATAAACCTTCTTATTTACTAAATTTGTAATTTTATAAATATAGCCATAGCTTAACTGAGATTTTTCAAACCTATCTATTGCTTTAATAGTCATTGAAATAGAAATTAATACAATAAAACCCCATAATGGATTCATAAAAATCTTCCACATATTAAAAATCAAAATAAAATTTTTTGATGAAGATATATTTCTATATAGTGTTATCAACTAATATATAAAGAAAAACAGATATAAAGTAAAATAAAAAAATACCCAAATTAATTTCAGAAATAATTAAGTCAAGATTTTAAATAAAATGGTAAATAAATCAGTATCAAGTCTTATAATTGATAAATTTGGTTTGAATTTATATCAAAAATCACTTAAATTTCTTTCAAATAAAGTTAATCTTATTGAAATCAAAGAACAGCCAATATTTATTAGGAGTATAATTTTAGACAATGAACGTGAATTCCATCTTATTATTGATGAATGGAATAATGAAATATTTCACGACTGTCCTGCATTTCTTATTCATGCAGAACGAGAGAAAAAAATTTGCATTCATCTTTTAAAATTATTATTATTTATTAAAGATTCTCTTGCTCTAAGAATTTTAGAAAAATTCAATGAATATAATTTAACTTCGGAAGATTTAGGTTCACAGAAAAAAAGTAAAAGCTTTAAATTATTAGCTAATAGTTGTCTTATTAATAATAATTGTGTAGAAGCGTTAAGTTATTTGAATAAAGCGATTATAAATCAATTAGAAAGCGAAACAATTATTGAAACTTTCTTAGACACGGCGATAAACAATAATTTATTTTTAGAGTTTTTTGAGTTTTTAGAAAATGCGTGTGAAAATGATTTAATCAATTACATTTTGAAATTCAGTAAAAAAATTGAACAAGGGTTTAAAAGATTTTTAAACGCAATCCCGGATTATTCATTTTTTAATATCCTTAAAATTATTGAATCTATTGATAAAGTATCAGAATTTAAAGATATTTCTTTTATTGTTTTATATGTTGAGGATCTACGAGAGATGGTTAATAGTTCGGATTTAAACACTAAATATTTCTCAATCTATCTTATAAAAAAGTATTATGAAAAATTAATTAACGAAAATCTGGCTTTTAAGGACATAGTTTCTGAAACTCAGTTAAAAGCCATAAGAATAGAACTATTAAATTATTTTTTTTCTGAAATTGACAATTTCTGTGTAATCGAGAAATTAAAATTATTGAAAAAGCAATTTAAAGTTATAGATATTCCCAAAGAAAAATTTTACAATGAATATAAGAATTATAAAAAAGAAATTCAAGAATTAGAAAGAAAAGTCTATCTTAAAAAATTTAGCTATTTAAAGGCTTTAATTGAAAAATATAATATAAAAAAAGCAAAAGGAGAATTTAGAAAAAAAAGGAATACTTATGTAGTAAAACATGATGAAAATAATTTAAAAAACCCCGTCTATCACTATATTATATCTCGCATTGGCTTTTTTGGTTTAAACGATCAGATAATAAAATCCTCAGAAATTGGAATTAATTATTTTATAATGAAAGAATTGTTTTCAGATGATTTGAGTAGTCTTCAAGACGTATTTTATTATCGACAGCAGTTTTGGGGTGAAGTAGATAATTATGAAATTAACTTAATGGATAGGTTAACTCTATCAAGTAAAAGTAATGAATATAGTTTGGATGTTGAACATAAATATTCTGATGATATAATGGTTATAGAATGGAATTTGGCAAACAGGCCGATTCAAGGAAGTATTGTAAATGCTTATAGTTCTCAAATAATAATTCCCGACTATAATAATCCCCTTTTTCATGATTTAAAACCATTTGATTTATGTTATTGCAAAAAGACTCCAGTAAAAATGGAGAGTAATATAATCAAAACTGTAAATGTAATTAAAAAATGTTCTTTTAAAGACGCTATTAAAAGTATTTCAAAAGGAATGGAATTCATAGAAGGATATTATCCATTATCATTAGTAAAAGCAGTATTAAATAAAGAAATTGATCCATTTCATGCAAATGCGATTGTAATAAATAATGAAAATAAGATTTTTATACCAAACTATAAAAAATTTCTAAAAGCTTTTAATGATTTTTTACTGAATTTTATTTTTAAAGAACGAGATTATATCTTTGAAGAATTAAAAAACAATATAGAACATAACACTACTCAAATTTTAACACTATTAAATTTGAATAATGATTTAGCAGGGTTAAATTTTCAATATTCTGAATTAATAAAGGAAAGTTTTTATCCAAATATTAAAATAAAAGACTTTAAAACAAAATTTCTGAATAATATCCATTCTTGCATAAAAAAGATATTAAATCAGCGAGAAGTTGGAAGTACGAGAATATTTGACTTGAAAAAATTGCAGCATACACCATTTTTTAAGTACTCAAATGAAATCCTTGAAATTAGAAAAAGAGAATTTGAATCTGCAGTAATTCATAGATTTATTAGCAAAGATAGAGTGCTTTTCGATATATCTGAAATTAAAAAGACGTTTTATGGTGAAAAGTTTTTAGATATTCTTCAAATTAAGGATTTATTGATTATAAATCCGGATCAATTAAAACAGTTTAATGATATTAGTTTAAAATTAAATTTAATAACTAAGGTTATAGATTTATCAAAATAATTTTTAATTTAATTCTCAAATTGTAATTTCCCATAAACTGCGTCGTGTCCTGGTATAAACCAGAATTTTCCATTTCGTACTTTTTGAATAGCTTTATTTAAATTTTCGGGAATATTGTTAAAGTTACTCTTTCCTTCCCATATTGCAAATTCACTACCATTTTGTGCAATTAAATTTTCATATATCAATAAATTCGCTC
>JBHLPW010000074.1:0-21190 GCA_048939015.1 Promethearchaeota archaeon
ATTGTACAAATTCCATTGTAGAGTCAATAAATCCCTCCGAAAGTGCTATACAATATTTTGGAGAAATTTCTAATATAGCTTTCACATAATCACTTTTTAAAATCTTTACATTTTCACATATGATTTCTGCTGCTTTAGATGGATTATTTCTTAACAAAAAGGAAGCTTGTTTATGGCAATTTAGAAATTTAATGACTAACTCTGGGTTGTTTTCAATAATATTCTCATGGAAAAAAATTCCATAACTTGGATTATTTGCCCTCAAAAATTTTGGGGGAATAATTATATGCGATTTTAACATTGATGAGGCAAATATTGCTAATGCTGGAGTGCCAACACCAGCTTCAATATTCCCTTTTTTCAAATCTAAGGCAATAAATTCTGCTTGATTATAATTCCTTATTTTGACATAGTCAATTAACTCATACTTTTTTAAAAAAAAATTTAATATAACGTCATGAATAGATCCTTTGCTTGTTACTCCAATTGATTTTCCTTTAAATTGAGCTAAAACATCATATATATTATCATTAAAATCGTTAAGATCCTTGTATTCGGTTTTAGCAATTATAACCGTACCTTCTACATGACCACCTGCAACACATTTAATTAAGACTCCATTATCTATTCCTATAATAGCTGGTGGTAGTCCAATATAACCAATTTCTAATTGTTCATTCATAAACGCTCTAATCATTTCAGGTCCTGTTCCGAATAAAATCCAATTTATTTTTTGATTAAAACGTTTTTTGAATTCTCGATTTTGCATTAATAAAAAATTAGTATGATATACTGTAGATAAATGTCCGATATTTATTTCATCTTTTTTAATATTAATCCCTTGTTCTTTCCTTTCAATTTTATTATTAGATAATCAAATCTAAATCTTATAATAAAAAATCTTAATTATTAAATTCTTAAAACAAATATGAAATATTAGATAAATACCGAAGATTAATTTGATGATTAAGGTTAAAATTTCTTTTTTATCATTATTAGCTGATATCGTTAATGAGGAAGAACTCATATTGTCAATTAAAGGAGACTCTACTGTAAAGGACATCCTAAACATATTGAGTAGGGAATATGGAACTAAATTTAAGGAAACCATTTTCACATCATCAGATATATTAAGTAATTATATTTTATTAGGATTAAATGGTAGAGATATTCGCTCCTTAGATAACTTAAATACCCTGCTTCATAACGGAGATGAAATCTCTTTTTTACCTGCGATTGCTGGGGGGTAAAAAATTATAATTTCATTAACTTCAAAATCCATTCATCTTTACCTCTATTTTTTTCCTCTATCTCTAATACTTTTGCTAAATTCTGGCGTTTAACATTTTCTGGAATACTTTTAAGAGCTGCTGGAAAATTAAGAAGAACTTCTAAAATTTCACCTTTATTAAGATCCTCAAGTGCTAATTTAGTGTATACAAATGTCATTGGACAGACTTTTCCTCTAATATCAATATGTTTTATAATTTGTTCCTTGAAGTTATGTTTTTCTTTTATTGACATACATCCTCAATTCTGTAGTTATATGTCTCAACCAAATTTTTAGCACTATCTCCACATGCGAGACATTTTTCATCTCGTTGAATCTCAACAAAATTAAATCTATTGCGTAAAAGATCTACATACATAATTTTGTTAATAATTAAATCTCCTATATTTAAAATACATTTAAGAGCCTCACTTGCTTCTAAGCATCCTAAAATCCCTGGAACTAAACCTATAACACCTGCTTGAGAACATGACATTCCAGAAGGGATATCAGTAATTTCACCAAAAACACATCTATAACAAGCAGTTTTATTATTTGGAATAGTAGTCATTATTTGACCATGAAATCTTAAAACTCCTGCAATAGTAAAAGGTAAACTTAAACTTACACATGTATCATTAACTAGCATCTTAGTAGGAAAATTATCTGAGCCTTCTATTACAAAATCAGAATTTCTTAGTATTTCTTTAGAATTTTCAGGTGTGATTTTTTCAGTAATAATCTCTATGTTACAGTCTGGATTTAATAGATTAAGTTTTTCAAAGGCACTATCTGTTTTCTTTCTATTAATATCCTCTGTGAAATGGAGAATTTGGCGATGCAAATTGGAAATTTCAACTGAGTCATAATCAATTATTTTTAGGTTACCAATTCCAGCAGCAACAAGGTAATATGCTACCGGCGATCCAAGAGCTCCTAAACCAACTAATGAGACATGAGACTTTAATAATTTTTTTTGACCAATTCCTCCTATCTCTTCTAAAACAATTTGACGAGAATATCTATTAATTTGTTCATCTGTTAATTTCATATTCTACTATTCAAAAGATAAATCCGCAATATTAATATTTTAGACTTATATAAAATAAAATCTAATATTAGAATGGTTTCTAAATTATTACTAAGATAAAGTAAATTTTTATGAGTTGGAGAAAATGGAAAAAGAATATCAATTTATCAATATTGAAAGGAGAGGAAAAATCTCAATAATTAAGTTTAATCGTCTTGAGAAGAAAAACGCTTTAAGTGAAGTGATGAGGGCAGAAATTATTGATGCTTTAAACTCTCTACAAGAAGAAAAGAGAATAAAAGCAGTAATTTTTTATGGTGGGGAAGAAATCTTTTCTGCAGGTTTTGATAGAGATGAAGTACAGGCTGTAGTACAAGGAAAAGGTGATTATCAAAAATTTGTTGATTCAAATCATCTTTTTCATCAGACAGTGTTTGAATTTCCAAAACTATTAATTGCTGCTATTAATGGATATGCTTTAGCAGGAGCATTTGACCTTGCTGTTATTTGTCACCTTCGAGTTGCTTCAAAAGGATCCCTATTTGGGCATCCCGAGATAAGATTTGGAGCATGTCCACTATTTTTCCCATATATGACTCTTGTGGGACGTGGGAAAGCTTTAGAACTTACATTGAATACAGGAACTCGAGAAACATTTCTTACAGCTGAAGAAGCATATCGGTTGAACATTATTAATAGACTAGTTGAGAAAGGGGAAGTATTGAATAAGGCAGTTAACTTAGCTAAGCAAATAACTCAATCACCTGAATACGTAGTAAAACAATTACTTCAAGTCAACAATATTCTCTTCGATCAAGTTAAAACGTTTGATACTGAAATAGATACAATCCTTAAAAGCATGAGCTCGTTATTAGGGATTTGATTTTTTTTTTTTTAACATTTTTATCTTAAAATTACATAAACTATATTATTTTTCTAGAATAAATGAAATAATAGAAAAACTAATTGGAGTTGATTATTCAATTAGAGCTGCAGTTATTGAAGATATTAAAAAAATAGTCTATATAGAAGATTATCCCAAACCAATTATAGGACCAGATGAAGCTCTGGTAAAAGTTCATTATTGCGGAATTTGTGGGAGTGATTTAACAAATTTCAAGTACAAGACATATAATATGCCTTTAATAATGGGACATGAAATTACAGGAGAAGTCGTAGAAATTGGTGAAAACGTTTCAGAAGTAAAAGTGGGAGATATGGTTCTCTGTGTTAATGTATCACTTGATCTTAGTGAGGGGGATTTAAAAGGGTTGGGAATGTTTCAAGATGGGGGTTTTGCAGAATATGTAAAAGTACCTAAAATATCTTTATTTCCTCTTCCTGAAAATGTCTCAACTAAAGATGGTGCTATGCTTGAGACTTTTGCTTTGGCTATGAGAGCCTTTAAATTATCAAGAATTAAAAATAATGAGAACATTATCATTTTTGGAGGAGGAAACGTTGGATTAGTCTTTTTAAAAGCTCTACTGATTCAAAAAAACCCAAATTATGTAATTATTGTTGAACCCAATGAATTCTTAAGGAAAAAGGCTATAGAATTGGGTGCAACTGATGCTGTTGCCCCAGGTAGACCTAAATTAAAAAAAATTGTTAGAAAACTTGGATCTCCTACATTTATATTTGATTGTGTAGGAATTGAACAAACGATATCAGATGCGCTTTATATTATTAAGAAAGGTGGGACAATTTTACTAGAGGGAATGTATAAAGGAAGTATATCTATCACCGTATTTATGATAAATAATAAAGAAGTCACTCTGAAAGGATGTTTAGGTCATGATCGTGAAGATATATTAGCCGCAGTTGACATTTTTACTAAAAATGATGTAGATGCTAATGAATTTATTTCTGAAGTTATACATTTAGTAGATATACAGAAAACCTTTGAAAGATATCTTGATCCGAAAGATAGGAATTTTGTTAAAATTATCGTTGAGCCTTAATAATTTAGTTATTTTGAATAAGATCTTAATAATCATCGGGTAAAAATTGTGAACGAAAAACCAAATATCATATTATTTATAACCCATGACCAAGGGCAGTTTCTTGGATGTTATAATACACCACAAACTCCAAATTCTCTTAACACTCCCAATTTAGATAAACTTGCTGAAAATGGAGTACGATTTACAAATCATTTTTGTACAGCTCCTCAATGCAGCCCGAGTCGTGGAAGTATACAAACATCTTTATATCCCCATCAAAATGGTTTGATGGGTCTTGTAAATAGAGGATGGAACTTACCTGTTGAAAATATAACGTTACCGAAGTTTCTAAAAAATAAAGGATATTCCACTCATCTAATTGGAGTACAACATGAAGCTTTAAAGCCGGTAACTTTGGGCTATGATACTATGTCAGAGCGGTTTTTTAGTAAAAAAGGAGTAGAAATTTTATTTAATTATAACTGTAAATATGTAGAAGATCATTTTGTACGATTTTTAAAAGAGCATAAAAATGATGATAAACCATTATATTTAAGCATTGGAGTAGAAGAAGTCCATAGACCATTCAAAATCTGGGGGGATCCAGTAGATCCGAGTACTGTTAAGGTACCCCCTTTTTTGCCAAATCATGATATAATTAAAAAAGAATTATCAGAATTTTATGGAGCAATTAATAATGTTGATGTTACTATAGGAAAAATTATTAATATGTTACAAGAAACCAGTTTAAATGAAAATACGCTTTTTATTTTTACAACTGACCATGGAAGTGCCTTCCCTAGAGCAAAATGTACTTTATATGATCCTGGCATAAGAACAGCTCTTATAATGCATAAAGATGATTCAGAATTATTTAGTGGAGGAAAAGTAATTAAAAGCTTGTTAAGTAATATTGATTTGCTTCCTACGATACTCGAACTCATTGGAGCAAAAATTCCAGATGATATTGAAGGAAAATCCTTTTTATCTATCTTAAGAGGAGAAAAAAACGCTATTAGAAAAGAGATATTTATTGAAAAAACATTCCACGAAACTTATGATCCAATTCGAGGAATAAGGACTCAAAGATATAAATACATTAGAAATTTTGAAAAATTAGAAACATTGTATCAAATTCCTGCACCTGTTTTGATGGCACCTTCTGGAAAACTTATGAAAGATATATATAACACGCCAAGATTGGATGAAGAGCTTTATGATCTGAAAATAGATCAAAATGAAACTAACAATATAATACAAAATCCAGAATATGCAGATATTGCTGAAAATCTTAGAGAAAGACTCAATTTATGGCTAAAAACTACTAATGATCCAATATTGAACGGTAGAATATATCCTCAACCTCAAGTAGGATATAAAAAAAAATGAAAAAGACAAGTAATTATTACCTCAAATATTGCTTAATATACGGATTATCAATATAAATCTAGATGGAAACTAACAATGTCATTTCAAGGAATAGAAGAAGCCCATAATAGAATTAAAAACATTGTTAATAAAACACCAGTTATGACTTCAAGAACTTTGAATAAATTAGTAAAGGCAAGTATATACTTCAAATGTGAAAATTTTCAAAGAGTCGGAGCCTTCAAATTTCGAGGAGCTTATAATGCATTAAGTTTACTCTCAGAAAATAAAAGGAAAAATGGTGTTATTACTCACTCAAGTGGTAACCATGCACAAGCTGTTGCACTAGCTGCTTCCTTATTAGGAATTGAAGCAACAGTGGTTATGCCAAAGGGCGCTCCGATAAATAAAATTAATGCTACAAAAAGTTATGGTGCATATATTGTATTTTGTGAAAATACTCTCGAAGCGAGAATGAAAACAACTGAAGAGATAATAAAAGAACAAAAATTAATACTCATCCATCCTTTTGACAATGATAACATAATAAATGGGCAAGGAACTGCTGCTTATGAATTAATAAAAGAAGTCGACTCATTAGATATCGTTATTGCTCCATTAGGAGGAGGAGGTTTATTAAGTGGTACGGCATTAGTGACTAAAGGACTAAGTCCGACCACTAAAGTTATCGGAGTTGAACCCACTCTAGCAGATGATGCGCTAAAATCACTTAAGGCAGGTTATATCATACCAAGTACATATCCTGATACAATAGCAGATGGTTTACGCACTTCTTTAAGTGAAAGGACATTTAACATTATTCGCCTTCATGTTGATGATATTGTAACTGTTACCGAAATTGAAATAATAGAGGCTATGAAATTCCTTTGGGAACGCATGAAAATTATTGTAGAACCTTCTGGAGCAGTTCCCTTAGCTGCTATTTTATCAAAAAGAGTTTCAGTAGAAAATAAAGAGGTTGGTGTCATTTTAAGCGGGGGGAATATTGATATAGAACCATTTTTCGAAATTTTAGAGAAAAAAATAGTATAAATCATGTTAAGTGCTCTAAAAAAATTATTTGATGATATCGATCTCTCATGGATTGATTCTTTAAAAAATATAGATAAATCAGATGAATTTAATAAACTCTTACTAATATTTCCAAATTTAAAGAAAATTTTTCAAGAAGCAAGAGAGAGAAATAAAGATGAATTTCAGAGAACCATTAGGCATATTTTTAGAGCATTTAAAATATTCAATTTAATGATTAATGGAAATTTCTCGCACAAAACTCTTTCTCCTGCATCAATAAAAATAATTCAGGAAAAAGTTTTCAATCTACAATCTCAAAACGAGTTAATAATCCCAATACTCTTAATGTATCACGATATTGGTAGGTATATTGATAATAAAAAACATCCTTATCATAGTTATCATCTTGTTTCAAAAATGGATTTACTCGATCTTTTTGAGCTTTCTGATGTCGATAAATTGCTTATTCATGAAATAATTCATTACCACTTGCTTATCGCGACCATCTACACTGGAGAATCTACTTTTTATGGGATTTATTCATTATTTAGTGATCCCGAATTTAATAAACTCCTTAGTTATTATAACGCTTTGAATAGATTCGTTGATTTATTAGAAGTTTTCACCTATATTGATATTCTAGGTTACTATTACACAAAAATATTCGACCACTATATTAAATATTATGAAGAAATTAATTCAAAATTAAAAGATATTTTAAAATTGTGGCCAGATAAAGACAAAGCTCTAATATTAGCCAAGAAATATTCAGATGAATGGCTTGAATGGAGGCTTGCGGGTGCTCTTAGAATATTTCAGTTTGTTGAAACAAAGCCTTATTTAACTAAAGAGTTTTATTACGCAAAACTGGCAGATAGCATAAAGCATACTGATATTCAAACCTTCGAGAATCTTAATTGGGATTCATTAAAAGATCAATATTTAATTCATTCTTATAAAATCCAAATGCGATATTCTTTAGCTCTGTTAATGGTTTTGGCATTTGGAAGTTTTCAAAGAATGGGATTAAAGATTAATGAAGGAATCTCATACAAATTACTTTTATTTTGGAAGATTCTTTCAAAAGAAGTGAAACTAAGATCTAAAGAGAATGATAAATCTATATGGAATATATTTTTAGAAGGGATGCCTCATTGGTCAAAAATAGATATATCATTTATTAAATTATTAAGTGATACTATGATTGAGTCCTTAATCCGAAATTCTAAAGTTGAGTACGATATTGAACAAGAAGAATATAATTTATATCTAAACGTTGAGCAAGTTTTTAAGTAATTTCTGTTATATCAAAAACTTAAAAACTATAAAATTTATTTATAGTCCTCCCTCGTTGGACTAAAAACTTCTATTACTTCAGTATTTTCGAGTAATTCAGCACCATGCTTTTCATTTGAATTGAATACATAACTATCTCCTTCATTTGCAATAAATTCTCTTGTTTCTGTGATAAATTTTATTTTCCCTTTTAACACATATCCTATTTGATGGTTTTCATGTTCATGAAGTGGCACTATAGCATCCTTTTCTAAATTAAAAAAGCATAACATTACATCATTATTAAAAGCTAAAGTTCTTCTGTATATACCCTCAAGAGCCTTAACCTTTTCAACATCCTGTTTATTAATTGGACCTTTAATCATAAATCTATTCACTTTCTTTTTGTATTATTTGGAATATTTTTACTCTTTAATAAATTTGTTTAGAAAACTATTTTTTTGATAATTAAGATAGTGAAGTAAATGATATTTTTAATTGAAATTATTATGAATATTAATTTGGCTTTTACCAAAATTGTTAAAAATTTCAATTATTTTTCAAAATTCTAAATAATTTTTTAATAGATTTTCATATACCTTTCATCTTATAAAATTTTAAAAGAAAAGAGTTTGAGAATTAAATTTAAATAAGATCAAATCCTCTTGAACTTTAACACCTTTTTTTGGGGTTATTTATTTGTATAAGAAAATAAAAAATAAGAAAATTAGAATTATCTTTGGAGTAATTCTGTTAATTACGCTGAATTTAGCATCTGTTCCTTCCTTTCTAACACCTATTAATAAAGAGATTAAGGAACTCAAAGAAATAAGAAGCGCAGGAGTCTATTATGATATCGAAATTAATGATCTTCCTAGTAGTCCAACAAATTGGTCTTGGGCTGCTACTCAACCTTGGTTTAAAGGCGGTTCTGGTACACCCGTAGATCCCTATAGAATCGAAGATGAGACTTTCATGTATAGCTCAGGAGCAGGCGAATGCCTCAGAATTTTTCACTCAAATAAGCACTTTATCATTAGAAATTGTACTTTTACAAATTCGTTTCCTTCTTTAGCAGGCCTTTATTTTGTAAATGTTACTAACGGACAATTTCTGGAGAATAATGTAGTATTCAATGGATATGGATTAGTTTGCGATAATGTTAGTAATACAATTATTTCAAACAATGATTTCTCCTATTATTCAGATTATGGAATTTGGCTTATTGACAATTGTGATAATAATGTCATAACTGGAAATACAGTTAATGGACATGGTGGAGATTATGGAATAGCACTAGATTTAGATGCTGATAATAATCTGATTTATAATAATATTATTAAAAATCATGGAGTAGATAATGCTTATGATGATGGTTTTAATAATGATTGGAATAATACTGGGATTGGGAATTATTGGGATGATTACCCTGGTTATGATATGGATCTAAACGGAATTGGTGACATACCATATAGTATTCCTGGAAGTGCTGGAGCTTTCGATTATTTACCAATATGGAATATTCAAACTCCAATCGCAATTGATGATCTTCCTGGTAGCCCAACAAATTGGTTATGGGCTCAAACTCAACCATGGTTTGGAGGAGGATCTGGGACTTCGGGAGATCCTTATATTCTTGAGAATTTTAATATAGATGGTGGTGGTACAACTAATTGTATAACAGTCCTAAATTCTAATAAGCATTTCATTATTCGGGATTCTCACCTTTATAATTCTGGAGGATCTCCACCTGCAAGTTTAGTGCTATGGAATGTCACTAATTCTCAAATTATTGGAAATAATGTAAGTAGCAGCACAAATATGGGTATTTTGCTATTTCTTTGTGATTACAATGTAATTTCAGGAAATACAGGAAATCTTAATCAAATAGGATTAATATTATACGGAAGTAACCATAGTACAGTTACTGAAAATACATTCAACAATAATTTAATGGTCGGAATGATTGCTTATTATAGTTCCCATAATGATATAATCGGGAATACGATTAATAACAATATAGCAAATGGAACTAGTGTTATTGAGAGTGATAATAACATAATTTTCGGAAATTCTATAGAGAACAATGATATTGGTGTTTTCCTCAGTTCTGGAAGCAATAATAATCTTTTTTATGAAAATTATTTTAGAAATAGTGGAACAAACCATGCTTTTGACAATGGTGTAAATAATGATTGGAACAATACACTCATAGGAAATTATTGGGATGATTATACCGGATATGATATGGATTTGGATGGCATTGGAGACACTCCTTATGACGTTCCTCCACCTGGAGGGAGCCAAGATTATATGCCGATATGGAATTTACAAGGACCGATCGCAATTGATGATCTTCCTAGTAGTATGAATAATTGGGCATGGGCAGTAAGTCAAGTGTGGTGTAGTGGTTCTGGAACGGAGTTAGATCCATATATCATAGAGGATTTAATCATAGATGGTAAACTTGCTGATATTTGCATCGAAATATCTAATTCTGATGCCCACTTTATAATTCGAGGTTGTAGTCTTAATAACACGCCTAGTGGTGCAACTGACGCTGGTATTTATTTGAATAATGTGACTAATGGAGTTATTATAGACAATACTTTTTATAATCACAGAAATGCGTGTATATTTGGAATTATGAGCCACAATAATACTATATCGGATAATTCCTTTGATTTTTTCCAACATGGAATATACTTATATGGGTCTTCCAACGAGTTATTAGATAACAATATTTATGGAGATTTATCAGGTACTGGTATAGTATTAGAGGGGAGTTATTATTATAATCATATAACTGGAAATACAATAGAGAATTGTTACCAAGGAATTTTAATTTTATCTCCAAATAATAATACAATTTCAGGAAATAATGCGTTTGGAAATACTATGAATGGTATAGGTTTTTCTGACAGTGATTTCAATTATATTTCAGATAACACATTTCATGATAATGGATTACACGGGATCCTTATGATAGCTGGGAGTAATGATAACACGATTGAAAATACAATGGTATATGATAATTTTCAAAATGGAATAGACCTTGAGAGTTGTTCTAATAATATTATTAATGATAATATTATTCTTGACAACATTAATAACGGAATTGATTTAGATGGAACATCCAATAATAATCTAATATATGGGAATTTCTTCAGTGGTAATGGAATACACGCTTTTGATGATGGCTCGAATAATGATTGGAATACTACGATTATTGGCAATTATTGGGCTAATTGGACTAGTCCAGATTCAGAACCTGATGGAATTGTGGACATTCCATACACTTTCATTAAAGGTACGGCTAATAGTATAGATTACCTACCGATTGCTGAAGATGGACCACCATCTATAACTATCAATTCTCCTTCAACGAATGATGTTTTTGGGACTAGCGCCCCTGGATTTAGTGTCACTATTACAGACGATTTTCTTGATGAAACTTGGTATACTATTGATGGAGGACTTCATAATTTTACGTTTACGGGATCTACTGGAACTATTGATCAGTCTGCATGGGACACTGCTTCAGATGGAGCGATCACATTGACATTCTATGCATCAGATCATGCAGATAATATCGGGTCTGCAACTGTTAATATCGAAAGAGATACTCAAGCGCCTAATATCACAATTACTTCTCCAAGTACAGATGATACCTTTGTAGGAGCCCCGAGTTTCGTTGTCGAAATTACAGATGATAATTTAGATTCAATGTGGTATTCCCTTGATGGTGGAATAACCACTTTCACATTTGACACTAATGGTACTATCGATTCCTCCGCATGGGCAGCTTTAGCCACGGGTTCTGTTACCATTACATTCTATGCTAATGATACTGCAGGAAATCTTACCTCAGAAAGTGTAAATGTAATAAAAGTCCCTCCAGCTTCGGGAGATATGACTATTATTATCATAATAGTGGTTTCTGCGGTTACTGGAGCAGCTGTTGTTACTATAATCATAATACTTAGAAAGCGAAAAGCAGGAGAAGAATAATAAATTTATTTTTTTTTTTTTTAATTTCTTAAGATGTTAGCAATAACTTATCTTTAGAATCTTTTTTTGAGAGATTTCAAAAATCACTTATGAGTATTTAGATCCTTTACTTATTGTTTTATTTAGAAATCATATCTTGTCTATGTAAAAATCTCTATAACTTTCCCATTTTCGATTATCTAGAACACTACTTTTTCAGACAAAAATAATTAGTTATATGAAATTTTTAATTAACTTAACTAAGAACATAAAACTGCTTTTTACCAAAATTGTTAAAAATTTTCCTTTTATTATTAGATTCAAAACAATTCTTCAATAGATTTTCATAACTCTTTTATCTTATAAAATTTTTAACGAAATTGATTTGGGAAATAAATTTAAATAAGATCAAATCATCTTAAATTTTAACACCCTTTTTTGGTGAAATTTATATGTATAAAAAATTAAAAAATAAGAAAATTACATTTATCTTTGGAGTAATTCTGTTAATAACACTGAATTTAACAACGATACCCTCGGTTATAACTCCTATGCGCAAGAGTTCTAACGAGATAAATGAATTAAAAAGCTCTGGAATATATTATGATATTGTAATTGATGATCTTCCTAGTAGCTTAACAAATTGGACTTGGGCTATGACACAACCTTGGTTTGGAGGTGGATCTGGTACTTCAGGAGATCCATACCGTATCGAAAACCATATTTTTGAATATAATACTGGATCAGGACTTCCTTTCGGTATTATTAATTCAAGAAAATATTTCATTATAAACAATTGTACCTTTAGAAATTCAGCCTCTGGTAATGTTGCACTCTTATTATCCAATGTCACCAATGGACAAATTCTAAATAGTTATATTTATAATAGTGGTGTTGATGGGATAAATGTAGATGACACTAATGAAATACTCATTTCAAATAATGAGATATACGATAATGCTTGGAGTGGGATATATATGCATGGTGTTAGTGAAAATAATACCATAATAGGAAATCTTTTTTATAATAATGGATGGTATGGAACAGAAATATATTCTAATAATAATCTTTTTTATGATAATTACTTTGTAAATCCAATTAGTGGTCATGCTTTTGATACTGGTACTAATGATTGGAACAATACGGTCATCGGAAATTATTGGAGTGATTATACAGGATACGATATGGATTTAGATGGTATCGGAGATACACCCTACGATGTTCCTCCAGGAGGAGGAAGCCAAGATTATTTACCAATATGGAATATTCAAACTCCAATTGCAATAAATGATCTTCCTAGTAGTCCAACAAATTGGTTATGGGCTCAAACTCAACCTTGGTTTGGAGGAGGATCTGGTACTTCCGGAGATCCTTATATTCTTGAGAATTTCAAGATAGATGGTGGTGGTACAAGTAGCGGAATAATTGTTGAGAATTCTGATAAGCATTTCATTATTCGGGACTCTAACCTTTATAATTCAGGGGGAGCCTTTAATGGCGGTATCGCTCTTAATAACGTCACAAATGCACAAATCATAGGTAATAACGCAAGCAGCAATACAATTATTGGAATATTTTTAATGCTGTGTGATTATATTACAATTTCAGGAAATATAGGGATTCTCAATCAATTTGGTATAGTATTATGGGGATCTAACCATACCACGATTTCTGGAAATACTTTTAACACCAATTCGATGGATGGAATTTATCTTTTGATGAGTGCCCTTAATAGTATTATCGGGAATACCATGAGTAATAATGTTGCAAATGGAACTTATTTACTTCAAAGTGACTTTAACACCATTTCAGGAAACACTATTAATAATAATGATATTGGACTTGGTCTCGATTCTGGAAGTAATGACAATCTTTGTTATGAAAACTATTTTAGAAATAGTGGAACAGACCATGCTTTTGACAATGGTGTAAATAATGATTGGAACAATACACTCATTGGAAATTATTGGGATGATTATACCGGATATGATATGGACTTCGATGGCATCGGAGATACTCCACATGACGTTCCTCCCCCTGGAGGGAGTCAAGATTATTTACCTATATGGAACTTACAAGGACCGATATCAATTGATGATCTTCCTAGCAGTATGAATAATTGGGCATGGGCTGTAAGCCAAGCATGGTGCAGTGGTTCTGGAACAGTTGGAGATCCCTATATTATTGAGAATCTTAATATCGATAGCAAGAATACGGCAAATTGTATTGAAATATTAAACTCTAGAGCCTTTTTTGAAATTAGGAATTGTGAGTGTTATAGTCAACCTATAGGAAGCTCATACAATGGAGTCTATTTAGAAAATGTTACAAATGGAGCGCTTTTAAATAACGATATCCATAATAACTATCAAGGAATGCATTTGGTTGATGTAAATTACACAAATATTATCAACAATGATATTTATAATAGTGCTTGGTATGGAATGTTTGTAGAGGATTGTAATCATTTACAGATTTCTTTAAATAATTTCTCTGATAATGCTTATCGTGCCATTCGAGTGGATAGATCCAATTACAATACGATATCAAATAATTATATTTACAACACGATAAACTATGACAGCATCCTTCTCTATACTAATTCTAATTTTAATTCAGTATTAGATAATATTATTGATACGACGGGTGATGTTGGAATTCGTCTTTTATCATTATGCAATAATAACACGGTCTCTGGCAATGAAATAATGAATAGTAATGACCATGGAATATCTGTGGAAGGCAGTAATTTCAATATTCTTTGGGGAAATATAATACATGATAATGATGATGATGGAATAAGAGTAACAAGTAGTGATGATAACACTTTTTATGAAAATGTTATCCGTGATAATATTGTTCATGGAATCTATTTAGATGGGACATCTGAGAGGAATTTGTTTTACAGAAATTTCCTTGGTGGTAATACAATACATGCTTTTGATGATGGTTCGAATAACGATTGGAACACTACAATTATTGGTAATTATTGGGATAATTGGACGAGTCCAGATTCAGAACCTGATGGAATTGTAGATGCTCCATATACTTACATTAAAGGTTCGGCGAATAGTATCGATTATCTACCGATTGCTGAAGATGGACCACCATCTATAACTATTAATTCTCCTTCAACGGATGATGTTTTTGGGGCTAGTGCTCCTGGATTTAGTGTCACTATTACAGACGATTTTCTAAATGAAACCTGGTATACGATTGATGGAGGACTTCATAACTTTACTTTTACGGGATCTACTGGAACTATTGATCAATCTGCATGGGACGCTGCTTCTGATGGAGCGATCACATTGACATTCTATGCATTAGACTATGCTGAAAATATCGGTTCTGCAGTAGTTAATATAGAAAAAGATACTCAAGAACCTAGTATCACAATTACTTCTCCAAGTACAGATGATACCTTTGTAGGAGCCCCGAGTTTCGTTGTCGAAATTACAGATGATAATTTAGATTCAATGTGGTATTCCCTTGATGGTGGAATAACCACTTTCACATTTGACACTAATGGTACTATCGATTCCTCCGCATGGGCAGCTTTAGCCACGGGTTCTGTTACCATCACATTCTATGCTAATGATACTGCAGGAAATCTTGCCTCAGAAAGTGTAAATGTAATAAAAGTCCCTCCAGCTTCGGGAGATATGATCATCATTATCATAATAATAGTTTCTGCAGTTGCTGGAGCAGCTGTTGTTACTATAATCATAATACTCAGAAAGCGAAAAGCAGGAGAAGAATAATAAATTTATTTTTTTTTTAATTTCTTTATTTTTTATTTTTAGCCAAATCCTAAAATTATTATTACAACCCAAAGAAGTATAAACGAGATAATTATTGTTAAATTTGTTACCATTCCAGCAAATCTCACATTATATTCGAATTCGACCGCAAAAGGGATGATAGCCAATCCTATGGGAAGAATTAGCGCAATGGTTAATATTCCTCTATATAATATATCAAATGGTAAAAGAAAAAATAAAGTGATCCCAATTATCAACCCAAACGAATACCTTATAAGTAAAACAATAATAACATTTTTCCATTGGGTTTTTTCAAATTTAAAATTTAAGAAAATTCCTAGTAATAATAAAGTTAAAGCCATATTTGCTCTTGATAAAATATCTAATAAGTCTGAGACGAAAAGAGGGAATTCTAGATTAAATAATTTTAAGACTAGTACAAAAATATAACTCATTAAAGGAGCTGATTTCAACAATTTTAGTAATATATTTTTAATTTGTTCTCTTCTATCTTGAAAATTATTTTTTGGTGAAAATATTAAACCTAAAATGTAACAAATAACAAAGATTACAATAGCATTCCCGATATCAAACATGGCTATATATTTAAGTCCTTCTTCGTTCCAGATTCCTTCAATTAATGGATATGCTAAATGCACAACATTGAATCCTATTATGGTCATAAACATCAAACCTTTAATCTCCCTTGGGTACTTCTTAAAGAGTAAAAAAGCTAAGCAAATAATAGGAATACAATAGAGAACAGAAATCAGAGTAATTAAACCTAAAGAGGCAGTAATTTCTATGGATCCCATAACTTTTAAAATTAAAGCCGGCAATGTAACATTAAAAATTACTTTAGCTATGGTCTTTCCATTTTCTTCTGTAATTATGTTAAATTTCTTGAGGATATATCCAATTATAATTATCGTCAGAGATAATAGAAAAACGTAGTTAACATCAGTCATTTTTTCTTGAGAATGCTCAAGTTTTTTAATATAAAGTTTAATTGAAAAAAAGCTTTCTGATTACACATTTTTGTTGAAAATAAACCTTATTATAGGATTAAAATCAAATAGTACTATAAAAAAAGATCCAAAGTATTCAATTATACTATGTGGAAGGTTTAATAGTAAAAATGGATGAAATTTATGAAATTGAACGTAAGAAGACTTTTAGAGCGATTTTCCAGCTATATTTTATGATCTACTTTTTTTATGGTATATTGCCCGTAAATATAGATAATTTATTAATATATCTTCCAAATACTACCACGTTTGGAATTGGATTTTTACAAGCATTTACTTTAATCGTTGCAATAATAAGTATTCTATTTTTTGGGTATTTTGAAGATAAAATAGCAATTAAATATTCAAGAAAAAAGATTTTTATCATAACTAATCTTATTTGGATTTTATCATATGGATTAATTAGCTTATCAACAAATTACTACTATTACCTAATTTTTTATCTTATAAGTTCAGTAGGTATAGGGGCATTCCTACCTATAGGATTTTCTATGATTGGAGATTTTTACACTCCAATAGAAAGAGGAAAGAAATTTGGTATTATGAATTTTGCTTTAATTTTGGGTAGTGGAATGGGGATTATTGGTGGAGGATTGCTTGGAAGCTATGTAGCAGGATCATTGGGATGGAGAATATCTTATGTTATCGGTTTTGTCTTGGGCGTAATACCCCTTATTTTTTATATAAAGGAGGGAATTGAACCTGAACGAGGACGATCTGAACCAGAGTTTGAAGATTTTAAAGGAGAAATTAATTATAATTATAAAATTACATTTAAAAGCCTTATAGAACTTTTTAGAAAGAAATCTATTGGAGCTATTTTATTGTATGTGTTATGTTCTGGCATTGCAACCTCTACTCTTGGAATCTGGGGAATTTTTTATATTACATCAAAAATAGGGGATGCTAATGCAGAATTAGCCGCTACAACAATATATCTTATTGCTGGTGCTGGAGCTCTTCCTGGAACAATCATAGGAGGAAAATTAGGAGATTTATATTTGAGTAGAGGAAAAGTTAGGGGGCGTGCTATAATTTCTTTAATTGGAGTTATTCTTGGTGTATTATTTACACTATCTTTCTATTTAATTCCATTTTTCACCAATAACACATTTCAAATTGTTTTTTCTTGGATATTCTTTATAGTTTTGGGATTTTTTGGGTATTTTTTCGCAACGTTTTCAGTTGGAAATCAATTCGCAATATATTCAGAGGTTTGCGTTCCAGAACTACGAAGCTCAGCGAATGCTATGAATGGTTTAATGGTAAATATAGGTGGAATTTTTGGAAATTTACTTCTATCTTACTTAATTGAAAAAGGTCTATCGTGGTTGCCTATAGCAATTTCCCTGGTTTTATTTATTTGGTTAGTTGGATCTTTTCTTTGGATTATACCTTACTTTTATTATCCAAAAGAGTCAAAATTATGCAGTGATATATTATTAAGAAGAAGACAGGAATTAGAAAAAAATGTGAAGAGCGCTTGATCTATAACTTCTAAATAAATTATATAAGAATCAAATCTAGTTTAAATCATAGAAATATTAAACTGTTAATTCTCTTAACAGTTTTAATTTTATAATGAAATTTATGGAATATCTATTTTTTGAAAATATAGTGTTGATATAACTAAACAAACTATAGTAATAGTCGATAATATTAAAACAATACCTGTAAGTGTTAACTTTATTGGAGTAATAGTGAAACCTAATATCTCACTAAAAGGACCTGTAACTGAACTTAATCCTGCAGTTGAATTGGCAATCCAAATCCTTCCTAATTGTTCATAATAATAAGAATATGTAAAGAGAAGGGGCCATTCATGCCGAACAAGGAGTGGTAGAAAACTAACCAATGTAGGAACAATCGCAAAAAGTAACATTGGTATGAAAATAGCTAAACCCATTTTTTTGAACAATGTTGAGCATAAAAACCCTATAGCAAGTAATGGAATTAATGTTATTATGCCTATAAGAAAAATATATCCTCCAATAGAAAATAAATCATTAAAATATATTTTATCCACATACAATATTCCACTCAGTGCAAATGAAATTGATGAAGGCAACATTATTATAATAACAATAAAAATATAAGCTAAGAATTTTCCCCAAAGAAACTCCCAACGTCTTACAGGTTTACTAAAGAACCAAGATAATGATCCACTACTCTTTTCTCCGATAATACTCATCGAAGCAAAAGTAATGGAAAATGCTAATCCAAAATATAAAAAATAAAAAACAAGAAAGATATTTGTTATGTTCCGAATCTGATCAATACTGATACTGCCTAATATTCGATTTATCATTCTATATATTAAACTTAGTATAATTCCAGGCAGAATTCCAATACCCATAAATACTATAATCTTAAACTTGCTCTTAGCTAATTCATTTTTGAAAATAATTCCTAAAGAACTAAAATATCCACGGTTTTGTTGATGACGTAATAAAATAATAAAAAGAACTACAATTATTATTAATAAACTAACCCCAAATCCAAAAATATTCCATTTGAACGAAGGATATTCAGTTATTTCTATTGTGATTGTGGATGTAAAATTATTTCTAAAACTATCAATACTTACAAGCGAAATGTTATGAATTCCAGTTGAAGTAAAATTAATGGGTAAACTACCGATATAATTTTTATGGAATCCTGAACCATTTATTTCATATTGAAATTGCCCATCTATTAAAATTTGGAAAGTGATATTTAGATAACCATCAATTATCGGGCTATCCCATCCTATCCAAGTTAGCTTTACAGATCTTTCAGCGGTTTGATATATTATATTCTCATCTGATATGCTTAACAAAGCAGGCATTGGGCCTGTAATATAATTTAGTGGTTTTGCTAAATCATTAAGAAATGATACATTTGAATTATTAATATATACTCTAGAAGAAGATAATCCATTTAGACTCACAAAATTTATCAAAGAATTTAAAACCTGAATTTGTCCATCTATTCCAAATTCATTAAGTTGAAAAAATGAACTATTTGTGATGTTGAGGTTTGCAGAATCAAATTTCCATATAGTAGTCGAGTCAGTTTTACTTGAAAATATACTTAACGAAGAAAAATCACGACATTCAATATTTTCTTCAATAGTTGAATTATAAACATTTACTACTGAAAGATCTGAAATAATAATATTACCAGTTATGCTTGAATCCTGTTGAATATTTAGAATGCCTGTATTGAACAGATAAATGCTATCATTAACAGTAGTATTGGTAAGGGTAATATTCGCATGTTCCATTATAAAAATAGTTTCATTGATATATCCATCTTCAATAAGTATAACATCATAATCATCATATACTAGACTCAAATTTGGAGAATCTTTTGAATGGGCTGGGTGAGATTTGTATAAATCTCGGAAGTGTGAGATATTATGAATTATCAAACAGGATATGGAAAGTGTAATTAATAAAATGATTAGAATAGCATACTTTTTAAATTTATAATTCTCACTTTTCAATTTCTTTCACACATTTTTTTTGTCTTTCTCTAGAGCTTTCATAAAAATTTGCTCAATTTCTAATCCAGTTAGACGAAATTCATTAACGACAACATTATTTTTTAATGAAATCTGCGCCACAGTATTCCAAACTTGTTCTAAATCATTGGCTTCAATAATTAAAGAATCAGCTTCTTCTTCGATTTTTGAAGCAATTTTTTTAAGAGATTCACGAAAAATATCAATATTAGGATTTATTCTAATCCTTTTTGACCCTAATCTTTCATTTAATTCTTGTGTTGAACCCTCCATAATAAGGTTACCTTGGTTAATAATACCAATTGAATCTGCACTCATCTTTTGAATCTCTGGCAGTATATGAGTTGAGATTAACATAGTTTTTCCCTCTTGACGCAAATCTTTAAGTAAATCGATCATTTGATTTCGACCAAGAGGATCAAGATTTGATGTAATCTCATCAAGTATCAATAATTCGGGATCATTCATTAAAGCTTGAGCAATCCCAATTCTTTGCTTCATTCCCGCTGAAAATTTAGCAATTTTTCTAGATCTCGCGTCTGTTAATTCAACTAATTTTAATAAATCTGATATACGAGTTTTTATTTCTTGTTTTGACATCTGAAAAATAGAACCGATATATTTAAGTAATTTTTCCGCTGTCAAATCTAAAAAATATGTTGGATTTTCTGGTACATAACCTATTAGTTTACGGATATTAATTTTTTCTTTAGAAGTAATATTTTTTCCAAATATTTCTATTTCTCCAGAAGTTGGAAAAAGTGATCCAATTAGCATTTTTATCGTTGTAGTCTTTCCAGCTCCATTTGGTCCTAAAAATCCATAAATTCCCTTATCAACTGTTATATTTAATTTATTAACAGCAAGAGTGTTATTATCAAATATCTTAGTTAACTCAAAAGTCTGAATAATAGGATTTCTCATTATAAAACATAAAGTTCCTTTATTTAAATAGTCAACTATTCAGTACATAACGGTGTTA
>JBHLPW010000075.1:0-21166 GCA_048939015.1 Promethearchaeota archaeon
GGATAGGTCGTGTTGTTGGAGACTTCGTCGGTATCCCTGTTGAATTGAAATCATATGAAGATATTAAGAATAAGTATGGTAATATCACTGATTACCCTGAACCAATAGATCTTAATCATGTTAATGACGACGAAATGTATGAAATTATTGCTTTAATAGCATTAGAAAAATATGGCATTGATATTACAGCTAGAGAAATTGCTTTTGAATGGGTCAATCTTCTTAAAAGAGAAGATTATGTATTTACAGCAGAAAAAATAGCTTTAAATAACCTTAAAGCAGGAATTAAACCACCTCAATCTGGAATTTTAAACAATTTCTATTTTGATTTTATAGGTGCTCAAATGAGAGCTGATATTTGGGGTTTAATAACACCAGGATGCCCGAATATTGCAAAGAAATATGCTGAAATCGATGGTTCAATCTCTCATGCTGGAATTGGTATTGAAGGTGAGATATTCATAGCTACTTTAATATCTCTGGGATTCTTTGAAAAAGATATTAGACATAATATTGATACTGCTTTACAATATCTTCCATCTGAAAAAGAAAGTCTCTATTCTAAAATGATAAAAAAAGCCATTGAAATATATAAGCAGAATCCGACTGATTATAGAGCAGCTAGGAAGAAGTTAATAAAGGAATATTGGATAAAGGAGGTGGTTAGAGAAGTTCTTAATTCTTCCAAAGATTTCTCGATAGAAAGAAGATTATTGCTAAATACTCGTTTAGGAAGTGTTCATGTATTACCGAATATTGGAATAATAATATTATCGCTTCTATATGGTGCCCAGGATGAACAAGATCCTTTTGGAAAATCCATTTGTACTGCTGCTATGATGGGTTATGATACAGATTGCAATTGTGGTAATATCGGAGCTATTCTTGGAGTACAACAGGGTGCTAATAAAATACCTTTAAAATGGAGGGAACCTCTACAGGATACTTTCTCTACGTATGTAAAGGGATATGAGAAATGGAAAATCTCCGAATTGTCACGAAGAATCGTCAATATAGGAATAAAAGTAGTAGAAAATAAAGCTCAAAGCGTAATAAAAATAAATTCAAGATAAGTTATTTAATAGGGAATAAAAGTATATGTTGTAAGATATTACAGATATCTTAAGGTATTATTATCAACTTCTTATATAATATATCGCAAATATATTAAAACAAAACATGTATAAATATACATAAACAATTTATCTTGAAAATATATTTTAAAAAATTGATGCGAAATGGTTAGAACAAAAGAACAGTACATGAAAGATTTAGGTAGAATGAAGCCAAATCTGTATTACAATGGAAGAGAACTCGATAGATTAGATGATCTTCACATGGATTGTCTAAATACTATTGGAACTACATTTGATGCATTTGATGATCCTGAATTTAAAGATTTAATACAAGTAAAGTCTCATCTTACAGGTGAAATAATTAATAGATTTACCCATATTCATCATAGTACTGATGACCTTCATAAAAAGCAAGATATGACTCGAAAGTTATGTCAAAAAGTTGGTGGTTGTATTCAACGATGCATGGGTTGCGATGCAGCGAACGCAGTATATAATGTTTCATATGAAGCTGATAAACTAAATAATGGAGAATCGCATTACCATGAAAATTTTAAAAAATGGGTTTTACGATTCCAACAAGAAGATTTAGTTTCAGCTGGAGCTCAAACAGACGTAAAAGGTGATAGAATTAAAAGGCCTGCTGATCAAGCAGACCCTGATATGTATGTTCATGTTGTAGAAAAAAAGAAAGATGGGATTATAGTTAGTGGCTGTAAGTTACACATTTCAGAAGCTTCCGTGTCTGATGAACTATTAGTAATCCCAACAAGAGCATTGAGACCTGAAGATAAAGATTACGCAGTTGCGTTCGCGGTACCAGGAGATTATGAGGGTGTTTCTCAAGTGGTCACTATCCATAATCTTCGAAAGAGAGAATATTTCCCACGCGGTTTTCAACCAGGAGCCACAGATTCGTATTTAATTTTTGATGAGGTGTTCGTTCCTTGGGAAAGAGTATTTTTATGCGGTGAATACCAGCATGGTGGTGCCCTTGCCCTACTGTTTGGTCTCTTTCACCGACATAGTTATTCGGGATGCAAACCTGCAATTGGAGATATTATGACTGGAACAGCAGCCTTGGCAGCTGAATATAACAATATCGCCAAAGCAACACATGTTAGACATAAATTAGCAGAACTAATCTTAGTTACAGAACTTGGTTATGCTGCTGGATACACTGCTTCTGATTTGGGAAGTTCAAAAGTGTACATGCCTGGAGTAGGTTTTATTCCTTATGGACCAGGAAGCTATATTCCAGATTCAATTTACTGCAATGTTGGAAGATGTTTAACTGGAGAAAATGTATTTCGTGAAGCTGAGATAATAACGGATATTTGTGGAGGTATTCCAGCAACATTCCCACATGAACGAGATTTTGTCAATCCTAAATTGAAGGACAAACTCTATAAATATATTACTAGAAACCCAAAAATATCACCTGAAAATGCCGCACAATTCTGGAGGTATGTTGGTGATATGATTTGTTCTTCAACAGGAGGCGTCCATCTCTTCGGAAGTTACCATGGAGGAGGAAGCCCAGTTATGGAAGAAATAGCTATTACGACCCAATATGACATTGAAGCCCGAAAAACAATGGTAAAAAAAATAGCTGGAATTGACGATGAGTTAAACAAAAAAAGATTGAAATTCAATGAGTCTAATAATACTAAATTAATTACACAAAATTTAGATAAAACAATATCTGAAAAATAATTAAAAATTATATCTTAATTTCTAATTTTCTTTTTTAAAATCAGAGATCAAAGCTTTAGCAGGAATTTAAAGAAGATTACTAACTAAAATAATTAAAAATAGATTTTTATTTGAATTTCTAATTTTTCCTTTTTGGTTTAAAAATTATAGCTGGGTTAGTACGAGTTGAGAATTTAAAATTATCTGCTTCTTTGATATCACCATATTTTGATTCTAACTCTTCTAATATGCCTGCATCTAATGCTCTTGTTCGACAGGTCTCAACACATACAGGTAATTTACCTTCTAGATATTTATCTACACAAAAATTGCATTTTCGCATTTTTGCGCCCTTTTGAAGCCCAAATTGAGGTGCATTATAGGGGCATGCTTTTAAGCATTTTGAATCACATTCTTCATTGCCTAAACATAAATCACTATTGACAATAACGATTCCATCTTCTTCTCTTTTAGTGATAGCATTAACAGGACATACTGGGATACAGACGGGATCTTTACAATGAAAACAGGGATTAATAATATAACTTACAAATATATTTGGAAATTTTCCTTCCTCATTATAGTTAATCCTCATCCATCTTTCTGGACCAGCTGGAACGTCATTCCAATCTTTACAGGCAATTACACATGCAGAACATCCAATGCATCGATTTTGATCAAAATAGAAGCCAACTTGCATATTAAATTCCTCCTTTAAATTTTTTGAATTCAACTAAACACGAGTTTAAAGCAGACGCTCCGCCAGGAGAATATGCATCTTTTGTTAGAGTATTAACACATCCACCTCGATCAATACCATTTCCATCTGGATCGTACCATGCTCCTTCAAAAATACAAATTACTCCAGGAATTATTCTCTCGGTTAACCATGCTTTAATTGTGAGTTTTCCCCTATCATTAAACACTAAAATTTCATCTCCATCTTTAATTTCTCTTGCTTCAGCATCATGAGGATTAATCCAAGCTACATGTGGTTCAACTTCTTTAAGCCACTCAACTAAGAAAAATTCTGAATGAACCCTATTTTTAGGATGTGGAGATATTAATTGTATCGGGTATTTTTCATTTAAGGGATCATATCTTCCTTCCCATCTTTCCATATATTTAGGAATTGGAGGATTTTCAGGATCGTTTAGATCTGCAATTCTTTGTGAAAAAATCTCAATTTTACCTGATGGTGTATTAAATGGTTTGTTTTCAATATCTTCGATCTGATCTTTAAATGCAACATATGGTTCTTCGAGTTTAAGGCGATGAATTCCCTCTTGTCTAAATTTATTGATATCTCTTATATTTTTTCTAGTGTCTTCTCTTAATTTTATTAAAAACCTTAAAGCCTTTTTCTCATCGGGGTATTTTTCAAATTCTTCTAATCCAAGTTTGTCTGCTAGTTCTTCTGCAATTCTTAAATCCGACTTACATTCTCCAAGAGGTTCAATTAGTTGATTTGCACTTACAAAGTAGGGCCCTGAAGGCCAAGGTCTTACTAAATCGCTTTTTTCTGCAATACTTGTTACAGGAAGAATTATATCAGCATATCTTGCTGTTGGTGTAAGCCATAAATCCGCTATGACCATATAATCAAGCTTTTTCAAAGCTTCTGCAGATTTGCTAGTATTTCCTAATTGGTTTAAAAAATTATTATTTACGAACCAGGCAAATTTAACGTCAAAAGGATAACCTCCATCCTTTCCTTTTAATATAGCATCAAAAATTTTATTTGTATGACATCTTGCTTGAAACCTAAGTTGTAAATCTAAAGAACCTCGAACTGACTTCAATCCTGTTTCAACTGGATTTCTATAGGGAGGAGGTATCCTAGAAGCAAAAAACATATGACCATAAGGAATTCCCATTAATCCACCAGCAGCACTTCCTCCATGTTTGCCTACATTTCCGGTCATTGCTGTTAATGTCATAGCACATCTATTATACAGTTCTCCTACAGCACTTCGCGCAGGACCTTGACAATCCATTAATGCAGCTGGTTTTATTGTTGCATACTCACGAGCAAGGTTAGAAATTGTTTCTGCTTGTACAGAAGTAATTTTCTCTGCCCAATCAGGTGTTTTAAGTATTCCATCTTCTTTACCCATAACATAATCCTTGAATTTCTCAAATCCTATAGAATATTTATCTAAAAATTCCCTATCATAAAGATCTTCATCGATCATAACATAAGCCATAGCAACCATCATTGCAGTATCAGTTCCAGGTATAATTGGGATCCATTGATCTGCTAAAACAACTGCAGAATCTGTATATCTTGGATCAATGCAAATTATTTTTATCCCACTTTCTTTAGCTTTAATTAAATTAAATATTGTATCTGAGCCAGAGATCATCCTGGCAGGATCCCAACCCCACATAATGATTAATTTAGAATTTAATAAATCAGTACGACTATGTCCAACAAAAGGGGAAGTGTATTGAGTCTGGGTTGCATAAACTGCTCCTTCAGAAGATACATTACCATAATGAGTGGAATATCCCCCAAATTGGGTTAAAAGTCTCATCATCGCGAACATTCCATCATGATAAGCACCTTGATAAGCTCCACCATTTGCTAAAAAAATGCTTGAATTTCCATATTTTTCTTTAACTTCTTTAAGTTTTTCGGCAATTTCAGTTAATGCCCCATCCCATGATATTCGTTTAAATTTTCCAGATCCTTTTGGACCATCTCTCTTTAATGGATATTTTAAGCGCTTTGGATGATATACATATTGTCTAAGAGCTCTACACCTTAAGCAAGTTCGAAGTTGTTCATCTTTTTGTTCATAATCATCTCCTTCTACTCTAATAATCTTACCATTTTTAATATGAACTTTAAGCGGGCACCTTCCTCCGCAATCAAAAGTAGAAGCTGTGCGGATAATTTTAATATTTTTTTCATTCGTATCCTTTTCTTGATTTAGCATCAAATCCTCTCACTAAAAATTAATCAAATTTAATTATTAAGAGCTTGAATAATAATAATTATTCTTTGCCTTCTACCCTTATAATATTTGTTAGTTAAAAATTTCATCTGGTAATGTGACAACTTATCTTTTGTCTTCTAGATCTCTCATCAATTCCGATTCAAGTAGTTAAATTAACTGTTGAGGAATGAATGGTTCCGAATTATGAGAAATTTTCTTTAGAGTACTCGAACCGCAATTCTTATAGAAAATCTCATTAAATATAATAGATTTTTCTTTAAAAATTATGAATCTAACAACTTTTCTATATTTTCTAATAAAAAATTACGAAATTCTTCCCTACTGAAATCAGCTTTTCCAAATTGTAAGAGTTCGCTAGCGTAATCTTCTTTATATTTTGGATCTTGTTCAACTCTTCTCATATGTCTTTCTACCATTGCTGCTCCTAAAACTAAACTGTAAGTAAAGAAAGTTAGCATTCCCGCATTTGAAAAATTAATCTCTTCTTTTTCAATGGCCTCCTGGATCACTTTAGCTGTACCTATGAGATAATTAAATTCACGATATTCTTTTTCAAAAGGTCCTATTTTGTCAGAAGGAGGAGATTCTCTTAGATGCATCATAGCAAAAGCCGCAAAATCGTTTTCAGCAAATACCATAAAATTATCAAAAATTTTCATTAAGAGATCTTTAGTAGAACCCTTATGTTCTTTAATTATTTTTCTAGTTTGTTCTCGATATTGCGCGTAAAACTTGTTTCGGATAGCAATCCATAATTCTCTTTTACTCTCTACATAATTATACAAATTGTTTTGATTCATACCAAGAATTTTAGCTAGACCTCGTAGGCTAAAACCATCTCTGCCCTTTTCTAAAAATAATTCTTTTCCAGCTTCTAAAATTTTTTCAAATTGAGCTGCTTTTTTTTCAGGCGAACGACTTCGAGTTTGCTTTTTAGATGAATTATTGCTCATTGTTATTTTACAAATTTCTTTATCAGAGCTATATATCAATTTTTCTTTATAGATTTAACTCAATACTTCTCTATTCCTAATTAAGTAATTCTGATTTAAATATAATATGTATATTGAGGGAAAAAAAGGGGAACAAATTTAAAAAAAAATAACACAAAATGTGTTTTGAATAATTCAAAAATAATTTAAATATACAAATTTATTATTTTAACTTACTATAATTATTTCTAATCGCAGACTCTGCTTCCTTCATTATTCTCTCGATAATATCATTAACATCATCAATACTATCAATTATTCCAATAGATTGTCCTAGTAATACAGCACCAGTTGTAGTATCTCCATTATAAACCCTATCATAAGCACCTAAATCTTTCACTCTTTGCTCAGGAGATATAGATTGCTCGTATGCTATCATTTCTTCTTTAGAACTGGGTGCTGGATGTGATAGCGCGTATTCATTTTTATATAAGCGAATAGGTCCAAATGATCCAGTGTAAAGCCCAGTATCTTGTGGTTTCCCAGGGGGAACTAATGCCTTATATTTCTCATGGAATTCACTCTGTTTTGAAGCAATGAATCTAGAACCCATGGCTATAGCTCCTGCTCCTAATGAAAGTGCCGCCGCTAATGCTTCACCTGTAGCAAATCCTCCACATGCGATTTTGGGTAATTCGGGAAATACTTTATTAATTTGTTGTAGTAATACAAGAGTTGAAACTCTCTCATAAGATTGATGACCACCTCCTTCAGTTCCAGTCACTACTATCCCATCTACATCTGAATCTACACATTTCTGAGCAAGCCATACAGCCGGGGCTACATGAAAGTGTTTAACTTCCGAATTTTCCCTTAATTCTTGAAAATATTTAGATTTTGGTAGAAATCTTGAAGATCCTGCAGAAGTAAGCCAATATTTACATTGATCCCTCATTTTCGGATTTTTCATAACTATTTGGGGTATTTTTCTTGCCATCTCTCGAACTCCCGGATTATTACGAGAAGTAAGAATATTGAGTCCAAAAGGTTTATCTGTGTGCTCAATCATAAATTCCAAGCTTTCTAGATGCTCCTTGACAGGATCTGTTCCCACAATATTTACATTCGATAAAACACCTAAACCACCAGCTTCAGAAACTGCAAGAGCTAGATCTCGTGTAAAAAAGGGACCCATTGGTGCACTAAATATGGGATATTTAATCCCAAACATTTTAGTTATATTAGTCTCTATCATTTTATTCATTCTCTTGAATTTTTAAAAATATTGATAATTAAAAAAATTAAAAAAAAATAGAGAAGTAAATTATACCATATCTACAAATTTACCAGACTTAAATAAATCACATGGTTTTAGGTAAGGTTTACCTAATTTTTCAGCTGTATCTTCCAAAAGCTTAGCTAAACGTTCGTAGTTCTTAGTAGCATATTCCATAGGACCTTTAAAATTCATACCTGCTAATATTGCATCATCGATCACCTTCCAGTTTGATACAACTCCCTCTTCTAGAATTCTACATCCCTCATTAGCATTGATGGCATTAAAAATATCTTGATTAACAAGTCCTGCTTTTTTAGAGAGATCAGGTTGAGGCCTTCCCATTGACCAATCATAAAATCCTTGTCCAGTTTTTTTACCCAGAGTTCCCTCTTCTATTTGCATTCTTAATACATTTCCAGGTTTAAAATCAGGAGAGAGTTTTTCACTATAATATAGTCCTCCATGATATGATATATCACGCCCAGTAAAATCTGCTAAGGTTAATGAAGACATTGGAGTATTTGGTCCAGTTAGATCAGCATCTACTTGCTCCCAAGGAATACCCTTCTGATAGGCTAGATCAATAATATGATTAAAATATATACCTCTTGGAGCAAGCACACGATTAACAATAAATCCTGGGCGATCCTTCTGTACACGAGCAATGTATCTTTCTCCTCTCAAACATGGCAGTGTTTTCGCAACCTCAACTCCTGTATTCATTGATTCTTCTGAACTCTTATCACCCCTAATTACTTCAATAAGACGCATTAATGGGGCTGGATTAAAAAAATGCATACCTATTACATTTTCAGGTTTACTACATTTCTCAGCAATCTCAGTGATACTCATTGTGGATGTGTTAGAGGCAAAAATACAATGTTCAGGAGAGTTTTCAATAACATCCTTACATAGTTTTTGTTTTATATCTATTTTTTCTACGACCGCTTCAATTACTAAATCTGCATCCTTAACAGCATCAATGATATTATTAGACGTTTTTAATTTTGCTAAATAATCACCAGCAATTGAACCCTCAGGCAAATTTCCTTTAGATTCTAATTTCTCAAATCCCGTCTTTATGTAATTAAAACCTTTTTCAATAATTTCATCACTTATATCCACAGCTGTGACGTTGTAACCAGCCATTAAACATACTTGAGCAATACCTTTACCCATATCACCAAAACCAAGCATAACGATATGCTTTACTTTCGCCATTTAGTATCAACTTATTTTTTTTTAATTATGTTATAAATATACATTATACATTAAATAATCTTCTTGTAAGATCAAAAAGAGTTTAGAGGAAAAAATACAACATTTTATTGAGAGAAGGGAGAAGATAATTATAATAAAAATGAGTGAAGTCTCCCATATATTATTTTCTTCTCTACATTCTCTCTACAGATAAAATAGTGATCAAACTATCAGTTATACATTTTATAAAAAGTATTTAAACATCGCATATTTTTTTAGGTAATATTTAATTCAAAATTAAAAAGACGGACGGATTTAAAATAGTTCAAAAAAAAGACGAAATTAAGATTATTAATACAGGTTGTTGCCATGATTGTGGAGGCCGGTGTGTTCTAAGAGCTCATGTAAAAAATGGAAAAATTATAAGACTTGAAACTGATAATGATGAACAGTCTCAGTTGAGAGCTTGTTTACGAGGGAGAGCATATAGACAGAGAGTCTACTCTGATGGAAGACTTAAATATCCTTTACGACGTGATGGAGAACGTGGAATGGGAATATTCGAAAGGATCTCATGGGATGAAGCTTTAGAAGAAGTAGCATCTAAATTGAAGGAGATTAGAAAAAAATACGGTAATTCTGCTATACTATTTGTTCCAGGTGGGGGTAATCAAGGAATGCTTCATGGGGTTGTATCTCATGCTTTAATGCTTCATCAATTCGGAGGATATACTCGAATGTGGGGTGCTCCTTCTTATGAAGGCGTTCTTTTTGCTTCTATGGCAACTTACGGTACAATAATGACGGGAAGTGCCCGTGAAGATTTATTAAATTCTAAGCTTATAATAATGTGGGGTTGGAACCCTGCAAATACAATTTGGGATCCTGGAACGAGTTTATGGATTGCAAAAGCTCGAGAAAAAGGTACTAAAATTATTGTCATTGATCCAATATTCACAGATTCTGCAGCAATTCTTGCTGACAAATGGATACCTATACGTCCTGGCACGGATACAGCTATGTTATTAGCTATGGCGAATGTGATTATATCCGAAAATTTACATGATATTACTTTTATTGAGAAATTTACTATTGGATTTGATAAATTCAAGGAATATGTAATGGGAATAGAAGATGGTATTGAAAAAACACCAGAATGGGCTGAAGATATAACAAAAGTACCCTCAAAATTAATACGGAATTTAGCTAAAGAATATGCAACAAAAAAACCAGCAGCCCTTATTGCTGGTTGGGGTCCTGCTAGAACGATGTTTGGTGAACAATTTTCAAGAGCTGCAAATGTATTATGTGCTATAACTGGAAATATAGGTATAAATGGAGGTTATGCTTCGGGTTTTATGAGAGCATATTATAGTCGTGAGAGAATTGTCACAGGAGGGAAAAAAAAATCTGGACCTATCAAACCAGAAGATGAAAAACCTAAAAAACCCAGAATTCAAGATAATCCAGTAGATTTTGGAGCTCCACCTCGGGAAGATAGTCTATTTAAGTTAAAGGGTGGAACTAATCCAGCGAATACTCGGATTCATTATAACGATTACTATAATGCAATTTTGCAAGGTAAGAAAGGAGGATATCCCGCTGACTTAAAGATGGCATATATAGTTGGTACCAATCGATTGAATCAGTTTGCAAATGTAAACAAGGGAATAAAAGCATTGAAATCTCTTGATTTTATTGTAGCATTTGAACAAAATATGACACCTACAGCTCAGTTAGCAGATATTGTTCTACCTGTGAATACATTCATGGAACGTAATGATATTTCTGTTCCATGGCTTGGATCACCTTATTATATCTATTTAAATAAAACCATTGATTCAATGTATGAATCAAAATCGGATCTTGAAATATGTAAAGAACTCTCTAAAAAGTTAGGTATTGAACAGAGTTTGTTAGATTTACCGGAAGAACAAATATTAAGATTGTTATCTGCTCCCCGTAAAGATATAAAAAGCTTTAATAAAATGAAGAGAGATGGTTATTATAAAGTCAAGGTGGAAGTACCTTTTGTTGCATTTAGGGAACAAATTGAAGACTTTGAAAATCATCCTTTCCCTACATTATCAGGAAAAATCGAAATCTATTGCAAGCACATCGCAGAAAAAAATAATCCTCTAATGCCTCCAATTCCAAAATACATGAGCCATGAGGAACATTACGATTCTCCTAAAACAAAAAGATTCCCATTGCAACTTCTTACACCTCATAATAAGAGAAGAACTCATTCAACTTTACATAATATTCCATGGTTAGAAGAAGTAGAAACTCATAATGCTTGGATAAATCCCATAGATGCTCTAAAACGCAATATTAAAGACGGGAATTTGATAGATGTATATAATGATCGAGGCAGAATAAGAATCCCTGCAAAAGTTACTGAACGAATTATACCTGGAGCGGTATGTGTTTATCAAGGTGCTTGGTATAACCCAAATAAAGAGGGCATAGATCTTGGTGGTTGTGCAAATGTCTTAACGAATGATGGATATTCCCCAGGTGGGGCGTTTCCTTTAAATAGTTCTCTTGTTGAGATACAATTAGCCCCCAATAATAAAAAGGAGGGATGAATATGAATCAAATGGGGTTCTATTTTGATCAAACTAGGTGCATTGGTTGTTATACTTGCGCAGTTGCGTGTAAAGATTGGAATGACATACCAGTAGGAGTAAATTGGAGATTAATAAAAACTATAGAAGATGGAACCTTTCCTAACCTTTTTTTAGCTTATTTATCAACATCTTGTCTTCATTGCAAAGATCCTCCATGTGCAAAAGCGTGTCCAACAAAAGCAATAATTAAAAGAGAATCTGATGGAATTGTTATTGTAATAGCCAATAAATGTTTGGGCAAGAAAGAATGTGGCTCAAAATGCCTGAAAGCTTGCCCATGGGATGTTCCTCAGTTTCGAAATGAAGAAAATTCAAAAATGGAAAAATGTAATTTTTGTATAGAGCGCCTAGAAAAAGGACAACAAACTATTTGTGTTGAAGCTTGTCCTATGTATGCTCTTGATGCTGCACCACTTGATGAATTAAAGGAAAAGTACGGTAATTTACATAAAGCTGAAGGTTTTAATTATTATGAGAAAATAAAACCATCTGTTGTCTTTAAGCCTAAGTTCAAAAAGTAATATAATAATATGCTTAAGACATACTTAAATTATTCAAAATTCAAATATATTAGGTGATTATATGAACGAACAACATGAAGAAGAAAACCATAAAGATATCTTTTTTTCCGAACTTCATACTGTTGATTTAACAAATGTCAACTTGAATGGTCGTATTCTAGACATTGGGGGTGGTGGAGAAGGAGTTATCGGTCAGTTTGCAGGACCTCATGTAATAGCAATAGATCCTTCTGAAAGAGAATTAAAGGAAGCACCAGGAGATTGTATAAAAATAATAATGGATGGAAAAGATTTAAAATTTCTAGATGAGTCCTTTGACACAATTACAGTATTTTTTACTATGATGTATATGCAAATGTCAGATCATGAACAAGTATTTAAAGAAATTTATCGTGTTTTAAAAGAGCACGGAGAACTTTTCCTTTGGGACCTTATAATTCCTGATAAACCTGACACGGACAAAAAATTCTATGCTATAAAATTAGAAATAAACATTGGAGAAAAGAAAATATCTACAGGTTATGGAACACAATGGAGTAAAAAATTCACCAAACAACATTATATAGATTTAGGACAAAAAGTTGGATTTAAAGTTTTAGAAGCAGAAACAAATGGAGAGATCTTTTTTATAAAGTACGCCAAGGAATAGAATGTAATTATGTCAAATTCAGTTATGTAGAAATTAACTGGATTTAATAAAGTCACTATCCTTATTTATATAATATACCCAAGCATTTTTAGACATTAGACAATTATCTTGGGCACCTAAATCCTTAAGAAGTTCAATTCGCATTTTTCGTGCATCTATGTTATTCGGTTCTTTTTGAAGGAGAATATCAAGTATTTGAAGTGCCAACTGAGTTTGATGGTTATTGAATAAATCTTTTGTTCGCTTCAAAATTTTTTGAGAATCTCCAATTAGATTAAAAATTTCATTCATAACTTCCTTTTCAGGTCTTGGTAGAAGATGTGCGGGATTATCATCAAAATAACCATGATACCATCTATATACATTGAAAACAAAAAACTCAACTCTTGTGTATAATTGCCTAAGATAAGGACTATCTATAAGATGTTCAGGAATTTTAACTTTATGGATCATTTCTGTTATGTGTACACCTTGATTTATTAAATCTACCACTTGGTCGTGCAAAGATCGAATAACCTCAATGTTATGACTTAAGGCTTCAATTGCTCTTTCTTCTTTAAACATAACTCCCCCTCCATTACAAAAAACAAATTTAGGCTCTTTAGCACGCACTTCTTCCAAGGCTTTTGCCCAATCTAAAGCAAAGCGAGTAGGTTTCCATGGATTTCCTATATTCGGAAAATGTCTACCAATCATTAAATCTCCAATAAATGCTACATTTATCTCAGGAACATAAACCCAACAAGCATCATCAGTTTCAGCTCGAGTAGTATACAATTCAAATGTTTTATCACCAAGTTTTATGGTCATTTCTCCTAAGAAAGTCTTTGTCGGATAAACATATTTAATTGATTCTAGAGTTTCTGGAACGTTAAATTGTACAGCATTGATATGAGCACGATGTTGAGCCAACATTTTATATTTATCAAATCTATCTGATAAGTATTTACTCGATATAATCTCAGGATTATCATCCAGAAAGACTGAGGCACCTCCTACATGATCCATATGTCCATGTGTATAGATAATGTATTTAATCCTTCCTTTAATTCTATTTTTTGCCTGTTTTGCTGTGTGTCTTCTATTTAAAGTATCTATTAATACTATCCCTTCTTTTGTATCAACCCAACCGCAACTAGCAATACGCAATCTCGCAGTATGAACATCTGGTAATGGATCATTAAATTTCACATTTAAATAACTAAGAACACGATTAGCTTGAATGTTTTTTGACTCTTTTTTCTTAATATTATCATTTTCTTCTGACATAAAAATCAATTCCTATTCTGTTTTTTTGCTTTAATAAAGAATCTATGATTGTTATTCTCTAGATCAAGATAGCCATTTTTTATAATATGGTTATGAACTTCATTTAATTTATTAGAATATTTCTTTACTGAAAAATCTGGCAATTCCCAAGGGACTGCCTTAAAATAACAAACAATAGCTCCTACATCGAAAATTCTTGTTAATGTAATATCTTCTTTAGCATTTAGTATTTTAAAACCATTTGCTTCTAATTCTTTTATAGCAACATTCAAATTCCAGTCAATGTGATTGTCTAATTTTGCTTTATTAGTTAAAATAAATCTTAGTTTTGAATCGTTTTGATCTCCTACTTGTTGGGTGATAAACAATCCACCAGGTTTCAATATTCGATGTATTTCACGGGAAGAATAAGATTCATGACGATCAATAACAATCTCAAATTCTTCATCATTAAAGGGAAGATCCTCGTTATTTTCTGTCAGGAATACTTTCACACCTAGTGGTTCTAATAATTCTTTTGCGATAGGGAAATTTGGTTTATAACCCTCCGTAGCGCAAGTATATTTCGGTAAAGGCATAAGTATTGATAGAAATTCACCTCCTCCAGTACCAATATCAAGAAGAGAATTCACTTTTCTAATTAGTGGTAAAATTTCACTATGATAACACCATGAAAGTGGCGCATTTTTTACACGATTCCCAATATAGGAAAAATTCCATCCTAAAAATGGATGTTCAGCTTCTGAGACAAGAAACTGAAACAGCTCTTTGTTATCTATCATAACCTCCGACAATAATTGAAATTATTTAAATCTTAAGACCAAATAAAACATAAGGTAAAAAAAAGGTTCAATTATTATCTATTATAATTTATCTGACAAATTTTAAAAATAGGAATAAAAGGTATTATCAAATGTCTGAAGAAAAAAAGTTTGAACATATTAAAATTGAAAAAATAGATGAAGGAAACTATGCTATAATCTATATCAATCGGCCCGATAAGTTGAATGCGCTTCAAAATCAAACGCTTAGAGAAATTGCTGATGCCTTAAAAACCATGGAAGTGGATCAAAGTATTCGTTGTGTAGTTTTACGAGGCACCAAAGAATTTACTAAAAAACCGGCATTTTCAGCTGGGGCAGACTTATCAGATAGAGCGAGTGCTGATCTTGATCCAAATAATCTTAGGCATCAAAGTCATGCAATGTACAGAAGACATTCATATTATAATTTAATTGAAGCATTTCCAAAACCACTCATAGCGGCTATTGATGGATATGCTTTAGGTGGAGGTTTTGAGTTAGTTTTAGTATGCGATATATCTATTGCTTCAAAACGCTCAATGTTTGGATTTCCTGAAATACAACGTGGAATTTTTCCTGCTAATGGTGGAACTCAACGGTTAATAAGGAATCTTGGTAAAATGAGAGTAAAGAGAATGATGTTTTTTGGTGAACATTATACTGCTGAACAAATGTTTGAATGGGGAGTTATATCTTTCGTAGTTGAGGATGAAAAATTTGAAGATTTTGTGCATGAGAGAGCTTCTTGGTTAGGACATGCTGCTACTAATAGTCTATTCTTAATTAAGAAAAGCATTGACTATGGAACTCAAGTACCACTAAACATCGGCTTACAATTTGAACAAATGGGTTATGCTATTAATTCACGCAGTAAAGATGTTACAGAAGGAGTTACTGCTTTCTTGGAAAAGAGAATGCCTAAATTTCAAGGAAAATAAAAAAATTAACTTTTCTATTTTTTTCATTTTTTTTAATGAACCTTATAGTGAATAAAGTCAGTTAATTCATAATTAGATTATATTATTAAAAAAAAAAAGAAATTAGTTTTAAGATTTCATTAGTAATTATTAAGATTTCTTAAAAATCTCTACTTTCCTATATATGCCATAGCTTCATTTAAAGTGCTTAAAATCCTAGTTTTATAATTAAATCCTTCAATATCCCGAAATTCTACTAAAAATTTGGCGAGATAATCACTTGCTTTTCCTGTATCTTCTCGTTTTATCTCATCAACAATAAATACTTTAATTCCTTTTCTATTAGTAGCCACGGCTGCTGGAACCACACGTTTAATCTCTGAGATTATTGGGTATTTTTGCATTATTTCTAAGTATCTCTGAGCAACGGTATTAGCCAATTTTAGAGGATACCAGGAAGTTGATACTATATAGGGTATCTTTATCCACCTCTTTTTAATTTTTAAATTGGATTTCTCAAGTGAAACCATAAGAGAGTATTTTAAATTGTTTTTAAGTTTTTGCAATTTAATATACACAGTAAATTTTAAAATGAATAAAATTTTTTACAATAGAAAAATGTCATAAAAAAAGAGTGAAAATAGAATGAATTTAAAAGAAGTCTGGCTAATCGATTATGCAAGAACTGCTTTTTCGCGTTCCAGACCAGAACAACCTGAAAGAGATGTTTTTGGTGAGATTCGTGGAGATGAACTACTTGCAAATTTATTGATAAAGTTTTTTGATGGTAAATTAGCTGATAAAGGCATAACTAAAAACGAAATTGAAGAAGCATCGATAGGAATTGCTTCAGGGGTCCTGGAAAATTGGACTTATGGGGGAAAAATTCCTCTCTTTTTATCAGGATTTCCAAATGAGGTCTCTTCTTTCTGTATAGATAAACAATGCGGTTCTGCGGGTGCAGGGATGCATGCACTTATAATGCATATTATGACAGGTAATAGTAAAAGAGTACTAGCAACTGGATTTGAACATATGACACGAGTTCGTAGAGTTGGAATTGCACCTGAATGGGAACGTTTTAGCAACCCGGACAGCAAATTCTATAATCCAAATATTGATATAATGAATTCGATTAATATGTTGCAAACTGCCCAAAGATTATATGAAGAAGAAGTACCACGGTTCACAAAGGAAGATCTTGATGCATTTGGAGTAAGATCACATAATTTAACTGTAGAAAATCATGAAAAAGGTTGGTTTAAAGGCGAAATCATTCCTATTGAGGGTCATATCGAAGGGAATGTTGATGAAATAGTAATGATCGACAGAGATATGGCAGCAAGAAAATCTACGTTGGAAGGAGTTGGAGGCTTACGAAGAATATCTATACCATTTTATTTAGAAAAAAATGGTGGTAAACAAGGGTATATTGACAGAGAAGGGACTGAGGAAGGAGTAATAACAGCGGGTAATTCATCTCCTTTAAATGCAGGAGCTACAGCGGCAGTTCTTATGGAAGCCGAGGAAGCTAAAAAAAGAGATTTGGAACCAATGGCACGAATTGTTTCAATTGGGTGGGCTGGAGTAGATCCAAGAGTTATGGGACGAGGACCCGTTCCAGCAACTCGAAAAGCATTAGAATATGCAGAACTAAAAGCCGATGATATTGATTATTGGGAAATCAACGAAGCTTTTTGTATTGTTGCGTTAAATTGTATGGATAAATTCAACATTCCAGAAGAAAAGGTCAATGTCATGGGAGGTTCTACCGCAATTGGTCATCCTTTAGGAGCAACAGTAATTCGTCTTACTGGAACATTAGCACGTATATTAAAAGATAAAAATGCAAAATACGGACTAGCTAACGCTTGTGTTGGTGGAGGACAAGGGGTAGCCACTGTAATAGAAAATCTTGATGCTTAAATTTAGCTTTTTATTAAACTTTTTTTTATCAATTTCATTTTACCTATTTATTTAGAAGAAACTCTCAAAAGGTTATTCGAATGGTATTTATAAATAAAGAAGGAAAATTTAATGACAATACTTGGCTAATTGATGGATATTTATTTGGAGGAAAGGGAAGCCTATCAATGTACGTTATCGAAAATAATGGTACTCGAATGATAATTGATGCCTCTGAAAAAGCAGCAGTACCCAAAATTATTAAAACATTGAAAGAGTTTAATATTTATCCTATACATAAGATTTTCCTAACACATTCTCATTTTGATCATACAGATGGTGTCCATGAATTTAAGAAATTGATAAAGGATGTAGATATTGAAGTTTTAGCGTCGGAAAATGCATTAGAAAATTTAAAAAATCCAGATAGTATTAATGGAGTATTTGGTGCCGACACAGAACCAATAGAAGGAGTTACGCCTTTAAAAGATGGTCAAACAATAAATTTAAATGGTTTAGAATTAGAAGTTCTTAACTTTTTCGGTCATACCATGGATTCTATAGCGCTATTTGATAAAAAAAATAAAAATATATTTACTGGCGATGCTATTATTGATAAATCCAGTATTTATTATTTCCAACCAACTTTTATGCCTCCAGATTTTCATGAATCAGAATTATTAAAGACATTTCAAAGGCTCAAGAATATGAAAGATAAATTAAATTCAATATCATTAGCACATTATGGAGTATGGAAAGACGAGGATTTCGATCAAATAATAAATAATATGGAAGAATTACATTTTGCCACAAAAAATTCAATTATTAAATGGTATAAAGAAAATCCATCATATAATTATTTAGCTCTCAAGTTCCATGAAAAATTTATACCCAAATCGAAAATTATCAAGTTAGGATATATTGAAGTTTTAGAACAAACCATGGAATGGCTTGTTGAAGGCTTAAAAAGAAGTGGATTTATATAATTTAATTAAATTTTTTCACGAATAGTAATTTGTAAAATAAAAAAATAATCGAATATACTATTGATACTGGTCTTTATTTATATTCAAATTCATCTATTATCAAATTAGGATCAGTAAACCCTTTTTGAATTTTTCGTAATGTATATTTCCGAAATTCTTTACTTGTAAAACTTTGAGTTCCAAATTGCTTACGTTCCTCAACTTCCTTTCCCTCTTTATTATTTGCTTCTTCAATATTCCGCATAGCTTTCTCCACCATCGTTGCCCCGAGTAATAAGCTAAACATAAAGAATGAGAGTAGTGCAGCGTTATTTTCTTTGATCTCTCCGTTATCAATTGCTTTTTGAATTAAACGAGTGGTTCCATCTAAAAAGCTAAATTGTTTATATTCTATTTCAAATGGACCAATTTTATCCGATGAAGGAGGGCGTATAAGGTGCATTATTCGAAAAGCTGCATAATCTTTTTCTGCAAACTCAAAAAAATGTGTAAATATTTTTAATAACGTATCAATATTTGTATCATCGGATTCCTTTATGATATCACGGTTCTCATTTCGATATTGCTCATAACATTTCTTTCTTATTGCAATCCATAATTCTCGTTTACTCTCTATATAATTATAAAGATTATTTTTGTTCATATCTAACTTTTTTGCTAATCCTCCTAATGTAAAACCATCCCGCCCATGCTCCTGAAATAACTGCTTTCCTGTCTCTAAAATTTTTTCAAATTGCTGAGCTTTTTTTTCGGGTGATCGACTTCTTGTCTTTTTAATTTTATTTTTAAGTTGCTTTTGCTCCACCATACTATTCACAAATCCAAAAAATCTGGTTAAAGATATTCCCTCTTACTGCACTCTTAATTACTTTTTCTATTTATATAATGAAATTTTTTTATTTTATTTAAAAATTATTAATTAAGCTTAGGAAATTTTGGAAAAAAGGAAAAATTCATAAATATAGAAGTTTTAAAACCAATCTTTACATTCAAATTAATATTACAAAACTATTGTTCCAGTTCTACTTTATCAGGACAATATATTATAAATAGACGTCAGCTATTAAATATCTTTTTAAAAAAGTCAAAATATTAATTAATAATAAACAAGTATAATTGATATTTTGTTTTAAAAAAAAATATAAAAGCGAATCAAGTGGACCTTTTTCGGGAAGTTGCTGAAATTACGGGAGTCAAGAATGTCAATTGGTCCAGTTTAGCTATTCAATTAGCAAAAATATTTCTTTAAAATGAAAAAATTAATTGTATTTTATCGAAAATAATATTATAAATTAAATGGTGATTTTTTATTGGAAAATAAAACTGAGCAAAAACCTGACCAGGTAAATGAGCAATTAATAGCTCTTATGAATTTACTGAAAAGTAGAGCCCCTGGTGGATTATTAACGTCTTTTCGTTCACCAAAGGTTATATTTGGTTTTACTGCATTAAACAGGATTAAGAATTACTTAGCTGGTAATCTTGAGGAAGGAGAAAAAAGAGTCTTAATAATAACAGATGATTTTACTGAAAAGTTTGCTAACCCTATTAGTAATTTATTTAGTAAAATTAACATCGATTCAAAAGTGTGGTCTGGTGTGAAACCAGAGGCACCGATCAATACTATCGACGAAGCCGTAAAAATATGTGAGGATTTTAAACCTACAGTCTTTGTGGCAATTGGTGGAGGGAGTGTACTTGACACTACTAAAGTTTTAATGATCAAATACGAGAAACCTGAAACAAATCTATTTGCGGTTTCAGCTTTAGAGCCTCTTGGTTTACGGAAAAAAGTTAAATATTTTGTAGCTATTCCAACAACATCAGGAACGGGATCTGAAGCTACTCTCGCTTCTATGCTAACTGATATAAATACGGATCCTCCGAAAAAATTTACAGTCTCTCATCCAGAATTGATTCCTGATTATGCAGTTTTAATTACTGAATTTGTACAAGATATGCCACCTTTTTTAACCATGGCTACAGGACTAGATGCGTTAGCTCACGCAGCAGGATCTTATATATCAAATATAGGAACTCCATTTTCTGATGCCATGAACATATATGCTATTAAAGAAATAATAAAATATTTGCCTCGTGCATATAAATATGGTGGTAAAGATATCGAAGCAAGATCGCATATGCAAATAGCAGCGACGATGGCAGGACTAGGGTTTATTCATTCTCGGGTTGGAATTGACCATGCTTTAGGTCATAGTTTAGGTAAAGTACTCAATGTTCATCATGGACTATGTGTAGGAATGTTTCTACCGTATACAATTGCTTTCCAAATGAAAATTTCAGAAAGGTGGAAAGATTTATGTCCACTTTTTGGAAT
>JBHLPW010000016.1:0-33641 GCA_048939015.1 Promethearchaeota archaeon
ACTTCTCCCTCATTGAAACCTGTACAACACTTACCACACATTTGACATGAGAATTCAATTCCATTTTCGAGATTTCGAGAAAGTTTAATCTCTGTCGAAGTCAAAAAAAACATCTCTTAAACTTTTGATTAATAAATAATAAACATGTATTTATTTAATATTTAAGTATTAATTCATTGAGTATATTAGGATATAAACAAAAAGGAGTTTAAATTTTTGGTTAAAGTACTAGACCCAAGTGATAAAAAAGATTTAGATTTTGATTCTGTTGATAAAAGTATAATAAAATTGAAAAACACTTTAATAAAACATGAAATTCAAAATGAATCGGAATTCAAGTTATGGCAGAAAGATTTTGAAATAATATATGGTAAAAAAGAAGCAAATATTCGTTTGTATATTGTCTCATCTCTGATTTATTTTGTTGGACATGTGTATATCTCGAGATTTATCGTAAAGAATGAAGAATTTGTCAAGTTCTTACAGGATTCATTAAAAAATTTTAAAATCTTTGAAAATAATGTAAACAACCGGTTCAAAAATCTTAATATTTTCGAGTTAAAATACTTTCTTCCAATATATTCTCTTTCTGAAAAAGAGAATCTCTCTTATTTTCATAAAATTATTTTAGATATTGCGGAGCATGTTTTTAAATTAAAAATTAGTCCTGAATATATTTTTGACTATATAATTCAAACTGCAATTTCTCCACTTACAAGACATAAATCTGGTGAATATTATACACCCCTCTTTTTGGTAAAAAAAATGATTATGGATACGTATAATTTTGGAGAATCTATGCTTGATCCATGTTGTGGTTCTGGAAATTTTTTAATAGAAACAATTAAGCATATTCTTTCTCAAGATGAACCTATAGAGAGAAAGATATCAGCAATTAATAATATATATGGATATGACATAAATCCCATTTCAATTTATGCATCAAAAGTAAGTTTGTTTTATCTGTTAAAGGATATAATTAATGATATTCATTTAAACTTGTATGTTTTAGATTTTTTGTTTCATAAAGAAAATGATATCAATATTAGATATGATTTAATAATAGGAAATCCTCCATGGTATACCTATCGTGATATAGAGACTATTGAGTATCAAAATAAAGTAAAAAACCTTTCTGAACAATTAGATTTGAAACCACTTCCAAAGAATTTACTTAACCTCGAAATTTCAACATTATTTTTTGTTAAAGCAAATAGAACTTTTTTGAAAGAAAAAGGAAAGATTTTCTTCGTAATAACAAAAGGAGTAATCACAGGCTCCCATGCTTCAAGATTTCGTAATTTTAAAGGTTTTTCTAATCTAAAAATTTGGACATTTGATAAAAAAATTGAGGCACTATTTAATATTGATTTTATTTGTTTATTTGGGCAGAAATCTAAGGTATTTGAAAAAAAATCAACAGAAACAATTAAAGCGTATTTCTTTAGATTAAAGAATAATGTTGAGAAAATTAAATATTTTGAAGATCTTGAATTGGAATTAGACAGAGTAGACTTGTTAAAACCTTACTCTGTCGAAGAGAAAGGGGGAAAAAAGTATACTAAAAAACTTGTTTCACAGGATAATTTAAAGCATCTTTACCCATTGGAGGAAAGTCATTATAAACAATATTTTCATAAAGGAGCGGATTTAAACCCGAGAAATCTAATATTTATAAAGCCTAAAAAAATAGATAGTACACTAGTAAAAATAAATCCAGATATTCGAATCTTTAAAAGAGCAAAAGCTCCATGGAATAAGATGGAATTTGAAAATGAGGTTGTTGAAAATAAATATATATTTAAAGTAGTAAAAAGCACAGAATTAGTTAAATTTTATATTTATGATTATTACTATGTGTTTTTACCATTTACTAAAACAGAGTTTCACTTTGATCATGATGAATTAGAGAAGCATGGTAAATTATTTTATGATAAAATTAATCATCTATATCTCAAATATAAAAAAAAAACAACTAAACACCGTTCCTTAATAGAAAATTTGGATCGATGGTCAAAATTAATCAATAAAAGACAATTATCGAAAATTAAAGTAGTATATAATAACTCTGGAGCCATATTATATTCAGCAGTAGTACAAGGAGACTTTTTGATTACAGGAGATTTGTCTTTCTATGATACTGACAACCTAGAAGAGGCTTTTTACTTATCAGCTATTCTAAATTCCTCTCTGATGACAAAACAAGTTGAGATAATTAGAAGTTCAAGACATATCTTCAAACTTCCACTAGAGTTTCCAATTAAAAAGTATAATATTAAAAACCCAAATCATCAGAAACTATCTGAATTAGGTAAAAGGGGTCAAGAAATCTCAGAGAAAACAATTCAGAATTATAAGGAAATGAAAAAAGGAAGTTTTACTAAAGTAAAAATCCAAAATACTATTAATGAGAAATTGAAACCAATACTTTCGCAGATTGACGAAATTTTAATAAATCAATTACAATAGAGTAAAAATTTGAAACAAATTTCATTTTAATGTATTAAAATAAATAAGTGTTCTTATATTTATCACATATTATATACTCATTCAAACATGAAAAACTTTATATTCAAGCTACTTTTGGTAGGGAACGGCGGAGTAGGTAAGACTTCACTTCTACGAAGATATGTAGATGGTTTTTTCGATGATAGTACAATAATGACAATTGGTGTTGATTTCTTCATAAAAGAGATCACATTTGATGATGCACATTGTCTATTACAATTATGGGATTTAGGAGGTCAAGAGCGCTTTAGATATCTTTTAGAAAATTTCGTAATGGGAGCAAGAGGGGCACTTTTACTATTCGACTTGACTAGAATGCCAAAGATTGGAGATATACTTGAATGGGTAAATATAGCGCGCTTACATGACTTAAATTTACCAATTTTACTTATTGGAACAAAAAATGATCTAGAAGATGTAATCGCAGTGGATGATGATAGTGCTCTTCATTTAAAGAATACTTTTAATATGATAGACTTCATTAAAACCTCTGCTAAAACAGGATACAATGTAGATACAGCATTTGAAGCTATAACAAAAAAATTAGTGAGTCTAAGTAAATATTAAAATTATTTCATTATAAAAATGATAAATAAAACGGATGAGCTAGTCTTTCTTGGTTCTGGAGGAGGCCGACACCATATCAGAACTCAATTCAGAGCAACAGGAGGTATTATCTATAAATTTAATGGTATTCAATCACATATAGATCCTGGACCTGGAGCAATCGTCCGAATCAGCCAATTTAAGGAAGATCCTTTAAAAACAGAACTTTTTATTGTTACACATGCTCACATTGATCACATGAATGATATAAGTGCTATAATAGAAAGTTCACGAGAGATCCTACATGATAGAAAATATAATTATTATAAGAAAGGAACATTAATTACTACGAGTGAAGTTTTAAAGTATATTGCTGATTACCATCTCAATATGCTTGAAAATATTGTAGAATTCAAAGCAGGAGACTCATACAATTATAAAAATATCGAGATAAAAGGCACTAAAACAATTCATACCCCTCACAACGAGGGTTTTGGGGTTAAATTTAACCTTAAAGATTATTCTATTGCTTTTTCAAGTGATACACAGGTATATGACGGTTTTTCTGAGGAATTTTCGGGTACAAATATTTTAGTTCTTAACCTTTTGCGACCAGATTCTATTGTATGTAAGAGACATTTATGCACTGATGAAGTTATACCATATCTTAACAAGATTGACCCCCCTCTTCAAGGACTCATTATTACTCATTTTGGTACTTATATGGATAGTACAAAATCGACTCAAAATTACGTCCCGAGTCAAGTGAAAAAACTCCAAGAAACTACGAATATCAAGAAAATTCTCGCAGCAGAAGACGGATTAAAATTGAAAATTTCTGAACTTTTGAAATAAAAATAATCTTGTTCTAAAAAAGCAATTCCTATACAATTACATTAAGATGAAAGATTTTGTACAAAAATTTTATTTTAGCATTCAAATTTGTTCTAAAAACTTGTTCTTGCTATCATAACATAAATAAAATATAATACTATGGTTTTTATATAACAAAAATATATGAAGATTTAAGGAAGGGAATCTATAAGTGATCTGAATAAACATTGGATTTCAAGGAGTTTCGATTCGAACTGCTGATTACGCCCTCTATTAAACTCTAACGAGTTTAATTCTCTCCCTGATTTTAAAATTTGGTTCAGATTTCTTTTCCCTTCCCTTTTCTTTATTAATCCGAAACTAAAAATTTAGTTTTGTTAAGAAAGGGAAGAATTTGTTATTGGAAATCCTTCATTGACTAAAAATGAATAAGAGATTCAATCATTTGAGATCCAATAACGACATACTATGCACTGCAATACTTTTTGAAATGACCCTTCACTAGAGTTATTTGTTCGTATTATTCTGTTTACCATCACATTTCCGCACTTACTACAAATAGTTAGATCTTTTGGTTTTAATTTATGTGCGGACATATGCCAAATCACAGGTTTTTGACTATTTTAACAAGAAGTTGTGTTAATGAAATTCTTCTATTTGTTATTAAAACAACCCTTATTTATAATATAAAGATATATTTATTTAAATAAATCGTTAAGTAAAAATTTTACTGATTTCCGTACGAATATCTTCATAGATATTTTAAAAATTCGTTCCTTAAACGTTTCTTATATTAAATGTCGATTTTCATCGTTTCTTTTGTAATCGTTTGTGGCTCTTAAAACGGTTATAAGAATTGCGATAAAAATTAGCCCACAACCAATCCAAGCATATATAGAAAGGACTTCATTTCCAATCAGAAACCCAAATAATGCTGCGAAAACTGGTTCAAGAGTAAAAATAATAGCAGTTTGGGTAGGACCTTGGTATTGTTGACTCCAATTTTGAAATAGAATAGTTAGTGTCATAACGCCAATTCCAAGATAAACCATAATATACCAATAGGTTGTTGGGTATGATAATATTGCATATGATTCTTGAATAATTAATGAAGCTATAAAACTTGCAGAAGAAACTACAAATATTTGTATTATGGAATAAGAATAAATATCTGCAATCCGTACATATTTATCATTGTAAATGATATAAAAAGCCCATATAAATGCACTGATGAGGACAATAAAATCGCCAATAATTATGCCAGATTCACCTTCCAATAATAAAAAAGCCATTCCTAAAACAGATAAGATTACGGCAACCCAAATTCTCTTAGTTAAAGGTTTTTTAAAACCAATCCATGCAATAAATGGAACAATAATAGCACTTAATCCCGTGATAAAACCTGCTTTTCCTGCTGTTGTTGTTTGCAGCCCGTACGTTTGAATTGCTAAACCAAAAAAGTAAAGTATTCCCGTAATAAAACTCATTAAAAGTATCTTTTTATTAACACTTTTCAAATGAGAATAAAATGGGGCAAATCCCAACAAGGCAATTGCGAATCTTAATCCCATATATATAAAAATTGGCATATCTTGAGTAATATTTTTAGTGAGAATAAATGATGTTCCCCAAAGAATTGTAGTGAGAATCAATAGGAATATGGCAATTAAACTCTGTTTGGATGAGTTGTTCTTAGGATCTTTTTGGACCATAGTCAATTCATCTTCTAAATCGTGTAATTGTAGGAAACATAAAAAGAATTTAAATCATTCCAAACTACTCAATTATTTTGCATGAGTTCCTTAAGATTGGTTTAATGCATATTTTATGCATTAAATGAATATTTTATATATTAGAGTTTTTTAAGATGCATTTTTTATTAATATCAACATCAACAAAATTGAGGAAATAACAACTGGTTGGAGATACTTTGACAAAGACATATAGAGAAATAAATGAAAAAATTAAAAGTGGCGATGTCGTGGTAATTACAGCGGAAGAAATGATTACATTTGTGGAAAATGAGGGAGTAAAAGTAGCTGCTGAAGAGATTGATATAGTAACGACAGGAACTTTTGGACCCATGTGTTCAAGTGGTGCATTCCTCAATTTTGGACATAGTGACCCACCTATTAAATTCAACAAACTGTATTTAAATGATGTGGAGGCATATCATGGAAATGCTGCTGTTGATTGTTATATAGGGTGTACAAGGATGTCGGAAGTGAAACCTTTTAAGTACGGTGGTGGACATGTCATTGAAGATTTGGTTTCAGGAAAATCTGTAAGATTGAAAGGTAATTCTTATACGACTGATTGTTATCCATTAGCAGAAATTGATACAGAAGTAACTATTGAAGATATAAATCAAGCAATTTTATGCAATCCAAGAAATGCTTATCAAAGATATGTATGTGCTGTGAATAGTTCTAGAAAAATATTATACACATACATGGGAAAATTATTACCTCAATTTGGAAATGCTCATTACACAGGAGCAGGATGCTTAAATCCCCTAAGTAATGATCCAGATTATGAGACAATTGGTATTGGGACTAGAATCTTTCTAGGAGGAGGTATTGGATATGTTATTGGAGAGGGAACGCAACATTGTCCTGGAAATAGAATGGGAACAATATTTGTAAAGGGAGATCTAAAACAAATGAATTCAGAATTTCTACGCGGTGTTAGTTATGAAAAGTATGGGACATCAATGTTAATAGGAGTGGGAATTCCAATTCCAATTTTAAATGAAAGATTAGCTGAAAAAACAGCTATTAATGATGAAAATATTTTAACTGATATTGTAGACTATGGAGTTGCAAGGAGAGATAGACCAATAATTCGACAGGTAACATATAAAGAATTAAAAAGTGGATGGATAAAAATAGAAGATAAGAAAATTAGATGTGCCTCATTGTCATCTACCTCAAAATCAAGAAAAATTGCAGAAATCCTAAAAAAGTGGATACAAGTTGGAAATTTTTACCTAAATCCACCTGCTGAAAAACTACCTCTTGAACAAGCCTTGAAACCAATGAAACAGAATTCAAGTTGAAATATAACATGAAATTGAAAAAAAAAAATAGATGTTTTATAGGATCAAAAAAATTATTCTCTTTTTGAAAAAAATCCTAAAATTATTAAGGCTGCCCCAATAAATGGACCTATTATTCCAAAGAAAGGTTTATAGCCACCACCAGTAGTAATCCAATGATTAAAACCATTGGAATTGTAAAAAAGTTCCATCATAATAATCCACCATACTGTAGATACGATTACTAATCCTGCTAGTATTACCAATTTCCATCTTAACTTTTTATAATTAAGAGAAGCTCGAATATAAGTAGTAGTAAGTGTAATCGTAATTACCGAACTCGCAAAAATGAGTGAAGTAAGGATCATAGAATATATAACTAATGCTAAATCTTGTCTTAGAAGATAAATTGAAACTGGATTTGCATCAACACCAATTTGTGTTATCCAAACGTAATATAGTGTAGCCGACTCATCATTATAAGTGGTTGGCATCATAATCGAAATAATTATAAGTATTGCTCCAACAATATTTAAGATCCAAAGGTAATTTCTAATCTGATTAATTTTCATGAACATCCAATACTAAATGTAATTATTGATATCAAACTACTTTTTTTTAAAAGTTTTTCGCGTTAGTATTTGTTATTTTTAGAAATTAGGTTAAGTTAAATCTGATATCTACCCCATTCTTTATTGACTGTTATTTTTCTTCAATGGAAATTCAACGTAGAAAATAGTACCTTCCTTTTTTGATGATTGAAACCTAACTTTTCCCCCAAGATATTGTTCTGCAAACAATTTTACACTATAAGTCCCAATTCCCCTTCCCTGTCCTTTTGTTGAGAAAGATCTTTGAAAAATTTGACTTTTTACGCTTTTAGTCATGGTAGCTGAATTTTTTACCCAGAAAATTACTGTTGCATTTGAACTATTACATCCAATTTTCACTGATTCACCTTGACTGCTTGCTTCCAAAGCATTTTTGAGAAGATTTAGTAATATCCGCGATAACAATCGAACATCGGTTTGGATTATTATAGATTCAGAATTAGCATCAATTTCAATTTCTTTTCCCTCTACTAGAGTTTGATATTTTATAAGTTCTACAGCACTCATTAAAATTTCCAAGGAATTCTTATTTTTGAAATTAATGTGAAGTTCATTATTTTCAGCAGCTATAAGATCTCTTTGAGCTAAAAATTCTTCAGTTAAAACCTGAATAGAATTCTTTATTCGATTGAAATATTGTTTTTGTTTTGTAGTTAAACCTTCAAGTGGAAAGATCTCTACAAAACCTGATACAACGGTTAAAATATTTAATAAATCATGTAAAAAGGTTTTCTCTAATAATTCTTGGCGTTTTTGATTGGAAATATCTGAAATGAAAACTAAAACAAATTTTTTTTCCTTTAACCTAAATGGATGTGCTGTAACATTTAAATCAAATGAAATTAAATTTCCATCAAAATTGGATGTAATTCTAGTCTCTGATGTAATAGTTTTGTCTTTTGCCAGACTTTGAAGTACAGCATATACAGCACCACAATAACGACAATCTTGACCAGTACCACATCCATGGATATAATCCTGTGAATGAATACACTTGAATATTTCTCCTGGTCTGGCACCTAGTGCTTCTTCTATGTTTTTAAGACCAAATGATTGGATTAGCGCTTGGTTTAAAAAAACTGCTTGGCGTTCTTCATTAACTATAAGTGTAATATTTGGAATTGAATTAAGTATTTCTTTAAAATGAGTTTTGAAGAATTCATTTGCTTCTTTCCTAATTTCCTCGAGGCTTTTCCGTTTTGCCGGAGCAAAATAAGTATCTGGTTCTTTTTTCATAAAATTTAAGTTAAAAACTATTCTTTTTCCAAATTAGTAATCTTTTTCCAAATTAGTAAACGAGACTATAACTTTTAAAGAATTTGTTCTGCAAAAGTATAAATAACAAATGCTCGTGACACCATTTAATATACAATGAAAATACTTTTTTTATTGGGTTCTTATCTTCAAACTACTCTTTTGTTATAATTTCAAAAATTTCATCCAAACGAGGAGTTTTTCGTCTAAGAGTGATACAACGTTCTTCTTCACAACCACGTAAGATTGCTATTAATTCATTTAAGTGAATAGTAGGAATATCTAAATTATCACCATACCATTTATGTATTTTCTCTCTATATTCAGGTTTACTAAGTGTATATAAGCAAGTTGGACAAGGTGTTATCATAAAATCTGCTCCTACATTTTGAGCACTTTTAAGTTTATTTGCTGTTATTTTTAGCGCTTCACGAGGATTTATTATGAGTTGGGATGCTCCCCATCCACAACAACTCTCTCTTTCTTGATAATCAACTGGAATACCACCAAAAAGAGTAATTAAATCATCTAATTTAGTTTTATCTCTTAAATATTCTTCTACATTTCTTTTATCTCTTGATAAATTCAAATAATGACATCCATAATGAACAGCAACTTTAAGATCTTTCAAATCAAACTTTAGAGAATTAAGGACATTATTTCTAATTAAATATAAGAAATCTAAATCATGAACTAATTTAAGATTTAAATTTTCTAGAATATGATATTTATTAGGATAACTTTTACCTACTCCCTTTTTTTTTAATCCATTTAAAATGTCATTAGTTTTGTTATATACTTCGGGAATTTTTAAAAATTCACGTCCTCTTAGTAGACTATTATAGCAACCATTACAACTAAAAAGCACGATATCTGCTACCTGATTCATCTCATTTAGATTCCTCTCATTAATAGCAGCAAATTGTGCTCTCGTTATTAAATTCCTTTGAAAGAATGTACCAGAGCAGCATGACTGATTCTTGCACATAGTCAAGTTTAGTTGAAGATCTTCTAAAAGATCTTGGAACCCCCATCTTACTCCTGGAAAATATTTTTCCAAACAAGCTTTAAAAAGGCATAATCTTTTATCTTTAAAAAAATCTAAAGGATTTTCAGGATATTCCTCATTAATCAAATCTAAATCTAATGTTAAATCAATTACATCCATACTATTAAACAAAACCGTTATTTAATTCTTTTTTTCTCTTTATTATTTTTACTCGCTTTGAACACATATTTTATTCGAGCGAAATTACAGATTTCATTTAATTCTTCCATGCGTTCTAGTGGTAAGCCTCCATCCAAAGGTTCATCTAGAACAGTACCATTAGTCAAAAATCTTTCAGACATTTCTACGTATTTTCTAAGATCGTTGTATCGAGGACCATAGCCTTTTTTAAAACTTTCATTTCTTAAATTAATTATTAATAACGGAATATTTATATTCTCTTTAGGACAGACCCTTTTACAACGTTCACATAAATAACAATACCAAATATCTGAATCCTTTAAAACACTCCTATCTCCTCGAAGAACTTTTGCTATTATCTTTCTTATGTTAAATTTAGATACTTTTGAAGCAGGACAATCACCAGTACATTTTCCACAGCTAATACAGCTTATAATATTTTTATTTTCCTCCACATCCTCTACAAGTTGTTCATAAAAATCCCAATTCCAGTCAGAGTTAGAATCTACATCCATGATTTCGGCTTTATTCAAGTGATTAAATATTTTCTTATTCTATTTGAGAATCATTTTCATTGTAAAAAAAATATTGCATTTATAATCATAATTTAGAGGTACAAAATCTTTAATTTTAAAAACTTTATATATTCTATAATCATATTTTTTCGAGAGAAATTTATTTTAAGGTTTAGCGATTTTTAAATGGTTCAATATAAGGATGGCAACATCTATCTAAAAGTAGTTTATTATGGTATGGGAGGATCTGGAAAGACCACTATATTAGAAACTCTTTACCAGTTAACAAAAGATGGAAAAAGAGAAATTATGCCTGTACATGAACTACAAAAAATCGATAGAACCAGCGGTACTACTCTCTATTTTGATAGGGGGCTTTTTCAATCTGCAACAAAGAAGAAAGTATTCTACAGAGTATATACGGTTGCAGGTCAAAAATCTTTCGCTCCGCTACGTATTAAAGTATTTGGAAAGCTTGAAGCTGAGACTGATGCTGTTGTTTTTGTCGTTGATTCTCAAATAAAATTCTTTGAAGACAATATTGAATTTTTATTGGAACTGAAAAATATAACAGGTGATAAGCTCATTAAACAAATCCCTATTGTTGTAATGCTAAACAAACAAGATCTTAAAAAAATTATCAGTGAAAATGATTTTATACAAATATTAAAACAAGAAAATTTATGGTATGAACCTGGACACGAGCTATATATATGGAATCCGTTAATTTATAAAACTTGTGCTTTAATGGAAAATGAAAAGGATATCTATCGTAGTTTTTATGAAATAGCAAGAAGAGCCGGATTATATCATATATATGGAAACGGGGAAGCTCCAATTGACAAAAAATCTACTAATAACTCAAATCAATCTCTTTAACTTTAATAAAGAGATATAATATTGGAGAAGAACTAGAATTCAATTTAAATTGACAAATTATATTAATTTAAGATTTTAATTTTTATATACAAAACTTTTGATTCTAAGCTATCTCCATAATATTTATTAATTCTAAAATGAAATTAGTAATAGTTATTAAATTCATTTTTTTAGAAAAAATAAACGTTATTCATAGGTGGTCAAATATCGCACTTTCTTATATTGGGTGGTTGAGTGGTATTACTGGACTAGGTGTTTTTTCTTTCTCACTTGTTTTTGGTTTGTTTTTTGTTATTAAATCACTAAAAAAAAAATCAAGACTTTTGACATATTTAGGTCTAGTTTATATTTTTGCTGCTTTAGTGTATACAGGAGATGTTTTAGATTTTTTTACAATTCTAATAACACAAACTAATATAGATAATTCATTTGGTATTATCGGGCTTGTAAATTGGATGTGGTTCCCTGGAGCGGTTCTTCCTGCTATGTATATTGGTGCTATTCTTTTAACACCAGAAAAAAAATGGTATATTTTTTCATTGTATATAATTCTGGCAATAATTTTCGAATTATTCCTCTTTCTAGATTTATCAGGTTCTGTTACATACGTATACCCTTCAGTTCCAGGTGAGAATTTAATCAATGATAATCTTGTTTTTGAATCTGTGGCAGGTATAATCGCTTTAATATTCTTATTATCACTTCTTATTTTTCTCGGATTTGGATTTCTCAATAAAGGAATTAAATCAACTGGTACAATAAGAACAAAATTTCTTCTAATCTCTGCAGGAGCATTTATATATATTTTCGGTGCTGTGATGGATGGTTTGTTTTCCCCAGGTATTATTTTAATTTTTATTCGGGCTGCTATGGTTCTTTCTGCTTGGTTTTTTTATTTTGGAGTTCGAGAATGAAACTCAATAACTTCATTAAATTTTTTTTTAATATAAATCTTAATTTATCTGATTAGATAAACCAGTTTATGAACTTATTTAAATAAAATTATACAATTTCATAATCCAGGGAGATAGGTTCTCCCTTCAACTCTGATAGTAACTTTAAATGTTCCATATATTCATTTAAAGAAATGTCCTGATTTTTATATCTCTCTACCAAATTCCCAATGATATAATCTGGTTTAAATTTAATAAATCGAACATCAGAAAAAAGGAAAACAAATCCTTTTTCTTCATAAATAAACTTCTCGTTTATGAGTTCGTTAAATAATTCTTCCTTATTGTTTAAAATATTCAAACAATCATTTACAGTTAACAGTTTTTCTCTTAGAGTTTTTAAGAGTAAAAACACATCTTTATTAAAAAGTACCGTATGAAGTATTGTCTTATTTTCAAAATCTGAAATATTATAATACTCAAAATAGTACTTTTTTAATGATTCTTTATATTTTTTTAAAGAACTTTGTTCCATTTGCTCTGCGGGTAATCTTTTTGGAGGAATTTTAATACAAGAGATATCTTTTATGAGAAAATAACATTCCTTACTTCCCGGTACATTTTTTTTAAGAACTAAATTTTCATGTAAAAAAGAAATTAGGATTAAATCAATGTTTGCTGTGGAAAAACCATGTTCATGTTTTAATATATTCATAAGTTTTGATCTAGCAATCACTCCCTTCCTTAGAATTTGTAAAATTGTATACTTAATTCTATCTTGAAAGAAGTTTATGAGGTTTTCTTCTTCATCTAATTTTGAATAGTTTCTTATGGTATTAAACGCTTCGGAGATTGTACGAGTAATTTTGTTTGTATTTATCAATTCAATTAAATTTTTACTGATAAGACCTAAGATTTCAGGTGATCCTTTAGTTATATTATCATCAATATCAGTTGCATTATAGACTAAGATAAGGAAATAAACTTCTCCTTCAAATCGTTGGATAACTGAGACATAAGTTTTATCCTCATTCTCTGGAGTAAATTCTATTACAGAACTCTCTTTATTAAGTTCATGTTTCGCCCATATTTTTAAAAAATCTTCATTTGGAGGGAAAGACTTCTCGGGAGGATAGATTATAATTGGTTCTGGTCCTGTTTGAGTGTTCCAATGAGTTAAAATGATTCGTTCCATAATTATAGTATTCTTGTTCAATATAAATGATTTGTTAAATTACTTTGTATAGTCCTCTCATTAATAATGAGTTGTTGTATTATAATATTTATCTATTTTAATTAAGAATCTAATATCTATTAATCTATGAATTAACTAATTCTCATTTACTTACAATAGAAATAATATAATAATGATTAAAAATGAGTCAAAAGAATATATTGTAAAAAGGTAATAATTATGAAATCTTTTAAAAGAATTTAATAATTAAATTAGAAGGAAGTTTTAAAAAAAAGTGGGATATTCCTTTTCAATCTTATTGATTGTAATTGCTAATAGATTGAGCACTTCTTCATCATTATTAGCCTTAATATTATCTACGACCCGATCTAAAATTTGGTTTCCTAATGAGATATCTTCTCGTGAATACTTATTCTTTTTATTTCTAAAGAGTACTTCAAATTCATCTAATAACCAATCAAGTTCATCTTTTAGGTTATCTTGTAAAATTCTCTCATAATCTTCTTGTGGGCTAACTGTCATCATACAACCTCCTAAACTTCAAAAATTATAAAATTCAAATTTACTTGTATTTAAATTTCTAATAAAAATTCTTTAATATAAAAGTGTTCAAAACGAAAATTTTTTATACTAGAATAACGTACAAATATGCAAATTTGTACACAAAAAAAAAGTCAAGTAAATTTGTATACAAAAAAAAATCTAGCCTCTATAAATCTTGTTTTTTAGTTTCTCACAAGATATGAAATTTAATACTATTAAACCAATTCAAGATATATTTAATTTTTAGTTATTCAATTTTTTAAACAAGTGCCTTGTAAAGACTTTTGACAGCTCGTAAACAGTCTGCATGTTATTAGAACTGATTGCTTCATTGAGAGCCTTGTAAAAGTCATTTAAATCTAATTCATTAAGATCTCTAAATATAATTTCTTGAGGTGGCTTTTCTTTCTTATTCATGGGAAATAATAATTAGAGGAAAGTATAAAAAAAGAAATAATACTGTGATATCACAAGAATCGATTCTAATTATTCTTCCTTCTTAGATTTTTTCTGTTTCCTAGCTCCTATGATGTAATAAAGGATGAATAAAGTACCTAAAACAGCAACAATGATTAAAAAGATTATATTAAATAATGCAGATTGAGCCTCTATGTTAGGATTATTAGGATCAATTCCAAAAAGAGAACCCAACCATGCGAAAAAAAATGCGCGGGGAATAGCGCCAATTAGAGTACCAATGCTATACTTTTTAATATCCATTTCTACAAGTCCTGAAGCATAACTAATAGGATCAAAAGCGATAAATGGAAGCATTCGTGAGATCAAAATTGCCCATATACCGTACTTTTCAATGAACTCATCTGCCATATTTATTGCTTTCGTTCCTACGAATTTTTCTGCAATTGGACGACCTCCTTTTCTACTAATATAAAAGCATAATAATCCTGCTGCTAATGAACCTATGATCCCCATAATTCCACCGTAAACTGATCCCCAAATCATTCCTGTGGCTAATAGGACGATCTCAGAGGGAATTGGTATAATTAAACCTTGGAGTCCCATCACAATAATAAAAAAGATAATTCCTATAAAGCCTGAAGATTGGATGGGAGTAACAAAAAAGTTGACTACTACAGAATAGAGAAAGGTAGTGTCAATAAAATAGTTATAAATAACCAAAAATAGTGATAAAACGACTAGAGCTATAAATATAATCATGTAAATTAATGTTTTTGTTTCATAATGGGAAAAATCAAGGATATTCTTTATATATTTCTTCAGTTTTGCAGAAAAAGTCTGTTTATCATTTACCTGTTTATCATTATCATCTTGTGCCATAGTAATCAATATCTTGGTAAATATTAAGTAATATTAGTAATTTTGATTTGTATAAAAAGTATTTTTTTCGACAATAAAAGTATGAAACCTTATGTTTTCGGCCACAGGGGAGCATCTGGTTATGAAATTGAAAATACAATTCCCTCTTTTAAAAAAGCAGTAAGAATGGGAGCTGGAATTGAAACAGATGTTCAAGAAACTAAAGACAAGAAATTAATTTGTTTTCATGATTATTATATTGAAGCAAATTCAGAAAAATATGACTTAAAGAAAGTAACGCTGAAAAAACTTAAGTCTATTAAGTTTGCGGATAACCGTAAAATCCCTTTTGTTCAAGATTTATTTGAATTATTTCATGAGAATCATTCATTAAGATATAGTTTTGATATAAGAGATAAATTTGCGGGATTTAAACTCATTGATATTGCTCAGAGATTTAAATTGCTTGATAAGATTGAAATAACAGATCGTCGGTTAAAATGCATTTCAAGTTTAAGAACTTACAATAAAAAAGTAAAGATTGTCCATACACTCCCTGAAATAATTAAGCGAGTTAACAGAAGTACTGTAAATTTCGACTTTTTAAAAGAAATGGAAGTTTATGCGATTAATTTGACATTTTTTAGGTCAAGTTATGATAACTTCAAAGAAATTATTAATAATGGTCTTAAATGCTATATCTGGGGAGTTAATACTCGATTTGGCATGAAAAAAGTGTTAAAACTTAAGTTCAAAAATGAAGTTGTCGATGCGATTTATACGGACTATCCTGATATTTTTATTAATCTGAGAGATCAAATCTAAGGAAATCATTGCAATGATGGCATCAATTATTACAATTCTTCTCTATAATAGGCGTTATGTCAAAAAAAAAATCACTAGCTGAATAATATAGAAAAAAAAAATTATAAGATATTAAAAAATAAGATTAAGTTTTACTAGTAAATCTAAAATTCTTAACTTTTATTGGTGCTACAATACTTTTAATATCATATGCGAATTTAATAGGTTGTTTTAGTTCTTTTCCAACTTCAATTTCTTTAAGAATTCTTGGAATCTCGTCAGTGAATCTCATATTTTTAGCTGAACCAATAATTTCTCCATTCTTTATAATAAATAATCCGTCTTTTGTCATTCCTGTAATTGACCCTACGGGAGGATTCACAAAATTAATGTAATGAAAATTAGTTACCAATAAACCATTTTTAGTCTCAGAAATCATTTCTTTTTTACTATAACTACCGGGTTTCATAGTTCCAGCAAATGGAAATCCTAAAGTGTCTCCTAAAATAGTATAGCAAGTTCCTAACGCTTTTGTTCCTAATCTAACTGCATCTAAACGAGAACATGAATAATTTTTTAAGATTCCGTTTTCTATAACCGGAAATTGTTGAGTAGCTAAACCCTCATCATCAATAGGTCTAGAGTCTAAATGCTCAGGATTATGAGGATTATTAATTAATGTCATTTTATCATCAAAAATTTGTTCTCCTAGTTTATCTGTTAAGAAACTAGCCTTAGCTACTATTAATCTTGAAGATGTAGCATATCCAATATAAAACAACAGTTCATTAACAGCTTGATGATCAAGTATAACTTCATAATCGCCAGTTTCAATTGTTGTAGCTCCTAAGCCTTTAATAGCTCTTCCAGCAACTTCTTTTGCTTCTTGCTCCATTCCAAGTTTTGAGAATATCCTTGAGCCAAAAGTACTATTAGAACGACTTTCTTCGCCGCGTTCTAATGCATTAATATTTATAGTTGATGTTATAGATGTATTAGGATAAAGAACCTCTTGACCCCCTGAAGATATAAAATAGTTAAAACCATCGGTCAACAACATATTACCAGAAACTCCTTCTATTCGTTTATCAACAGCTTCTCCTGCCACAATGGCTTCCTCTACCTTATCTACTATATTTTCAGGTCCCAAATTTGAGATTTTTGGATCATTTAAAGATAATGTAGGGTATTTTTGTTTTTCCTTCAGTAGTCCAGGATATTGCGGATCTGGAGGAACTAACTTTACTACCGTTGTAAGATAATCTACAAGATTGATGATACTTTTCTTCGTCAAATCATTAGTGTAAGAATTAATCCTTTGTTTATCCTTATAAACAACAGTTATAGCGACATCTCGGGATAAATCTGTATAATTCTGTAATATTTCGGAATTTGAAAATCGTGTAATGTATTCATTTGAGAGAGAAGCATTTATGTACGCTTCACATCCAGAATTTTTAGCTCTTTTTATTGCTAGATCTGAAAGTTCTATTATTAACTCTTTTTGGTTATCTAAACTCATCTCTTTCCACCTCTATCCATTAAATATATTTACTCCTTGGAACCTAGCCCATGGACCCCCATGAGAAATCCATATTGATTGCATATATGGTGCGCCTTTTCCACATACAGGGCCATGACCTTCAACTTTCCATTCTTTAGTCATCAAATCTAAACCGCCCCAAAATTCTGGAGTTGCTGCTTGATATATTGTATTTTTCAAAGGTTTTCCAAGTTCTCCATTCTTAATTTCATATGCAATTTGTACAGCAAATTGAAAGTTCATTCTTTTATCATCAATACTATGAGATTTCCAATGAATCCCATAAATTCCCTCCTTTGTTTCAGCGATTAGTTCATCAATATCTTTGGGACCTTGAGGGTCAGGTTCTAGATATAAATTACTCATTCGAATGAGAGGAATTCGATTGTATCTATCAATTCTAGCATTACCATTACTATGTTCTTTTCCTACAAGTTTAGCTGTTTGTCTGTCTGATTGGTAATCATTAAAAATTCCTTCCTTTACAACAAAGAATTTTTTAGTTTTTACCCCCTCATGGTCGTACTTCTCATGTCCTAATACATAGGGCATAGTTGGATCGCAAACTAAATTCACCTTATCCGATCCATATCTATAATCAGTTCCAAGTTTATCTAATGTCAAAAAACTAGTCCCAGCAAAATCTGCTTCCCATCCCAATACTCGATCAAGTTCTGACGGATGACCACATGATTCGTGAATAGTAAGCCCAAGTTGATAAGGTTCTAAAATAAAAGTTGCTTTTTGTGGTTTAGGGACGACAGCTTCAGTAGCAAGAATTATCGCTTCTCTTGCTATTTGCTCTGAAGTTTTCTCAAAATCAAACATGTCAATGTATTCATATCCTCTCATCTCAAAAAGCGTTACATTTCTATTCTGGTTATCCTTTTCAATTGCTGTTGCAGAACAACCACCTCCAGAAAATAACTCTTGCTCAGATATCATTGTCCCATCTGTATTTCCATAATCGAGATTTATTTTCGCAAAATACATTATATTCTCTCGCACTTTAATAGTATCTCCCTTTTCAGCCATTATCGAGTCAGCCTTCTTCAAAAGCTCTATCTTTTCTTCGATATCAACCTCAAATGGATCAATTTTAAAAGGAGTTTTATATTTATCTTTAATTATTGGTTCTTCACTAAGTTCAACAGGTTTTTTTATTAGTCTACTAGTAGCTTTAGATTCTTTTATAGCTGCTTCAATTGTTTCATCTAGATTAGATTTATCTATAATAGCAGTACTCGCAAAGCCCCAGGCTCCATTTCTTAATACCCGAATTCCATACCCAATATCTTTACACTTTTTAAGTGTTTCAATTTGTCCATTTCTGACCATTAACTCTTCAGTTTCAGTTCCAAAAAATCTACATTCAGCAAAATCTACACCTCTAGATTCTACTTTTTTTAATGCTAAGGTAATTAAATCTTCCATGTTTATCAAAAAAGAATATTTTTAATTTAATTAAAAAGTTATTATGATTGATAAATATCAACAAGGAGAAAATAATTTGAAAGAAGTATATAAAGATGTATATCATATTGGCGACAGTGGATGTTCTGTTTTTTTAATTGATACTCATAGTGAGGATGGTCTTGTTCTAATAGATTGTGGAATGAGCCTTGAAATGATAAAAAAGATAAGTAAAATAAATTTAAATCCTATGAACATAAAACATTGCATTATAACTCATTTTCATATAGATCATATAGCAGCTTGTTTTGATCTAAAAAAATATAATAAAGTAGTTAGGTTTTATGCTCATGAATTAGATGCTGAAGCTATTGAAGAGAGTGGGCATGATAAAGAAACCGCAGCTATGTGGTATGGTGTAAAGTATCAACCTGTTAAGCTCACAAAAAGATTGAAAGGTAATCTTGAGATTTTAAAGTTTGGTATCTATAATTTTCAATGCTTTCATACTCCAGGTCATACTCCTGGTTCTATTTCAATTATGATCGAAACACAAGATAAGAAGAAAATTTTATTTGGACAAGATTTACATGGTCCAATCATTCCTGGAGTGAGTAATTTTGAAGATTATCAAAATTCTTTAAGAAAACTTTTAGATTTTAATGCCGATATCTTATGTGAAGGGCATTTTGGGGTATATAAACCTGCAAATGAAGTTCGACGATATATCGAAAAATATATAGAATGAAACTCCTACTTCGAAAGGTATTCGACAACATTTCAATATATTTATTTTAAAGAATTAAATATTACTATTAAGATACTTTTTGATTCGATATTTATGGATGATCAAGAAAAAAAGAATACACTTTCAAGGTTTAGCCACATATTTAGGAATGAAGAACTACATTATAACAGGAAAAAATTACGTTCAGGAACCATAATAGATTTAGAAGATGAGAGTTTTTTCAAACGAGTAAATCAGAAATTTGTAAAATTACTTGGAGATGTTAAAGGAAAAAAAGTATTAGATATAGGTTGTGGTCGTGGTAATCTCTCTTTTTATTTGGCTCAAAAAGGAGCTCATGTTGTAGGTATCGATCTCTCTAAAAATTTTATAAATTTCTGCAAAAAAGAAATGAAAGGATTAAATCTTGAAATAGATTTTAGAATTATGAATGCCCAAATTCCAGATTTCGAAGATGAGTCCTTTGATTTAATCGTAGGATCAAGAATAATCCATCATTTACCCGACATCGAATTATTCTTCTTAGAATGTCGACGAATCCTAAAAGTGAAAGGACATATTGTTTTCATAGAACCATTAAAGAAGAATCCAATAGTTAATATGAATAGGAAGTATCTTAAGCCAAAAGAAAGAACATCCTATGAGCATCCATTATTTTTATCAGAAGTTATGATAGCAAAAAAAGTGTTTGGAAATATTCAACATGCAGAATATTATATTATATCTCCATCAGCTATCCTTTTTAATAGAATTTTCAAAAAACCAAAGATATTCAGAATAGTTTATAAGGTTCTGCAACTAATTGAAATTCCATTATATGAAATTGAATTTTTAAGGCATTATTGTTGGCAAACAATTTTTAAATCAGTCAAAATTTAAGTTCTATAATTATTTTTTTGAGAAATAATTCAGAATTTCTCTCTTTAAAATTTCTAATTCATCCTCATTTATACAATCATGATCCATGTTTTTAATTACATAAAGTTCAATTTTATTTTTTATTTGATTAATTATTTTCTTTACTTCAGAAAGAGGAGTGATTTTGTCACATTCTCCAGTGATTATCTTCATTTTTCTATACTTCAAATTTTTTATAAATTTCTTGATTTGAAATTCATCTATTTTTAACTCATTTTTAGTTAATTCAATAAAATCATTAATATTTTGAATTCCATTAAGATTTCCTGGAAGAAATCTATTAATATAACTTAATACTTTTGAGAACTCATCTCCATAAACATGCTTCTTTAAATCTAAGATTGGGCAAATAAGTATTATTCTATTTATGAAGTTAATTTTGGAACATAAGAATAAAGTTATGTATGCTCCAAAATCATGACCAAGAATATTTACATCATTTATATCAAAAATACCATTTTTAGCCATTTTTTCAACAAATTGAATAACACTTAAAGCATCTGTAACTTGAGATTTAATTGATATTTTCCCTTCACTAAATCGATATCCCCTAAAGTTAAAAACTATAAGCGAATAACCCAAAGTTAATAAATACTCATATTTTTTTACTATCTCTGTTAATGTAAATAATTGTGGAAATCCATGGAAATGAATAACTATAGGATAAGGTTTTTTGTATTTTTCTCCTGGAAAATATAATATTCCTCGTAATATTAATCCTTCAATATCTATTTGAACTTCAGATACTTCGTAGGGACCATCAAATTCTTTATTTCTGAACTCCAATCACTAATCAGCTTATATAAAATTATCATTAATTTTAACTAATTTACATTATTTATTTATGTAAGATGGTTTTAGAAGTTTTACAAGATTGGCACACGCACAATGAATTATGTCGCCATGCAGAAGGTACAATTCAGGAATATATTGAGAAAGCTATAGATAGGAAGTTAGATCTTATCGGAATCAGTGATCATTTTCCTTATGAATATCTTGAAAACAGTAAACTTTCAATAAGAGAAGTTCCTTATCAAGAATATGCAATGAGGTTAAATGAGGTTAAATCTTATCTTTCTGTCATTGAAGATTTTAAGTTAAAATATGCCAATAAAATACAGATAAGAACTGCATTTGAAATTGATTATTTTAGGAGCTACGAAGAAAGGTTGAGAAAATATTTTAAAAATATAATAGATAGATTAGATTACATTCTTGGTTCAGTACACATCTTACATGGAAAATCAAAATTGTTTGCTTTTGATGATAGAAGGTTTTTAAACATGTATAAGGAATATGAGAGTATAGACTCTATCTATTTAGAATATTACAAGAAAGTACAATATATGATAAAATCAAAAAAATTCATTTTAGATATATTAAGTCATTTTGATTTGCCTAAAAAATATAATAAAAGGGCAAATAATAAAGAATTAGTCATGAATGAAGCAATTAAGACACTTGAATTAGCAAAAAAGGCAGATCTAACAATTGAGATTAATACAGGAGGTCTTAGAAAGGACGTGCATGAACAATATCCGAGCGAGGATATAATAAAAAAAATGTTTAATCTTGATATTCCTGTCTTACTGGGATCTGATTCTCATCATCCAAATGACTTAGGATATGAGTTTAAAGCTATGTTAAAATTATTAAAGAAAATTGGATATAATCAATTAGCTCATTTTAATAGAAGAAAAAGGGAATTTATAGAAATATAATCAAATATAATTAATTGATTAAAAATGGGTAAAAATAAGAGCGATAAATGTGAAATATGTAGTAAATCATTAATTTATGCTACTAAACCGGAAGATTATAAAGATCTTAATTGTGAGTTTTGCTCAAAAAGATTTCACACTAATATCTATTGTATACAAGATCATTATATTTGTGATTTATGCCATTCTAAAGGACCTATTGAAATTATTGAAAAAATATGCGAAGAAACTACTCTAAAAGATCCTTTTGAATTAGCTGATTTAATTATGAAGCACCCTAATTTCAAAGTATATGGTCCTGAACATCATGTATTAACACCAGCTGTTATTTTAACAGCTTTAAAAAATAATAAAATAAAAAAATCAAATGGAAATGAAATAACACTATTTGATATAAAAGAAGCGATACGAAGAGCTTCTAAAATACCTGGTGGGTGGTGTGGTTTTTATGGATCATGTGGTGCAGGTATGGGTTCTGGAGTAGCGATAAGTATTTTTACAGGAGCTACTCCCTCTACAGATTATCCAAGGACATTAGCAAATCAGATGACATCGCGAACTTTAGATAAAATCGCGGATAATTTAGAACATTGTTGTAAAAGATCAGTAAGATTATCAATATATGAAACTCTAAAATTTTTAAAAGAAAAATTTAGTATAGATTTAGATTATAGCTATAAAAAGTGTGAATTCTCGAATATTAATGATAAATGTGTAAAAGAAAAATGCCCAATATTTTAGATCTACACTTTTCTACTCTGGATCCAGCCATCTGTGGCTAATGAACTGAATAATTTAATATGTCTTGGATCTTTTGTATGGAATACGAGATGATTTTCATTAGAATTACCAATTGCAGCAAAAAATAACTCTTCTCCATCTCTCGTTACAACATACCGATCTTCTCTTTCATAATTTCTAAGAGAAATATTATCTAAACTTTCAAATTCTTCTAACAATTCATTATGTTCATCTAATCCTGGATTGACTGAACAGGCAATCTTCATAGAAACAGAAGATCTAAGTTCATAAAGATATAAATCTTGTAAATCTTCAATACTAGGAACAACAATAGTTGCATTAGCAATTGAATTTTCCAATATATTCCTCATTTTTTCAAGGATCTCAGCTTTAGTTATTTTGATGTTTGTAAAATCTATGATGGCTCCTTTATTAGTACTAGTTGGAGAATTTCTCAACTTCTCTTTTTCTAATTCTAAACCTTCTATTTCTTCATCTGCCTTAGTTAATTCTTCATTTAATATTTCTATTTCTTTTTGAAGCTGAGTAATTGTTTCATCTTTTTCTTTTAAGATATCTGGATCAACTACAGAAGAGCTCAGTTTTTCAATTTCCTCTTCTTTCAATGAGACAGTTTTTTCTAAAGTTTTGGTCTCATCATCCTTAGTTTTGAGAGTTTTTTCAAGAGTTTTGATTTGTTCATCTTTCAATTGTAAAGAATTCTCAAGAGTCTTTATTGTATCATCCTTTAAATTAATTAAATTATCTTTAGTCTCCAATTGTTTCTTTAGAGATCTAATTTCATCCATGTATTCCATTAACAAGATCACAATATTAAAAATATATATATTTTTACTATAATGATTAAAATTTATAAATTTATAATTTCTAATTCTTTTTTATCATTACACTAGTACTAATGTAAATCTTTCTTATTATTATCTAATAATTAGAATATCTTTTTATTTTCATATATACTAATATTCATTCATGGAAGACCAAGATAAGATTATTGAGGAATTAGAATCAGATGTTTCCGAATTAATAGAGAAAGAGCTTGAATCTGTACCTGCAATACTAGGGATTAATGTTGGAACTCCAGAAGGTACAAAAATAGCAAGTAAATTTAAAGAATCGATTAAAATGACAGTGGGTGAAATTACAGCCGCTAATAGTAGTTTAGTATTTCTCTCTTCTAAAATGTTAAAAGATTCTCTAAATCAAGAAGTTACCTACAATTTAATCACTGGAAAAGAAAGGATTGTACTTTCCGTACTAGCTGAAAATATCACTATGATTACTTATTTAAATAGAGAACTAGCCGAACTTGAGGGTTTAGATTCACATATAACCAGATTACAGAAATTAGCTTTACAAATTTCTGCAATAACGGAGACTTCAGACATACTTAAAGAAGAAATATTTAAAGGACTTAAAAGAGCAATTCCCAATACTTTAGTTTTAGCCATTATTACTAAAGATGGTTTACCAATTAAGATTCAATCCACTATGCCTGAACCTATTCTTTCAGCAATGGTTGCAGCATTATACAATTTGTCTGGAGTGTTATTAGAAAAAACAGGTATGGAATATTCTATATTAGGCGGTGAAAATGGATCCGTAATCATTCATGACTTAGATGAACTTAGAATATTAGCAATCGCAGTTCCAGAATCTGATGGAAGAAAACTTGGGTCTTACATCGCAAAAATAAAAACCATTATTGAGAAGAGATAATTTTATCGATTTTACTGATAATCATTTTCGCGCCATTATAAGATTCAGAAAGACTATTAGCTTTATATAAAATTGAACATAGTGGTTCACCTTTAGAAATTTTTTGAATAGGTTCGCTTTTATCATGAACAAATTCAAGATTATTGATTTTTGTTATTTTAGTTTTCCCTACATCTTTTGGGGCATAATATATTAATTTTGTAGCAAATTTATCGATATTTGTAGAATTTATAATTTTTTTAATACCTTTCCATTCATTAGGATCGAAACTTCTTATATGTAGGTCTAAAAGGTTCAAATTTAAAACAGACTCTGATGCTCTAATTGAACCAGGAATTCTAGGATTACATTCCATAAGATATGGATAATGATCTCGTAAAACAAAATCAAATCCATTAATCCCGATTAACCCTAATTCAGTAGTTAACAATACTGAAATTTCTGATATAATTTTTTTTTCACTTTTCGATAATTCAGTAGGTACAATATTACCACAATACATAAACTCCATCGGAGAATTAAGAAATTTTTCCCCAATGATCTGACGATTAATAGTAATAACTTCACACTCTTTCCCGTTCGAAATTACAGTACAACTAACAGGGATACCTTCAATATATTCTTGGATTAACCATTCTGAGGGACTGATATTTCTTTTTTTTAAATTGCCTATCAAAGACAATAATTCTTTCTTATTTACAACTTTAAAGACATTAATGCCACCTGCGCTTCTCATCTTTTTTAATATTAATGGAAATACCATATCATTATTTGATAATTGAAAACTATCGAGTGAATTGTAATAGGGGAACTTAAAATTATGAGTTTTAAGAAGCTCAATTAGATATCCAAAATCTCTTGATTTTCTAAGCACATTTATTTTATTATTGACACTAATTGTATTAGAATTCTTGATTTCATCTAAGATTAGCTCTCGTTCATTATATGCATCATCTAGACCACTCCCTATTAGTAAAAATTTTGCATCTCTATGTTTATGAAGTAATTGTATTGTAAAATGTGTTAGATATTCACTATACTTATCTTTCAAAGTTTCATAATTACTTTTTAAAGCTTTCTGAATAATTATATAATCATCTACATTCGGATAGAGATCTAAATCTCCAAAGAAATCTATTGTATAAACAATATAACCAGCTTTATTTAATGAATATGTTAATGGACGGGTATTAAATCCAACAACAAGTACTGAATTTAATTTATCAACCATCAGATAATAAAAATAAAAGGATTAAAACTTAAAGTAATTTTCAATTACTAAAAATAAAGTTATTCCTTATTTGCTCCGCTGAATAATTAAACCATGTTCAAAGATAAAAATATACTAAATGTAAAATTGAGAATGGACCAAGAATAGACAAGTATATTCCTATTGAATTTATAATAATCCCAAATATACCCAATATGACTCCTGTTTTTTCTGCGTCATTATAGGGCTCTAAATCCACTGCTCTTGAACTAAAAAATTTAGAATATGCACCCATAATTAATCCCCCAACTCGCATTAATAAAATTGTTATCGATATTACTAAGCGTGGCATATAATTGTAAAATTCATAATTGAAGAACCTAAAATAACTATAACCAATAATAATTGACAATATGGCTAAAAATAAAGAACCCAAAGCTAATCCAAGGCAAATTTTAGAATTTTTCCCAGGGATCCCCTTTTTTATTCGTTGTTCACTTTCCATCGGGATATAAATTACTTCAGGTCTGGGTTCAGACTGAATACTTGTAGTTTTGTAACTAGCCACATTAGTTGTGTTTAGAATTTTTTGACCACAATTTTGACAAAAGTTTTGATTTGGTGATACTAAATTTTCACCGCAATTGGAACAAAACATGGTTTTTTTCCAGCATTCAATTACTTGTTTGCAATAGACTTTGAATTATAAATATAATAGAATAACATCCTTTTTAATTTACCTCTGATAATCATAATGAACTATAATATTCAATTGATTAGAGGATTTTTTAACATATAGGAAGTAAATGATAGTAGTTATTATTTTTAAGAGTATTTTTTTTAATTCTAATATTAAAGAATTTGGATTATACTGCGAAAACTTATAAATTTGAGCATTAGCCAAATAAAATCTAATCCATATTACTAAAATTTAAAAAAAAAAGATTTGTGGGATTTTTCAATATTACTGTAAAATAATACTATCTTAACTGAAATTATTGTTAGTCCCATCTCCAAATGTATTAGTTCCTCCATCTACCCAATTAACATCATTATTAAGAGCTGTGTTTCCAATAACAGTATTTTCTTCACTAGTAGAACTGAGGATCTGGATCCCATATCCAAAACCAGTACCATTATTTATACAGTTATAAATTCCATTACCAGTAATCAAATTAAAATCAGAATCATCCCATAATTCTAATCCAACGAAGGAAACTATATCATTTCTACTAATATTTGTTATTAGATTTCCTGTAATAACATTATAATCGCCATTCTGTATGGTTATTCCATCATTCTTCCCATCAAAAATTTGATTCCCAGATAATACGTTAGTGTGACAATTAACTAATTTGATTCCAAAAATTTCATAACTTGATATTTGATTTTCCGAAATGACAGTGAAATTACTACCCTCTAAAGAAATGCCATGAAATTCAAAATTAGAAATGAAATTTCTTGAAATTTTATTATTATTGCAACTTGAAAAAGAATTACTCAAGAGAATACCAGTATATTGTATCATATATAGAGTATTATCATTAATGGTATTATTAGATCCAAATATTTGGATTCCATATTGGGAATTTCTGATCAAATTGTTAACAATCGTATTAAAAGAACCAAGAATTATGATTCCTGTGTTAATTGCTGTAAAATGACAATCACTTACCTTTACATTTCTGGATGCAATTTGAATTCCATAACCATACAAATCAATATCACCTATAATCTGTAATTTCTCAATATATACTGGATTATTGCTTATTTCATCAATATTGATTATCGATGTACTATAACCGTTATTAGATGAATCTATCTTAAGATGTTTAATAACACATGATGCTGTGTTTGTGATGTCAAAAGCACTCCAATCTCCTCCAATTTCTATTGTGGTGACTGCTCCTTGTCCTTGAATTATATAACTTCCTCCACCATTTATTTGTATAGTCTGTGTAAGTACAAAGGATTTATTTATTATTATATTACCAAAACCAGAGCCTATACTATCTAAATATTGTTGAAGTTCAACTCCGGAATTACAATAATAACCAGGAGCATCTTCTCCATCAATCCCATCAACTCCATCATTTCCTGGAGGACCTTCAATTAATAGAGGATTTATATTCGAAAAAACACCAAGTCCTAAACCAGTTGCTCCAATAATTAATGCAATAATACCTATTATAGTATTTTTATTTTCCATAAAATTATCGCCATTTTTTTTAAAAAATTTAAATTAAATTAAAGAAAACTATATTTATAAGTTTTTTTTAGTATGTTTCTTATTAAGATTTCACAGATTTGTCAAAAAACCAAAACTGAAACTATGTTGGCATATCTCCATTTACTTTATGTATTAATTTCAAATTTAAGCGAGTGATAACTCGTATCATTAAAACGTCAAGAAGAACTCTTAACATAATAAAAGAAGTGTAAAAAGAATTTAAAGGATTTTTTTCAACTCTAAAATTAAAGAATTTGGATTATACTGTGAAAACTTATATATTTGGGCGTTAGCATATTTCTTAAAATTCTTTTTAATATGCTCTGCAGAATATGTGTGCACACCAAGTGCATGTGTTGCATAGGATTTTTTTGGTTCAAGTACAACCATATGAATTTTCTGTTTTGATAATTTTTTTGTTAGATCCTTCAATTCATTTGTAATTAGAGCATAATCTGTTTCAACTTGGGCGATCAATTCAGGATATTTAACTGAAATATTTGCACCACAATCGCTACATACAAAGACAATAGGAATAATATTTCTATCTTTCAATTTTTCAATTTTTATAAGCTCTGATACCTTTTTTAAGGCCGCAGCCATAGGTGTATACGATTTACCTTCGATTTTTCTTAATTTATTGATAGCCCTATTAAAATTTACTGTGGGTTTTTGTAATACAACAGCATCTTTTCCTCGAAATATAATAAGAGCGATTTTATCTCTCTTTCTATATCCCTCTCGATGCAACGATAATATCACATCAGTCATTTGTTTAATTACATAAAACATCGATGCTGAGCTATCTAAAACAAAGAAGAGCGCTAAAGGTGCCCGATACTCATAAATTTTATCCATCAAATCATACTTATTGAAATGTATTGGGAAATCAATATCAGTTTTGTTATATACAATATTTTTTAAATAATTCCTAATTGTGGCATCTAATGCTATACTTTTTGGCTGATCACGAATAGGAGACCTGTATGATACATATCTACCTTTTTGAGAGGAAGAAATTTTAATTCTCCTTCCTATTCCTCTTCCACCATAATCAGAAATCTTTCGATCTTTTCTAATATTATCTAAGATAGAACTCATTTTCTTTTCCATTTTATAAATAAATGGTAAAGCTTTTTGTTTATCTTCAAAAAACCTGAGATCATCATCAAATGGAATATTTTTTACTTTCCATCCTCCTGCAGGTTTAGGATTTCGTTTTATATTATCAGGATATTTTGGAGGAGGTAATTTCTGTTCTTGTGACTCTGGGAGGTCGATTTTATCAGGATCAACAGACTGACGTTTAAACTCTTTTTGAGAACTATCGTCGTGTTTTAAAGGTCCTTCTGTCTCTCTATTAGGTTGAAGTACTTTAGTATTTTCATATGCCTCTCGTATTTTTCCATAAACCTCAGCAATTTTAGCTTTTATTTCTTCTGGTGTCATTTCATAATGAAGTGATTGTATTCTGTGTTCAAATACTAAATCCATCGCAACATTTAGATCTTCTTCATTTATCACTGTTCTATTATTCAGAGCAGTATGAGCTCTGGCACATCTAATAAAAGTAATATCTGCTCTTTGAGAAAAAATCTCTAACTCATTTACAATCTTAGAAACAAATTCAAAAATTGAATTAGGAATTTGAATTTCTTTTAAAATGCTACGAGCATTAACTATTTGATTTCTTAACTTTTCCTGTTCACTTTTATAAGTTTCAACGAATTCTTTAGGATGATCGTCAAATTCTATAACCCTTTTAGTTATTTCTGCTCTTAATTTTGAGTCTCTAGGTGCCTTTATTCTAACTTCTAAGCCTAGACGATCTGCAATTTGTGGTCTTAAATCACCTTCTTCTGGATTCATTGAACCAACCAATACGAATCTTGAAGGATGTGATATGGAAATTCCTTCTCTTTCAATGATATTTACACCTGAAGCTGCAGAGTCTAAAAGAACATCAACTATATGATCCTGTAGTAAATTAATCTCATCTACATATAAAATACCTCTATTAGCTTTAGCTAATAACCCTGGATGTAAAGCTCTTATCCCTTCAGTTAATACTTTGTCTATTGATAAACTGCCACATACCATATCTTCCGTAACTCCTAATGGTAAATTTACAAGCCACATATCTCGAAATTCTGTTTTGACCCTTTCATTTTCCTTTTTTTCTATACAATTTTGACATAAATCATCGATATCTGAATTAGGGTCACATGAGAATTCACAATCTTTAATAACTTCAATCTGAGGCATTAATTCTACAAGAGATCTTACTGCAGTGCTTTTTCCAGTACCTTGTTGTCCAGTCAATAAGATGCCACCTATTTGAGGATCAATAACATTAAGTATTAACCCCATCTTCATTTTCTCTTGGCCAAGTATCGCAGTAAAAGGAAAGTTGATTTTTTTCATGATTATTACTATTTTTCAAAAAATTCTCTATTATCTTTTTTAAAATAATCGTATAATTAATCAAAAAAAAGCGTAATCAAATAAAAATTTATCAAAACGAAAAATAAGATTAAAATTATTAGATTTAAAATTTCTTCTTTAACTGTTTTAGTCTCTTATCCACTCCCGCAACGAGTTCGTCCCATTTCTGTAAAGTAGTGTCTATTTGTGGTAGTATTGTTTCCCTTTCTTTATATTCTAAATAATCCATAAATTGCTTAATATTATTTATCTTATTAGACGTATCTGATACAGATTTCCTAATATCTTCGCTTTGATTTTTTAACACTTCTGGAATCCTCTGTTTTTCACCATGATGGGTGAGTGTGGTTAAATATTCTTCTGTTCCCTGGAATTTAGAATTAATTTCATTTATTTGATCATCAATAAATTTCTCATAAAATTCTGGAACCTTACTTTTTGGGAAGAAATTAGTAATATCAACAATAAATTTTTGAGTCAGAGTAACTAATTGTTCCATACTGTCATAACTTTCAACTTTATAGTCTACTGCATGGTAAGATGCTTCAATTCCTCGATTAATATCGTCTAATCGGAAAATTTTAAAACCAGGATCATTTTTTAATTGCTTATCTGGATCTCCTTTTCTATCGGCTACTTCAATTTGACGTATTAATCTTGTTGGGTTGAAAACAAGAGATATTGCTAAAGGGTTGTTTTGTTGATATGATAAGGTTGTTCGAATGTCGATATGACTCATCATTACCTTAAATCCTGGGTGTGAATGCCACCATCCTACTACAAATTCAGGAGGGTCTTTTGAAAAAGCTAATTCGTCAATAATATAAGTAGCCTCATAATCTTCATCCGTCCATTTATACTGATCAATAACAGCGTCTTTATCTAACTCTTGATGCATTATAGGGTAGGATTCTGATATAACAACATTATCTCCTTCATTCCTTCCAGTGAAAATACCACTAACTTCTAACCAATCATCCTTTGGGATACGGGTGTTAGCAAATCTAACCGATGCGGCTACGATTGATAAATATACTTTTTTTGGGATTATTACAGTCATGGTAAAAATCCTTTTAATTTCTAATAGAGATGTTTTACAAATTAATACTATTTTTTCTATTTATGTGTTTTTAAAAAAACACAAGGTTCAATATTCTAATTATCCAATAAGTTGTTCCATCCGATAAAATTTTTAACATTAGCATGAATTTTTACATTAAATAAATAATAATTTAAATTCGAAATTTATCATTATAATATTACTCAATTCATATTTCTTACACATAAAAAGTGATCTAATTTGACTGAAAAAGGTTTTATTCCTCTAACGAGCGAGTTAGGAGTACCAGGGACAAGTTATAGAATCCAATTAGGAGATATTAATGAAAAATGGGCTGTACGATTAATAAAAGGAAGAGATGTAATAGATTCCTATGTCTTTAAGGATGAAGATGTTGAGGGTGATTTCCCCAACCAAAATATTATTGTGGGTTGGGTTCTTAGAACTGTAGCAATCCCTAATATTAATCCGCATCAAATAATGAAAACAACACAAGCTCTAGTTAAACAGGCATTAAAAAAGAAGGAAGAGAGAAAAGTAATGGCCCCTATTTCAGAGACAAAAGAAGTAGAGTTAACAAGGGTTCCTCAAAGTGATTTAAAGAGACCTAAAGTTCAAGGGTGGGTAAAAGCAGAAGGTGAAAAAACCCAAGAAGAACTAGAACAGGAACGAAGACAAGCTTTCAAAGAAAGAGTAAAAGCTAGACAAGAAGTCGCTCCCAGTTCATCAGAATCAGCATCAGCAACAGTATTTACAGCATCAGCAACATCAACTCTAAAAACTTCAAGGCAACTACCTTCAATTCCAAAAGTTGGCAGTGAGGAAAATGTATCGGTAAGTTCAGAAGGTTCATTTTGCCCACATTGTGGTAAAGACTTGGGATTCAAATTTTGTCCTTATTGTGGAAAACCATTACCACATGAATAATAATTTAAAGAAAATTTCTCATTTCTGACTTCATTTTTTCTTTGTGTTAATAACAATAAACAAAATCGAGAAGTAGATTAAAATTCTTGGAGAAAAAAAAAAAAATTAACTAAAAGATCAGATCTAATTTTCGATCTATTATTCAAATATTTAAAGCCAATTAATCTATATATAGATCATTAACGAACTAAATCTAAAACATAAGTCGTGATTACAATTGAGCTCTGTTATTATTAAAGCGGATGCTTATTATAAAATGCTTTTACATGTCCTCCGGTTTGGAAATAAAGCAAGGGATCGTAGGCAGTTCAAAGAAGTCATGGGAATTTTAATAGGAAGATTAGAGGGTGAACCGGATAAAAAAGGAATTAGAGATGTAATAATTGAAGATGCTGTCCCAATTTCACATGGTGGAGCAATTGAAGTCGCTTTTGCCCCAGAAGATTACGTAACTTTCTCTATGGTTGATGCTGCATATGCTGAAAAAAATTGGTTTAGTTGTGGATGGTATCATTCTCATCCAGGATTAGATATATTCTTCTCTTCTACAGATATAAAAAACCAATTAGGTTGGCAAACTCCAAACCCAAGTGCAGTTGGAATTGTTTTTGATCATACGCATCTAGAGCGTCCAGGAAATTTAGGATTTCGTACATTCAGACTTGATAATCCCGCAAAGGGGCAGATGTCAGAGTATCATGAAGTAAAAAGTATTATCGAGCCTCCAGACAGTATCGAATATTATGTAAAATTAATGGAATTAATAAACTGTATCCACTCTAAAGAACCTCCTATATTAGAAATTAATGAAATGCCAGATTTGTTTGGAGATCTTACATTTCCAAGCGAAAGTCAAATTTTA
>JBHLPW010000016.1:33651-80739 GCA_048939015.1 Promethearchaeota archaeon
TTAAGGAAAAACATGAAACAACTTACACAGGGACTATAGAATAATTAGGCAAAAAAGTCAAATTTTAGCAAAAAAACCTGATCTGGATTCTTCAAAGTTTATTTCTACTTTGAATGCAGGATTAACAAAATTCTTAGAGTTGTCTTTTGCTCCATTCATTTCAATGTTAAATTCTTGGAGTGAAAATATGATCCGAAATACAGTTGAGAAGAATTTACAATTAAGAAAAGATTTGATGGCAATAAAAACCAAATTAAGTGAAGGTATTTCAAGTTTACAAAAAGATTTTAAATTTTCATTAAAGGAACAATTAAATGATTTAGATATATATATTGACGATAAATTCGAAGAATTTGATTTTGATCATGAAAATTCTAAAAAACTTCTTGTGGATGTTGAAATTGAATTAAATCAACAATTTAAGTCAATGTTCGAGGAGAAATTCCAAAAGTTAATACAAGATTATTTAGTTCAATTTAATGATTATATAAATGAATTAAATGAAATAAATAGCAAAGCATTAACTAAATCTGAACTTTTAGAAGCACAAAAGAATATTTTAGAAGGTCTTAGCAAAAATATTACTTCAATAGAAAATAGAAATACTGAATCATTAGAGCAAAAAGTAGAAGAAATATCCGGAAATTACACTAAAAATGCTAATAAAGTTATTGGTAACTTTATTAATTTAAATAAGGAAGCAAAGAACTTTCTTTCAGATTTAAAAGCTGCTATTATATTATTAGAAAGTACAAAAACACCTCTACAAAATAAATTGGACAGTCAAGAGGTAGAAATTAAAACTCTTAAGAAAAGCATTGCAGAATTAAAGAGTAACAATGAAAAGCTATTATCTAAATTAGAAAAATTAGAAAAAAAGGAGGAAACGGGATAAATGCCTAAAAATCAACAAATTGATAATTCCAATGAAAATAAAGGAGATATTTTCATTAAAAAAGAAGCTTTTAGAAATATGTTAACTCATGTTTTACGTTTTGGTAGTAATGCGTTAGAAAAAAGCGTTGAAGTATTGGGAGTTTGCCTTGGAAAATATGATCCTGCTGATGAGAGTATCATCATAGAGAATGCAGTACCAATAACTCATGGAGACAAGGTCGAAATTGGATTTGATAAAGAAATGTATGAATTATTTGTGCAGATAGGGAATAAATACTCATTACCATTAATCGGTTATTATCATTCACATCCATCATGGGGATTATATCTCTCAGAAAGTGATTTAACAAATATTCAATTTTTTCAAAATGATAAATTCCCTAAAGGATTCTGTATCGTTTTTGACCATACTCTAATTGGTAAAAATGGGAATCTGGGATTTGAAATATATAGATTAGACAAATTTTCAAAAACTGATAAATATCATACAGTACCTTTCGAAGTTGAAATTCCAAATTCTTTAGAATATTTCAAATGGGTTCAAAAATTCTCAGAAGATTTTCAGAAAAAAAATCCAATTCTTATCAAAGAAATCAATGAATTTGCTGAACCTGTTTCAGGAGATTTACAGGAAATCCCCGGATCGGATGATTTAGAAACGATTGAAGAGAGTACAATAGAATCATTAGAATTAACGGCACTTGATTCAGGATTTTATAATGGGACAGAAAAACTCTCTGAGATGTTTCTAGACATAACTAAAAATCAAATGGGAAATTGGATTAAAGATATAGATCAAGGAACATCAAAAGGATCTGAATATATAAGCAAAGCAGTTAATAAAATGCAAGATGCAATCTCATCAGGATTAACTAAGGTTGATACATGGTTTAATAAAACTATGAATAACGCTATAAAGGAATTTAAAAAGAGTGTCTCTAATTACGTGAACTCTCGTGTAGATAGAAATAAAGAAATTATTAAAGATATATCCAATATAAAGGAAAAATTCTCTAATAATCTGAAAATTGTCTTTGAAGAAAGTATCTCACCCATTAGAACCAAGATGGAAAATCTAGCAAATTTATCAAAAGGAACAGTTGAGAAAAATAATCAGACAATTTTGAAATTTGATGATAAACTGAATACTTTTAATTCTTTATTAATAGATATTGAAAAGCAACTAAATTCTACTACTCAATATTTTGAGAAGAAAATAGAAGATTCTAAAACAACATTAAATACAAATATTGATGAAAAAACGGAAAAATTGAATACTGAATTAAATCAATTTAAAGAATTTAACAATGAAATAAATTCTTTATTGGAAAAACTTCAAAAAGCAATTACAGGATTCCGAAATTTAACGTAAAATTAATGCTAAAAAAATTGTAAACTTGACACTTTCGAGATTTGCAATTTATATTTAGGTATATTTGTATTGAGTCTTTTCAATTCATTTAACTTAGCAACCTTACTTAATATTCTTCCTATTTTATCAACTTTGATATCTACACCATAAGATTCTTTTAAAACTGAACTAATTTTATATGATGAGAGAATTACAACACTTGAGATATTTTTTTCACACAATAACTCAATAGCTTTTTTGACTAATTTTGTCAAGCTTTCTTTGCTTTCTAAGGGTTTTCTTTCCATTTTCAAAATGACATAATACAATAAGTATATATAAATTTATATCTCAAAATTTTTAAAATTTGCATTTAAAAATTAAACTTGATTAAACACATTTGTTAGTTTTGTTTTTAAGATACAAATAGGTTTATTAGAAAAAAATAAATTTATTTATATAATGTCTGGTAATCAAAAGCAATCAAAGAATTCTAAAATAGAAACTAAGAAAAAACAAGACAAACTTAAATCATTCAAACTCCCTAGCACTCCAAAATTGGGAAAAAGAGGGATTAAAAATAAGTTTAAAGACTTTTCTTCAAGACAAAGAGGAAAGCTAAGCCGCTTTAAAGATAGAATGAAGCGGAGTTTTTATGATAAGATAATCCACCAAGAAGTTTATCTTGATGGGCAAGAGCCACCATCATATTCTTTTCAAAAAAGATTTTTTGGTTTATATTTCATATTTATATTTTATTCGCTAGTTTTAATTGTATCAATAAATTTTCCTGGATTATGGATTAATGCTTTAACGTTTGGAAATCCATTCGTATTTTCAAATGCCATAGTCGCGTTTTTTCTAGTTTTATCAGTCGTGCTTAGTAATGACAAGGTCAGAATTTTTATCTATGAAAAAAATTATGTGATTAAGCAATTAATATTATATTGTGGCATTTTTGTAGGTTTATTCATCTTATTTCTATATATTGGTACAAGTATCAATTTTTTATCATATTTATTAGGTCTTGGAATGATTTGGTTATTCCTATTGAGTAGTAGATTTTATATTTACTCACGTAAATTTTCCACTAAAATTGAAGCAAGATTCATTAAAAAATATTCAATTCTAAGATATTTTATTGCTATAATCATACCATTTATAATATTAGGAGTGTTAGTTATTATTTCATTATTTTACAGAAGTTTTTTAGTATTTTTGTCATTAGATTTTTTTGGACCTAGCAATCCAAGCAGTGCTGTTGCAGTATATAGATTAGAAATGACAAGGATTATGCCTTTAATGTATTTTAGCTTAGTGATGACGCTTGTATTTATCATCTTTGAATATGTATCTACAAGGCGACGTGCTGAAACTAAAAGAGCTGGCACATTTGATAATTTAACGTTTGCTCTGATAGTTTTTTTTATATTTTTCTTTCAGATTTTACAAATTAGCATCTTTATGTTACTCCAAGATGAGACTATTAGTGCTTTTAAATCAACGATTGGAGCAACTGGTTCTGCAGTTTCATTTATTTTTATATTCGAATTTATTATATCAATGTACTTTTTATATCGTGTTGTGAAGAAGCTGGGGAAATCACTTGGTTGGCGAATTATTATCTTTAAAAAAGATGGTTTGATTCTTTTTTGTTTAGCATGTGTTTTTGCTCAAACCTTTACACGTTTTACTCTTGCTAATGAAATACCAAATCAGATTATCTCTAATGTGGGCGTATTTTTGATGTGGGATAAGTATATTATCTCAGTATTGATGATCTTTTTCCTAGGTACCACATTATTAGTTTATTATATAAAGCCTCATGAAACATCGATGTTTATGAGATTACAAAAAGAAACTGTAAGCGAAGAAGAAAGAAATTTAGATAAGGTTTATAAAATTATTAGAAGTGAATATATACGAAGAGGCGAGGCTTATCCAATAGAAATTATTGAACGAGAATTAATTAAATCAACACAATTATCAAAAAGTAGTGTCTATGAACTTATTAATACTTTAGTAAAGAAAGATATGGATATCTTAATTAGAGAAGTTAAGCAAGATTTAGGCAAACCCGTAAAAATGCTTGATTTTGTGTCAGTAACTGAACGTTTTGAGAAAAAGGAAGTTGCTCATAAGAAGGCAAGGAGCTATTTAAGCGAAAGATTATTTGAAACTGCTATTGAAAAAAAAAGTTCTGTTAGTAGACTAACAAAAAGTTTAAAAACTGATCAGCCAGCTGATAGTCTTATCTCATCCTTAGCCTCTGATTATAGTAGAAAACACAGAGATAGAGAATTATTAAAGCAAAAAAGAAAGGAAGCACAAATTTCTTTTACTGCAGAAGATCTTGCTGAAGATTTAGAAAGCCAAATAATAAATATCATAAAAAAAGAATATACTTTTCGTTTAGAAAACCCTGAGAAATCTCCAGATTTTTATATTCCCATCTCTGAAATGACAAATATAATTGAACGAAGAACTAAAGTTACTCCCGGAGAGTTATACCCTATTTTAGAAGAATTGAATAATAAAGATATTGAACTTATATTAGTTGAGAATCCTGAAGAGCCAGAAGATAAAAAAATTAAATTTTTACCATTTGCTGATGGCACCATGAGTTTTTCCTTAGCATATTTTAGACCAGAAGAATATTCTGAATTTAAAATTGTAGTTATTAAAAACTTTTTAAAAGCCTTAAAAACTAAGAAAGAAAAAAGACAACTTTTTCAACTAAAAAAGGATATACCAGATCGAACAGAGGAACAGAGAGTTTTACTAGATTTATTGAATAATTTATATAAATATTATCCTCTATATTCAGAGCAAATTACCCAAGAACCTGATACAAAGAAATTATTAAAGCAACTAGATACTTGGATTAAAGCACTTGAAAAAATTGATTCTTTAAAAAAGTCGAATTCTGCATAGTTTTTTATTTTTTCTCTTTGATTTCTATTCCTTTCATCTAAATAGACAAAATTATCTACTCTAGGTAAGAATAATTAGTAAAATTTAGAAAAAAAACTTCTTTTAATTATTTCAAAGATATATTATTGCTAAAACGGGAAATTTGTCAAAAAACAAAATTTCAAGCTCACCATTTCGAATATTTTCTGGATTATCCTCATTTCAAATGTTAGCTATGTTTAGAAGAGGTCTTTTTTACACGTATCTATCAATCTATATGAGAGAATTCTTGAATTTATCAGTTACTATGACAACGCTCTACGCAAGCATTCCCATGTTTATGAGCGTTTCTTTTCAAAATTTTATCTGGGGACCTATAAGCGATAAGTTTCAACGTCGAAGAACTTTAATAATATGTGGTGAAATTTTAGCTGGAATAGGTACTTTGACTGTCTGGGGTGTGCATTATATATTTACTGATTTTTTTATAGCTGGATGGGTAATAATAATTGGTCTTAGTATTATAGAAATGTTTTGGTCAATGTCTAATATCGGTTGGAGTGCCTTAATAAGTGATTTATATCCTTCTGAAAAAAGGAGTAAAATAATTGGACAATTAACCAGTATAGGGGGATTAGGACGTATGTTTGGCATCTTTATTGGTGGTTTCTTATATGAGTCAGGATTTGGATTTAGAAATGGACCGTTATTTTTTGTGGCATCACTTGTTATGTTTATATCATCAATACCTATGTTATTTACCCCAGAAGGAGGAGTTTATTCAGAAGTCCATTATCGAGATAGTTCATCAGAAATAAATAGAAACAATGAAAAAAATATCTTGATATTTATTGTTTTTATTATAGCCTTGATCTTTATTAATTTTGGAAGAAATAGTATCGCTGTTCCTTATTCTCAGTATCTTTCTTTAGATTCTGGGTTTAATGTAGATAGTGTTACTTTAAGTTTTATTGCAAATACACGTTCAGTTGCGACATTGATCATTGGATTTACAGCAGGATTTTTAAGTAAAAAGTTCGGTTATGCTCAAACATTAATATTAGGAACTTCTATAGCAACTATAGCATTAGTAATAACCGGAACCGTATCTATTTTAGGTTTTATGTTTGTAGGAGGTTTTTTATTTGGAACTGCTGAAGTTATAGTATCTGCGTCATCCTATGCTATTGCTTCTATGCTGATTCCAGCAAAAATGCGAGCAAAATTATTTGCAGTATATAATACAACTTTTTTTCTTTCATGGGGAACAGCGGGAACTTTTATAGCTGGTCCACTTATTGATTTTTTAATTAAAAAAGGTACTAGTGAAGTGGTAGCATACCAAATTGCATTCCTTACAGGAGCTTTATTGTGTCTTATAGGTCTCTTAATCTTTATTTTTTTGGAAATGCGATTGAGAAAGATAAGGAAAGAAAAAGAGATTATATAAATATTTCCTTGTAAAATTAGATGTCATAATCGATATTTGCATCAAAAAGCTGTATGTAATGTAAGTTTATTTCAAAGATTTTAACACTCAAAATATAATTTTATAAATTTTTATCAAATTTGTCAGAAAGATTAATATCGACATCTGAACACTATTAATAATCCTTAAAATTACATTTAAATTTCTATGATAATAATGCAATATAATTCAAAATTTTTTAAAACTTGAAAATGATGTGAAATAATATGGGAAAAGGTACTGGATTAGCTATTGTGGCTTTAATAATTGCCATTGGAGGATGTGGTTTTGGTGTTTATGCTGTAATAATTCAGCCAGCATCTATTATCCAACAAGCTTCGGGAGAATCTGAGATTACCCAAATTTGGACTGTTGAACAAGTAGGTACTTTTTATCCGGGAACTAGTTATAGTGACATGACGGATATGGATGTGACCATAACTGTGAATACTGGAGAAACTGTTTATGTCATGTTTAATGCTCAGATTTCAAATGGCCCTACTGAAGGTAATGGATGGCTTACAGGCGGAGTAAGAATAATGAGGAATAACGTTGAAATACCAGGATCTGAAAGGTTTTTCTTTATTGAAACATCCTTTGGGTTAAGTGTTGGTACTAGTATAACGACACATTTTATCATCGAAGGCCTAACTGCAGGGACTTATGAACTTAAAGTCCAAGCTACAGCCGCGGCAGAAATTGGCTCCGATAGAGTCGAAGATGGATTATTGATGGTTTATACTTATAAATAATTTATTTTTTTTTTAATAATGAGTTATTAGTACAAATTTTGTTTAAAAAGAATTCAAACCAGTTCTTTAGGAATATCCTCTTACTAATCTTTTTCTTGGGATTCTTCATAGGCATTTACTCCCAAGTGATCGATTCTACGTTTTAAAAAAAAAAAAAATAAAAATATGGAGTTGAATATAGAATTTTATTCAATGACTTCCATTTGTTTGTCATGATGTTCTGGAATCGGTTGAGCTCCACAACTAGCCCCCATCCAGCAGACTAATTGATCTCCTTCTTTATGCATTGCTTGTCCGCAATGCATTGGAAGTTCTTGTTCTAAACCACATTCCACACATTTTAATTTTCCCATTTTTTTATCCTCTTTTTTTATATTTATATTTTCATTTAATTGATCAACTTTTTCGTCTTCTACAGGATTTCTCATCATTAATTTAGGGTTCATAGCATTATAATTTTTGAATTTCTCAGGGTCATGTTTAAAATGAAGTTCACAATTTGGATTGCAAAAATGATAAATTTTACTTTTGTATTCATATTCTATTGCTCGTCTAGGATCAATTTCCATGCCGCATACCGGATCTATTACTTTTTCTTGAGAAATTAATAAACGTTCTTCTTCAATTTGCTGAGGTGTTTTGGGTTCATACCTTTTTAAAAACAAGGCATTTGTTACTACTGAGACCGAACTTGAAGCCATAAATACAGCAGCCAAATAAGGTGGTAAAAAGAATCCAGTTGCATAAAATAAAACGCCCGCAGCTATAGGTATGCCTATAAGATTATAAATAAAAGCCCAGAATAGATTCGTAATCATTTTCTTGTATGTTTTTTTTGATAAATTAATAGCTGCAACAACATTTCGAAGATCACCTCTCATTAGAACTATATCTGCTGTTTCAATAGCAATATCAGTTCCAGAACCAATTGCAATTCCCACGTCTGCTTGTGCTAAAGCAGGCGCATCATTAATACCATCTCCGACCATTCCAACTATTTTGTGATCATTTGAATGCTGCAAATTTTGAATCGTAAGCGCTTTCTCATTAGGTAAAACTTCTGCAAGAATATTTTCTTCTTTGATATTCAATTGATTGCCAATATTATGAGCTGTTTGTCTATTATCTCCCGTAATCATATAGATCTCCAATCCTTTTTCTTTTAATTTTTCTAAAGCATATAATGCTTGATCTTTAATCTTGTCTGCTACGCCAATGATTCCGCTGATATTGCTTTCAATACTGATTAAAAGAGCTGTTATACCTTGTTGTTGAACTTGATTAAATTTATTAAAGTAGCCATTTATTTTGATATTGTTCTCATTCATTAATTTTTCATTTCCTATAAGTATATTTTTGTTTTTAATTAGCGCTTTTATGCCTTTACCTGGAAAAGCATTGAATTCACTGGGTTCTTCAAGTGTCAATCCTCTCTGATTAGCTTCTTCAATTATAGCTAGCCCAAGAGGATGCTCAGATCCCATTTCTGCACTTCCTGCATAATACAGAAGTTCATTTTCATCAATCCCTTGACCTCTTACATTTTTTTCTGAAATGATCATAGATACTTTAGGTTTTCCAACTGTTAATGTTCCAGTTTTATCAAATACTATTGTGTTAATAGTATTTATTGCTTCTAATGAATCTCCACCTTTCAAAAGGATCCCATTTTCTGCACCTTTACCAGTTCCAACCATAACAGCTGTAGGGATTGCTAAACCCAAAGCACATGGACATGATATGACCACAATAGAAGTAAAAACTAATAATGATAATTCCAATCCAATTTGAGCAATCAAATACCAATATAAAAATGCACTTATTGCTATTATAACGACAATAGGTACGAAATAATTACTAACTTTATCTGCTAACCTTTGTTTTGCAGCTTTCTTACTTTGTGCTTCCTTCACAAAATCTATTATTTGAAATAAAAGTGTTTCCTTACCAACTTTTTCAGTTATTATATGTATTAACCCTGTTTGATTGACTGTCGCACCTATTACTTCACTGTCAATTTCTTTCTTTACGTATCTACTTTCACCTGTTATCATAGATTCATCAATTTTTGTCTTACCTTTGATTACTTTGCCATCCACAGGTACTTTTTCACCAGGTCTTACAATTAATATATCTCCTACTTCAATTTCCTCAATGGGGATTTCAATTTCTTTCCCACCTTTTAATAGTGTGGCTGTTTTTGGTTGTAAACCAATTAATTTTTTAATTGCTTCTGATGTCTGTCCTTTAGTTTTATGTTCAAAATATTTCCCTATTAGCAAAAAGGTTAATATCATACTCATCGCTTCATAAAAGGTCTTACCTTCAATCAAAAAGGTTGTTAATATTGAATAAACTAAAGCGGTAGTAGTTCCTAGTGCAACTAGGACATCCATGTTGGTAGATTTATTTCTTAATGATTTGTACGCTCCTATTAAAAAGAAGGAACCGGCAATCATATAATTAACCATTGCGAGGATAAACAATAAAATATTTCTTATAAATGATGCTTCTACAAACCAACTTATTGGTGTAATTATTAATGTGAATATAAAAGATATTATTAAAATTCGAAGTCGATATCTCATTTCTTTTTTGTGTTTTTCGATCTCCTTATCCATTACCCCAGCTGTCTTCTCAATTGTGTAACCTTGTTTTTTAATATGGGCAAAAATTTTATTTTCATCTAATAACAATTCATTAAATTCAATAAATAATTTACTTGCCTTGAAATTGCCTCTTACATCGTAAATTCCGTTTATCTCTTTTACTTTCTTTACAAGGTCACCAAATTCTTCTTCATTTAGGGTATCTATTATTTTAAGATCTATTTTAGCTAATGAAGATTTATAACCTAAATCATAAATCGCTTTATTAAAATTAGTATAATTAGTAATTTTTGGATTGTATTCCACGGTTGCCTCCTCGTTAGCAAAATTTACTACTGAGTTATTTACTCCATCCAAACCTTTTAATTTAGTTTCAATTTTATAAGCACAGTTTGCACACGTCATTCCACTAAGCTTTATTTTAACTTTTTCAACAGATTCTGATTCTATTTAGATCACCTTTAGCTCTAATGAATAAGTACAATGTTCAGTTATTATAGATTCGGCTTATATTTTGAAAACATTTTGAATTTTTTAGTTCTATATTAAATTCAATTGAGCTCAAATTGTTATCAGAACTAAAATTTAAGTAGAATTAAAATTTAAAAAATTAGGATGTAATGATTTGGGCATAATAACTCTGGTTATCAGAAATCATATCTTTTTCTCACGATAAACTCTAATTGCCTCTTTCAATCCATCAGCAACCATTAAACTACAATGAATTTTAGGTTCAGGTAATCCATCTAAAGCTTTAACGATTTCCATCTTCGTAATTTTTTCTGCTTCATTTAAAGATTTACCTTTAGCCATCTCTGTAGCAATACTTGAAGAAGCTATAGCAGCGGCGCAACCAAAAGTCTGGAAAGTTATTTCATCTATTATTTTCTCGCCGCCTTTTTCTTTTACTTTGATATACACATTGATATAGTCACCGCACTCTAGAGAGCCGGCTTCTCCAATTGCATCAGCATCTTTCATTTCACCCATATTTCGCGGATTTTTGAAGTGTTCCATAACTTTTTCCGAGTATATGCGTAATCACCATACCGAATGTGTAATTTTATGAAAAATAATATATTATTACCTTAAAGTTTTATGGGTTTTATCTTATAACGTAAATCATTAATTCAATATTTGAAGTTTTCTTTTAATAGGTAAAGATACTTTTTCCACACCTAAGCCTTCTACAAACTCTACTACTTCTGTTAACTTTTTTGCAGATTGATGGAAAAAACAGACCTGTTTTGGTTCAAGCGCTTTAATCATTTCACGTAATTGATTTTTATCAGCATGAAGTTTTATTTTTAAATGAGGAGCGAATTTATTTAATAACAATGCTCGGAATGGCATTTTCCAAGTTTCGGAAAATTCGATTTCTTCAGCACCTTCTACAAGATCCAAACCAGGTTGTTCATGAATCGATCCTGCAAGGAACACAAAATTATGAGGATTTCGACCTATAACATTGATTATATTTCTTATCAGCCCATATGAAAGATCTGGAGGATGAGATATGATTATATTATTTCTTTTTCGAAGGAAATTTAGATTCGTGTTATCAAACCATCTGAATTTTATACTATTAAACGGATTTGCTTTATCTCTAATTAATCTTGAAATTGGACCATAAATGTATTCATAGCGATGGTTTATAACTTGTATATTTTTACGTACCATCATATCTACATATATATTAGGACGTTTCTTAAATCCACGTCTTAATTGAAGTTTTCTAAAATATCTCCAAAAGATTAACATAAAACTAATAGCTAAACTTGATGGGTCTGCACCAATTAAAGAACTGTCGCCATATTCTGCCTTTTGCTCTAAGAATAATATTAAACTATGAAACTGATCAGAAATATTTCCATAATCTTCTTGCGCAGCAGTTCCATCTATAAGTAAATAATCTATAGGGCGAGATAATTGTTCCAAAAATCGTCTTGTACCTGCAAATGGCGTAATATCAATATAAGTATAATCACCTGTATATAAGAACCTAAAATTGTTTACTTTTGCTAACATCATTAAAGCACCGGGCATATGGCCCGCATGGAAAAAAGAGAGAAAACAATTCTTTTCTTTGAAGTCGATTTTTGTACCATTTTCAACATATATTACATTTTTGATTATATTTCGATACTCATCTTCTTCAATTTCTTTGTGAGTTTCTTGTTTTAAAAAACCTGAATCTCTGAGAAGAAATAAATCTAAAGTAATTCTAGAACTTAAAATCGGCACGTCTGGATATAATTTAATTAATTCTTTTAACCCTGAAATATGATCATAATGACTATGTGATATAAATATGGCATCAATCTTTGGATTTTTTGGAATACTTTCCAGAATTACATTATCTTGATCATCTTCTGTAATATTTCTTCTATTTTTTTCTTGTTCCAAAAGGTATTGTGGTAAATTTAGAATATAATCTTCAATATGCTGTATATCCCCCTCTATTTCATTTTCTTCATCTTTTTCTGAAAGACCGCAATCCAATAATATATTGAGATTCCCTAATCCTAAAATATGACAATTATGGTTTGGTTTAAGGACAATAGGATATATTGTTACTCTAATTTCATTATCTTTCGAATCATTCGTAAGAGATACTTCAGAAAAATAATCGACATCAAATTTGTTTTCTATTTTATCAATTGCGATGCAAAGTTCACTTTCTCCTACAGGAACTCCAGTGATATAAAAGTACCATCCATATTTTTTTACTAAATTCTCTAGATTTTCATACATTTCATCACCCACTAAAGACTTAAGAACTATTACCTTATCCTTTTGATAATAGATTATTTTTCGAATGCTTTTTTTTTCCTCAATTGGAACGAGTTTATCCTTGAGGAAGAAATTATCAAGAAATTCTTTTATGGGAGTCTGAGGTAATTCATTTGATTTAATTATTTTTAGATAATGATTATATTCTTTAGTTTTGTACAATGGTCTCATATTTTCTTTTTGTTTTAAAGAAATAGGACCATCTTCAAAATAATATTCCTCTCTACTTATGGTCTTTTCTACTTTTGATACCTCTTTTTTTTTAGGTTTTTTCTTTTTAGATTGCTTTATTGGTTTTTCTATGAAAAAGAACCATCCATAATCTTTTATTAATCTATCTCGATTTACTATAATTTCTTTACCATGATCGGTAATAATTATAAGGATTCTAGCTTTTTGACAATAAATAATCTTAGAAATGGAGTTTTTTGTTTTATCTGAAATACTTTTATTATCGTTAAAAAAATGATTTACTACATCTTTTATATCTTTTTGAGGAATTTTTTTGCTTTCCATGAAGTTGAGTTTACTTTTGTAAGTATTAATTTTATATGAAGAGCTTATATTTTCTTTATTTTCAAGTAAAACAGTTTTATCTGAAAATTTATATTCCTCATTAATCATTAAATAGAAGAAAACACCTTCTACAAAAATCCTTTCGAATTTTTAATTTTAAATATTATTCGACTTTAGTGCTCTTCTTGAGGTGGAACATCAAATAAAGATACTATGACTTTTTTATTGGAGAAATCTTTCTTAATCTTTCAATTACCCCAGGTAGTTTCTCTAAAAAGTAATCTACATCTTCTTTAGTTGTAAAGCGTCCTAAAGAGACTCTCAAAGTACCATGAGCTTCCTTAGATTTTAAACCAATAGCTAATAATACATGTGATGGATCGAGTGATTTTGAAGAGCAAGCAGAACCAGTAGAGGTAGCAATTCCTTCCGTATCTAAATCTAACACAATCGATTCTCCCTCAACATATTTGAATCCTAAATTAACATTATTTGGAAGTCTTTGAGTAGGATGTCCATTCAAAAATGAATCTTCAATATTTTCTGTTACCCATTTTATAATCTTATCTCTTAATTTTATCTGTCTTTGAGATTCAACTTCCATTTCTTCTTTAGCTAGTTCTACTGCTTTAGCAAAACCAGCAATCCCTGGTACATTTACAGTACTTGGTCTCATATCCCTTTCATGACCTCCACCATACATCAGTGGTTCAATATACTTTCCCCACCCCTCTCTTTCTCCTTTATTCCGTATGTATATCAAACCTACACCTTTGGGACCATAAATTTTATGTGCTGAGGCAGATAACAAATCAATATTCATATCATCTACATCTATTGGAACTTTTCCGAATGCCTGAACAGCATCGGTATGAAAGATAACATCATTTTTCTTTGCTATAGCTCCAATCTCTTTTATCGGTTCAATTGTACCAATTTCGTTATTAGCAAACATTATACTAATTAGAATTGTTTTATTTGTTATCGAATTCTCTAAATCTTTTGTATTAATTAGTCCGTATTTATCAACAGGTAAAAATGTAAGTTCAAATCCTCTCTTTTCTAATTCTTTATAAGGATTTTCTACCGCATGATGTTCTATTGATGTTGTAATTATATGATTTCCTCTTTCCTTATTTTTAAAAGCTACACCAAAAATAGCAGTATTATCAGCTTCTGTCCCTGAAGAAGTAAAATAAATTTCATCTCTTTTCGCATTTATTAGTGAAGCTATCGTTTCACGTGATTTTAACAATACTTGCCCGGCTTTTTGACCTATTGAATGTAGACTGGAGGAATTTCCATAAGTTTCCTTAAAATGTTTGTTAATTTCTTCAATAACTCTAGGATCCATGGGAGTAGTTGCAGCATTGTCAAGGTATATATATTTAGAATCACTCATATTTAGTCTTAAGCCTAAAATATTTGGTTAATCTAATTAAATAATTAGAATGATTAAATTTTTAATTATTTTCATTAGTTTTTATAAACAAAGTTAATTTTTCATACATTAAGAATTATTTTAACTTCTTAAAACATAATTTAAAATATTATAATGAATGATAAAAAATCCAATAATGAAACTATTGATCTAATTGTAGAACATGAACTCCTTGGAGTTACTCCTGAAATGATTGATTGGTGGTGGGATCATATTGATAATTCAAAACGCTATAGGTTATGGCATCCTGAAGACCATAAATCATTTAAGTGGGAAGTCTCTCCTGAAGATGTGAATGGTCATGTAGGAGCAATTCAACGCGTAGTTGAAACAATTGAAGGAAGACCAACAACGTTAAGAATTCGATGGGAAGATCCTAATTCAATACCCATAAAAGCGGAGTTTAAGCATAAAAATGCTGGATCTGTTTTAAATGATAAAGATAAACCGATGAGTTGGGTTTTACATGAATATTACTCGATTCCTGATGGGACTTTTTTACGATCAACATTTCGTTTACCAGCAATAATCCCAAATTCTTTCATAGAGCATTTACGAAAACATAATAAAGAAGAAATAGGATATTTTACTGTATTTTTGCCAAAATTATATGAACAAGGAAGGTGACTGTAGCAATATGAAACTTATGTGGGGTATGACTGGAACGGGTTATGTTCTTCAAGAATCCATTGATTTAATGAAAGAATTACAAGAGGATTTCAACGTAGATTTAACTGTTATTCTATCAAAAGAAGGAGCTGCTGTGGTTAAGTGGTATAAAAAGTGGTTAGCACTTACTGATACTGTTAAAAAGGTAAAAATTGAAAAAACTCCTAATATACCTTTTTATGCAGGACCTCTACAACTTGGAAACTATGATTTATTTCTTGCTTGCCCAGTTTCTGCGAATAGTGTTGCTAAAATTGTTTATGGTATTGCAGATACTTTAATAACTAATTGTGTGGCTCAAGCAATTAAAGGTGGTCAAACTGTTTATATCTTTCCATCAGATCAAGATACTGAGCCAATAGTTACTTCTCGACCTGATGGTTCGCCCCTTATTCTAAAAATAAGAGATATTGAAATAGAAAATATACAAAAATTAAAACATATGGAAGGAATTTTTGTTATAGAGAAGTTTGAAGACATCAGAAATATAATTTTAAAGAAAATTGAAGAATATGGTTAAAAATTTAGGCTTCAAACTTTACAGGTTGAATTGCTCCTTCCGGGCAGAGAATAGAGCACTTTAAACAACCTTGACACTTTGCAATTTCTCTATACTTGTACCTGATTCCTTCTTCTTCCTTCCCTACTTTTTTTACAAAATCTTTATAAAAAAGATTTTTAGGACAGAATTTACCTTCTTCTTCAAGGCATTTCTCACACATTGAACATAATTCATGGTCAATCTTGATACTTACAATTTGATCTGGAGCTGTTATCGAGGTTACTTCAATCGCATTCCTGGGACAGACTTGAACACAATTCAAACAAGCTTTGCATCGCATGTAATCCACCTTTCTAATTCCATGTTCAAAATAGATAGCTTTAGCCTTACATGCTCGTAAGCACCGCTCACATTTTAGACATAATTCTTGATCAATTTGAACAGGTATAAATTTCTCTTTAATAGCAAATTACCTCAAAAAATATTGTTTTAAAGCTATAAGTCTAATTACTGAAAATCTGAGGATATTATAAATGTAATTTTTATAGAATATCAAATAAGACTTATATTATTCTTAGAAAAAGTAAATAAAAAGATAGAATTTAGAATAAATTATTATCTTATTGAAAGTATCCAGTATATTCTTTTCCAGTACCAGGTAATTGTTGCTGTTGTTGGTATTGTTGTGCTTTCTGGGCGAGCTCCAGCATCTTAGCTTTAATTTCCTTTCCTTGTTCAATAAGAGGTGCTGTGTCAATGGTTAAATTATACATTTTATTCAAAACCTCTAAAATACTGGCTGCACCTTCTGGAGTAGGAATTTCTAATACAGGAGTAAACAATGCAAAAGCATTCAACCTATTGGTTAGTGCTTCATTTAATACGGTAGCTTCTGGCCCAACAATAATTCCTTTTTCTACTTTTGCAATACCGAATTTTTCAAGATGTTCCATCATCACCTCTTCAGCAGCATAATAGACTGGATATTCATCGATGATTCCTCTCTGAGGAATACCTTGAAAGATAATTATTTCCTTTGCTTTAACATCTTCTGAAAGAGCCCAATTACAAATTGTCTTACTTAAGTCATTATAAGCCGTTGGTATCTGAAAAGGAACTTCACAAATACCAATAATTAAATTATACTTAGTGGAATAGAGCAATCTGAATGGATGTTTTAAAACACCCGCATAAAATACTGAGATAGGCGGGAGATATTCAGAAGTAATGAATCCAATCTCTTTAACATCTGAAAGTTGTTCAATTAGAGTATTAGCAACAATTGGGCCTATTAACCCAATCCCCGCAAAACCTAGAATGAATGTAGCGCCTTGTTTAATTTCAATTGAAAGATCATCAATAACCACCGTGCTTTTTTTCCCTTTTTCACAAATGTACTCTTTTTTTACCATAACTTTCACCAAATTATTTTTAAAGTTAAAAATATGATTATATTGTTATTTCTTTTTATGTTATTTATTGAGCTTATATTATTAAAATTAACCGATTATAGATCATTAAAGTGAAATTCAATCTTAGATTAATTTTATTGATTTAAATTTTTATTCTAAATACAATTTATAATCTTAATGAGTAATTTCAGAAAATTTCAATTATTTCATGTTATGTGATTATCATGATTTTAGAAGTACAAGATCTGACAATTCCTACATTGGATCAGAAATGTGTTATAATAAATAAAGTCTCATTTAGTGTAAAAGAAGGATCAATACATGCAGTTATTGGTCCAAACGGATCTGGAAAATCTACTTTAGCTTATACGATAATGGGATTAAATAATTACAAACCTTCTGAAGGAAAGATTTACTTTGATGGAATTGACATTACTGATATGAATATCACAGAGCGTGCTAAATTAGGAATAACATTAGCCTGGCAGGAACCTGCTAGAATTGATGGTTTATCCATTCCAAAATATATCTCTCTTGGTATTAAAGATGTACAAAATAAGAAAAATATAATTCAAGAAGCTTTAGAAATTGTAAACTTGGAGCCCGAAAGGTATATGAATCGAACAATTGATGAATCTTTAAGTGGAGGAGAAAGAAAGAGAGTAGAATTAGCAGCGGTAATAGCTATGAGACCAAAGTTAATAATGTTAGATGAGCCAGATTCTGGATTAGACTTCATTGTTATCGAAGATTTTTTAAATATTTTTGAAAAAATAAAGGCGTTAAATATGACAATACTATTAATTACTCACAGAGAAGACATTGGGATGGTTGCAGATTATGGAACCCTAATTTGGCGAGGTGATTCTTTAGTAACAGACGTATTTCCTAAAGTCATGTTAAGATATTGCGTTAAAGCAGGATTAAAAGAATTTTGTAAAAGAAAATTATTTAATGGGAAGGAAACTTGTTTCGATGAAGATTATATTGATAGAATATTTAGGGAGGAACAAGGACTATGAGTAAAATAGAATATCCAGAAGAAATTTTAGAAAGTCTTGAAGATTACAATATTGATATAAGGGATTTCTTACCCGGACATGGAAAGGGTGCCAAACTTTTACTAGATTTTAATAAAATTAGTGGAGTAGAGCAAGTAGAAGGTGTTATCTTAAAGGGCAGAGAAATTGAAAATGGAATTGTAGCAGATGTTCTAATTAAAGAGGGTACAAAAATTGATGATCCTGTTCATTTATGTTTTGGAGTAAATAAAGAAACAGGTATCCAAGAAATATTTCCCAGAATTATTGCAGAAGATAATACAAAAGTTACAATACAAGCACATTGCAGTTTTCCTAAAGCTAATGGGCTTATTCATAAAATGTTTGGCCATTTTTATATAGGGAAAAATTGTAATTTTACTTATAGTGAGACTCATTATCATGGGGAAAATTCAGGAGCATTAGTAGCTCCAGTTGGTTATATGTATGTCGGTGAAAACAGCATTTTTGAAAATAATTTTAATCTCACAAGAGGAACTCCAGGAAAAGTAAAAATATTGATTGATATATATGCAATGAAAAATAGTGTGGTAAAATCCAATATTAGAGCATTTGGAAAGTGTAGAAAAGATTCGATTAGGATAAGGGATTCTGTATTTCTTGAGGGAGAAAATGCAAGAAGTATTATAAAAATGAAAGCTGCCGCTAAAGATGGTGGAGAAGTGCTAATGTATGGGGTGACTGAAGGAAATGCACCACAATGCAATGGACATGTAGAATGTAATGAAATTGTATTAGGAAAGGGATCTATATGTAGAGCTCGTCCATTTATTAGGGCGATTGACCCAACATCAAGTGTTTCTCATGAAGCTTCTTTAGGACGATTTCCTCAAAAGTGGCTTGATGAACTTGAAGCAAAGGGTTTAACTGAGGAGGAAGCTACCCAAATTTTAATTGAAGCAATGCTTCAAGAAGAATAATAAATTTAATAAATTTGAAAATTAGTGAAATAAAATGAAAGAAAAAACAAAATATCATAATTATCGTTTTATAGGAAAAATAAATGTGGATGAGATCGAACCTTGGTTTGATTTTACCACAGCAAAACCTTGGGATGACCCCGAAATTCCATGGCTATTAGATAATAAAGTAAGGCGTGAAATTTTAATAATACTTGCAGATACCCCAAAGACTTTTCAAGAGATCTATGAACATGTTAATTTTTCCCCTAAACCATTGCTAATTAATGAAGAAGAATATAAATGTAATATTTCTTATCAATGGACTAAAGAAACAATTGAGAATCATTTAATGAATTTAGAATGGTATAATTTAATTAAGTTATCCAAAAATAAATATGAATTAACGATCCCGATTGTTTCAATAGAAGAGTCTAAAAATTTAGAAGAATATATCGTTAAGTTTACAACGAATTTGATTACAATTATTAAGCAGTTTATAGATGAAATTAAAGAAAGATTGGAATATAAAAATGAAAAGATTCCTTTATACGATATTTTAATTGAAAAAACAACTGAAAAATTATATGAAATACTTAAAAAAGAGAATTTAGTTCCTGATACACCTAATTTAAAAAAATTATGGGCAGAACAACTGAGAAAGATTAAATTTGAAGATTGGCTAAAACTGAATTATTAAAAAAAGTGCTACTATTACTCTGAAACCTCCTTCAAAAATATGAGTAATTATAAGTTAAAAAAAAATAAAAAGTAAAATAGTAGTGGAAAAATAATAAGAATTAAATATTCAGAAAATTAAATTAATAAAAATCAGTTAAAGCTTCTAAAAAAAATTAGAAATCAATTGTTTTAAGAAATTTAACATAATGAAATTAGCATTATTATATTTTAATACCGTTATTGGCCCTGAGATTTATTTTTCTCATCCCGGTTCGATTTTAGAGAAAGTTGGCAAAAAAATGTTAGGTTTTTTTGACTTAGATATGACAGATAAATTCTTTGAAGTTTCATTAATTGAAGAAGAATTAAAGATAACAAACTTGTACTTTGAAATAACTTCCTGTTGGGCTCGTGGTAATAAAGAAATGTTGATGCTTTCTGTAATTACGGATAAAAACTTCAAAAATGAATTACTTTACGATACAATGAAAGATTATTCTACTAAAATAATGTCGTTAGTAAATATATATAAAGCTTTTTATAATAAAGGGTATCTAAAAGAGAATGATCCAGAAATTGATTTAAAAGTAAAAGAATTACATGAAATACTTCTGGAATGTTATAATGATTTAGGAAAAAGGTTAAAAGATACAGTTGATGATGAAAAAATAATTAAAAAATTTAAGAAATTTAAATGGTAATCAATTTGGAAAAGACTCATTTCATTTACATAGCGGGACTTATTATTATTTCGATAATTTCTGTCTATGTGTTAACTGTACTACCTCATGGAGCTCCAATCATTGTATTAGAATCAAGTTTCTTTTTATTTGGTCTTGGTTTGAATAGTACCATATTATTATGGACAATAGGTGGATATTTATTATTAAGATGGATTAGAACAAAAAGAAAAAATACATCTTTATTTATTTGGAGTATATCTTTTTTCATATTTAGTATTACGTTTGTAGCTCATATCTTTAGAGCACTAGGTTTGCCAAATGCTAATGAGAATTTATCTTCCTTTCATTTTCTTGCATGGAGATGGGGAATGCCATGTTTTTCTGCGGGAATTTTATATGGAATTTTATTAATTCTAACTGATAGTAAAAAATTGAGACAAATTCCCAGCATTTCTGTCTTAATTCTTGGATTCTTATTGTTGATAATAGGATTATTTATAATTCCTTCTGAAAATCCTATAGAAGTTACAATGTATCTTTTTCTACATACAATTTGGATCCCTATTTGCTTTACTATGGCATATATTTTCGCATATTATGGATATAGAGCGAAAGAAATCGGTCCTAAACTCGTAGGACTTGGATTTTTTGTTCTTATGATATCTTATCACGGATGGGCTCCTTGGCATTTCCAAGACGTTGTTTATTTGTACTTTATCTGGTATTTTTTATTTTTACTTTCACTCACTCCAATTTTATTAGGTTTTGTTTTGATGTCTGTTGAAGAAAGACGTGAATAGCACAGAAATATAAAAAATTATAATAAATTTTTTATGAAAATATTAATTTAAATATCAAATAAATAATGTAATGTGGGATATTATGGGAAAAAATGATATAAAAGAAGGAGATGACGCTCCATTATTTTCATTTGAATCATATAACAAAGGCACTGTTAATCTGGCAGAATTAATTGGAGAGCAAAAGATTGTTTTAATTTTTTCAAGATATTTTGGTTGCCCTTTATGTCAGTTAGATCTAAAAATTCTTTTGGAACATAAGAATAAAATTATGGAGAAAGGAGCTATAATCTTGTATATAACACAATCAGGTGAGAAAGTAGCAAGAAAATATATAGAGAAAAAAAATATTGACTTTCCGGTTATTCCAAGTTCTAAAGATGAATTATATGCAGAATATGGACTAGGATTAATGACAGCTGGAGCTTTCACTCAAGTGAGAGCGAAATTAAAAGAAGCTACAAAATTAGGTATTGAACATGGTGAATATGAAGGGTGGGAAAAGCAAGGTCCCGGACAATTTGTGATTGATAAGCAAGGAAAGATAATTCATGCATTAAAAGGATGGCTTGATGTTGAACGAATATTGTCTGTTCTATAATAGGCTTTAAAAAATAACAACACTAAATAAATTATAATAAGTCGGTAATATTAGGAAGTAAATAGTATTTGAAATTATAAGCGGGATGATTTTGTGCAAAGTGACGATCAAATCTATAAGAAGCTCCATAAAGAAATTGATGAACGGATGCCTATTGACTTCCCTGCGCACAAGGATGGTTTAGAAATAGAAATATTGAAACTTCTTTTCACACCAGAGGAAGCGGCAATTGCTATCCATTTAAGTGCTCTACCAGAACCTCTAGACAAGATATATAAACGTGTCACAAAAAGTGGCATCTCAATATCTAAAGAAAGATTAGAAGAAGTTTTGAATAATCTTAATGAAAAAGGAGCTATTCAAGGAGGCGGTTCTATATATGATCATAAGCATAATAGGAGAAGATATCGATTACTTCAATGGGCTATTGGTATTTTTGAATATCAATTGGGTCAGGTAACTAAAGAATTTGCTGAACTTGCGAAAGAGTACTCTCTTGATGTGTTCTATGAAGAGTTTCATAATAAAAATAAACCTGGTCAAATGCGCACTATTCCAATTGAGAAGAGCCTTTCTCCAGATTACACTACTAGTACTTATGATAATATAAGAGATATCATCACAAATAAGGTTAATAAAATCGCTATAATGAACTGTGTATGCCGTGAACAGCAAGATGTGCTTAAAGAGTCTTGTAAACTTTCAGATACTCGTCGATGTTGTGTTATGTTCAATGATGCAGCTGAAAGAAGAATTAACGATGGAATAGGTAAAGAAGTATCTCAAGATGAATTTTTTAAGATTCTAAAGAATTATCAAAAAGAAGGCTTTGTACTCCAACCTGAAAATAGTCAAAATCCTGAGTTTATGTGTGTCTGTTGTGGATGTTGCTGTGGTGTTTTAAAAATGGCCAAACAGTATCCAAAACCTGCTGAATATTATTCTAATAACTTTTATGCTCAATCGAATCCAGAACTCTGCAATGGATGCAAAGTGTGTGTAAATAGATGTCAGATGGACGCTATAACTCTTGTAAATGAAAAGGCGATTGTAAATTTAGACCGATGTATTGGATGTGGGAATTGTGTTCCAACCTGCGGAATGAAAGCTATGAAACTCTATAAAAAAGATAAAAGCGTCACACCTCCAAAAAGCTCTGGAAGAATGTATACCAAGATGATGATGAAGAAAAGGGGCTTTTTTGGCACACTAAAAATGATAGGGAATATAATATTTGGAAGAAAAGTCTAGCTATTCAGAACTATTCTTAGTAAAAATTCTCTAATGATAAAATTAAAAAATTAAAGAATTATTAATATCTATGGATTCAATGAATATTCCTGAAAAATATATGGATGAAACTATACGCGCTATAGGATTAATTACCAGATCCAAATATTTTTCGCTAATATCTGTTAAAAAAATTAGAGATTTATTTGATATTGATCCATTAGAGTATTCTAAGATTAATTTCTATTGGAGATCCTTGCAATCCCTTGAAGAAAGTAAAGTTTTACAAAGATATGGCTCTAAAAAACCAAAAAAATATCGAGTTCGAGATTTTTTCAAATTCTTTGAATTACTTTATGATGCTTACACTCATCAAGCAGGGATTACAAAAAATGAAACTAAAGAGTTAACAACTCATAAATACTCTAAAAATGATGGGGAATATAGTATCTGAAAGAAATTTATAGCTATGAAGCTATTTAACATTCAAAAAAACTAAAGAATACAGTAATTGCTACTACTTTTTATTTCAAGTGATGATGTAGATAAAATATTACCTAAATATTACTTAGTTTCAAAAGAAATTTCCATTTGTTTTTTATATATATCTAGATATCTCTCTGCTATTACCACAAAAGTATAAGAGAAATATTTGAAGAATTATATAAAACTAAATGTAAAATTAACGAAAATGATGATTCCAAATCTACAAGAATCGGAAGCTTTTTTTAAAAAAACCCAAAACACTTGTCGAGTTAAATCCTCTCCATGTGCTTATGATTGCCAAGATTGTAGATATAGGCATAAAGGATTATGTGATATATTTATTGACTATAATTCTGAGAATCCCATTAATGATAATTCAATTAATCTTGATAACAAAATAGAAGTATTGGCAGATTTAAGATTAGAAGATTTAGAACCCGTTTTAGATCTTAAAGATTTATTTTATGAAGTTAAGATAAATAACGGTATAAGAAATACAATTGAAAATTTCCCACAAAAGACAAAATATGATAGTTTCAAACTACTTACAGATATCCAGAGGGTATTAAAAAAATGCAAGCATTTAACACAAAAGGATAAATTAATGTATTGTCAAAGTCAAAGATATTTTATGAAATTGTATTTACGGGAAATTAATAAACCTGATTAAAGGTATTACTTACATATACACCTTTTTCCTCCATATTTAGTTTGATAACATCATAGAAAAAATAAAAGACTCAAACAAATTGATTGACTATATTTATATAAAAAAATTGAACTATAAATAATATTTTTTGACTTCTGTTATAACCAAACTAATTAAATCTTTAGCATTTCCTATTCCATAAAAGGTTACCTTATTGAGAAGGTTTTTAAATTTGTCTTTAGGTATCTTTTTAGACCCTATGAAAAATCCAACAATTTTATGTCCTTTTTCTACTAACTCTATCATTGTTTTTTTTGTTTTACTCCAATTATAGATACCAAAATCAGTGATAATAAAGACAAGAGCTTTTTTTTCGGCTTTATCACATTGATTTGCTATTTCTTTAATTGGTAAAAAGGTTCCTCCACCTTGATACCTTAAAAGCACATTTTCAGCTTTTTTATAATCGCAAGTCCATTGACAAACATCTGCTTTATTAGAAAAATTAATGACGCTAAATTTTACCCCTTTACTAGCAGCATAGTGTAGAGATGCGAAAGCCGCTACAAGTGCTGTATGATAAGGTCCCTTACCACGGTTTGATGTTGATGTGTAGTTCCAACCCATAGAACCTGAAGAATCTAAAACAATTAGAAGATCAGGAATTTGTTGTTCAACCAATTGACCTGGTCCTTCTTTATATGCCCATTTTCTCGTTGTAATGTTAGGTATAATTATTGGACTATTTAATAAGCTCTGAGTAATATCTAATTCTTCTATTCTATCTCCTATACGCCAAACTTCAGGATAAACTAGCAATTGTCCTCCCGGTTTTTCTTCAAAAATTCTTATGTCAATAAGATTTTTCGCTAATCCTCTATACCAAGTAGCTAAGGCATTTCCATCAATTAAGATTCCTGCTTGACGTGCAGGTCCACCAAATTCAGAATAGGGAATGTCTTTAGCAAATTCCTCAGATTTTTGTCTTAATTCGTCTTCATTGCTCTCTTTTAATTTATCTGCATTTTTATTTTCTAATGGATTATCCATAATTTCTAGAACATCTTTAGGTACTTCTAAAAAAGCTCCTCCGGGACTTTTTCTCTTTTCCTTATTTTTGTCTACTACACCTCCAGTGCCTATTAAAGTGAATGTATCTTGTATTAATATTTTCAACGATCTCGCTACTTGAGATACTTTATTTTCCCAGGTTGACTCGTTCTCGAAGTCTTTGAGTATTATTTTAGACACTCTTTCTGCTAAAGAATCCAATTCCTTTAGTTTCTCATCAGCGATAACATCCTTATTCCACATTTTTTCATAAGTCCGGAACAAAAATTTACTAAAATTACTTATTGGTCCTTTACTTGTAATATGCTTGTAGGTTTCAGCCATTTCCCATTCGATCAAGTTGGAATATTTCTGATATAATTTGGTATCGATAATTAAATCCGCAAAAATATTTACTACTATAGGAGCATAATTTTGATTCACATGGACCATAGCAGCTCTTAATAATTTGGCATGTGTTAAACCATCGTAAGGTATGACTTGATAATGTGATACTTCATGAAGAGATATAATGTAAAAATAGTCGATATATTCTTGTTCAGCTTTTAACGGAGGTGTATTCGCTAGATTCATTGTTATTTGCCAATGGTGTTCAGGATCGATATAAAATCCCTCTAAATGTGTATAATCAAATACATAATTTGGATCATTTAAAGGAGGATAATAAAATTCCTTTAGTGTTTTACTCCAGGCAATATTCGCTAATTCTATTGTTTTTTTTTCTTTAGCTGTTAATTCCTTATTCGATTGTTTTCCTTTTTTTCTTCTTGTTTTTATCATCTTTCTATTATATCTTCTTATTCTTCCCTCTGTACGTATTCAAAATTATTCAATATGGATCTCAATCTTAATGCTTCAGATCCACCAGAAATTTGAATATTCACTAAAGAATCTTCTTTAGTGCCGGTTACATTTATCTCAATTAGCATATCTTCGGTTCTTATTTGTTTAGTTTGTCGTTGACTAAACGCTTCCTTCAATGGTTGATCTAAATTAGAAAATTCAGCTGCGATATCTGCCCAAACTTCTTTCCAATAAGTATATTTTATAACATAATCAGTTACTGTTTGCTTGAAAAGTTCTCGATTACACCATTCAATTAGGTCTCCTCTATTAGGGAAATCAATCTCTTCTAGAAGATTATTTCTAATTTCTGCTAATTTATTTATATCACCATTCTTCGCTGAATCTTGTATTTGTTGGGCAATTGGTGAGTAATCTTTGTTATTTACTGAATTTACAAATGGTATTAAATCGTAATTCACAATTAAATCATTTTTCTCAAACTTTTTTAACTCCTGTAGATCATTTTCTTTTGGAGTTCCTACGCGGAATCTTTCTGTGATGATATAACAAACTTCGCGATTTTTAAATCGTTTCTGAACAGTTTTCAAAATATTATTAGAAAATTCATATTTATTTCCATAGTATGGCGATTTCTCAATTTCCCTTTTCACATATATTACTCTATGTGAAATAACATAAGGAGCGATAGTATTCACAATATTCACATCAATACTATTTAATCCCAATAACCAAGCTAAGGCTTTAGAATATCTTAGAAGATCCTTAGCAACTCTAACACTCAAAATTGAATCTATTTTATTACATATATTTTGAACTGTATTGAAATGACAACCTGAACATAGTCCAGTACTAGGTTTTATATCTTCGGTATTACCCTTATCTACCCTTGCACATAATGTAAATTCTCTAATAATAGCATGTATATAATTATTCACTTCAGGAGAGAATGTAACTCTATTCACATAATACCAAATTTCCATCAACTCATCAATTGTTAAAATTTCAGGAACCTGAATTAATTCATCCATTCCTGAATATTTCTCATCTTTCCCTGTTAAGATAAGTTGTAGATCATGACTTCCAGGCATAGAAATAGGAACTGAGATACCAAATCTGTCTAAAAATGGTTGAGATAATTCAAATGTACCAACATCATGAGGATTTATTGTTGCAAATAAGCAAAATTTGTTAATATTTGTTATTGAGTCGTAATATTTAACAGTTCCCTCTGCTAATAATGATAACAAGATGTCTTGAGCATATGGAGTCAACCGATTTACCTCATCAATAATTTTCCAAAAATTTGTTACAAATTGTCTCCATACCACTTCCTCTTCTCCATCTTTCATTAATTTTCCTAACTTCAAAGTTCCAATTAGTTTCTCTTCCGTTAGTTGAGGATGACCTCTAATAATTGAATTTTCTATTTCACTTAAGGAGTTTGCTGTGAACATGCGACCTAAAAGCTTTACAAGCGTAGTTTTACCGCCTCCATGACCCCCTATTAAAAGCATGGCAGAGTTGGGAACAATCGCATTAAGAATGCATAATGATAAAATTTCTGGTAAAGACCGTGTAGTAACTTTTTTACTCTTTTCGGGTAGATATTTAATACTTAGATCTTTATAATGTACAAATAATTGGTTCGCTTGTATTAGATTGATAATTTTCCATACTTTTTTTCGTAAATTGTCTTCTTCTCCTAATTTTGTCGACATTTCGGCTAGTCTCTTAAGATTTTCAATATTAAATAAGAAGCAGTATGAATATTTAATTTTATGTCTTAAGAAGAAGTCGTTCTATAACTTATTCGAATAACTTACATTTTCAAATTACTATAATTCATAATGAAAACATACACCCCAATGGATATGCGATAAAAGGGATAAAAATTCCAAGAATAAATCCAACAGGAATAACCCACCATAAATCAAGAATCCAGACTACCCCAATACCATATTGTTCCTCAGCAGTAGCGAGTGTATGAAAAAATATACCGATGGCAGCAAAGCCACAGATTAAAGAACAGATAGTGTCTACAATTAACCAAATTTTCCACTTCTCCATAGAATTAACCTCCCAATTTTTAATTAAAGAATTTATTTAGTGTTAGATTTGCCTTTAATACTGCGAATATAGTAGAAATTATTCTCTTAGGATTAAATACGAAAGAAAAACCTCTCGCTTTAATCATTCTTGATACAAATCCTACAGCATTCTTATGGTAAGCATGATGTTTAAATGCATATTGTAATAAATCCTGTAATTTTTTTGAACTTAAATGGGATGTATGATATACTGGCTTAAAAGGAGTATATTTACTCCAATCTTTTGTTACAATTAAATTTCTATGTTCCATTTCCTCATAGATTGGCGTTCCAGGATAAGGAGTTAGTAAGTTAAGGACTAAAATATCAACATCAATTTTTTTCATATAATTAATTTCCTTCATAATCTCTTCTTCAGTTGCATTTAAATCAAATCCAATGATTACACTTCCAAATACACTTATATTATAGGAGTGGAGTGTTTGTATTGCTTCTAATACTTCATTAAAACTCATTCGTTTGTTCATATCCTTTAGAGTCTCATCGTTAACAGATTCAATGCCAATTAAAACTGACCAAAATCCTGCTTCACCCATCAATTTTATCATTTGAGGTGATTTTAGAATTGAATCGACACGAATTTGAGCATAAAATTTGAAATCATTCATCTCTCCCCGTTTTTTACATTGTATGATCTTTGAACATAATTCTTCAACCCTTTTTGTACTGGCAGTGAGATTATCATCAAGAATTATTATATCGGTTATTTTCTTATTTTTGGAAATCATCTTTAACTCGGTTATTATACTATCTACTGGTCTTGGTCTCCAAGTACCTTTCATTGCAACAGGGGTTGTACAAAACCTACATCTATGTGGACATCCTCGTGAAGTCTGGATTGTATCAATTTTCATACCTAATAAGGTATAATTGTTATTTTTTATTAGATCCCTTGAAGGATATCTAAGGTTTTTTAAACTTTTCATTAGTTCTCTCTCAGGATTATGAACTATTCTCCCATCAGATTTATATGAGATACCTTTTACACCTATAGGAGATCCATTGAGAATTAATTCTCTAAATGTTATTTCTCCTTCTCCTCTAACAATCATGTCAACTTCTTCTAATTCCAATGCTTTTTCTGGCATCATTGATGGTTGACGACCACCAAAAACAACTGTAATATTCTTATTTATTCTTTTGACCATTTTAGCAATATCATTACATACATTAATAGAAGAACATACTAAGACTGAAATACCTACTATATCTGGATTATATTCCTTAATTCTATCTTTTAATTGTTTATTAGTTAAATTTTCAATCTTCGCATCTATAATTTTAACATCGACTTGCAAATCTTTCAAATAACTAGCTATATACATAAGACCAATTGGAGGATAAATTCTCTGAATAAAACGATTAGCCTCTTCCATCCGATAATTTGGCATAATAAATAGAATTTTCTTCCACTTGAGAACTAAAGGATTCATAATTTTTTCACTTCTTATTATTTCACTAATCATAATTAATTATATTATGAAATCTAATTATAGTTTTTAGTATGAAACTAAGACTGGATCGTTAGACTATCCTTGGATTTTTATAGCATTAGATGCGAAACAAAATTAAAATGTGTGTGATATTAAATTGTTATTTGAAAGGATTTAATTTAGGTTCATTATATTAAGAGAAAAATTTCATTTAATCCTTCTATGACGAAATCTGGTTGAAAGTCCCATTCTTTGTAGTGTTTATTATGTGGACTTGTTTCCCTTCTAATTAAACATGCATTAATGTTAGCTCTTTTAGCTGCAATAATGTCAAATTTTGAGTCTCCAATAAAGATAGCTTTTGATTTTTTCAGATCAAACTTAAATTTTTCTAATACAGATAAAATACCTTTTGGAGATGGTTTAGCTAATTCTTGGTCATTTTCATAATAACCTAAACTAAAAATTTCATGAAAAAATTGAGCAATATTAAATTTATCTAAAATATAATTAACAATATAATATGCTGCGTTTGAAACTATAGCGAGTTTATTCTCTTGTTGTTTATGGATCATTCGTAGGGTACTATAAACGTCACTATACAAGAAAATTTGTTTTTGGTTTATTAATTTCTTCCTCATAGTAAAATCTATCTTATCAAACACTTTCCAAAAATTCTGAGGATTATTAACACCCCATTCTGTCAAAACATCAAAAACATTTTCTTCAGGGGACCAAAGTCTATATTTTTCAATTCTTCCTGGAGGATTACTAGCTTTTAATTTTTTGAAGGTTTCTTCTAGTATTATATCTACATAAACTCCAATGTTACCAAGATGGAGTAGAGTTCCATCTAAATCAAATAAATAAATGTTAAATTTCATACAATTATGATTTGAAATTAAGTGAGATTTTTAAAAATAACCTATTTGCCCTAAATTTTTTCCATCCTCGTCTAAAGCATAGACGATACCCATAGATAAAGGTTCTTCTTTATCATATTTAGTAGATTTTGCTACATATTTCAGAGTTTCAAGTTTTAGAATGAAATTGCGATTACATTTTTTACATTTTATATAAATCTTTTTAATTATTTTCTTATCATCCTCTTGTATTTCTTTCTTATATGGTTCTAGGAGGTTTGGGTCTTGATTATCGCAATCATGAAGAAAACATTGATCTAATGAGATCTTTTCCATACCTCGTCTCGCAAGAGCAATGAAAGCATAACTTGGGATTTCAAGTCTTAAATCTTCTTTTTCAACCATATTTAAAAAAAAATTGGATATAACTTAATTCTAATGGTTTTTTTTTAAAAGTAGAGATTTGAAGGTTCTAGGATATTTGGATAATAAGGACGAAGGAAATTCCTTACTGAAAAACAAAGATGGCACTTGTCTGCATATCCTTTCCGAGGTTTATATCCTTTTTCAATCGCTATTTCAAGAAGATTTTGAGGTCCTCCTTTGGTAACTAACTTGCCTATTATTGGATGTTTTCTATAATTAAATTCACGTAAGATCTCAGACAATGATTTGTCTTTAGCATTACCTATACAAATTCCATTGCATAATTGATGAAAAACCCATCCATTAGGATCAACCATAAACATCGGAACCTTGAAAATAAGACACCTTTCTGAGGGGATTGCATCCATTGAGAAATAATCAGTAAGATTATTTACTGCTCGTCCTTTTACTTGTAACTCACTGTTTATTATCTGACAAAACTCTAGTTCTTTGGAAATTGAACATGCAAATTTTTCATTCTGTTCATTAATAGAATTATTTATATTACTAAGTCCAAGATTTTGAGTTATTGAATAAATAGTTTCAATTCCAGCTTCGTAAGCAGCTTTCATAGCTCGTTTCACTACTTCAAGTGGAACAAATTCTTGATGAAAAGTGTCAACGCTAAAGCCAATGGTATTTAAACCTGCTTCCTTTAGCTTTTGGGTATAATGCTTAGCAGTTGAGTCATTTTTTCCCCAAAACCCATTGGTTGGCAATCCTATTATTGGTATACCATATCTTTTTACTTCTTTAATAAAGCTAATTAGTAAATCAAAATGAAGTAGAGGCTCTCCTCCAAAAAAGCCAACTTCATCAACAATATAATTTTGTGTAACTTCCTCCAGATATTTTTTTACATCCTGTAATTCCATTAACTTATTGTCTTGATTTGGAGACCCTGGAATTGCACAATGCTTGCATTCGTTAGTGCATTTATAGGATATAAGAAACGTGAGAAAATTTATTCTTTTTTTATTTTGTTCAAGGCTCATTTTTATATTAACTTCTTTTAAATCATTAGTTTCTAATTTCTTAAAATTTAACTGGTAGAAATTACTTTTTTTTATCTTCCATTTCTTTTTTAATTTTTAAAATAGTCTCTTCAAAATCCTTTATGTATTCATTCATTCGATCTCTGGTTTCTATAAATGCTACTTTTTTGGTTTCAAGAAGTTGGATTTTTTCCTTAGGTTTTAAATTATCTTTAAACCTTTCAGGTTTTAAAGCCATCGGTAGAACTTGAATTGAAGGAATATCATCAAAACGTTCAAGATCATCTGAATCAATTGCAGTTCCTTGATCTATTGATGCTGCTAGAAATCGACGATATGTATTTCTTATATTTCTTTGAGTCAATTTCATTAATCTTAATGCTTCTTTACCTGTATCTGAAATCTCATACACTTTCTTATTTTTATCTTCTTTAAGAATTTTTATGAAGCCTTTATCCCTTAGGTTATTTAAGATCCAGTATAAAGTCGATGCAGATGGATTCCACATTCCTAAAGTACGTTTTTCAATTTCATTCCCTATTTTATATCCATGAGAAGGTCCTCTTTCAAGAATAGAAAGAATGAAAATATTAGTAAAATTCTTTTTCATTACTTTTTCGAAGTTCTTATTATAGTCTTCAACCATAGCACATCTAACATTAAATTATGAGCAATTGTTTTATTAATATTTACAGTCACTAAAATACCAGTGACTGGACTACCAGTAACTGATATATAGTTTATTAAATATATAAATTTTCTTTTTGAAATTTAAGATTCAAATAATTCTAAAATTACCAATTCAAGGATTTTTGAAGTCTAATAGGATCAAGCTTAATTATTATATATTACTATAACTTAGTGAACTAAAATATGAACCAAAAAGAAGGTTTATCAAAAGAAACTGTAGATCATATTTCGAAATTAGCGTTATTAGATTTATCTAAGGAAGAAAAAGCAAAGCTTGCAATGGAAGCAAGTAATATTCTCAATTACTTCAAGAAACTAGACAATTTAGACACAAGCAATGTTAATCCAATGACTCATCCAATAGATGGATTAAAAAATGTCTTCAGGGATGATGAGCCTTGGGAATCACTTTCTCCTGAAGAAGCGTTAAAAAATGCTAAACACAAGAAAGATGGATATTTTAAGGCTCCGAGAATACTAAAAGAAAAATAAAACACTATTTTTTATATTCATCAGTTAATTTTCTTATTGCTTCAGCCATATCTTTAAGTGCTTGCCTTCTCTCTTTTCTTGTCATCTCATAGAAATCTTCTTCAGAATTAGACCCTATTTTTTCTGCGGATGCCATGTTTCGATATTTTGCATACACTAAGCTTGTTACATATTTATCATAACGCTCTAAAGCTTTGATTAACCTAGGATCATCTTGAATTGTATCCCATAATTCTAAAGTTTCTAAAGATCTAATCCCTAAATCAATTCTGAACCAACTAATTGGAAATAAAAGTTCTCTTTGAATTCCCATCTCAATAATGGCTAAGTTTTCTTCGTCTATGTAGAGTTCAGGGATCTCATCTTCTCTATATACAATGTTATCACTCATAATATAAAGATTTGCAGCACCTCGAGAGGTGCAGACAATTCCAGTTGCAAATCCCTTAGCCATTCTCAATGTATCAGCTAAATCCTCCAATTTATTTCCTATAATATGGAGTTTGTGTTTTTTAGTTCCTTGAATTTCTACATAAATTTTTTTTATATTTTTTGAATCAAAAAGAATTTGAGGAAATAGATTTTTATCTCGAGTTTTTTTATGAGCTTCTAATAGTTTATTTATAATCTCGTAATCTAATTTAAGACCCGGAATCACTGTATTTTGATTAAGAAATGCATCTACTTCAAAATCAGCAATTCCATAGAATAATTTTCCATTATTTATAATATTATAAATAGTGTTTACAATAGTTTTAATTAATGCTTCTGGATCTTCGCGAATAGAGTCATATTCTTTAGTTTCAAAAGTATCAATTTGATCTTCTAATCCCTCTTCTTGATAAAATGCACCCCAGCTAAGTTCACTGAATATAACACTCTCTGAATATAAATTGTGGTGGGAGTCAAAACTCAAAATACTTTTACTGCCCCCTAATTCAACACCTAATTTAGATCCAGAGGCTAGAATCGCTAAAGGAGGATTAAAAAATACGATTGGCAAATAGAAACCCGTTATATTGTAATTAAATTGACTTAATTCTACACTTTACTTTTTACAATAATTCTAATAATTATAGATAAAAGACATTTAAATAATTAGTGATATAAGTAGAATTTTTGCAACTTATATTTTCAATTTTTAGATTTAGGATTTATTTTTTTACGATATTCAGAATATCGACTTAAAATGCTAAGACATTTGGTAGGATAATCAAAAAACTCAAAGATCGGAATGTCTTTGGAAATAAATTTTTGATACCATGAATATTTATAGGGAAAAGGACCGACGTAAAATACAGGAATTGAGAACTTCTTCATTAAACGTTTAATAGGTTTAAATATAGCGGTATCTATAAGTTTTGATAAACCTTTCATTTTTTCGTCAATAATCAGCCCAGATTCTTCTATAGTATCCATTACCTCATCAAAGTCAAATACACCATAGACAATAATCATGTCGACTTCACCTGAATTCATTAATAATTTTGGATAATAAAAAAACATATTCATGAAATTTGCATGAAAAGTGACATCTATAGGGTTACGTACTGCTGCAGTATGAGGCAATGATTCCTTTATTTTATCCTGTAATTCCTGTGAAAATTCTGGGACACTCAAGCCATATAATTCAGCGGTCTTAGCCATCATGGACCCTGGACCCCCTGAATCTGTGATTATCCCCAATTTTTTTCCTTTTGGAAATATATTATATAGTTGAGCTTGAGAAAATGTTCTGAGATAATAAAGAAAATCCATGATCGAATTGGTGGGGAAAATACCTGTTTCTTTAAACACAGCCTTAAAGATTTTAGTATTTCCTGCAATTGACCCCGTGTGAGAGTTAATTGAACGATCTGATGCTTGGGTTCCTCCTCCATATATAGCTACAATGGGCTTTTTTGGTGTAATTTGCTTAGCGAGGTTTATAAATTTTTTTCCTCTTTTAATTTCTTCTATATACAAACCAATCGTATCAGTTTGAGGATCATTTAAGAAATATTCCAATATATCAACTACATCAATATTTCTCTCATTTCCAACAGAAATCGATTTCCCAATTTTTACGCCCATATTTTTCGCATGCCAGAATATTTGAGCCGCTATAGTTCCTGATTGGCTAACAATAGAAATTTTACCTCTATCTGGGGGGAGATATGGCCAACCAGTATTAAAATATGCGTTTCCTTTTACAGGAAATCCGTACCAACCATTATAAACTCCTAAACAATTAGGTCCTATAAATCTCATATTATATTTATTCGCTATAGCATCAATCTCTTTAGATAATTTCTTACCATCATCTCCAATTTCTCTAAAACCGGCTGAAGTAATGATTAAACGCTTAATACCTTTTTGACCACACTCTTCCATAACTTTAGGAACAACTTTCGTGGGTAGTATGATAAAAGCTAAATCTGGAACTATAGGAATATCAAATATGGACTTATATGCTTTTAATCCTTGAACATTTTCTAATCGAGGATGAATTGGATAAATAGAACCATTAAAGCCACCCCCAGCTATGATATTACGAAGTTGCATAGAACCCATTGTAGTTAATGGATTATTATTTGCACCAAAAACACAGATACTCTTTGGATTTAGAATTTGTTCTATAAAATTATTTTTTGTGTATTCTGAATTATTTTCACTCATAATTTAGCCTTAACCAAAATATTAATAATGAAAATTAAAAAAATAACAAAAGATTTATGATTAGGATTTGTATGAAATTTGGTTATCTCGAATAAATTCAAATTTCAAATTTAGCCCCAATTTTTTTTCGATAATCAGAATACTTTACTAATGCTGAGAAACATTTTACTGGCATATCCCATAAATCAAAAATTGGTATATTTGATTTGAGAAATTCTCGAACCCATGAATTAGAATAACCTTGTGGACCTATATAAAAAACTGGAACACCTTTTTTCTTTACCAACCTTTGAATAGGTTTTAAATATAGCCCCCTCATCATCTCATTAGATACCTCAAATTCATCATAACTTTTACCCCCAGATGCTTTAATAATATCTAAAACTTCTTCAAAACCAAATGCAGCATAAATAATTATACCATCAACTTCGCCAGAATTAATCATAGCTTTTGGAATTTTAATATAAAGATTATATTGATTGAATTGGAAAGTTAGATCTAGGGGATTATCAATATTTGCAACAGGTGGAACATATGGTTTTAATTTATTTTTTAATTCGTCTGAAAATTCTGGTAAAATCAACCCTGATTTTTCAGCAACTTTTGCCATCATCGCACCACATCCTCCTGAATCTGTAATTATACCTAACCTATTTCCTTTTGGTATTATATTTTTAGAAAATGCTCTTAGATAATAAAAAAAATCTTTAATTGAATTTGTGGAAATTATTCCTGTTTCCTTAAACACACTTTCAAAGATTTTATCATCTCCAGCAATAGCCCCTGTATGTCCCATGATTGAACGAGACGCTGCTACTGTTCCACCAGCATAAATTGCCACAATTGGTTTTTTGGGAGTAATTTTCTTTGTTAAGGCTATAAATTCTTTACTTCTCTTAATTTCTTCTATATATAAGCCGATAACATCTGTCTCAGGATCATTTTTAAGGTATTCTAAAAAATCAATCAAATCAATATCTTCTTCATTTCCAATCGAGAGGGATTTCCCTATTTTAACTCCAATATTATTACAAAACCAAAATACATGGGACGCAACTGTACCAGAATGAGCAATAATGGATATATTTCCACGTTTAGGAGTCTCATATATCCACATAGTGTTTAGACATTTATCCTGATATTCAGGATAGTTATAAAAAGCATTATAGACACCCAAACAATTTGGACCAATATATCTAATATTATATTTTTTTGCAATTTCATGTATTTTTTGAGAAAGATCTTTCCCCTCAATTCCAAACTCTCGGAATCCTCCTGAAACAATTATAACGTGTTTAACCCCTTTTTCTCCACATTCTTCAAATACATTTAGAACCCTATTAGGTTTTAAAATGATAAAACCTAAATCTGGTACCTCTGGAAGATCCAGTATTGATTTATATGCTTTTAATCCTTGAATATTATCTAATCTAGGATGTATTGGGTATATTCTATCTTTTGGAAATCCACCAAAGATAATATTTCGAAGCATCATAGCACCCATATTATCTAAAAATGAATTTGAAGCCCCAAAAACTGCAATACTCTCAGGATTTAAAAATGGATATAGGAAATGGTTCCTAACACCAGTATATTTACTTTCAGTCATAATAAGTAAAAAATTAAAAGATTAAAGAAGAAAAATTAAAAAGCAATTTGAGGTTTTCGATTAGAGAATTTCTACTATTAGAGATCTCTGATTAATTCGATTTCAGCAGAAAATCCTGGAATCATGCCCTCATATTCAACAATTCCTTTTTGTTTTAATTTTTTCAGAACTAATCTTACTCCTTCAAATTCATTTTCACATAGAATTTGTAACTCCTTATAATTTACCTTACCACCTTTTTCCTTAAGTTTTTTAACAATAAACTGCTCTTCAACTGTTAAATCTGTCATAATATATCATTTTTTATCTTTGTATTAATATCTATTTGAAATTCAATTCTTTCCAGTTGAACCAAATCCTCCTAAACCACGTTCAGATTCAGGTAATTCATCAGTTTCAATAAAATTATAATCATACATTTTTGATAGAATTAATTGGCAAATTCTCTCACCCTTTTTCAGTGTCACTTCTTTATTAGAAAGATTTATGACAATAGCCATCCATTCATTTCGGTATCCGGCATCAATCGTACCAGGAGAATTTACAATAGATAGACCATCCCATAAAGCTAAGCCACTTCTCGGAACAACTTTAAAATAATATCCTTTTGGGATAGCTGTTGAAAATCCAAGAGGACATCCTATTCTTTCAAGTGATTTCAATGTATACGTATCTGTTTCAACTTCAATCAATTCTTTTTTATTTCCGTCATGTATTATTTTATTAAATCCCATAATTCGAGCATCAATACCCGCATCACCAGGTTTAGACTGTTTTGGGATAATAAGCTGTTTTCTTAATTTTTTTATAGGAATTGAAAGTGGTTCATCATTATTCTTTTGGGTCATACTTCATCAATTTATATTATTTTCAGTTTTAAAAAACAATTTTTATTAAATAATAGATATTTTGTTAAAATAATTATAACAATATTTCCTACAGTGAATAATTTGATTATAATTGATAGGTATGATCCAAGAGTGGACAAAGAAGCATTGAAGGAAATCTTTAAAGATTTTATTGAAACCAAATCTTATTTCTTTTCTCATTGGGATAGATTTGAAGAGGAATTAAATCGGAGGAGTCTTGATCTTCAGTATCGTAATTCAATGGTTGTAGCAAAAATAGATGGAAAAATCGTAGGGTTTGGAACTTATACACTATTTCGGGACTATTTAGGTAATGATAGAGTCCTCATTCATCAAGTATTAACAAAAAAAGAAGATTCTTTTAAAAAAGGAATTGAAGAACAAGTAATTCGAGAGCTTCAATTATATATTAAGAGATCCTTGAAGATTGATAAGGTTTATTTCATTTGTCCAGACGATGATGGGGCTTTAAGGAGTTTATTTTTAAAATTAAGTATAAAGAAATCAAAATACATCTGGTATGAAAACGAAATATAGACCAGAGATTAATCTCTTTTAATCAATTATATATACTGTGAATAGTTCTATGGAAAGCAACTATAACATTAAACAAATAATTGAAAAAGTAAAATCCTTAAAGAAACAAGAGAATTTTGAAGAAGCCTTGGAAATTCTAGATGAATTATATAAGAATAATCCCGATTCAGAAGAGGTTAAAAACAATTTAATAGATTTGTTATTTGATTATGGGGGATACCTTAACGATTTCTATACTGTAGAATACGAAAAAGCACAAAAATTATTTATGAGAATAACCGAAATGAGTCCAAATCATTATAGAGCTCACTATAATTTAGGTATTGCTTTTTTCAATTTAAAACAATTAAAAAAAGCTAAAAACTCATTTGAAACTGCATTAAAAATTAAACCAGATTATAAATATTGTTTTTACAATTTAGGTCTGATTTATGAAGAAAAAGAATCATATGAAGAAGCTTTAGCTTATTATGAAAAAGCTTTAGATATTGATCCTAATTTCACCTATGCTTTGGCTGCACAATCTCAAATCCGGCAGAAGTTAGATGAATTAAAAAGATTGAACTTGAATTGAAATTGGAAACTAGATTCTATCTATTTATGATGTTAATTTCCTATGTATAGAATAACAGACTATAACAACCACTATAAAAACAATCGCCCCGATTACGTATTGCCATACACGCGGATCTGATAGTAAATCTCCTATAAGGTCTGACTGAAACATGATAACCCTTTCTTGAATATACTAAAGTCTTAATAGAATTCGTGATATTTAAAATTTGACCATCATTATTAGTTGAATTCATTATTTTTTAATTAAATACCAAAATTAAGGATTTAGAAAAGGAAAAAAAATAAAAAAATATGTTATATTTTATCTTTCTAATTGAAAATTTACTTGGACTCTGACCCTGTAAATTAATTTGTCAATATCTTCCTTTACTTTCACGTCAGATTCAACAATTTGAATATTTCTTATACCTCGCAGTGATTTTTTAGCTTCTTCATAAGCATTTTTTACAGCATCAGCCCAGTTCTTTTCACTCGTTGCAACAAGCTGAATTGATTTATATACAGTCATTTTGATTTCACTTCCATTTTAATTTCTTTGTAAGTTAATTTGTCATTATTTAGTATTTAAACATTTCGCAGAATAACGATAAATCTGAAGAATTTTATTTTAACTTGATTGAAATCTTTTGAAATTGTAAAATGAGATAATACAAAATAAAAAAAGTAAAAAAAGTAGTAATAAATTTTTTAATAAATTTCTAAGCATCCATATTTTCTATTATTGTTGCAACGCCTTGACCTCCACCTACACATGCGTTCGCAACACCATACTTAGCTTTCTTATCTTTTAAGATACGAGCAAGAGTACCAGGTAGTCTTATCATTGTTGCTCCTAAAGGATGTCCAATAGCTGTAGAACCCCCCATGACATTAACCTTTTCTTCAGGAATGTTAAATGATTTCATACAATTAAGAGCTACTATCGTAAAAGCCTCATTAATCTCCCAATAATCGATATCGTCTGCTTTTAAGCCTGCATAATCTAATGCTTTTTGAGTAGCGGGAACTGGTCCCCTCCCCATAACGGATGGATCTACTGCAGCCCACCCTATAGATACGATTCTCGCTAAGGGTTCAAGACCTCTCTTTTTCGCTTCTTCTGCTTCCATCATAATACATGTAGTTGCCCCAGCATTAAGAGGTGAAGAATTACCAGGAGTAATTACACCATCTTTAGTTCCTTCGCGTTCCTCATATCCTTGTCTGCCACCATTCTTTTTCAAATAGAAAGGTTTTGATAATCTAGGTAATTGGGCAACTCTTTCTAATGTAGATTTTCTAGCTGCCATATCCCTGTCAACCATTAATGGTTCTTCAATATTTCCTTCAGCATGACCTTCAATAGGGATAATCTCACCTTTAAACCAACCATTTTCTTGATTATCTACTGTCAAATTATGACTTCTGACTCCAAATTTATCTAAATCCTCTTTTGTGAAAGCAGGTACTTCTTCCTCATAAAGTTTTTGCGCAGTTTGAATCATATTAATTGTAGTCATCAAATCATATTGTGGTCTATACCACTCGCTTTTTTTATTAATCATTGTTAAGTTGGGGCGAATCCAATCATTTTGCATTGGAATTCTCGTCATATGTTCGATACCTCCAGCTAAGCAGATTTTACTATTTCCTGTCATAATTTCCATAATGCCTACATGCATTCCTGAGCCAGCAGACCCACATTGACGATCTACGAACATAGCAGGAACATGAGCAGGAAAATCTGCTAGAAAGAGAGGTAATCTTCCTCCGTATGTCCAGGCTTCATATACCCCCATTGCTGTACCGACAGTAAATTCATCGATTTCATCCTTTTTTATTCCTTTATCAGCAAGTTTTTCATCAAAAAATTTCATAAGCAATTTAGCTAAGAGCTCATCACCACGAATTTCACCAAAAACATCTCTTTCTGGTTGTTTTGGCCTTGAACGAGAAAACGCAGTCCTGGCATAATCAATTAACCAAACTTCCTTTAATTCCATATCTTATATCACCAAATTCATGACTAATTTAGTACTTTAAAATCAAATAAAAATTAAATATTACTAATTGGAAGTTTAAAAAAATATTAAAGTTTTTGATAAATGTGTGTTGTATATTTTTCACTAAAGCTTATCTTTTCAAAAATTAAATATTGCTATTAAGATACTATTAGAATTATTTTTATGCATAGAAGATTTAAATAAAATATGCCTAAAATCTCTATAATAGCTGGAAGTACGTCGGATGAAGAAGTTTATAAGAAAGCTGAGAAAGTTTTGAAAGATAATCAGATAGAATATGACCTTCAAATTCTTTCTGCCCATCGGAATCCAAAAGAATTAGATAATTATATTAGTAATTGTGATTCTTTAATATATATTGCTGTAGCCGGTCTTTCTGCTGCTTTACCTGGGGTAATTGCTTCAAAAACTAATAAACCTGTGATAGGAGTACCTGTAAGTGCAAAGTTAAATGGTTTAGATGCTTTACTATCGATAGTCCAAATGCCTCCAGGAGTTCCAGTTGCTTGTGTTGGTATCGATAGAGGAGAAAATGCAGCATACTTAGCGATTAGGATTTTAGATCTTTTAGAATAATGCATATAAAGTGATAAATTTGGCAGAAAATCTAATTGAATTAGGAAAAAAAAATGCTGCTATAAAAGCTGTAGAAGAAAACATTAAAAAAAATATGATAGTTGGTATTGGAAGCGGATCTACCATCGTGTATGCTGTAGAAAGACTAGGAGTGCTAAATAAGGAAAATAATTTAAATTTGAAATGCATTCCAAGCTCATTTCAGTCTTACCAATTAATAATTCAGAATGGTTTGAATCTAGTGTCTTTAGAACAGTTTCCAGAAATTGATGTAGATATTGATGGAGCAGATGAAATAGATAAGGATCTTAATTTAATCAAAGGTGGTGGGGGTTGTTTAGTACAGGAGAAAATTCTTGCTTCAAACTCAAATAAATTCATAATAATAGCAGATTTTAGAAAAAAATCCGAATTTTTAGGAACTAATTGGAAGCAAGGTATTCCTATAGAAGTGATTCCTATGGCTTATTTTCCAATTATGGAAAAAATAAAAAAACTTGGTGGAAATCCTAAACTTCGAATGGCTAAGTCAAAAAGTGGACCACTGATTACTGACAATGGTAATTTTATTTTAGATGTGGATTTTGGTAAATTAGATAATCCTAAAGATATTCATAATAAAATTATGTCTCTTCCAGGAGTAGTTGATACAGGTTTATTTATTGGGATGGCAAATAAAGCTTACATTGGAAGTAAAGATGGGGATGTTTTAATAATCGGAAAATAATAAGAGAAAAAAATTACTAGATTTAATTAATCATCTTGTTCTTCAAACATAAGGGATTCCCCGCAGTGAGGACAGAATTTTTTAGGTGTTTTAATCATTTGTCCACAGAATGGGCAATAAAATTGTCCTAACTGAGATATTGGTTCGGGTGTTATATATGACTCTTTTTCAGTATCTTCATAAGAAGGACGGTAATATAATTCTTGGTAACTTGGTTGAACTGGAGATACTCTCGGATGTTTTTTCCTTCGCGCATAGTATATAATCATACTCACGACGCCAATTAGAGCTACTATTGAAACTATGACTATTATTATCATTGAAAAATTTATTGGCGGTTCAGAAATTAAGATTGCAATCCAAAAGTCTTCAGCTTCTCCTTCACTGTCATAAACAGTAACCACGAGAATTCCGATATATCCTTCATTAGTTATTGTGTTGAAATTTGTTTTTGTTGATATTGATTTAATTCCAGAGATTGTGCTATATTGGATTGTATAAGGAATGGTAATTGAACCTTCGAATCTATCTAAGGAACTTTGATAACTTAGCTCACTGAATTTATTAGAACTAGGGGAAATTAATATAACATAATTATCTGGGGTTAGAGATCCGATAAATAGATTTACAAAAACTCGCATTTCAGAATTAGTATCTTCATAATCAACTGAGTCTTGTACATCTACTACGAAATTAATTTCATCTAATTGTTTTACTGGATAAATATAATTTTCAGCTTCTTTAAAAGTTGTAGAAGAGGAGCCAGGATAATTAAAAACTGATTGTTCTTCTAAGATCTCTGGGGGGTGATTAATAATCTGAAATGGAACTCTTGGTGAATTTGGAGTTGAATAATTTGAAAATTGAGGGATAATATAATAAATACCGTATCCAGAAGGATCATTTAATAATGGATCAAACGTCTTTAAATAGATATTTGCATTACTGTGACTGAATAATAAGTCTTTGACTTCTAATTGTTTTGTGTTATAAAATGAAAAGGGGTAAATCGATAAATAACCTTCTATATCTCCATATGATGGTTTATCTAATTCGGTAATTAAATCTAAAGTTTCATTTGGTTCTCTTGATACTGAAGAATTACTTACATATAGAGAAGTTATTTTTGGAATTTTAGCACTATCAAAATATAGTATTTTTGTGGTTTTATTATAATCTGTTAAACCGACACTTAGACTTACTTTAATAGAATATGGTATATAACTTGGAAATGGTAAAGTAAATGAATCATTATAATAGATTCCATCATTTCCATGCGAAACATTTAATATAATTGGTTTAGAGTAAGTTGCATTTTTAATAAATACATTTAAAGAATCATAGTCTGCTGGAGTTATTGGTATCCCTGATGTTTGATTTTTCAAATAGAGTGAAAGATCAATTCTTTGATTTGAAATGCGATTTTCTTTCAAATATATATTAATAGAAATATCTTCATGGATCAAGAAATATTCAATAATATTTTTTAACATTAAATAATGATCTTGGATATAATATGTTAATGAATATTTATCAAACATCCAATGCAAATCTCCAAACGCTAAAAGTCGTCCCTTTCCTTCTAATTGTCCATCATATCGAGCAACTACTGTTTTATTATCTATTGTAGCGAGAGATTCACCACTACCAGACGTTGTAAAACTATTGCCATAAAGCCAATAAAATTTGTCTACTCCACTAAAAATACTCACATTATTTAAATTATTTACACTCTGAGAACTTACACTTATACTATCTCCTAACCAACTATCATTCATAATATTTTCTTCATTTATTTGAAGATCTGCGCCTAATTGTGCAAATAAATTGTTTATATTTTCAACTGCCATATCTTGATATCTTGTTCCTAAGAATAAGATATTACCTCCATTTTCAAAATAATTTTTTATATTTTCTATTTCTATTGCACTATACGGTAAAATTGGTGCTTGTAAAGCGATTATATCATATTGAGCTAATTTTTCTTCAGTTAATATAGAATTATTAAAATCTCGATTATAATCTGGAGTCCAGTATTCCATACTATAATCAATTGAAATATTCAATTCAGTAAGATCATCCATTGCATCATAAAATCCTAATTGATTAAAGGAGAATTCTGGAAACCAATCATTTAGACCGTGATATGATTCCATTAGTATTTTATACTCAGGTAATCGGATATTTAATGAAATATTAGCAAAATCATAGACATATCCCCCCACTGTAAGATTAATTTGGAAATTTCTTAAACCAGGAGTAGCATCATTATTAATTTCAATATCAAGTTCTACAAACTCTATACCTGATTCATTAAACACAATATTAGACTTATCTAATGAAATTGAAACTCCCTGTATATAAGTTGGAATATCGATATCAACTGTTTTGTTTTCACCTGATATTATCGTTAAATTAAATTTTTGGTGATCTCCTGGAAAGTGTAATAAATCAAATGGTTTTACAGGAAGATCATCGGGATATATTTTTAGTATGTCATTATAATTAGGAGTTATCTCACTTAAATAATTAAGAGAGGCAGAAACATTTATTAATCCTGCCCCAGATTTCAAAATATCATTTTTATTATCAATCTTTCTTGCCCCCTCTAATAAAGCAATTCTGGCGGTTTCTGCTGTAATATTCGGGTAGGCTTCTAACAATATCGCTAATGCCCCTGAAACAATGGGACAAGCCATACTGGTTCCACTAAGAGGTATATAATCTGCATCTCCAGGAAAATCGAAATAATCACCTAAATAACGATATTCATCTGAAAGAACGGAATCTGGCGCTTCTGTTGAAATAATATTAACACCAGGAGCTACAACATCAGGATATCCAATGTAACTAAATGTAGGACCCCAACTGCTGAAAGAGGCCAAATTATCATTTCTAGCTGTCGCACCTACAGCTATAACATCAATACCAGATGCGGGAGTAGAACCCGTAAAATAATCTGGACCATAATTACCTGCTGATGCAACAAAAATCACACCATATGCATCTTTGGCATTTGTAATTGCTTCTGTTATAGAATCTGATATTCCAGGAAATCCCCCTCCAAAACTCATTGAAATTATGTCAGCACCAGCACCTCCCTCACTCGTAGGTTTAGAAGCCCATTGAATTGCTTTTATAATATCTCCATCTTGGAGTCCACTTGCATTTCCAGCTCTCGCATTAATCAAGAGAGCACCAGGAGCCACACCACGATACTTTCCAGAGGATCCACCACCATCTCCCGCGATAATTCCAGCTACATGAGTACCATGACCTATATCATCATTAAAATTTGATATACTTTCATTCAAAACAAAATTACTATTATTTACAATAGTTAAGTCCGGATGAGGATATATTCCAGTATCAATTACAGCCACCTTCACACCTGAACCATTATATGGTAAATCTTCAGCTCCGATAGCAGGAAGCCACCAATTTGAATAAAAATCCTCATCTAGAGCACTGAGTTGTAGATTATCTTCTTGAAAATAAGGATATTGGTAATTTTTTGATTTGCAGATTTTAGTAATAGCACTATTACTCTCAATTGATTTACCATTTTCAATTAATTCATATGGCTTGATTTCTAAATAGATTCCTGAGATAATATCATAATTTGTAATTAACTTATAATCTGTAAATATTGAATCCAAGACTTTAATCCTTTCTTCTTTTGAAAGAGAATTTTCAAAATGAACAATTATTTTAATCTTTGAAGGATTATCATTAAGATTATATGTAATATTTACTAAATAATCCGTAAGGTATATATCAAATTTAGATTTGTCTTTTCCTTTATATCCGTCTAATTCACTGTTATATGAATAAAATTTCGCATCAGATGAGGATGGTGCTGATTTTAACTTTATTTCATCGTTATCTCTTGGATTATATGGATTTAAATTATTTAATTGAATTCCTATAAATGGAATCACAAAGTAAGTGAAAAGAATAAATGTAAAAATAAGCAAATTTGTTATTTTTTTTATTTGCGTCATATTAGTTGTATCAAATAAGGACAGTTATTTAAACCTAAAGATTTTAACCTAAAATGTTTTTAAAAATTATGAATTATATCTTCTTACGTAGAAAATTCTAAATTTAATCTTATGACTAAATATAGCTTTAAGGTGCTTCTATTAGGTGCACCAGCTGTAGGGAAAACTAGTATATTATATAGGTTTGTAAAAAACCAATTCTCTCACGACTATATAACTACAATTGGTATC
>JBHLPW010000076.1:0-20654 GCA_048939015.1 Promethearchaeota archaeon
AAAAATCTAACCTAGTCTTTTTTTTAACTTCTTAATTTTTGAAGTAAACTCTTCCAATAATATTTAGATTTAATTCTTTTATAAAACTCTTTTGATAAATTTACCCAAAATGTCGAAGATTTAAGAATAATTCTATTTTTGATAATAATCTTGAATATAATAATGATCTTTAGAAGAGTCCTTAAATTGTCTAAAATAGATCTTACTAAAATTTCCGCCCATTTTCCCATTTCCCGATCTATGAGTATTTTCTGAGTGATAGGATAATTTTCTAATAAATTGTTAATAATTCGTAGTCTATCTTCTAATTGAGATAGAGAACCCAAAGGAGAATGATAACGTTCTCCTGCACAATAAGATTTAAACATAAAAATCTCAGATTTCGCTTCTTTTTTTGGCATATAGCACAAAATTTTTGGTGTACATAAAGAATATCCTTTTTTCATTGCCTGAAGCATAAAAACTTGATGAACATATATGCATCCAATGAATTTTCTAGCTTCTTTTGGTTTCAATGTTTCTCTTTTTAATATTAATCCAGCAAGATAACCATTTTTAAAAAATAATTCTAAAATTGAATCACTTCCAGGTTTTAAAATCCTATCCCCAAAATTACATATAATTTCATTTCTTCCTCCTCCCAAATCAACAACTGAACCAATTATTTGGCTTAGATTCTTGTTCTCTTTAATAATCTCAATTATCCAAGGCAATTCTTTTAATTCAATAATATCTTCATCTGTAATGAAAAATAAAAATTCTCCATTTGCTCTTTCAACACATTTAATAATATTTGTATCGACTCCAAAATTCTTTTTATTACGATAATATTTAATTCTTGGATCTTTGATGTTCTTTATAACAATTTCTGTATCATCTGGAGATGCATTATCACTTACAACGATCTCAATATCTTCACCAGGATATTTGATTAAATGCTTTAAATTGTTAGCTATTATATTTGATCGGTTATAAGTAGGAATACAAACACTTAAAATAACCTTTGACATATTAAATCTATTTAATTCTTTATTAGAGAAAATACTACAATCTCATGCTATTATTTATTAATTCTTAGTAATTTTTGTATCATTTAATTTTTTATTATTTAATTGACTATATTTTGAATAGCATTATGTACGTTAAACTATTTTTAGGACTCAAAATAAGGTAGTAAATTCTTTCTACATTGTTCAAATGAAAATTTATGTTTCAATAATTTAACTGAATTTTCATTTAATGTGAAATCACCATCTATTACTAATTTCATTTTTTTAACTAAATCCTTTAAACTATCTCTTTTGAAGTAAAGTGGATAATCGCCTAATATTTCCTTATGAATAAATGTATCAGAAGCGATAGTTATTTTATCTAAGAAAGCAGCTTCTAATGGAGTCATTCCAAAGCCTTCAAAAACGGAAGCATCCACATAAAATTTAGTTTTATTCAATTCGCTCAAAATGTCTATATGATTAGGGTAATAATAAACGGGACAATCTAATTTAATAGTCTTATCTTGATACTTTCCGAATATAGCAACTTTTAAATTTAGTTCTTTAGCAGCTTTTACAATTAATTCTTGTCTTTTAGTTTTTACGATTCTACTGATATTTATTACATCATATTTTATGGGAGATTGTGGTATTTCTGACAATAAATCAGAGTTTACTCCAAAATAACAAACTTCAGAATCTATATTTAAGAATTTCTTCACTGTAAATTGAGTGTTTTTTGAAATTGAAAGAACAATATTATTTTTTTTTAAAAAACTTCTATATAACTTCTGGTAATTAATATAGTTTTTGTAAGAGGTGTTGAATATCTTGTTTATAAGTTGCTTGTTGATCTTTCCTAATCTTGTTTTTTTATTTTTTGTTAAATAATCATGAAGAATATTATAAAGATGAGGATTTCTATGGGTCACATGATAATTCAGTTGATTAACATAGTTCGCTAATGAATAAATGTCTAAAGGTTTATTCAAACGCCAAGAAGGTATATCTAATACAAAATTAATTAATCTAATATTATTTTTTTTAATTTGCTTTAAATTTCTAAGTATTTCATACATGTAGAAGTAGGATTCGGTAATAATTGCATCTGCATCAACTGAAAATTTATTAATTATAACATCATGTCCTTCTTTTTTGAAAGATAAAGCGAATGCATCGAATGAGCCATCAACAAAAAAACACAGCTTCATAATCTTTTGGTATTATTCCTTTAAATTTTTTTCAGAGTCAATCCAATTGAGGTTTGTAATAAATTATTATAGCTATGAATATCAATATCTGAATTCTCAATTAAATTAACATAATTAAAGTTATTTTCACCCGGAAAAAGTTCATGAATTTTTTTTCCTATTAATTTTGCACCCTCTATTTTCATCAAATTAGTAATATCAACATTAGATTCTAACAAAACATTTCTTCTAGGTATAAAAAAATCCACTGTAATAACACAAATTCCTCCTGGTTTCAAAACCCTTATCATTTCTTTTACAATTTGTCGTTGTAAATAGAGATCATCATCTGATAAAGCGGTCATTTGTTCATTATCCACTCTCTTTGCCCTACAATGCTCAATCACGGATACGCAACAAACCCTGTCAAAAAAATTATTACTGAAACTTAAATTTTCACCATTTTCATTGCGATATTCAATACTACAACCATAACTCTTTGCTAATTTTCGATTTATACCATGCCATTGAACATTTTCACCAGAGTCTACACCATAAACATTCAATCCTAAATCTGAAAGCAAGAATTGAATAGGAGATCTCCCACAACCAACATCCAATATTGACAATCCTTGCTTTAACTTAAGATTAGTTAAAACCCATGGATATTCCCAATATTTATTTGGTCCAATAGGGCCACTCCCAATATAACATTCTAATCGATCCATAATTTTCTTAAAAATCGGAGAATTTTTTTCAGAAATTAATGCATATGAACTAGAATATTTTGGTTGAATGTTTAGATCTTTAAAGGTAATGGGATATTTTGATTTTAGATATTTAAAAATGATTCTACGGAAAAAAGGTTGTTTTAATAATAAGCCCATATTTTTTAAATAAAATGTAAGATCTTGCATAAATTCTATTTAACGTTTTGAATTGATGAATTTTTTAATGAAATCTTTAATTTATTTTTAATGATTTAATATAATATCCTATAAATGAAAAATTGTCGAAATTAATCTAGTATATAATTGAATAGAACACTTAAAAAATAGTTTAAATAAAAAATTTGGATTTAATTAATATACTGATATTTAAAAACTTTTATTTTCTCGGAAAAATTTACTATTTTAATTATAATTACTAATTATAAGGTTTCTTTTGACTAAAAAATTTCTATCATTGAGATATAAAAACGATGGTAAAAGTCAAGTTAAATTAAACTATAGACAAAAGCAAACTGTAAATAAAATTAAGGCAGATCTTAAAAATGGCATATTAAAATGGGAATATAATAAGTGTTTATGTACTATCGATAATGATTTAACCTTAGGTCTAAAAGATCGTAGAGGATTACAGTATAGAACCGTAATATGTAAAAACTGTGGGCTTATTAGATCAAATCCTCGAATATCTAGTGATTCAATGGATATCTTTTATGACTACTATTATAGAAATCTTATAACACCAAAATATAAACAAGATGAAAAACACTTACTTGCTAATACCTTTGAGCAAGAAGCGGAAAAAGCCAAAGGTGTTCTAAAATTTATTGAAGACAAAACAATTCTTAAAGAAGCAATGGTATTTGATTTTGGTGCTGGTACTGGAGGTATGGTTGAAGTATTTAAGAATGCAGGATTTGAAACTTTTGGTGTTGATTTAAATGAAAACTATTTAAGATTTGGTTTAAATCGTGGTTTAAACCTTAAAAAAGGAAGTTTGGATGAATTAAAAAATTATTCGAGAAAAGCAAATCTTATTATTGCTTCTCACATATTGGAACATCTGCCTAATTTAGATATTACAATAAAAGGGTTATGGGAATGCTTAGAAGACAATTCTTTTTTATGTGTGATATTACCAGGATTATTCAAAGTCCAAGATATCTATGGAAGTCTCCAACCCTATTTTGTTATTGAGCATTTATACTATTTTACTTTATCAACTTTAAAGAAAGTAATAATGAGAAATGGGTTTAAATTTATAGCAGGAAATGAAGATATCATAGCAGTATTTCAAAAATCCTCAAAATCATATAATATAAACATTTCAAAAGAGTATTTAGATAACATTTTATTATACTTAAGGATAAATGATGTGCCTTTACCACTAAACGCGAATAAAACTATTAAGAATAAAAATAAATTAAAAAATAAAATACTGATCTCCTTAATCTCATTTTTGTATCTAACTAAACTTATCAATATTTTTGCAATTCTTAGAACTCTCCTAGGCAAAAAATTGAAATCCCAAAATTTAATAAGCAAACTATCCTGGATACTTTCCAGAATTATTCGTTTCTTTTAAAAAAATTACATCCTTAAATCAGATTTAATTTTATTAGTTCTAACTTATTTCAATTAAAATTTAATCATTTTTAAAAAAATAATTAAATTTTGTGATGTTAAATGAATATATGAATATTTTAGTAATTACAGATGATTTCTATCCTTCAAAAGCAGGTATTGCTCACACAATTAATACACTTTGTAAATATTTTCAAGGAAGAGAACACAAATTATACATTGTTAATCCTTTCTATAAAGCAAAAAATATATATGACATCCTCGAACATAGAAAACATTCTGTCTTGGATTTCATAAAGCTTTTTAAGAACAAGAGAAAAATCTTTACATTACTTTATTCCTTTTTAAAAATATATCGATTTAAAAAAATCAAATTATTTTATAGAATAAACTTAATCTTATATCTACTCTCTAAACCAAAACTCTTATCTCAAACAATTACTAATGTATATAATCTGATTCAAGCCTTTAAAGAATCTAAAATTGATTTAGTTATCTCTGCTCATTCAGGTAAAATTTTACCCTTATCATTTATCGTATCACGTATTTTCAATACAAAAATTATTTCAATGGCCCACGGTCTTGATTTTCTTATTAATAGTTATTTTTCTCTAAAACATTTCTATTTTAGGAGTATTGATAAATTCATAGTAAGTAGTAATTGGATTAAGAGGCTATTGATTAAAATTCAAAAATTGGATGAAAACCGAATTTTTACAATCCATCGTGGATTGAGTTTAAAAGATTATGATATTAAAGAATCAAAAAGCCAATTAAGATCTCAATTAAAAATTTCTGAAAATGAGTTTGTCATATTGAGTGTAGGGCGTCATATTTCTCGAAAAAATTTTGGATTAATAATAAAAGCAATTAGAGAATTAAAGAACAAGGATCCAATGATGAATATTAAATATTATTCGATAGGTATGGGTCCAATGACAACTGAATTAAAAAATCTTACAAAAAATTTAGAATTAGAAGATTCTGTAAGATTTTTGGGACGATGTGATGCCCATCTTAGAAATAAATTCTATAAATCGTCAGATTTATTTATAATGCCATCAATTACAGAAAAAAACAATATTGAAGGATTTGGTATAGTATTTATTGAGGCTAATTATTATAAAGTTCCTGTTATTGGTACTTATTCAGGAGGAATTATAGAAGCTATTGTAAATGGTAAAACTGGTTTATTAATACGCCCAAATGATCTAAGTGATTTAGTTGATAAAATATCTTTTTTATATAAGGATAAACAAACAAGAAACACATATGGAGAAAATGGTTATAGACGAGTAATAGCAGAATTTAATTGGGAGACCATTATTGATGAATATATTAAAGCTTTTCAAAGTACTTTGGGTTCTTAAAAGTTAGATTTATTATAATATTAACTTAATTTCTTAGAACCTTCTTCAATACATTTAATCCTCTTCGTAAAGTCTTCTGAATAAATGTGTCTTTTTCAAAAAATGCCTCAATAATTTTAATATCATCCTGTGAAATGGTCTTAAAAATGATAACTAAGGTAATAAAAATTAAGAAAAAGGATATCAAAGAAAGTAATTGAAATTTTTCAAAGAGTAATAGATTTAAAGTTTGCAAAATCAAAAAATTAACGTTCTTTAAAAAGATAACCTCCAATATCCAAGATATTGCTAAAGCTATAAAGAAGAATGAATATAGTGAGACAATCTTTCCGATATTTAATTTGATCTTAAATATCTTATAATTCATAATAGATGAATAAATAAAACCTATAATGTTGCTAATAATCGTTCCAACAAGGAAACCAATTATACCAAAAAAGATTAGCCCCACCAAAAAGAAACTCGTATAGATAAGAATTAATACAATAGTAATAGGTACAGTTTGTTTTACCTTTCCACTAGCAGCCAAAAGACTACTAAAGAATATTCCTTGAACACCAAAGATTATACTAATAAGCATCAGTTTTAAAACAGGAGAAAAAATCAAATAGGATCCTCCATATATTAAGAATAAATAAAGATCAGCAAAGTAAAATAGGAATCCCGTGATTAAAAGAATCAAAAATATTGAATAACCTAAAAAAACATTACTTATTTGCTTGATTTGTAAAAATTTATTATTACTATATAAACTAGAATATGAAATCATTAATGGTTGATTTAACGACACAGCTGCTTGAGAAGAAACTTGTCTGTAGTGATCTGCTATATTATAACCCAAAACCATTTCAGAAGATTCAAAATTTCCAATAGATATGATTCTTAAATTATTGTAAAAGCCAAGTAAAACACTACTTATACTTAGATATGATCCATATTTAAAGAAATTTACAAAATTTTGTTTAAAGGATACTCCATCTTCACTAGTTTTTTTAAATCTAAGTTTTATTATGAAATATGTAATAATTCCATGAATAAGGAAAGGGATTAAAGCTGAAGATAAATTGATCAGAACTAATTGATTTATAGTTAAATTCCTCCATGATATAAAAAAGTATACAAGAATACCAATGTTCAGTAAATTTCGAATTATTAAGATTAGATATACAATATTAAAATAGTTAAGACTACGATTAACATTTGCAATAAAAACATCAATGCTATTTATTAAAATGAGGGGTCCTAATAAAAAAAGTAAATAATAGTAGTTTTCTAAATCAACTCTAAACACATCTGCCATAATGAGAAATATTACATTACTAATTAAAAAATTGATAAATAAAAAGAAAATCCTAGTAATTATAGAGTGTTTTATAAAAAGTCTTAAAACATTATATTGCTTGAGAGATCTATACTGAGGAAGATAATAATGCAGCGAGGAATCTAAACTTGGTGGTAGAAACCCTGAAATAAGGAAAAACATAGCAAGATAAGCCAGAATTTGTATATAAATTCCCCATAATTCCTGCGAAATCATTCTTGCTGTTAAGAAAGATGTAATTGTGGCAAAAATAAATCCGCTATAACTATTTAGGAAAGAAAAAAATGAATTTTTAGCTAGTATTCTTTGATCTTTACTAATTTTATATATTTTTTTTTCATTATTTTCCATTTTTGGATCAATACAATATAATATTTAGTTATTGCGAATGTTTAATTTAGGAATTGAAATATTTAAATTAAATTTTAAGCTTATTTCATTCTTACAAATAAGTGAATTCTTCAATTAAAAAATTACTCACCTTAAATGGATTTATTAATATATTTTGTTTGTTTTCATTTTTCTTAGAATCTCATGTTTGAAACCATTCTTCTAAGTTTGAGAACCGATTTAGAAAGGATAATTGGCTAAATAATACTTTGTTTAAACATTTAAAATAACAATACAAAAGTGGTATAAACAATATAATAGAGTGAAAATTATAATAAATAATAAAAGATTTTGTAAATATGTTGGCAAGAAACTAATAAAAGGATTTCATCTTGAAAGTAATAATTTTAGCTGGAGGATGGGGTACAAGACTTAGTCGTATAACTGAATTAATACCTAAACCAATGGTGAAGATTGGGAATAAACCTATGCTATGGCATATAATGAAAATATATTCTAAATTTGGTTATAATGACTTTATTATTTGTTTAGGCGTGAAAGGGGATGTAATCAAGGACTATTTTTATAATTATGAAATGAAAAATAGTGACTTTACCATTGACCTATCAAACAGGAATATTACATTTCTTAATGAAAATCATGAATCCAATTGGAGAGTAACACTAATTGATACTGGGATAAATACTTTAAAAGGAGGGCGAATAAAAAGAGTGGAAAAATATTTGGATCCCGATTATAACATGGTCACATATGGAGATGGAGTTGCTGATATTAATATAAATGAATTAGTTGAATTCCATAAATCTCATGGGAAATTGTTTACAATTACCGGAGTTCACGCTCCTGCACGTTTTGGAGAATTAATTGAGAGAGATGGAAAATTATTATCGTTTAAAGAAAAACCACAAACATCAGTAGGATTAATAAATGGTGGCTTTATGGTTTTTAATAATGAATTCTTAGACTTTATAACTCCTGATGAGAACTCTGATTTAGAGTATGGAGTATTAGAAGAATTAACTGCTAAAGGAGAAGTTATGGTTTATAAACATGAAGGTAACTGGGCATGTATGGATCATGAAAGAGATTTAGATTACTTAAATAAATTATGGAATAATAACCAAGCATTCTGGAAGATTTAGGAATGATAGAATATTTTAATAATTTTTTTAATGGAAAAAAAGTTTTAATAACAGGGCATACTGGATTCATTGGTTCTTGGTTGGCGATTATTCTTAATGAATTATCTGCTAATGTAATTGGGTACGCTCTTCCTCCCTATACAAATAAAGATAATTTTGTAGTTACTAACCTCGCAGAAAAAATTACACACACTATTGGAGATATTAGAGATTTTGATAAGGTAAAATCTACATTCAAGATATATAAACCAGATGTGGTAGTACACTTAGCTGCTCAACCAATTGTGAGAAAATCATATAAAATTCCCAGAGAAACTTATGAAGTTAATGTTGGAGGAACATTGAACATTTTTGAGGCTTTTAGAATCTCAGAATCGTCTCGTGTATTAATTAATTTTACAACTGATAAAGTATATGAAAATTTAGAAATCAATAGAGGTTATAATGAAAACGATAAGCTTGGGGGGTATGACCCATATAGTTCAAGTAAAGCATGTTCTGAATTAATTACATCTGCTTATCGAAGTTCTTATTTTAATCCTAAAAACGAACATAATAATAAATTAATTTCATCAATTAGATGTGGAAATGTTATTGGTGGAGGTGACTGGCAAGAGGATAGGTTAATACCTGATTGTATGAAGGCAATTCTTGCAGATCGAGAGATAGTAATAAGAAATCCTGGTAATATTAGACCTTGGCAATATGTTTTGGAACCAATACGAGGATTACTTACACTAATTGTTAAAATGTGGGAAGGTGACCCTCTTTTTTCAAATGCTTGGAACTTTGGACCAGATGATAATCAAATTTTTACAGTAAATGATATAATTATAAAAATTATTAATTTTCTTGGAAAGGGTAAATACAAGAATTCCTTAAATTCACATTTCGAGGATCTACATGAAACAAAAACCCTAATACTTGATAGTAGTAAAGCTAAAGATTATTTGGGATGGAAAAATGAGTTATCGATAAATGATACAATAGAATATTTATGTCAATGGTACATGGAAGAAGATGTCAATTATGAATTTGATGTTAAACAAATTAATAATTATTTTAATAATATAAGATAAAAATTTTGAAAATTCATGAGATTTAACAAAACTAATTTAAATGGCTTATATGTAATACAATTTGAGCCATATCAAGATGAAAGAGGTTTGTTTTATAGGGTATATTGTAAAAATGAAATAAAAGAACTAAATCTGGAAAATGATATTGTTCAAATAAATCAATCAAAAACATTAAAGAAAGGTTCAATAAGAGGAATGCATTTTCAATATCCTCCTATGTCTGAAGATAAAATGGTTAAATGTCTTAAGGGGGCTGTTTATGATGTAGCTATTGATCTACGAAAAGGATCTCCTACTCTATTACAATGGCATGGTGAACTTTTATCCGCTGAAAATCTCAAAATGATATACATCCCTAAAGGATTTGCTCATGGTTTTCAAACATTAAATAAAAACTCAGAGTTGTTATATCTTCATACTGAATTTTATAGCCCAAAACATGAAGGGGGAATAAGATATGACGATCCTCTAATCGGAATTAAATGGCCATTAAAAATAGCGGATATCTCAGAAAAGGATAAAAATTATGAGTTATTAACAAAAGATTTTAAGGGAATCTAAGTATGAAATGCAGATATTGTAATAATGAATTAACAAAAATTTTTATTGATTTAGGAAGTTCTCCCCCTTCAAACTCCAATTTAACAAAGAAGGAACTTAATGAGCCAGAAACTTATTTTCCTTTAAAAATATTTTTGTGCGATAAATGTTTTTTAGTACAAATAGATGAATATAAGAAGTCAGATGAAATTTTCAATGAAAAGTATGCCTATTTTTCTTCATATTCTACTAGTTGGTTAGAACATTCAAAGAAATACGTAGAAATGATTACTAAAAGATTACAATTGAAAGAAAATTCATTTGTTGTTGAGATTGGCTCAAATGATGGTTATCTCTTACAATATTTTAAGGATTTAGGAATTATATGTTTAGGCATTGAACCCACTTCGAATACTGCTGCTGCTGCTAGGAAAAAAGGGATCGAAGTTATTGAAGAATTTTTTGGAGTTAATTTAGTAAAAACTCTAACTTTACAAACAAAAAAACCAGATTTATTACTTGGAAATAATGTATTAGCTCATGTACCAGATATTAATGATTTTGTTGAGGGATTAAAGATATATCTAGATGAAACTGGAGTAATTACTATGGAGTTCCCACATTTAATGCAATTAGTAGAAAACATTCAATTTGATACCATTTATCATGAACATTTCTCATATTTATCATTTTTAACTGTTAAATCAATATTTGAATCTCATGGTCTTGAGTTATTTGATGTTGATCAAATATCTACTCATGGTGGTTCATTAAGAATTTATGCTAAACATAAAGAAGATCATACTAAACTTATATCAAATAATGTACGAGATCTTCTTAATCTAGAAATTTCCAAGAAGATGAATACCATTGAATATTATAGCAATTTCCAAACTAAAGCAAATAAAATAAAGTACGAATTAGTTGACTTTTTAATTAATCAAAAAAGAGAACAAAAAAAAGTTATAGCATACGGAGCAGCTGCGAAGGGAAACACTCTTTTAAATTATTGTGGAATAAAACAAGACTTAATTAGATTTGTTGTAGATATTTCTCCTCATAAACAAGGAAAATTTTTACCAGGGAGTCATATTCCAATTGTAAATGAAGAAAACATCAAAAAAGATAGACCTGATTTTATCATTATTCTTGCTTGGAATATTAAAGATGAAATCATGAATCAATTAGAATATGTAAATAAATGGAAATGTAAATTTGTAATACCAATACCCAAGATGGAAATCATATGAAAATATTAGTCACGGGTGCAACAGGATTTATTGGTAACTATGTAATAAAAGAACTTGTAAAGCGAAATAGATTTGAAATTATAGCAACATCATATGATCCCCTTAATAAAGTAAAAGCTTTTGAATGGTTTAAAGATGTGAAATATATTAATCAAGATTTGAACGAATCTAAAGAAAATTATTTCTCTTTTTTTGAAAATCCTGATAAATTGATTCATCTTTCATGGCAGGATCTACCAAATTACAAAAAATTATTTCATATTGAAAGGAATCTTTTTAGTAATTACTTTTTCTTAAAAAATCTCATAATAAGTGGATTGAAAGATTTAAGTTTAATAGGAACATGTTTGGAATATGGAATGCAAGAAGGGTGTTTATCTGAAGACAATATAACTAATCCTATAACTGCATATGGATTAGCAAAAGACACATTAAGAAAATTCATTGAAGAATTAAACAAAACATTTGAATTCAAATTTAAATGGATAAGACTTTTTTATATATATGGAGAAGGTCAAAACCCAAAATCATTATTACCTCAATTAGATCTAGCACTGGATAACAATGAACCAATATTTAATATGTCTAAAGGAGATCAGCTGAGGGATTATCTCCCCATTGAAAAAGTAGCAAAATACATTGTAGAAATTTCACTTCAGAATAAGTTTAATGGAATAATTAATTGTTGTAGTGGAGAACCTATTTCAATAAAAAAATTTGTAGAAAATCATTTAAAGAAGCGAAATAGAAATATTAAATTGAATTTTGGATATTATCCATATCCAGATTATGAACCTATGGCGTTTTGGGGTGACAATACAAAATTAAAGAAAATCTTAACTATGAATAATCAAGATAATTAATATGGAAGAACCATTTACGTCAATTATCTTAAGCAATTATAATGGCATTAAACACATAAAGGAATGCTTTGATTCTTTATTAAACTTGAATTATTCAAATTTTGAGATAATTCTTATAGATAATCACTCTCAAGACAAAAGTGTAGATTTTGTGAGAAAAAATTATCCAAATGTTAAGATAATTGAAAATGAAAGAGATTATGGTTTTTCTAAAGCAAATAATATAGCAGCAACATATGCAAAAGGAAAATATATTGCTCTTTTAAATATTGATACCGTAGTGGATGCAAATTGGCTTATAAGATTAGTCGATGTCGCAGAGAGCTCTAATACCATTGGAATTACAGTCAGTAAAATGTATTATTATCATGATAAAAAAGTAATTAACTATGCTGGGGGAAATTGTGATAGATATTTAAAGGGAGTTCATATTGGAGATAATAAAATAGATAATAAAGCTTATAACACCCAAAGAGAAGTTTTTTTTGCTTGTGGAGCAGCAGTTTTAATTAAGCGTGAATTATATAAAAAAATAGGTCTATTTGATCCATTATATTATGCATATTCTGAAGATCTTGACCTTTCTTGGAGAACATGGTTATTTGGATACAAAGTTGTGTATGTACCAACATCTTTTATTTACCATAAAATTGGACAAATTCTAGGAGAAAAATCACCTAGAAAAATGTTTCTTAGTGAAAAAAATCGATTAAGAACGTTATTGAAGAATTATCAACTAAAGACTATTTTCACTATATTGCCTATATATATCGGCAAAAGGATAGGTTTAATCCTAAAGGAATTATTAAAATTCGATTTTTCAGCAATTATTCGTCTCTTTGTATATATTAAAGCAATTTTCTGGAATATAATCCATGCACGTTCACTTTTAAGAAATAGAAAGTTTATAACACAAAACAGAATTAAGGATGATAAATTTATTCTTAATTTAATGAATAAATCTAGTATTATAGAAAATTCCTCAACTAAAATATAAAAAAATTGGATTTCATTATGAGTAATTTCCTAATTTTTATAATAAAAAAAGCCAATAAACGAATTCCAGAAATAATTCGTAAAGAAGGTTTTTTTTCTCTTATTAAAAGACCTTTTAGAAAAATAAAAAAAATTTTCTATGTAAGATACACTATATTAAAGGTCAAAAATCTTCATAATAATTATAATTTGGATAGTCTAATTGATTATGTGAACCAAAGCCAAGAAGGATTGATTAAACCTTTACAAAACAGAAATGAGTTGTTGAGACTTCTTAAGATTTTGCATAAAGATAAACCAAAGTACATATTAGAAATTGGAACTGCATCAGGAGGAACTTTATTTCTATTCACTCGAGTGATTGCTGAAGATGCACTTATAGTAAGCATAGATTTACCTGGTGGAATATTTGGAGGAGGATTTCCGAAATGGAAAGTCCCATTATATAAAGCTTTTGCTTTACCTAATCAAAAAATCTATTTGATTAGAGAAGACTCACATAAATTAGCTACTTTAAATAGAGTAAAGAAGATTTTGAAGGGTTCAAAATTAGATTTTTTATTCATTGATGGTGATCACACATATAATGGAGTAAAGCAAGATTTTGAAATGTATAGTCCTTTGGTGAAAGAAAACGGAAAAATTGCATTTCATGATATTGTACCTCATCCCACATATCCTGATGCAGAAGTAGATTTATATTGGAATGAAATAAAAAGAAGTTTTAATTATGAAGAAATAATTGACGATATAAATCAAGGTTTATGGGGAATTGGCCTCTTGAAAAGCAGAAAGTGATACGCAATTTTATTTAAAAAAGTTAATTAAATATATAAAATACACCTTCTAAATCTGTTAATTTTAGTTTTTACATAGAATAAAACAAAAATAAATCATGGATTATCTCAGAATGAGTGAAGTTTTTCACAAGATAATCTCAAGGATAAAAATAAAAGGTTTGCTATAACGATAATATCATTAAATGCATTGATTTCTAAAGAAAAAAATTTTTATTCATGGTGATATTCTTTTTGACAATCATTGCATTTCTAAATTAACTTTATATGGTGTTATTTAATAAAAAATATAGTATTGGGTATTGATGGAGGCTGTCTTGATTGGATATTAAATCAAAAAAAAAAAGATTTATTGCCTAATTTTAAAAAATTCCTAATTGATGGTTTTTCATCTCATTTGAGAGTTTCAATCCCTCCAGTTACAATCCCATCTTGGCCAACGTTGTTCTCAGGATTAACTCCTGAACAACTAGGTTATTATTGGTTTAATCATCCTCAAAAAGGACTTTTTAATTCTAATGTATGGCAGGATAAGGCAATATTTTCATTAAAGAAACTAAAACAATTTGTTTTAAATGTCCCTGGAACATTTCCCGCTTGGAAAATAAATGGAGAGATGATCGCAGGTGCTATGTCTCCATCATTTAGTGCATATCCGTTAGAATTAAAATTCTTTTATGGAAAGAATTGGATTTTAGACGGAGCAACTGAGAAAGAAATTATACGAGCATTTAAAATGAAATCTAGACTATTTCTAAAAAAAATAGAAGAAGATTTTAATTTATTAGTATTTGTAATAAGAATGCCAGATGTAATGTCTCATCATGTTCATCTTGATATAGAATCAATCATTAACCATATTGATTTAACGTATAAATTAATAGATGACTTTTTAGGAGAAATTTTAAAATCAAATAATTTTGATAATATTTTATTAATTAGCGACCATGGTCTAAAACATTATCGGTATGAATTTAATATTAGTAGATGGTTAGAAAAAGAAGGTTTACTATTTATAAATAGAGCAAAGGGAAGAAAAATTTATAGCCTTATAGCTAAAATATTCGATAGTTTTCGTCCATTTTTAAAAATTGATTATAAAAAATATAGAAAAATAAAAAATAGATTCTTAACAAGAATCATTGACGATTCAATCATAATCGATGAATCAATTACTAGTATTAATAAAGCTAAACAATTTAATTCTAATGTTGGAGGACTTTTTTTAGAAGAAAAGGATAAAGTTAAAAAACACTCAATTAAGCAACAACTTGAGAAAGACAAAAGAATTAGAGAAGTATTACTTAATGAGGTTGAAGGATTTCCTGATTTATATATAATATTAAATGATAAATACATTTTCAATCATGAATCTTCATTTTTTATAATCCGTGGAAGAAATACTATAATGCATTCACAACAAGGATTATTTTTAGCTTATGGAAAATCTATTAAGCAGGGAACTGTAAGTGAGGTTGATTATAAAGATATTGCGCCAACAATATTAAAAATGTTTAATATTGAGAAATTAGCTTTTATGAGTGGTGAACCTATTGATATTTTTAAGGAGAATTAATACTAAACAATTTCTTAATAATAACCTATTTAAAGTGATTCACTTAAATTTTCTTATTTTTCTAATAAAAATAATCAAGTTATAGATTAAAATAATGTTGATGAGAAGTTCCATATAAATAAAATAAATCATTTTTATGAAGAATTTATAGCTTAACTTTTTGTAAAACCTTTTGTCCATAATCATTTTATGGAAAATAATCCTTCTTATTCTTTTTAAATAAATCCAAGTTAAGAAAAATAACCCTATTAGAAATAATCCAAAATTAAAAAATAGAAAAATTGGAAAAATAAATAGATATAATGAAATTACAATTAGTAATAAGAATTTAATTATATTTCCTATTTTCTTGGATTTATGAGAATATATTAAAAAATTTGTTATCCAAACAATTCTTTGGCGTTTAAACATTTTGAAATTATATGGTAATCCCGCGTTATACATATTAGCACGATAATCTTTCAATATGTAAATTTTGAATCCTTTATCTCTAATATCAAACGCCATTGATCGGTCAGTAGCAAATTTCCTGTTTTCAGAAAATCTTTCTATACTTTTTATAACTTTAGATTTCACAATAGTGTTAGAGCCAGAGATTACATTGAAATTTTCCCTTGAAAATTTAAATCTTAGAAAGCCAGCGCGATTTATTACTAAATATTTTGTTAAATCGTTATTTTCTTTAGATTTTAAAGGACGCCTCCCCGAAGCTGCAACATCTTTATTTAAATTCACGAGCGGATGAATAAGTCTTAAAAGAATTTCATCCGTAAGAATTGCATCTGCATCGATAAAGTAAACTAAACCTTCTTCGATATAAGGTAAACATTCATTAATAGCTTTCACTTTTCCTAAGGATGGTCTATCTTTTCCTCCTTTTTGCAAAAGTATCAGAAAATTATCATATATCTTAAAACCATTCGCTATTTTAATAGTCTCATCATTACCTCCTGCATTAACAATAACCCTAATTTTGGGATAAGTTAAATTTTTAATTGATAATAAGCACTCTTTAAAATCGTTTCCTTCTTTCCAGGCGGGTAATATAATATTGACAAGTGGAATATTTTTCAATTCATCAATAGAGATTGATTCTGGGTCTTTATCTTTTTTAAAAGTTTTGATAATTTTATTATCTACTAAAATAAATAAAAGAAATTGATAAAGGATAATAAAAAAAACTATTAATAAAATTACTTGAATTGAACTTATATATTCTAGGAATCTTATAAATAATCTTAATACCGAACCTATTAAATCCATGAAAGTAATACCAAATTTAATGAAGGATTAAAGAAATTACTATTAAATGACAAAATATAGCTTATAATATATTTTTTTGTATCAAATACTGAAAAAATAAGGTCTTTTATTGTTTTAAATACAATTTACTCAATAATGAAATTACATATTTTATAAATTTCTTTCATTTTTGACTTTCAATCACGAACCGTGCTAATTTTAGATATCTCATCGCAGATTTTTCCCAAGAATATTTATTTACTACTTCAATACCCTTCTTCCTCATATCAAGCTTTAAATTTACATTATCAATATTATTTAAAATTAATTTTGCAAGCTGTCGAAAATCATATGGAGGAAAATATATAGGAAAATCTCTGTAAATTTCCCTAAAAACAGGTATATCTGAACACAGAACTGGAGTACCACATGATGCGGCTTCTAAACCACCTGCACCCCACCCTTCATAAGTTGAGGGATACACATAAAAATCAACTAAATTATAAATTTCTCTTAATCGTTTATTGCTAATGTTACTCAAATAAATAACATCCTTTTGCAACCCTAATGTTTTAATAAAACTTGTATAAGCAGGCTTACCGATTCTAATGAGCTTATAATTCTTGTCTCTTTTTTTAATCAAATAAAATGCTTTCAATAACGTTAAAAAATTCTTTCTGTCTACCTCAGATCCCATATGTAATATTTTTTTATACTCTGTGTATAAGGGCTCAACACTTTCCAATTCTTTATTAGATAATGGATAAAATATCTCACGATTCATTCCATTTTTGATTACTATGATTTTTTCTTTAGGTATTTTTAGTTTTTTTACTAATTCAGATTTAGTAAACTCAGATATCGCAATGACAAACCTACATTTCTTCAACCCACTGGCGTAATATTTCTGCAAAAAGTAGGGATTTTTAAAATTATTACGTTCTAAAAATGTAAAAATATCATGACATGTAATTATTGTCCTTGATTTATCTAAAAAATGTCCTAAATCCCCTAATAACTGAAAAGTTATATGATTAATGGTATTCTGGCTTTTATCACTTCTTTTACAATAATATGGATAGAGAAAATATCTCTTGGAAATAAAATCTATTGGATTTCTTGGGGGACTATAATATTCATAAGTTAGCTTTACATCCTCCAGGTTCATTAAGTATCTATCAAGTTCAATCTGTCTCCTAAAAATCCCATTTACATAGGATAGTTTTCGGCCAATAAAAGTTTTAATTTCCATCTTATCAATCATACAAGAATTATTCGCTTATATAAATCAGTAAATGTATAATAAAATCTAATCTTAACTAATTACAATCATGCTTATTATCTAAATTCTATTAGTATTATATCACTTCCTTATTTCTAAGAGAATTTAACATTCATTATTAAAACAAGCTAACATTTTTATTAATTAATTTAAAATTAAATTATAAATTAGTTATAAATACAATTATGAATGATCTTATTCCTATTGAGAAGGTTATAAAAGAAAATGTTCGAGTTAAAGAACTAGAGAAGCAAGGATTTATCATTAAATCAGAACATCTCGATGAATATCTAGAAAAATTCAAAAATAAAACTACAGCATTACCAAATAAAAATTTTTGGAAAGAAAAAAGGATTTTAATAACAGGAATTAGTGGATTTGCAGGAAGCCATTTAGCTGAATTATTATTGGATTTAGGTTGTGAAGTTCATGGAACTATACGTAGACATGCAGTTCCTATGCATGAAAATATTGAACATTTAAGAGGAAAAGTTATTCTTCATGAAGCTGATATTACTAGCGCGGAAAGAATTCTCGGAATTTTTGAAAAAATAAGACCTAATGCTGTATTTCATTTAGCTGCAGAATCTTTTGTCCCAACTTCTTTCAGAGAACCTGCTAGAGTAAGCCATAATAATGTCATTGGAACGATTAAAGTATTTGAAGCGGCAAGAAGATATGACACTGATTTACAAAGTGTCCAAGTTGCTTGTAGTAGTGAACAATATGGATTAGTCGATCCAAATGAAGTCCCAGTAATAGAAGATTTAAAAAAGAATCCTTTTCGACCAAGAAGTATTTACGGTATAACCAAATGTGCTACAGAACAGATAGCTTGGTTATATCACAAATCCTATGGCGTACCAAGTATAATTTCAAGAGGTTTTAATCATGAAGGTCCTCGAAGAGGTATTCAATTTGTTACAAGTGTAATACATCGACAAATAGTCGAGATTTTAAATAATTTAAGAGATAACATAATAGTCGGAAATCCCAATGCTATTCGGGACTTCACTCATGTTAAAGATACTATAAATGCTTATGTTATTCTCAGTGAAACGAGTAAATATGGTGAACCTTATAATGTATGCTCAGGGATGGGGATAACAATTGCGGAATATTTAAAATTAGCACAAAAAGTTTTTAATATAAATGTTCCTGTTTTTGTTGATCCCAAAAGAATGAGGCCTAGTGAAGTTCCTTTGCTAATTGGAAAAAATGAAAAGATTTTCAAGGATACTGGATGGAAACCAATAAGATCAGTAGTTGATATCATAAAAGAAGGTGTTAAATACTTTCAAGAACATCCTGAACAATTAGGAATTGAAGCTCATTAAAGAGTAGAATTATATTTATCACCTTATATCTAATAATAAATCTATCCTTTCTATTTGATTTGAATATTTTAATTAATTAATTTTTATTATAAATTGTGATGAGTAAAGAAAAAAGAAATAAAGCAGTAATTCTGATAACTATTGATGCCCTACGGGCTGATCATTTGAAATCCTATGGATATCATAGAGACACTGCACCTAATTTAGAAAAATTCATTAAAAACGGTACTACTTTTTTAAATGCAGTAACCAATGGTCCTGAAACACCTACTGCATTTTCAGCGTTATTTACTTCAATATTACCCTTTCTAGTTGGAGGCTATAGTCCTTTACCTCAACAAAAAATCACCCTAACTCAAATATTAAAAGAAAATGGTATTGAAAATTATTGTATTCATAGTAATCCCAATTTAGGGCGCTTTTTTAATTATGATCGTGGATATGACATCTTTTTAGATGGAGAGAGGTATAAAACAGAACCAAATGTTCCTAAAAGGTTAGGAATTAGACAATTATTAAGTTTTTATATAAAAAAAATATTGGATTATAAAGATCTCACTACAAAATTGATGTATAGGCTAAAAGGATTTAATAAATTAAAAGGCTGGTTAAGGAATAAAATTCCTCTTTTAACTGAAATATTATTACCCTTTACTCCCATTGCATATAATGCTCCTTATATTGTATCTAAATCAATTTCTCTTCTGAAGAACTTCAAGAAACCTTTCTTTTTTTGGGCTCATTTTATGGATGTTCATAGTCCTTATAATCCTCCTACAAAAAATGTTTCTCGTTTTCGAGATAATGATTTTTCTATTTCGGAAAGAGATTTTTTAATATATAAATTACGTTTGCATCCCCAAGATTATAAAATAACTGAAGAACACATAGAAAACTTGAAGATATTATATGATAGTGAAATAAATTTTATTGATGAACATTTAATAAACTTCTTAGAATTTATTAATTTACAATTTAAAAAAGATTGTCTAATAATAATAACTGCTGATCATG
>JBHLPW010000017.1:0-79583 GCA_048939015.1 Promethearchaeota archaeon
AACAAATAAATATAATTTCCAAGGAGTTGAATATTGATAAGAGTCATATCTTATCTAAAATTGATGAGAATTTACGTTTTATCGCAGAAGAGATAAAACTACAAGAAAAAATTAGAATTGACGAATATCTTGAGAAAACAGGAATGGAAATAAACGATTTTTTAAAATTTATTGATGATTTGGGGATTTCTTATTTTAAAAAAATTGATATTTTGATTTTTGATCCACAGAAAATTGAAGAGGCTAAAAACGATATTAGATTAATGCTAATTGATAAATCCAAGTCTGAAGATTTTATATCTTTAGGAACTTATGATATTACTTCGAGTCTGATTAAGGATTTAATTAATGACTTATTATTAGACGAAAAATTAAAGGGTATTTTTTACGAAAGTGAGGGAGAAGTACTTTTTTATACTGAACGCGGGATTCGTAATCTGATTTTAGAAAATAGTTTTCTTTTTTCTTTTCATGACTTATTCTATGGGAAAGACTTAAACAACTCAGAAATTGATTTAATAAGAGAAATTTTTGATGATTTAGTTAAGAGTAGGAAATTGAAAGGAAAATTTAATGAAGAGACTCTAACGTTCTCTAGTGATGAGGTTTTGTTTGCGAAAGATTACAATACTGTTCTATTTGAATTTGGAAAAATGGTTAATAATTATATATTGATATTTGAGACAGAATTTCAAAAAATTAAAAAAATACTTGTTAAGAAAGAAGAAACAATTTATCCCCAGGAGATAAAAGTTATACAAGAAACCATTGATAAAATAAATGAGAAATACATTAATTGGAGAAGTGGCTTAGACTCATTTATTCGTAGAACTAATAAGAAGCTATTAAAAGACCAAGGTATTAGTTTAAAACGATATAAGGAACATTTTTTAGAAGAAAAAAAAGATGAAGTTAAAGTATTGGAGGAAGATCCAGAAGTTTATGAACTATTGAATAACTTTAATTCTTGGATAAAGATTTACAATAAACTTGAATTAAAATATCCAAATATAATATTTTATCAAAAAAGATTGATAAATAATCAAAATGATCAAGAGTCAAAGAACAAATTAAATGAACTTCTTGATGAATTAGGTTTAATATAAGCTAATTTTATTCATCTTTACTATTTTGAGAAAGAAATTTATCTATATCAATTTTCTCACTTGGAATAATTTTATAAGTTTTTGGATTAGTAATACCATTCAGCGTTAAAATTCCTTCATCTTCAAGATACCTAAGAGCTCTCCAAATAAAATTAATTTTAGAGCGATTAGAAGATTTTATGTTATTACATCTCCTTATTCGCTTAGTATTTACGATTGTTATGTTATTATCTATTAATTTGTTAATCGCTTCAACAGTTTCTTTTAAATTCTTCTGAAAAAAATCCATTTAGAAAAGAACTCCGTCTTATAAAGTGATGATTAGATATACTCTCCTCATTTAAATTATTAAATTTACATGTTAAATTTAAAATCTTGAGTATATTTAGTAAGTTTTTTTTAGTATATAAATTTGTTATAAAAAAAAACTATTTGTTTTAAAATGAGAAAAGAATAAAAATACAAATCAGATTCTAAGTATTGGTTGCTTATAAATCTGTATTTTTAATGTCGAAATACTCGCTTACCACAAAATACTAAGGCACATTTTAAATCATCTGCAGATTTAATTACAATATCGTCTCTTATGGAACCGCCTGGATTAATAATTGCTTTAGCCCCAGCTTTAACAGCAACTTCTAATCCGTCAGGAAAGGGAAAGAAAGAATCAGTTCCCATTACAGAATTTTTCAATTCCGCTTCATGACCGAATTCTATTGCTTTTTGAATAGCTAATTTGACAACATGAACTCTACTCTGTTGTCCAGCCCCGATTCCTATAGTATAAATCCCATCATTATAATATTGGGCAAAACAAGCAGAATTCGACTTAGCCCATTTAGAAACTTTGTAAGCAAATATCAGGGCATCTTTTTCAGCATTGCTAACTTTTTTCTTACTTACAACGTTCCATTCTTTAATAACAGATTTACTGTCATATTCTTGGACTAAGACACCTCCCAATACACTTCTGATTTCAAGATTTTTATATATCTCATTCCTTTTTTCAAGAAAATCTCCATATTCGAGGATAATCATATTCTTCTTTTGTTTTAATATCGTCAATGCCTCAGAATTAAAGGATGGTGCTAATAACACATCCACAAATATCTTTTCTTTATTAACAATAAAATCTGCTACCTCTTTTGTTAGTTCTTTGTTAACTCCCCAAATTCCACCGAAAGCAGATAAAGGATCTGTGCTAAATGCCTTTTTAACAGATATAAATTGATCATTTTTATCAATTGCTACACCATTTGGGCTTGTATGCTTTAATATCGCGGTAGTAAAGTGTTCACTACCAAAATCTAAGAGAATTTGCATACAAGAATCGATATCTAGATAATTATTAAAAGAAATTTCTTTTCCACTAAGTTGCTTTAAATTATGAAGACCGATTTTTGCTGAAGAATCCTTATAATACGCTGCTTTCTGGTCCCAATTTTCCCCATATCTGCAATCTTGTATCTTCTCATATACTTTTATTTTTGTATTGGTTAGCAATGCTTCTGGATTGTAAAGTTTTTGTAAATAATTTGCAATTGCAGCATTATAATCTGCCATAATAGAAAAAACTTCTTGAGCGAGCATAATTCGAGTTTTTTCAGTTATAGCGCCTTTATTTTTTCTTAGTTCATCGATAATTTCTTCATAATAATCAGGATTTGGAATGACTATTACATCTGGAAAATTTTTTGCAGCGGCACGGATCATCGTTGGACCCCCAATATCAATCAATTCCAAAGCTTCATCGAGAACAAGTCCTGGTTTTTCAATAGCTTCTTTGAATTGATAAAGATTGCAAACAACCATATCAATTGGTTTAATATTATATTTATTTGCATCATCAATATCTTTTTGTAAATCTCTGCGATATAAAATTCCACCTTCGATTCTTGGATGCAAAGTTTTAACTCTACCATTAAACATTTCTGGCGATTCAGTAAAATCAGAGATTTTAGTAAATTTAATTCCATTTTTTTCTAAGAGGGTCCCAGTACCTCCAGTTGATAAAATCTCAACATTAAATTCATCTATTAAAATTTTAACAAATTCTATAATCCCTGTTTTTTCAAAAACACTAACAATTGCTCTCTTAATTTTTTTCATAAAAAATCAGTTTAGAATAATTTCTATAAATAATAAAAATGATAGTAACAAAGAAAAGTTTACTATGGTTAAAACTTAATTAATAGAGCTTTAATAAGAGTTAATTCATCAATTTTATAATTTTTATATCCTCGACACAAATGTATAAAAACAATGGTGTCATAATTTTTACCGAAATCAATTGGAGGTAAAATTTATATGAAAATCGAGAAAAAAATTGAAATAAATGCAAGCCCTTCTATGCTATTTGGAATAGTTTCAGATGGGAATATCGCTTCAAGGTGGAATCCTGCACTAAGTGATGTAATAGAACAAGAAGAGGGTGGGAAATTTCTATTAAAATCAGACATAGGAGACATTTTAATTGTTGATTCTGAAAGTATTGAAAATGAACATGTAACTTGGCATATGGAGAATAGTGATATGGATTCAATTGGTTATATAGTAGAACCAAAGGGAGATCTTACTGAAGTAACACTATGGACAGAATTTGAAAACAAAAAGCTTAGAAAAGGCTATGAAAAAGCAGCAGCTTTGGTTCTAAAAGGGCTAAAGAACTATGTGGATTTTATAGAAGAAGGTGGAGATCCAGAAGATTTTGATAAAAAACAAATTATTGTAAGTCCATAAATTATTCTAAATCAAAATTTTTTTTTCTTTCTTAAATATTTAGTAATATGAATTTAAAACTTTCCAATTAAGTCATGTGGAGATGTTTCACGTTGACCTACAACAGATACTATTCCAAGTGATGCTTTTTTCATATCTTTTATTGAAGCTGCACCAGCATAAATCATCCCATTTGTTAATCCTTCTTTCAGGGTGGCTAAAACACCTGTTACATCTCCGACATATGGCACATAATCACTAACTCCTTCTGTGAGCATTTTCGAACCTTCTATATAACGATCTGCTATATAACCTGAAACTCTGGCATCTTTACTTCCCATACCACGATACACTTTTACTTTCCTTCCTGCAATAGTGTCAATAAATCCAGGAGATTCATCTGTACCTGCTAAGAAATGTCCAGACATAATCAAATCTGCGCCTGCGGCAAAAGCTTTAGGTAAATCTCCAGGTTTAGTAAACCCTCCATCTGCTATTAAAGATAATTTTGGATTGTAGTCTTGTATAGCATCAGCAATTTGTGCGGTAGCAAATAGAGTTGGAGCACCAACACCTGTTTGTATTGAAGTTGTACAAATTGAACCAGATCCCATTCCAACCTTTAATCCAATAAACCTTTCCTCTATAAAATCACATTTGGATATTAAATATTCTGCAGCTTGATATGTGCCAATATTCCCTAAAACAAAATCAGATTCCAAAAGTTTCATTAATTTTATAGTGCCGTTAATATCATCCTTTTTATAGAAATCAGCTACATCAATAAAGAAAATATCTACATACTTATCAATTTCTTTCAAAGAATTTTGAGCTTGAGATGATTCTGGAAATTTGGGAGATAACGCTAATGCACACATTAAATGTCCCTCATCATCTTTAGAAGCAAATGGAAATTCTGGGGCTAAGTCTTTCTTTGTTATTAAGCCTTTTAAAAGCCCATCTTCATCTATAACTGGTAATTTCTCTTTACGCGAATCATATAAAATTCTGAGGGCATCTTCTCTTGAAGCTCCAGGTTTTATAGATATTACATCTTTCGTCATATAATCTTTGATTTTACCATTCTGTATCTCCTGTTCAAAGAAAGGAATATCGCGCTTAGTAAAAATACCACATACTTTTTTAGCTTCATTGACTACAACTATACCACTAATATTGTAGTTTTCCATCATGAATTTTGCTTTCGAGACTTTTGCATTAGGATTAATTGTCGCAACATCATCAATTACAAAAGATCTTGCTCGCTTAACTATTCTTACCATTTCTAATTGTCTTTCATAAGAACAATTACGATGTAAAACTCCAAGACCTCCCTGTAAAGCCATTTTAATTGCCATATTTTCCTCAGTCACAGTATCCATAGCTGAGGATAAAATGGGAAGTTTAAAGTGATATTTTCCTAAATTTGAGGATATGTCAACGTCAGAAGGTGAGAAATTCGTGAATCCTGGAAGAATGAGTACATCATCAAATGTGGCAATGAGTTCTTTTGAATGTATTTTTTCACGATAATAATTCGACATCTTGGTTAACCTCGTTGGAGATATTGCTATATTCTTATTATAAAGTAAAAATATAAATTATAATATTAAAAATATTCGTATTATGACAAACTTATAAATTTTTGGTATTGACTATTTAATTAGTGATTCTAAACCATTAATGAGCATAGAATTTCAAAAAAATTTTAAAAAAAATTGTATTTAGATGGGAATATCCCTTTTGTTGAATATTATTACAGAAGCAGCAGCTAATATGATTGTATAACTTGAGAGAAACACGATTTTTATAGGTAATGCTGTCCAGTTACCATTAACAAGTAGATCTGACATATCAGAATAGTAAAAAATACTAATATATTTAATACCTTCCAAATTCTCTCCAAAGCTTCCCCAAAATTGACCAACTGCATAAAAAAAGATTATAACTCCAAAACTTAAAACAAGAGATTTCTTAGTATCCATGAATGTCGAAAAGAAAAAGCCAGTGGTAACAAAACATAAATTTAATAAGATCATTATTAAGAAAGCTGTTATAAATTCTGCCCATGGAACCTCATTGGGAGCAATATTTGGCATAATTAAAATTCCTAAGATTACAGCCAACATTACACCTAACAGTACAATGGTGGCACCTGTAAGATGATATAAATATTTGCCTAAAGAAAATTCCCATCTTTTAATAGGTTTAGATAGAATTAGATCAATTGTTTTATTATCAATTTCTCTTGGAATGTCTTGAGAAGCTTTTAAAATAAAATAGACTCCAAAAAAGAACAAAGACATCGAAAATAGATAAATGTTCATTAGACCTCCAATAGTGCTAAGGGAATAAAATTCACCTATCATCTGCCTTATTGCCTCAGGATATGATTCTAGTAAAGATTCAAAATCCTCAAAAAAAACAGGATCAAATATAGATACAAACCACATGTAAAATAGTCCCATTAATGCCGTATAGAGAATAATACCCTTTTTACTTGTCGTAATTTCCTTTAACATTATTTTAATTGACTTTATACTGTCTCACCCCCTTCTGTTGCATCATTTTTGTAATATTGCATAAATATGTTCTCTAAAGTGGAATGCGTAACAGATATATCTCTTATAGGTGCCCCATCCCAATCTTTTTCACTAATTTCATGTAAAACTTTTCGAGTTTGCTCAGGGGGTACTAAAAATTGAAGTTCAACATGGTAGGATTGTTTCACAATAGCTTCTGGAACTTCAGCTGATAAATAATATGTAAATAATTCTAATCCTTTCGTTGTTTCAAAGACTAATTCAATATTTTTCAGATTTTTGGCTTTAAGTTCCCTAACATTCGAAATTTCAGCAATTTTTCCTTTTTTAATGATTGCTACTCTATCGCAGAATTTTTCTACTTCTGGAAGTACATGGGAACATACAAATACAGTACAATTCGATTCTTTCTGACGTTCTGACACAATTCGATAGAACTCACTCTGATTTAAGGGATCAAGTCCAGAAGTGGGCTCATCCATGATTAATAAATCAAATTTACCCATTAATGCTACTAATACTCCTGTTTTTTGTTTATTACCTTTGCTTAATACTCCCATCTTTCGGTCCATTTCAATTTTAAGACGGTCAGCAACCTCTTCAACAAATCTCCAATCAATTTCTATCTCGTAAAGCTTCGCAAAATATTTAATTAATTGAGTAGTAGTCATTTCTTTATAGATTCCGAGCTCTCCAGGCAAATATCCAATTCGATTGCGTATTTCTACATCTTTTCTAGGATTAATTTTCTGCCCAAGAATTGTTATATCACCAGCATCGATATTTAAAAATCCAAGTAAACACCGAATTGTTGTAGTTTTTCCTGCTCCATTTGGCCCAAGAAATCCAAATCGAGATCCTTCTGGAACTTCAAAGGAAATACCATCAACAGCCTTCACTTTTCCCTTATTATAATATTTCTTTAGATTTTTTACTTCGATTGCATTCATTTTTTATCTTTTTATTTTTCATAATTTTTAAAATATATAAAAACACAAATATTGATAGTAAAACTACCTATATAAAGGTTCTTCATACAATTTGAAATCTACGAAAAATTTTTAAAATTGAATTTATATATTATTATTTAAGAATGTCAGAAACTGATGAAGATTATAAATTTGAAGGAATTCTTCAAGATCTTGAGAAAAAGCTTATCAAATTCATGGTCGGTTTGGTAAAAACAATTAGTCCCTTATCTCCAAAACTTACTGAAATTTTAGGATATCTACTCCTACATGGTGAGTTAACTCAAGCTCAGCTAGTCGAATTAACCGGATTTTCCATTGGAACTATATCTTCGAACTTAAATCAGATGATTAGTTTAAATATTGTCCGTAAAGAGTTAATCCCCAAGGCCAGAACTTATAAATATTTATTTCTGGGAGGACAGGGGAGTATAGAATCACAAGCAGGCTTCATGAAACTTGAAATACTAACAGAAGCAACTAACTTTTTCAAAGAAAAATCGGAACAACTAGAGCAGCTTAGAGATGAGAAAGGATTTGAACTATTACATGAAAGAACAAATGCTCTACTTAAATATTTTCAGTGGCATAAATCCATCATAGAAAAGAAGTATAAAATATTAGGAGTAATAAAATGAAATGAACGAAAGAGTATTATTTAGTGATAATATATTGAAAATCGAAAAACATATGGTTGAATTCTTATCAACTTCTCCACTTCTTTATACAAAAGATCCTTTTTTAAATCAAATTAGAGCTTTGTTTTATACGCGTAAAGATTTAACACAAAGAGAGCTACAAAAGCTCACTCAATTATCTACTGGAAAGATATCTCAAGTCTTGAAAACTTTAAGAAAATGGGGTTTAATTGAGAAAACATCAGTTTCAAGTACTGGAGAATACACCTATAGTATGAATTCAATTGAAAGAGCTAATAAGAACTATTTCAATAAGATTATAGATGAGATGACCCAAAACAAAAAACCCTTAGAAGAGGTTAAGGAATTTTTGGATAATGAGGGGAAAAATCTCAAAAATCTGAGAGGGTATGATAAGTTAAGTTATTTAGTTCCATTATTTTTAAAAGCCATAGAGATTAATATTGAAATAATGGAAGAATTTAGAGTTACAGATTAGGAGAAAGAAGTATTTGAATCTTCATATTTCTTATAAAGTGGAGTACCACTTTAAATAGAATAGCATTAATTAAATTTTATATTTCAAAAAATATAAAAAAGAAATAAAAAAATTTGAGTTTTGATTAGTTATTCTTTTATTGCTTCCATTAAGATTTGATGAGCCTTGTCCCTGATTTTCAGGATTTTTTCTGAAGATATTGATTCTTCCATGTGATTCAGAGTTATACTCATAGTTTCTCCATGTGTAATTACACCTAAAATTAACTCGGTGTAAGGAGAACAAGAAGGCATCAAAATCAGATTTTTCAAGTTAAGGTCTCCAAATTTTTCGGGGAAGTCCATTTTGCCAAGATTTGTCATTATTTGGGCCATTGCAAATCCTTTCGACAGCTTTTTCTTTACCATTTTATTTACTATATTTTTTTTATCAGAGAGAAATGCTCGAATTTTATTATAACTATTTGAAGATGAAGGTATTAAGGATCCAAAAGCAGCGAATATTTGAGCTTCATATAAAGTGGAATTTAGAGTAAAGGCATTTAGAGTACCTATTAATGTTTGTTTTTTTACTTTATCAGGTGTTACCTCACGCTGCATCCTTTTTGCCACATTCCAGAAATTGTTGTGATTAGAGTATTTAAATTTCAGTTGCATTCCTCCAGCAAAAAAGCCAAATTGTTCACCAGCAGGATTATTAAGAAGATTTCTTAGATTTACTGCAAATGAAATATTCTGTAAATATTTTGGAGAGTCAGGATTCAATTGATTTTGAGCTATGATAAAAGCAATCATCAATGCTGTATTCACGGTCACCCCATTTTTGCGACAAGCCATAAGCATTGCTAAGGTATCTTCTTTAGAAAGTTCGTATAAATGTGCTTTATAAGTATATTTTTCCCAGAAACTATTGTGTAGAGCATAGAAATCATCATAGTTAAAGAACAATTCATTTTTTTCCCATTTTTTATTAATTGTTTTGCCAAAGACTCGTATCACCAGGCTGGGTTTAATATCGGAAGGAATATTTTCTTCGTTAACAAGTGGAGCGAGAGGTAGTAATTCAACATCTTTACTTGGATCTACTAAATATGTCATTATATCTCTTGCTAAATATGCCAAGGACATACCATCACAAATGGTGTGTTGACAGAAGATAATTAGATCTGAAAGGTTAGGGGATTGTAATAATATGAACCTAATTAAAGGTCCCTGTTCCATTTCAAACGGTATTTTATGTTGTTGAATTATCTTATCCCTCCATTGGTCATCAGAAGTACGGTTGATTACTTCTAGGGGGATTTCTAATAGACCATCTGCTTCAAGATAGAGTTCTTTCTCTTTATGCACTAAGTGTGCATTAAGAATAGGATGGCGTTTTTGCATTTTCTTTATCACTTTTTTTAATTCATCAGAGGAAACATATCCAAGAATGGTTGCTATCATTGAAATGTTTGAATTTGGTACTTTTGAATGTGTCCGTTCTCGTTGATTCAATTTTCTTTTTAAATATAAATTATTCAATTCAATCTGTTCTAACATTTTTTAAAACCTTTAGATTTACATTATTGTTAAAGTGAGATGTTCTCACTTTCAATAAATATATATAGACAGAATATTTAAATGTTTTGGTGATCAATATTTAAATAAAAGTGAATATTTTACACAATCATGTCGTCTTATAGAAAACGTTATGCAAGGGATAAGGAAGAAAGGATCGCCCAAGTTGTAAAAATCTCACAAAAAATAATTGAAAATGAGGATTATGATAATCTTTCAATGAATTTATTGCATAAACGTACAAAGATTCCTATAGGTACATTATATAAGGACTTCCCTGATGGGAAAGAGGACGTTTTATTAGAAATATTGAAGAGTTTTAAAGATCAATTCGAAGAAAAATACACTAAATTCGATGATGAAGCTCTAAGAAGTTTCTTTTATTATTCATTGGACATTGGGCGCAAACGAAGGAAATTCCTCATTGCACTTCAGCTTGAAACTTTAAAAAATCCAGATAGATTTTTAATGAAAGCCAGAAAATTTGTAACTGATATTGATGTTAATTTGTTTAAAATGGTTGTAGAATATATTTGTGGCCATTCTTTAGAAACTGAGAAAATATTGGATATACTAGCACTATGGAAAACTATTGTACGTCAGCATATAATATTTAGAAATCTCTATGGCTCTGATGAAAAATTCATGAATATGATGATTAAAATAATAAGAGGATTAGGAATCTAAGATGTCACGGACTTCCAACACTTTTGGTTTTTAATTGTCTGGTTTTAATAGAGCCAAAACAATTTTAATCATCATCTTTACAAAATCTTCTTCGGTTCCAAAAGTATCATTAACGAATGTATGACGGTGAATTAAAATATCTGTAACTTTAAACACTTGATTTTCTTTCCCATCAAGAACCAAGGCTTCATCAGGGAATTTTATTAATAATTCCCTAAATGGTCTTAAGAAAAGTTCAGTTTGAGTTTTTATTTCTGTATAAGGTGCTAATTTTTCTTTTATTTTTAAAAACTCTTCAAGTTTAGAAAGGAATTCAGCCTCTAGTGCTAATGTGAAGTCTCGTTCTTCTTCATGAATTTTGATTAGTGCGAGAATTAAATCATATAATGCTTTATAAATACTATTATAATTATTTTCAATTGAAAATCCATATTTTCTTAAGTTTTCTGAATAATCAGAAGTAGATGTTGTCCCCATTTCCCTAAAAATAGACAATTTTCCTTGAGGAAAATGATAATATAATGTTCCTATACTCACACCTGCTTCAGAAGCAATCTTGTTAACATACGTATTGCTGTATCCTTCTTTTTTAAACATTTTTGTTGCTACTTCCATGATTTTTTCTTTAGCAGCCCCCTTCTTCATAATCAGAAATGGTTTTAGAGTTTTTAACTAAATAATAAGTAAACTCTTATTTAAGTTTTTCGAGCCGAATCGAATCGATAACTTTAAATAATTTAAAATATATTTAAAATATGAATTTTGAATTCGAGTCGAGTCGACTCACATTATAAAATGGTGATTGAGATCGTGAAACCTAAACGTTTTAGTATAACAATTTTAATAAGGAAACTTATCGCAGTTGTTCTCATAATGGGAGTTTATTTCAATTTGATGTTCTGGTTGATTCTTCCAGAAATCTTCTCAAACTCTATTACCCTAATGGCACTTATCATATATTACATAGTAGGAGGTATAGATATTATGATAAGACCTATTCCAGAAAAGGTTAAAATTACACCTGTAGAAAAAGCAATATCAATAATGGGTTTATTGCAGCCATTTCTATTAATCCTTTCTTATATCGAGTATAAAACCATTATAGTTCCATTTATTCGTCTTTGGAGAGATCCAATTATTGCATACATTGGTATTGCTTTTCTAATTATTGGAGGGATTATTATGATAATAAGCAGAGTTCAACTCGGAAGATATGGAACTCCAGTAGTCCATACAGGAGAAGATCACAAATTAGTAACAAAAGGATTATATAAAATAGTACGCCATCCAATGTACTTTGGGGGGATTTTTATAATGGTGGCTCCATACTTAGCCTTTAGATCTTTAATATTACTAACCGGTATTGTGATATTGGATAGCTATTTTCTGAAGATGAGAATAAAAATAGAGGAACAAACGTTAATAGGGACATTCGGAGATGATTATAGGAATTATATGAAGCGAACAAAAAAAATAATTCCTCTGATTTATTGAAACATAATATTTTTTTTCTTTTTTTTTAATTAGTTCTTCGGAAATTTTTAACCAAAATGCATTTGAACTAACAAGAAATACCAGTAAACTATACCAGAAGATCATCATTTGAATTTTCTCATCATAAGAGTACTTCTAAAATTTCTATAGCATCTTTAACAAACTTTAAACATCTATTTTCAAGTAGTTCATTTTGATTGAAATATCCTTTATTTTCTAAAATGTTTATATCACAGTCAAGTAATTCTTTGCATAAAACAGATTTATTAATTTCTTCAAACTTTTGAGTAAAATCTCTTATGATTTGGGCAGTTTTTCCTTTCGCTTCAACATCCTCATTAACTCCCATGCCATATTTTAAACCAATAACCATATAAGCCCCAGTTACAGCACCACATGTTCGACCAAGACCGCCCATTCCACCACCAAATCCTGTAGCTATTTTTAATGCTTTATCACTATCTTGTCCATATATGTTACTGTAAGTGTTTAATACTGCTTGAGTACAATTAAAATTGCCTTTAAAATATGATATGGCTTCTTCTATTCTTGACATTTTCTTTTCTTAATGATTTTAATTTTATTTTAATTCTATTTGATTAATCTTAATTTTCTCCCACTTTAGTGGGTTTAATTAAAATATAAGATTAAGAAATTATGTCTTACAAAGAAATCTACCTATATATAGTTTGAAATGTTGAACTACATCTGAAGTACAATTTAAAATATTAAGGAATGCAAATTTTTAAATTTCAAATTTCATGAAACATTTAAATAACTGTCTATCCTATATATACTTAAGAAATGACTGTTGAAGAAGATGTTAAAGATGAAAGTCACCTTTTTGATAATAAATTAAGAAGTTATGAAGATAAAATTGTAGATTTTCTCTTGGACATAGCTAGAACCAAGCGAGTTAATCCCAAGATATCAACTATCTCTTCTTATTTATTAATTCATGGAAAATTAACTCAAAAGGAATTAAAAGAGTTAACAGGATTCTCGATGGGTTCGATATCTACATTTTTATCAGTTATGACGGGAACAGGGGTTTTTCAAAAAAAGCGTATTCCAAAGAGTCATACATTTACTTATTCATTTACGGGTGAACTTGAAGATCTTACAACTAAAGGGATAGAAATTGCATTAAGTAGTTTTAGTCCTTTAGATATCTATTTAAAAAGTAAAAAGAATGAGCTTAAAAAATATATTGAACAATCTAAAAAAGGTGCACAACATCTTTTTAATAGAATTGATGAACTGCTTGAAGCTTTTGAGATTTATAAATTTTTGTTCCCATTATTAACATCAACTGATGAATCTTTAAATGGGATATCTGTAGAATCATTCAAATTGATTAAAAGAGAAAGGGAAGTGAAGAGAATTGCTTTTCAACCTGAAATCTATCTAATTGAGGATGATATGTTAAATCAATTAATTAATTCCCCCATGTTTTTTAGTCGAGATCCTATGTTCGTTAGGATTCTTGGGTATTTTATTACAAGAAAATATCTAACTCAGACGAGACTGCAAAGGATTACTGGTTTGTCGGCTGGGAAGATTTCAGAGGATGTAAATTTGCTCTTAGAAGATGGATTAATAGAAAAATCAGAAATTTCACCGAAAGGTAAAATTACTTATGGTGCTGAATCAGCAGGAAAACTCCTTCTAAAGTTTTCTAGAGCAGTTATCCATAGGATGGTAAGATGGGATGAAAAATTATTGAAACTAAGAATAGAATTAGAAAACAAACGAAATAATTTAGGGGAATTAAATGGATATAGGAGAATATTCAAAATTTGTGAATTCTTGCTAGAAACAATCTCTAAATACAAAATTTTCATTGAGAAGATTGATCAAATCCTTGAGACTTGAAGAAGTCGAGAGTTCACATTCTAGTAAGGTTTTTTCTTGGCAACTTTTGAATTCTTGGATCATTAATAAGAGAATCTAAAGTTTTTATAAACATATCTCGATCCTCTTTTATGTTTGACGACTCTATCGTACAGTAATTAGATACATGATCGTTAAAAACTTGCGAAGTGACATTTTTACCCAAATTTGCTATTATATCTCGTTCTTCTTTTATATTTTCTAAAGGACTCAATAATTCAAATTCCCCTGATTTCCATTCATCCCAAAGAGGAGTACCAGGCAAAATATTTAATGTTCGGAATCTAAATATAGTTGGATTTATTTCAGTTAGTACTCTTGCTGTTTCTTTCACATGTTCCTCAGAATATCTATGACTCCCTAAACCTAAGATAATGTATAATGATAATTGGATTCCAGCATTCAAGAGTTTCTTTCCTGCTTTAATCATGGATTCTGCATTAGTTCCTTTTTTCATAGTTCTCAATATTATATTTGAACCACTCTCTAATCCCATATATACAATATTTAGTCCTGCGCGGGCTAATGTTTTTAATTCTTCATCAGATTTTCTTAAAATATCTAATGCTTTAGCATAACAACTTACTCGAGGAACATTTCGCAACTTAACTCTTACATATTTAATGATTTCAGCTAAGTATTCAGTTGGTGCAGAAGTTGGATTTCCACCTGCGAGAAAAACAGGAAATCCGTGATAATTCGATTGAGCATATTTATCAATATCTTTTTTTACATCTTCCAAGGAACGAATAGCATAATCTTGAATAATATCATAAACTCCTTTATAAGTTCCGCAAAAACGACATTTATTCCATGAACAACCTCCCGTTACAGGTATTAAGACAGAATAAGCCTCTACGGGTGGTCTAATAACAATCTCAGAAGGAGGAATTTTTGTTAACATTGACTGTTTTAATAAAATCAAAATAGATTTTTAGATGTTATTATTATATTTTACAAGGATTTAATAATTAGATATGAAGAAAAACGTTGAATAGCATGTTCAATTGGGAATTTAAATACCCTTCAAAGCGTATGCCGATTTTAGCTAGTAATATTGTGGCTACATCTCAACCGTTAGCTTCTCAAGCAGGCCTTCAAATGCTTTTAAAAGGTGGAAATGCTGTAGATGCTGCTATTGCTTCAGCAATTGCATTAACTATTGTAGAACCAACTTCTAATGGAATTGGGAGTGATGCATTTGCGGTTTTATGGGATGGAAAAAACGTCATTGGTCTAAATGCATCTGGTAGATCGCCCTCAGCATGGACAACAGAACATTTTTCTCAATATAAATCAATTCCAATTAGTGGATGGGATTCAGTAACAATTCCTGGGGCAGTTTCAGCTTGGGTTGAGCTATCTAGAAAATATGGACAATTAGATTTTAATGAATTATTTGAACCTGCTATTAAATATGCTGAAAATGGATATTTGGTTTCACCTATTACAGCTGAAATTTGGCCTTTCCTCTCAAAAAGGTTTAAACGACGAAAATTCACTGAATTTCATACAACTTTCATGCAAAATGGTGAGTCACCCAAACCTGGGGAAATTCTTAAACTTCCAACTCTTGGAAAAACTTTAAGGACAATAGCAGAAAGTGAGGGTGAAGCATTTTATAGTGGGATATTAGCTAAAAAGATCGTTGAATATGCTAAGAAAACAGGAGGATTAATTACTCTTGATGATCTAGAAAATCATAAAGCAACGTGGGAAAATACACTTAAAATAGAATTTAATGATGTATCCTTACATGAAATCCCTCCTAATGGACAAGGATTATCAGCTTTAATTACTTTAGGAATTTTAAAGAATTTTAATCTAAGTAATTATGAAATCGATTCTCCAGATTGCTTACATTTACAAATTGAAGCAATGAAATTAGCCTTTGCTGATGCATATCGATATATATCTGATAAATCAACACTAGAATTTGACCCTTCTTCACTGCTTGAATCAAACTATTTAAGTAAAAGAGCAGACTTGATTGACATTAATAATGCTAACCAATTTAATGCAGGGATCCCGGATTATGGAGATACTGTCTATTTAAGTACTGCAGATGCTGATGGAATAATGGTTTCATATATACAATCAAATTATATGGGATTTGGATCTGGAATAGTTGTACCTGAAACTGGTATATCACTTCAAAATCGAGCTAATGGATTTAATCTAATCGAAGGGCATCCAAATCAAATTGGACCAAATAAGAGACCTTATCATACAATAATTCCTGCATTTGTAACTAAAAATAGAGAACCTTTAATGTCATTCGGAGTAATGGGTGGTTCGATGCAACCACAAGGACACGTTCAAATGATGGTTAGGATATTTGAATATGCTCAAAATCCACAAACTGCTATAGATGCACCTAGGTGGAGAGTATTGGACAATCTTAAAGTAATTTTTGAATCTGGTTTCAAAAAGAATGTATATGAAGAATTATCTAATCTAGGGCATCAAATCTCAAAAGAGTTTTTTTATAACTTTGGTGGGGCTCAAATAATATATAATCTTGAAGATGGTTATATTGGTGCATCAGATTGGCGTAAAGATGGGCAAGCAGTTGGATTTTAAATGAATTCTTATATGTAAGAGAATAATAACATTTTCCAGTTTTAAAATTCTTAATAAAATTAAAGAATTTATAGTGTTCAAGCAAATTTTTTAAATTTGACTTAATTCTCTCAATTAAATCTGTTGAATAAATTAAGAATTAGAGAGATATTAGAAATATGAATTATGATCGAAAAGATATATTATACAGCTTTAAAATAGTGATTTGTGGTGCAAGTAGCGTAGGTAAGACATGTTTATTTAACAGATATTGTTTTAATTCATTCAATTTTGATACATCTCCGACAATTGGAATAAATTTTCATTCAATTAATTTAGAAATAAATATGGAGAAAGAATTGAATGTAAAGAAAGAATATTATATCAATAATTCTATTTTTGATTTCGGAGGACAAGAGAGATTTGCTCCATTAATTCCTAAATTTATAGAAGGTGCCAATGGAGCTTTATTAGTCTTTGATTCTGTTAATTACAATTCATTTAATCAATTAGATTTTTGGTATGATAAAATAATAGAGAATGCAAGCCATCCACAGATTCCTATAATCTTAGTAGGCAGTAAGAGCGATTTAATAAATAAGACTTCTGATTCAGAAATCGTTAGTGATGATTTGATTTCTGATTTTTTAGAAAAACGAAATTTATCAAACTTTCATAGGACTTCAGCTTTAGAAAATTACAATGTTTTAGAGGTTTTCAAAAAGCTAAATAATTTAATGCTAAAACAAAAGCACTTATCCTATGTAGTAGTATAAAAAGGAAACAGAAGAACTCTAATATTCTCTAAAATAAACATAATCAGAGAAAATATTAAAAAATACCTTTTCTTTTCTATTCAAATCTGGATAAATATCTCTTAAGTGATTTCTAGATTGTTCTAAAAGGTTTTTCGCTAAATGTTCAGCAATCATCAGGGCATTAGTTTTCGTAAATATATCTTTCACTTCTTCTACATCATTTTTTGTCAATTTTTCCTTATGATAGATTTCATTTAATCTCTTAGATTGTTCTTCATCTGTATTTTGCACAGCTAAGATATAAATAATTTTTTTTTGTTTTCCTTTAATATCATCCTCTAAATCAAGAATGTCATCTCGAATTGAATGAGCTTGACCAATTTGTAACATCGCTTCGCTCAAAGGTTTAATTTGGTAATGAAGGTTGCCTTTACCCAAAATAGCTCCAATTTTGGTGGATTTCTCAAATATTCTTGCTTTTTGATATTCTGCAATGTTTAAATACTGCTCAAGTGACATAGTGATGTTATTATAGTTCATGTATTCTTCCATTAATTGTCCTTTCATAACGTAATCCATTGCTTCAGTATATTCATTTATCGCTAGCAATTTTAAATGTTCTGGGAATTTTGAAGATTTCAAAATATCTAGACCTAAAAGATAACCTTGAGATCCTCCTAGAATACTCATATCTCGCCCATATAATCCAATGACAGTATTTTTATTTTGTAAATTTATTCCTTTTAATACCTGATCTAATTCGTTTTTTAATTGTTCATGAAAGGTAGGTTTATCTCTTCTAATTTTATCGTCATCCAATAGATCATCATGAATTAAATGTGCGCTGTGTAATAATTCAACAGCAATTGATACTCTATGGATTTGTTCAATTTGATCTTCTAAATACATGGGATTAACAATACCGGCAAAAGCAGCATTTAATAATACAGGATGAATTCTTTTTGCTTTATCATTTAAAATAAATTCTTTTAATTGAGTTATAAAATCTCTAAGAAGTAAATCTTTTTCCGTTTTTAATAATTGAGCAAAGTATTTCTTCAATTCATTGTTAACAACAGTAATTTCATTTTTAAAGAATTCTTCAATCATAAATAATTCACAAAAAGTTCATTTATAATATAAAACATTTATTAATGTAATTTAATTATATCTAAATTCGATCAATTTTTAACTACTAGGAGAATGTGAGAGAATGAGAATAGCAGTATTAAGTGATACACATGATAATATTCAAAATATAACTAAAGCAGTGTCAATAATCAATAAGAGTAATATAGATGCACTTATTCACTGTGGAGATTATGTCGCTCCATTTGTAAAGCGTTGGTTTGATAAATTAGATGATTCGATAAAAAAGAAATTTTATGGTGTTTTTGGAAATAACGATGGAGATAAACTATTTTTAACACAAAATTTAGGTCAAATATGTGAGTTTGCGGAGAATGGTAATGAAATGATTTTAGAACTGGCAGGAAAACGAATATTTGTATCCCATATGCCTAAACAAAAAACTATTGAAGCTTTAGCTAATTCTGGGAGTTTTGATATTATTTTAACCGGTCATACTCATAGTTTATCAAATAAAAAACTGGATAACGGTGTTTTAGTTGTGAATCCTGGTGAATTATGTGGGTATTTAACAGGAAAAGCTACTTTTGTGATTATAGATACTGATAAAATGGAATCTGAAATAATAGAATTGTAGCATGAAATACACATTTTTTCTTTTTCAATTATAACAATAAATTTTATTTATTCATTCATTTATTTAAAGATGTAATAAAATTCATATTGAATCATCTCTTAAATTCACGATTCTAATTTTTCAAATATGGATCTGTCACCTTATATTATATATAAAGACTTCAAAAATGGAAGAATAAATAAAAAAAGAGCTTTAGATCTATTAATTTCATTAATTGAAAACGATCTAGAACATCAAGAAAAAACAAGAATTTTAGCTATTAAATTTTTAGGGCTATTACATCCAAAAGAAAAGCGAATTTTTGATTTTATTGAGAATATATTAATTTCGGATTTAAATGAATATATGCGTGAACAAGCCGCTAATATTTTAATTCGTTATTATCCAGATAGAGCTGCAAAACCAATTGCATGGGTGTTAAAAAATGAAAAAGAGAGTGATTTTACTTGTTCCTTAATAAAATCAATAGAAAAAACTGCAAGTGACTATTTAAAAAGTGTTTTAAAAATCAAGAAATATGTTAATTTCCATGGAAGTATTATATTTACTTCAGATTCTGAAAAACTCATTAATCTCAATTCTAAGAACATCAATAAAATAGATGAAATCAAAAATTTAGATGGTTTAACTGATTTAAAAAAGATTTATCTTAACTATAATCAAATTTCGGAAATCAAAGGTTTGGAGAAAAATACTAACTTACGATCTTTACACTTACAAGGAAATAAAATTATAAAAATAGGTGATCTATCTCATTTAAAAAAACTTGAATATTTGTATTTGAACAATAATGAGATCTCAAAAATAGAAGGAATTACTGATCTTAAAAACCTGAAATCTTTCATAATATATGATAATTATATCTCAAAAATTGAAAACTTAGAAAATCTGTCCAACTTAGAAGTTTTAAATCTAAGAAATAATCATATTTCTGAAATAAATGGCCTTGAAAGCTTATCCAATTTAAAAAGATTAGATCTTAGTAATAATAAATTATTAGAGATTAAAGGAGTAGAAAATCTAACTAAATTAGAATTTCTAGATTTAAGTCATAATGAAATAAATAAAGTAAAGGGATTAGAGAATCTACGAAAATTGAAATTTCTAGATCTTCGAAATAATAAAATCCAAAATATAAAGGGATTGGAAGAATTAAAAAAATTACAGCACTTATACATTGGATTTAATCCAATTATCGATGATATAAATATAGATCTTTTGAACCATATTAAAGTACTTGATATCAAAAATACCGAAGGATTATTTATTCCAGAGAAAATATGGAATGTATATCCAGATGAGTCAAAATTGAGAGAAGAATTGTTTTTGAATCAAAATAAGATAAGAGATATCAAATTTATATACGAAAAATTTGATTCTCAGTCTATTCTTAGAGAGATGAGTAAAAAGAGAAATCCATTAGAATTTTTTACAAATTCTTCTTGGATGGTTATCTGGAAAAATAATGAATATGAATTATTTCGATTAAGCATTCTTGGAGACATTAAATGGATTCAAAGAAGTAAAAAAGTTCATATTCACTAATTTTTATTAATTTAGGATTTAAATTTCAATAATGTCAAACTTTTCCTCTACACTTTTATTTTATCTTTATTTTTTAATATTATGTCATTACCATTAGAAGGGATAGTTGTATTAGATCTAACCAGAATGCTACCAGGACCATATTGTTCTATGATACTCTCTGATCTTGGGGCAACTGTTATTAAAGTTGAAGATCCATATTATCCTTATGGACATCCACCTCCTTTCTTTCAAAAAGGGAGATATCGTGAAAGTGCATTTAATTTTATCCTCAATAGAAATAAACAATCAATAACATTAAACTTAAAAAAAGAAAAAGCAAGAGAAATTTTTTATCAATTAGTTAAAAAAGCTGATGTAGTTCTAGATACATTTCGACCCAAAGTAACATCCAAATTGAAAATTGATTATAATACATTGGCCTCAATAAATCCATCAATAATTTGTTGTTCATTAACAGGATATGGCCAATATGGCCCATATGAACAGATAGCAGGTCATGATCTTAATTATATTGGTATTTGTGGTATTCTAGAATTGAATAAAGAACGAGTAGTTTATGGTGATAATACTAAGGAGAGAAAACCTATAAATCCAGGTGTTCAAGTTGCTGATATTGGAGGCGGGTTAGTATCAGCCATAGGAATTTTAGGTGCAGTTATTGAAAGAGAAAAAAATCCTGAAAGAAAAGGTCAATTTATTGATATTTCTATGACAGATTGTGTATTTTCTTTCATGCCTCTTGTTGCAGCATATCATTTTTCTCAAAATTTAAATGAGGGTGTTGAAACACAAAATCCCTTACACGGTGATTTTCCTTTTTATAATGTATATAAAACAAAAGATAACAAGTTTTTATCTGTGGGGATAGTTGAAGTTAAATTTTGGCGAGAATTCTGCGAAGGTCTTAATCGTGAGGATTTAAAACCAGCTCAATTTGTTAAAGGACAAGAAAGAGAAGAATTGTTCAAAGAAATACAAACTGAATTATTAAAGAAAACTCAAAATGAGTGGATGAGTATTTTTAAGAACTTAGATGCTTGTGTTATGCCCGTGAATACTTTTGCTGATGCATGTAAGGATCCTCAAATTAAAGCTCGAGATATGGTCATAGATATAGAACATCCCAAATTTGGTAATGTCAAAAATGTGGCTTCACCTATTAAATATTCACGAACTCCTTTAAATATTCGAAGTCTTGCTCCTAAAATGGGACAAGAAACAGAAGATATACTAAAAAGCCTTGGGTATTTAGATGAGGATATTCGTGGGTTTAAAAAAAAAGGAGTTATTTAAAATATCATCAAAATATTTGGAATTCAATTATTAATATCAACGCTGCGATTAAAAGAGAAAAAATACTAAACACCATTAATGTTATAAACATAGGCCAATCTTTTAACTGCCCATAAAATCCTGCGGCATTTATAGTCGAATATATTGCCATTCCAATTGCTATGAAGAAAATTGCTAAACCCCATGGTTGATTCATTAAAAATCCAATCCCACCGATTATTAAAACAACTGCTGTAATAAATTCAGCTGCTAAGTGAAAAAATATTTGAGTCGGTTTAGTTTTAAGTTCTGGTACTTCTCTTTTAAATAATAAAAGAAACCACATACCTAGCATTGTGATTCCTATTAATATTGTATAGACTGAAGCAATTAATTCAAGAACTATATTATTCACCTTCAATGAGTTATTTGAATCAAATTTATTAATATTTATATTTACTTAAATTTTCTGTAAAAAAAATATGATTAATATTGTCTAGTAATGTATAAATTATAATTTCGTTGAGTTTTAGAATTTAAACAAATCCTTTACAGCATGAGATTCAGGTTTATTAGTTTTTTATTTATAATTTTATTCTTAAGTTTTAAAGATATTAGAAAATTAATGATAATAATATAATTTTACAAATTTTGCTATAATCTCTATGAATGTTGATAATTACTTATATGAAACGATATTAGAATCAGGAATAGATTTGATTTTATCATTACCATGTATCTTATTAAAGGGGCTTCTAGAAATAATTGATGAAAAAGGTGAAATTCAAAAAATCCCTATAACTCGCGAAGAAGAAGGAATAGGAATTGCAGCAGGTGCTTATTTAGGCGGAAGGACTCCTGCACTTTTGATACAAAATTCAGGTTTAGGCAATTCGGTAAACGCTATAAAATCACTTCTTGAATTATATGAAATTCCCATTGTATTTATAATGAGTCATAGAGGTGTTGAAGGAGAGAAGATAATGGCACAAATACCAATGGGACAACTAACTCCACGGTTATTAGACCTATTAAATATTAAAAAGTACATTATAGATTCATTAGAAAAGGTAATTGAAATTAAAAATGCTGTTGAATTTAGTAAGAGTTCTAATAAATCAGTTGGAATTCTTTTAAAAAGAGAATTATGGAGGAAATGAGATGAAAAGATTTGATGCTATTAAAAAAATTGTAGAATCATTGAACAATGAATTGATTGTTTGTAATCTCGGTGCACCCTGCCGTGAATTATTTAGTATCTCAGATCGCCTCTCAAACTTTTATATGTTAGGATCTATGGGACTAGCTAGCTCGATAGCTCTAGGTGTTGCTCTCACTCAACCTAATAAAATAGTATGGTGTATAGATGGAGATGGTTCCATATTAATGAATCTTGGGAGTTTAAGTACAATTGCTAATAATCAGCCAAATAATCTAACTCTGATAATTATTGATAATTCAACGTATGGATCTACTGGAAATCAGAGGACTTATACAAGTGGTAAGACAAATTTAAAAATCATTGCTGAAGGTGCGGGATTTAAATCGATTACAATTATTAAAAAAGAAGGAGATATTGTTCATACACTTAAAAACTTAGGATTTGGATGTCATTTTGTTCTTATTAAAACTCAACCAGGTAATGCTCTAGTAGATAATGTCCCATTACTCCCTAAAGACATAAAAGCACGATTTATGAGATTATTAACAAGAAAAGATTAAATTGGAACCCTCGCAAGTTGCTAAATACCTTAATTAGAAAGTCTATACATAATTTTAATTAGGTATGCTATTATTATTTCTTTAGACCTAGTTTAAAAATTAGAGAAATATCAATATGTCAGAGAAATTCGAAAAATCCAATAATAATAGAAATTCAAATAATGAAAAAACGGATACTAATTTCGAGAATAATAATATTAAAGAAGAGAAGCAAATTGAAAAAATAAGTAAGCCAGTAGTTATTAGAGCAGACGCTTATAAGACAATAATTCTGTATGCAAGCAGATATGCAAATAAATCAATACCTTCAGAACAATGGAAGGAAATTTATGGTATTTTAATTGGTAAATCTGATGAAGATTTAGTATATGTAGAACGAGCAGAGGCTTTAACGTTTGGTCATGCTACAGATGTGCAATTAGATGAAAGACATTACGGTTTCATTGAGAATATTCAAGAAACCCTTGATAAAGAAGGAAAAGGATATTATATGGTAGGATGGTTCCATAGTCATCCTGGATTAAACTTATTCTTCTCTTACATAGATTTAATTAATCAACTTGGTTTTCAGCAAAATAACGACGATTTTTGTGGGTTGGTATTCGATCACACATTATTAGGAAAGAAAAAACAAGATATTGTAAAAAATGAAGATGGTTCTGAATATACAATGACTAAATATGATACTGGTTTTGAAATTTATCGGATTACTGATGTTAATATGGATGTTAATGATGCCCAGTTTGATTCAAATTATTATAAAATAGATTATGTTGTAGATGGATTAAATAAATTTTTCTTTGCGAATGTGCTATCAGAACTCTCGGCATTAGTTACTGAAGGAAAACCTTTACAATCTGCTTATGGAGAAAAAGCAACACCACCAATAAATACCATAGCATCATCAGAACAAGAAACTAAGCAGCCTTCTTACTTTGATAATGAACTTAGTGGTATTGCAACTAAAGATTTATTAACTGAAATTCCCATGACAGAAGATATTGCGTTCGATGTGGATGATTTTTTTTATGGTGAAATAGATGCGAAGAAAAAACAGAAAGATGTAAAAGTAAGAGAAATCGCAGAGCAATTGATTTATGAAGGAAACCAGGCATTTGATCGTAAAGATTCTTTTACTGGAATTGAAAAATTTAGACAAGGTATAAATAAATATAAGGAGATCAAAGATTTTGATAGAGTTTTAGATTTATTGAGAATTGTTTCGCATAATTGCATTTCAAATGACCATCTGATTTTAGCTGATGAATTTACTGATGATCTATATAAACTCGCAAAGAAGCGAAATCACAATTTTTACTTAGGAATAGCAAATTATATTAAGGGATATTTGTTATTGAAGCGAGCAGATAATGAAGTTTTAGAGGAAGCGCTAAATAGAATTCAAGATGCTGCTATAATTTTTGAAAAAGAAGGAGATTTTGCAGGCGCAGGAATGTGCTTCAATAAAATTGGTACAATATATCAATCAAGACTTCATAAACTAGAAAATGCATGTCTATTTTATAGAGCTGCAATTGAGAATTTTAATAAAGCTATTGTAAAGATGCATCCATTACGAACATCCTTTTGGAATAAAGCAGAATTACTTATCCAAAAAGTAATGGAATTACGAGATATTGTGGATGAATTATTGCCAAATCTCGAAAATGTTGAATTGAAAAATAAAATTATTAAAGACTTGAAAGATATTCAGTATAATTTTTAGTATTAATCTTAGATTACATAATATCATTATCTTTTTTTTGAAAATACAAAAAAAATATATTTTAAGAATAATTATCTAATATACTCCTTTTAGTGAAATTTTTCATGCCAAGACGTAAACAAAAAATTAAATATTCTAGGAAAATTGCCTGTAAACATTTAGAACCAAAAGGTAATATAAGCACTAGTCTTCAAGCATTATGTTATTGTCCTGCGAGAGATTTAACTTTAGGGACTCGTGCATATGTTTGCCAAGTGTGTGCTATATATGAGCCAGTCAAAAATAATAACCGATTTTCCGATATATATGAAGAAAGTAAAAAAATAGCAGAGAAGAAAATTAGAGAAAAGCAAATAAAATTGGAAGAACTTGAGCTCGAAGAAATAATGTCTGATGAGGAAATTGATTTATCAATTGATGAATTTGAAGAAGAGGAAGAAGAAGCTCCTTTAAAATTTGAAAAGAGAAAAGCTGGAAAAGCTGACATGGAAGATTCGGACATTTCTGATATAACAGAGTGCCCATTCTGCGGTGAATTCTTCGAAGACTTAGCTTCACATATACAGAGCTGTGAATTTGCCCCAGATGACGCGAGTATTGAAGATATTATCCCTTCAAAACCAAAAAAGAAAAAGAAAAAAACAAGTACAAATACTGAAAAAAGTGATGGAAAGACTACAGAAAAACAGAAATGCCCATATTGTGGAAAGGAATTTGTTAGACTTGGACGTCACTTGAATTCATGTTCTAAAAAGCCTGCTGATGCTGATGAAGAAGATGATGAAGACGAAGATGAAGAAGATGAGGAATAACTTGTAAAAAATATAAGAAAATATCCTTCTCAAAAGATAATATGCATCGCAAAGAAGAAATCTATTACTGTCAGCCCGTTTTTAGACCACCCAGTGAAGCATATTCTTTATTAATTCAATTGACAGAAGGTTGCACATATAAATGCGATTTTTGCATGTCAAATCTCCGTAAACAATTTCTAGTTAGAGAGGTAGATCTTATAAAAAAGGATTTAGACATTGCTAGAAAAAAATATGGTCCAAACGTTAGAAAAATTTTTTTTTTAAATGGGAATGCAATGGTTGCTCCTACTGAAAAATTACTAGATGTAACTCGATATGCATATAAACTTTTTCCAAATTTAGAAAGGTGTGGTGTATATGCTCACTCTAGGGATGTATTAAAAAAAACAGATGAGCAACTAAAATCACTAAGTGAGGCAGGTCTTAAAATTGCTTATGTTGGTTTTGAATCTGGTTCTGACCATTTACTTGAATTAGTACATAAACATGTAAGTAAAGCAGAGCACATAAAAGCGTCTAAAAAGTTAATGAAAGCGGGGATAACTCTATCAGCGACATTAATAAATGGTCTTGGAGGTGGTAATAACCCAGAAATGTCAAAAGAACATGCGATAGAATCAGCTGATTTGGTTAATAAAATCTGTCCCGATGATGATAGAATTTGGTATATTGCATTCCTAACACTCATGATACCGTCAGGAACTGAAATATTTAGAAAAAAGATAAAGGGAGAATTCCTAGAAATGATTCCATCAGAAATATTGCAAGAATTAAAGTATTTCATTAATAAAATCGAATTCCATAATAAGAAAGCAAATTGCATATTCCGAAGTAATCACGCATCAAATTATTTGCCAATAAAAGGTATTTTAGACAGAGAAAGAGAGGAAATTTTAAGTACCATAAATTATGGTTTGACTCATAAAAATATTTTACGACCAGAATTTTATCGGGGGCTTTAAAAAAGAAACACTACTAAGTTTCTTTCTTCAAAATCTTTATCTTTTAAAAATTATTTCTTGAGTTTTGGGTAGATAATCTTGTACGGGACCTTTTGGTTGCTTTTTGATAATATTAATGAAATCACTTAGTTGTTCTTGATTCATAGCCATTTTTTTAGAAAGATTAGAAAGTGTAAGTTTGTTAAAATCTTTTGAAAATTCATATAATTTATGACTTATTAGGTTTTGATAAGTTAAAGAGATTAACATTTTTAAATTTGGGAAATTCTCACCTCTTATATCTCTTACAAATTCAAAAATTTTATCGGAGGCATCATAATAATTCAAAATTTTATAACAGCTTAATATTTCATACATTTTCTTAATATATTTGAAATATTTAGTGATTTTAATACTAAGATCTTGGAGATGATAACGATCGAGATTGTGATCCACATCATTTTTTAGCATTGCGAGTAATTTTGAAAAGTTTTCCAAATTAGTTTCATTAAGTTTTTCTCTTAAAAGATTATCAAAACGTCGCTTATAAATCATCCTATGTCCATTTAATTCCGATTGGATTTGTTCGCTTAAGTTATAAAAATCAAGAAGTTCTTTTTCAATATTAAAAGATTCTTTATGTTCTTGAAGCAATATTAATGCAGATCTTACCTTTTCTAAAGCCGAATTATAATCTCCATTCTTTACCTTCTTTAGAATGATAGATTTATAATAATTCAATTCTTCTATAAGATTCTTTTTGTTTTTGAAATTTTCAACCTTAGAATTAAAACTCATACGCTCTCTATAAAGTTTCTATTTTAATATATTCTTATTACATCTAAATAGAATAGATTCAAAATTTAAATTTAATATTATGCTTTTAATAAAACAAATTTCTCAAAATTCCTACAAGTATGTAGGGGCTAACACTACCGACGTTAATCGTGAATTTAATCTTTTAAATAGAAAAATATCTAATTACGAGCTCCACACAAAGAGCAAACTTCTGCATCACCAATAGGGTTTCCACAGTCTTTACATCTTCTGACGGCATCAATAATATCCCTTTCTTCATCTAAACCTATTTTACCATCTAATTCTTCGATCTTTCCAATTCCTTTTGAGAATAGGGAGCCGGGTCTATCACCTGGCCAAATAATATTAACAAAAATCCCAGAAACTACCAAAATTACACAAATTATAATGAATATTGTTAAATTATTTCCGAGATTTTGTTGTAAAAAATCAATTGTAGCTGTAATCCAAGAGATCATCCAGGAACCAAGAGATGAGATTAATTGTTTAAAAAAAATTAGGATAATACCAAAAATGTCAGCTAGTGCTTCTAAAAATCCTATTGTTTGTACTATCATTTTTTCACCTCTATAATGCTTTCATACGATTTTCTCGAAGTTTTTTTCTATTTACTATAAAATCAACAATATCATACACTTTTAGAATAATTGAGAAAAAATATACTCCTAAATATATTAAGATCATCTGTTGAAGATTTAGAGAGAAATAACCAATATTAACAATTACAAAATTAATAGTAGTTGCCCCAGAGAATTTATAACTCCAAATATATAAACTGTTTACAAGAACTTGAATCAGAGCCAACACTCCCCTTCTGATTGATTTTTTTGGTGATGAATAGTTAAAAAATGCACAACTACTAATAATCAATCCTAAAGCAGTTACCCAGAAAATAATATTTTGATATTGTTGTTGTTCTAATTGTATTGAAAAACCTTGAACATTCATATCACGGACCCATGTATATGTTAAGACGGGAATGACTATTGTGATAACTACATAAATAGAAGCATAAATAAAACCTCTTACCATATTTCTAACAGCACCCATTGATATCACCTTTTATGGTAATCCTCCGACGAGTAAATCAAGTATTCCTATTGTGATGGAATGTAATCCTAAGGTATAATCTAGATTAACCGTTAAATTTGCATAAAACAAAATAGCAGGAGGTCCTCTAAACCAATTTACTTCTGTAGTGAAATTAGGAAAGTTTCCAATATTAAAATCACTAAAAAGTCCTGTTAAATTAAAATATCCTGTAGTACCCTTTTTAACTATACCAAAAGTTTGGGATTTCGAAAGAATGAGTACTTTTCTTGTTTGATTTATTCCTGGTGATGGATAATCAATATGACTATAATTTATTGCGAGATCAACATTTAAGTCAAGATTTTCCAAATCAAAATAACCAGCATTAGTGAAATTGAATGGTAATGTGAAGTTAATGTTATCAATTACATACGTAGCATTATTCATATCAATGTTTAACTCAACTTTATTAGGATCTACCCCTATATTTTTTGGACTGGCAAGGATAATGAATGCTGAAAATCCCCCTAGAAACGCTACAACAGTAACGGAGATAGTTAGAAATAAAATAAAAATTCGGAATATTAAGCGAACAATTCTGGCTGGTCTCATAATATATATTAGAGTATCCTTTTATCGTAATTTATTATGTTTTAGTTAGATTTGAATAATTAACTATTATTAGATTTATTATTTATATATATTTTCTATTTATATTTTTTAACAATTAAATTCTTTATAATTCAGATAAATCTGATTCAATATTAGAAGATTTTGTCAGATTTATAAAATATAAAAATTCAATTTTAATTTTTCCTAATAATTTAACTTGTAAGCTTTGAATTTCTTAAGGATATTTTTATAGAATTACGATAGCCAATATCTATAAGTGAATTTAAATTTGTTAATTAAATAATTAGAATATATAGTCAATTTATTTATGAATTTTAAAAAAAAAAAACTATAACAGAATGAGTCTATCATGATAGATTTAGAAAATGTTCACGCACATTCTGCTAACTATGAAGAAGTCGCTAAAAGAATGAACACCTCAATTGAATTTGGTTTAACAGAAAGTGAAGCGCAAAAAAGGCTTGATAACTATGGAAGAAATGAGCTTATTAAAGAAAAAGGAAAAACCGCATTACAAATCTTCATAGGTCAATTCAAAGATTTTCTTATATATCTTTTAATGTTTGCGATCTTAATATCAATCGTAATTGGGATTTATGAATCGAATCGTACCAGTGAACCATGGCCTTCAGAATATATTGATGCTATTGTTATTGCCGCAATTTTGATTGTAAATGCAATTTTAGGATTTTACCAAGAATATCAAGCAGAGAGATCACTTGAAAGTTTAAAAAAGCTAGCACCCCATTTCGCTAAAGTTCGCAGAGATGGCAGAGTCATAGAAATAGCAGTAGAAGAGGTAGTACCAGGTGATATTGTCCTCTATGAAGAAGGGGATAAATTTCCAGCTGATATTAGACTTTACAAAGAATTTTCTCTTTATGTTGATGAAGCGATCTTGACAGGAGAATCAAAACCAGTCAAAAAGCAATTAAAGCCTGTTGAGCAAAAGATGATCTTGGCTGATAGGACCAACCTTGGTTATATGAATACTATTATTACTCGTGGAAACGGAGAAGGAATAGTCATAGGAACAGGAATGGAAACTGAAATAGGGAAAATTGCTGAGAGTTTACAAGAAGAGGAAGTTGAGCTTAGTCCGTTTCAGAAAGAAGTGAATAGGTTTGGAAAACTTTTAGGAATAATAATAATAGTTATTTGTTTTACAGTTTTTGGTATAGATCTTATAATTTTGCTGGTAACGGAATTTAATTTAGAAGAACTCATTACGGCATTTGAAATATCAATTTCTTTAGCAGTATCTGCCGTTCCGGAAGGTTTAATTGTTGTTATCACAGTCGTTATGTCTATAGGTATGCGAAAGATGGCAGATCGTAATGCTCTTGTCAGAAAGTTGACTGCTGTTGAAACTTTAGGAAGAGTTAATGTAATTTGTTCTGATAAAACTGGTACCCTAACAAAAAACGAAATGACAGTTGTTAAAATTTTTCTTGGTGGAAATGAATATAATGTTGAAGGGGTAGGTTATGCTATTGAAGGTAAAATCATTGGAGAACACGGGAAGAAAGTTATAGTATCGGAAGAAAATTACATTAATAGATTTCTTGATGTCTGTATGTTTTGTAATAATTCAAACGTTACTCTGAAAAATAATGGTAGTAATGACACTGATGTGGTGGGTGATCCTACAGAAATTTCCCTAAAAGTTTTAGCTATGAAAATGGAATTAGATACTACAGCTGAGAAGATTGATGAAATTCCTTTTGATTCGGATAGAAAGATGATGTCTGTTGTTTCAAAAATTGATAATCAAATTTTTGCTTTAATTAAAGGTGCTCCAGACGTATTACTGAAAAAAGCTGGTAAAGCAGTTTTTAATGGTCAAATAAAGCCCATTAATGAAGTTAGTGAAAAGATTCTTCAAAAAAATGAAGATTTTGCAAAAAATGCATTAAGAGTCTTAGGTATTGCTTATAAACCTTTAGATGAAGGATATAAAGAAGAAGAAATTGAGCAAGATTATATTTTTCTTGGTTTAGTGGGTATTATTGACCCTGCTAGAGATGAGGTAAAAGATGCAATTGAAGAAGCTAGATTAGCAGGTATCAGGACCATAATGATTACTGGAGATCATAAAATTACTGCGATTGCAATTGCGCATGAGATTGGATTAACTGATTCTGATGATGCCATTACAGGATCAGAACTAGAAGAAATGAATGATGATGCGCTCCGAGAAAGAGTTAAAACTGTTGACATATTTGCAAGAGTCACATCAGAACATAAACTTAGAATTTTACGTAGATTGAAGGAATTAGATCTAATAGTTACAATGACGGGAGATGGAGTAAATGATGCTCCTGCAGTGAAGGGAGCTCATGTTGGTGTAGCAATGGGCTTAAAAGGGACTGAAGTAACTCAAGAAGCTTCAGAAATGATATTAATAGATGATAACTATGCAACAATTGTAAATGCTATAGAAGAAGGACGTGGGATATTCGAAACAACTAAAGGATTCTTTCGATACATGTTAAGCACTAATTTTGATGAGATCTTTTTAATTCTTACTGCATATATAGTACTCAAATTATTTCCACTTATATTTCTAGCGATACCAGTCGCGCCAATTCAGATCTTATGGCTTAACATAGCAACTGACGGAATTCCTGCTATGGTACTTGGTTTTACACCCACAGATCCAGATGTAATGAAGCAAGAACCTAGGAAAGGATTTACATTATTACCAGAAATAAAAGGTCCTGTTCTTTTATTAGGTATTTATACCTCTATTACAGACATATCGTTATATTTATTATTGTGGTCTGTATTAATCCCTGCATGGGCTCAAGCTGGAATAGATCCCAGATTAGGCACTGACTTCGTAATTGCTGGTACGGCATCCAACTTATATGCCATTGCATTAGCACAGACTATAGTATTCTCCAATTTAGTTATATGTGAATTAATGTTTGTGTTTACATGTACATCTAACATCAAACCATTTTACTTATTTCCAAATAAGCATTTATTCTGGGCAACTGGACTTTCATTAGGTTTACAACTTCTTATTTTATTTACACCAATGGGAATAGCATTTCACGTCATACCAATATACCATCCTTACTATTGGATAACTCTTTTCCTTGGTGCTTTTAGTGTTTCAGTCATGGATGAGGTTCGGAAATGGCGATTACGCAGGAAGAAAGGGATGACAATTTGGAGAAAATCTTAAAACCTTTTTTTTAATTCTTTTTAATTAATTTTATATCTTTTTTAGAATTTTATTTAATAATTAGAACAGAATAGTTCTTTATCCTAAAATAGGAAATTTATAATGAATGTGACTGAAGTATTAAAAACTAAAATTGAATCGGGTCAGACAGTTTTGACAGAATTTGAATCTAAAGAATTATTACAAGAGATTGGAATTTCTGTTCCAAATCAAAAATTAACTAGTTCAAAACAAGAAACTATTTCCGCTGTTGAGGAAATTGGGTTCCCTGTCGTGTTAAAACTTATGGCAGAAGATGTTGTTCATAAATCAGATACTGGAGCTGTTAAGTTAAATCTTAATACAACAGAAGAAGTAGAGAAAGCTTATGATGAATTAATGCAAATTCCCTCCCAGAAAGAAAAAAAGATTTCTGTACAGAAAATGGCTGATGAACCAATAACAGAACTTATTATTGGTATGACTACAGACCCTCAGTTTGGTCCTGCTTTAATGTTTGGTATAGGTGGAATTTTAGTGGAACTTTTAGAGGATGTCAGCTTTAGAATTGCTCCAATAACAGAATATGATGCTAAAGAAATGATTCACGAAATCAAAGGATTTCCCATCCTAGACGGATACCGTGGAAAACCAAAAGCAGACGTCGGAGCTATTGTAGAAACATTAATGAAGGTATCTGATCTTGTTGTTAAACATGAAAATATCCACGAAATGGATTTAAATCCAGTATTTATTTACGAAAAAGGCCTAATCTGCGTGGATGCTAGAATAATTTTGAAAGAGAAAGATTAAGGAGCTCGAATATCTTCAGTATTTTCAAATATTTTATAAAATTTTTTACATTAAGTTCTATTTACTATCTCATAATATTTCTATATGAGATATATTTAAAGGAATAAATCGCGATATTACTTATAATATTTTATATTATAATTCTCAAATTTTACCTACAAAATTATTAGTATAAATTGCTAATAGAATTATAAAAATATCAAATTAAATAGAAAAAAATTGATTATAGCTTATGATAGACTTTAACATTAAAAAAAAGAAACGGATTCTAATTCTTTTCATTATTACAGTTACAATGAGTTTCTTTAATGTGGGCATTTTTATAGGGAATTTTAGTAATCAATCAGCGGATTCAAATATTCCTGATGAATTCGAAGTCTTTAATGAGTTAAAGACTTCAGATTACTCTTCTAGCCATAGTAATACTGGTGAGAATATGAATATAGCTTTACACCAATCCTATCTGAATTATTCATTTGATATTGCATTAAATGCTTCAGATCCGAATAATAGTACTTTTAATATTCCATGTCCAACATATCTTACATTTAATTCAAGTTATTCTCGATTTGATGTTATGAACATTGAAGCACCAAACAGAACAGTTATTGTTGAAGATCAATGCTACGACGACACCAATGATAATTATTTATTAACAGATGCTATTGATACATATGCATCCTTTAACATAATAGGACGTGGATATTTACGGAGTTTAAGCATTAATATCTCTGTATCTGCTGGAGCACTAATTTATATTGAACTGTATAATTCCACATGGAATAGTGGTAGTGGTAGATCTGCTGTTGATACCTCCTCTAAAATTGATCTAATTGGACCTCAATTTGTTGGAGCTCAGAGTGCAGGTTGGTATTTATTTGATTTTACGGATGTATTATTAGATCCTACAGAAACAGATAATAATACTTATTTCATTAATGTATATGATACTTCTGACGATACTCTTTGGTATTATGAAGATGAAAGCGATGGATCTAATGATTCTTACACTTACTATTCTACATATCGGACTACAGACCTTAATTTGAAATGTGACTTTGCACCGATAAATAATACTCCAAAACCTAGTGAGATTGGACTTAAAATAAATGGGAGTATTGTAACCGATGTTGACAGTATGAATCAAGGCTATTGGGAATCATTTGCAGAGAATAGTAGTGAAAATGGTTACTTAAAATATCTGATCTCAGCAGAATGGTGGGACGTAACGTGTATTATTTCTCAAGTTCTAATTAATTTTACAAAAACCGATTTAAAAGCGAGTTCTGAATTTAATATTGCGGGAAGTGGACAAGATGTTGAATGGAATGTTACTCGGAATGGAGGATTAAATTATTTTGATACAGATTTTAGAAATTATAGAATCAATTTTACAATACCAGCTACTTGGCTTGATAGCAGTATAAAAGTTTTTAATGGCACGGATGAATGGACTATTAAAAAAAGGTTACTAAGCAATGGATATAGAGATGTTGAAGTACTAAACGCTAGAAATGGAACATATTGGTTTTTAAATGCAACATCAGATAATTTATTATTGTCTATTGACACATATTCAGGTACTACTCCTACAACTTTTTACAATTTTTCCCAAATTGTACATTTCAATTCAACATTCTTAGAGAACATAAATGATAATGATGGTATAATTAATCTAAGTGTATATTCTCCACTTCTTATAAATAATGAATTAAATTATTCAATTGAAACAGGATCATTTACTGGGGGTTTGGAAATATCTCTTACAGATTGGGATATTTCAGATAATGTAACCCAGTTTGGTGATTTTCGTGTTCAAGTATCTTGGAGTAATAGTACAGCTGCCGGTTTTAGAGAAACCACAATTAGAATTTTCGGAGAGACAAGCCTGACACCCACCTTACCTTCATCTCCATTTGACTCTAGTGATACTTTTGATATAGAAGTATTTTTTAGAGACTCAGGTCTTATCCAAGGAATTGAAAGTGCAACTATAACATATCAAATAGAAAGTGGTCCGATTAGAACTGTATTGGATGGTACTATTACAGAAGTGGGAAATGGATATTATAATATTACAATTGATTGTAATCATACTGATTTCAATGGTTATGGACCCAAATCTATTACAATAAATGCTAGTAAGATTAATTATAATAATCAGAGTATACAAGTGGACATTACAATTTATGGAGAAACTGATTTAGTTTCCTTGATTCCCAGGTATTCATTTGATTCAACAGAAAGTTTTGATGTCGCTTTGTTTTTCAATGATACTGTTAAAGACGTCGGTATTGACGGAGCAACAATAGAAGCATATATTAATCAAACTCTATATAATGATGCAGTAATAACTCCCTTAGGCGGTGGAAATTATAATATTACTATAGATTGTGATGATGATATTTTTAGTACTCAAGGTTATGGAGATTTTAATTTAAGTTTAAACATAGAGAATTCATATTACTATAATAAAACAACACAAGATTTCATTATAGATATTACAGGAGCAACAGACTTATCAACAACTCAGTTCCCCGATCCTAGTATAGGTTATTACAATTCTGATGAAATGTTTAATATAACAGCATATTATAGAGATATTGGGAGGAATGAGGGAATTAATGGAGGTTTAGCAAAAATTTATATAAAAGAAGTCTCAGCAAGCACTTTTCAAGAATATACTCCAGTAGTACTTGATCCATATGATCCGGGATATTATAATTTCACTATAGATTGTAGCGATCCTATATTTTATCCTTATGGTAAATATGATATCAAGATTAACATTAGTAAGTCTAATTATTACACCGCGGAGGATATCTCGCTTGAAATCGTTATAGGGAATACAACCCTTACTATTCTTGAACCAACTGGATTAATCTCTCATGTAGAAGATGAAATATTTGATATAAGAATAGAATATGAAGATCATACTCTATCTAGTAGAATAACTGGCGCAGATATTACTTATAGTATTGAAGGTAATACTTTTAGATCAGATAACATATCTCCTAATGTAGATGATACTTATAATATTACTATTGATGCGGGAGATGCTGAATTTGGACTTAATTATGGCTATGTTGATATCGTTATTAGAGCAAATAAAACAAATTACATTAATTTAACAAGAACTTTTACGTTTGAACGCCAGATTACAACTCAAATTACACCATATAATAATCCTCCTTTGTTTGAAGTAAAAGGGGGTTTGAACGTAACTTATACATTTAACTATTCTGATACTTCGGGAAACCCTATAGTAAAATATGATAATTTTGAATTATTACCACCATCTTATGGATTTATTTATCATATTCGGAATGATGGTGATAGTAATTATACACTCAATATTGACACTTCAGGTGTTACAGTTAAAGTTGATCCTTATACAATTAATTTTACTATTTCAGTTTTTGGAAATCAATCCCAACAAATCTCTTTAACTGTACTATTGACCATAATTCAAACGAGAGTTGAAATTCAATCATGGAATGATAATGCCGAATTTAATCGAATTACTTGGACTAATGTTTCAATAAATTTTTACTATAATGACACAACAAACATTAAACCAATTGCTACATTATCTGATAGTGATGTTATAGTGAAGGATTATTATGCAGGTACTACTTGGGGTCCTGGATTTGATCTCTACAATCTAGGAGGTGGAGATTATAAAATGAATATTAGCATAGTGGGAAAGAATTCTGGATGGTATACATTACAAATAAATGTCTCAAAATATCCAGATTACAATTGGAGTTTAGCTTACGTTCAATTCTACTTAAGAGGAAATTACACTCAAATAAATATGGTTTCAGTTGAAGATCCCGAAGAATTATTAATTCCAACTGGTATTGGAAATAATTATACTACCTTTTTGGGCAGTGATTTAACTGTTGATTTTACTATAAATGATACAGAATGGAATGATAAAGTAGTTGTTGATTTCGCAGATAATTATTTTGTAACCTTCAAAAATCTTAAAACAGGAATAACTGGAACAATATCAGAGAGCTTAGTTTTTAATCTTATTAACCCATTTTATGGGGAACATACAGGGACTATTGAAACTTCAGTATTCACTGATACAGGATTTTATTTAATTAATATAACCGTTGTTATGTTAAATTATGAAAACACTACGTTCAGTTTTAATTTAACTCTAGTAAATTCACAAATTAATATTATATCTATATCTAACATAGGAGGTCAATTAGAACCATCTGGGGTCGGAAACTATTATAATTCTTCTATAGCTCTTGATATCAATTTAGAATTTAATATAACAGATGATAAGGGCTTGAATAAAATAATCGCGAGAACTGCTGATTCCTATTTAGTAAGATTTATAAATTTGGGAACATTACAGAGCGGAACTATTTCAGAAAATTTCGCTTTCAATTCGCCAAATTCATATAATGGAACCATAATTACTTCAGGCTTATCTGTTGGAAATTATTTGATAAATATATCAGCTGTAATTCTGGACTACAAAATAATACCATTATTATTTAATTTGACAATAGTTTCCGCAGAAAGTACTCTTATATCTATGACGAATGTAGGAGGGCAATTATTGCCTATTGGTATTGAAGAATTTTTTGAACCTACTATAGCTACTGATATTGACATTGAATTTAACACAACTGACGCTCATTTTGGAAATATCATACAAATTGGTTCAGGGTTATCTTATACTATCTATTACCTCAATATCGACACCAGTGCCAGTGGCACAATAGTTCACTCTCTTTCTGAAGGACTCGCAAATCATTCTGGAAGTTTGGACATCTCATCACTAGCAATTGGAAATTACTCGATTACAATTTTTATCAATAAATCATCTAATTTAGTTTCTATCCTTAATTTTAAATTAAGAATAATCTATGCTAATAGTAGTCTTATTTCTATTACTAATCCAGGAGGTACATTATCACCAGAGGATAATTTTTATGAAACATTCGAAGGAAGTAATATTGGTATTGAATTTAATACTACAGATGCTAATTTTGGAAATCTTATTCAGATAGCACCGGGTGTATCTTACATTATTTATTATACTAATATTGATACGTTAGGAAGTGGAACCTTACAACATGCAATCTCTGAAATAGCTCTTACACATTCTGGTATTTTGAATATTTCACAGTTGGCCATTGGTAATTACTCATTTTCTATTCAAGTGTTAAAAAGTGGAAATAATATTACTAGTGTGGACTTCCAATTACGAATAATTGAAAAATATGAAACAAGAATTACAATTAATAATCCTGAGGAGGTTGATGCTGGTCTTCGATTTACAATCATAATAAAGGCGGAATATTTTAATGGTTCTACATGGTTACCAGCTGTTGGATCAAATATAACTCTAATTCTATATTATAATAGCGAAAATGGTGTCTCTGATAATCATATAACTAATACTACTGGAGAAATAGCTGTTTTAATATCTACCTATAGTGATACTAGAACATTGAATATAACCATTGAATTAATTAGTGCTTATTATCATCAAGGATATATCACTGAAGTTTCTGATATTGAAATTATTCCAATCTCTACAGGTTTTACTTTTGCAGATATTTTACCTTACTTAATTATTGCAGGGATTGCAGTGGCTGCTATAGGAGCATCTGTAGGAATATATCGAGGTGTCATTGTTCCAAAAAAGCGTGAAAAGGCACGTATTCTTACTGAGGTTAAAACTATATTCGATGATGCCATTAATTTAGAACATATTTTAGTACTCTATAAGGGAACAGGTACTTGTATTTATTTCAAGTCATTTGGTTCTGAGGAAATTGATCCTGAGTTAATTTCAGGTTTTATATCTGCAATTAGTAGTTTTGGAAAGGATTTAGTAAGCCAAGAAGAGCTGAATGAAATTTCTTATGGTGATAAAATGCTTCTTCTTTCAGACGGAGAACATATCAGAGTTGCCTTAGTTTTAGGTAAAAAGGCATCACTTATTCTACGTAGAAATTTAATGGAATTCATACATGTATTTGAGAAATCTTATGCTAATGAGCTCCCTAAATGGAGAGGTCAATTAAATATATTCAGAGATGCTGGAATTCTTATTGATGATGTATTAAATACATCAATTATTTTACCTCACGAAATTTCATCTGATACTTCAATTATTAAGACTCTCAAGAAACCTCAATCTAGAGAAGTATTAAAGATTGCTAATAACTTAACGAAAGATACAGAGAGGAATTTTTTCTTTATTGCTACTTTGTTGAAAGAAGCTACAGAAAAGACAGGGAAAGAAACAGCAGAAATCTTTATGGGAATCAAAGAGTTAAGAGATGTGAAAGTGTTGATGCCGATTGAAATTGCTGCAATAGAAACTCCACCAATTTCTCAGCAAGAAATAAATCTTATTAATCAGAAGGTCTCAGGATTAGTTAATCTATCAACCGAAGAAAGACAAAAACTTGTAAATGATCTTTCTCAAATGGGACCTGCTGAAAGAGAAGCATATTTTGTAAGTTTAAGCGAGCAACATGAAATTGTTTCTGCACCCGTCGAAACCGTCGCAGAGGTCGCTGAAATTAAAAATATGAAAGGAGCTAAAAAGGAAATTAAAAGCTTAAAAAACAAAGCTTCAAAAGCAAGAAAAGAGAAAGATTATGATACTTCTATGAAAATTCTCCACAATGCGGTAAAAGTTGCAACAACATGGGAATTATCAAATGATGTTCTACTAATAGATGATCTAATACGTTTAACTAAAATCGAGGATCTTAGTATTAAACTAAAAAATCTTGAAAAAGAAGCAAAATCAGCTGCTAAAGATAAAAAGTATAACGAAGCTGCTCAGAAATATAAAGTCTCATCTAAGATAGCATCAGAGATTTTTAAGCTAGGTGTAACGGAAATGACAAAGGAAGTCAAGAGATTAACAAATAAAGCTAAAGAATTTGAAAAATTAATATGATTTTTTAATTTTTTTTTTTCTATTTTTATTTTATTAATATATTTTTAATTTGATAAGATTCAAACTGATTCCAATAATTTAGGATAGATATTAAAAATAGAGATTACATTTATTACCATAATACAAATTAACAATATAAAGACAAATCCTTTTGTGTATTTTTTATGATGTTTATGGGTTTCATCAAGAAAGGAAATAAAAAGGAAGAAAAGAAAGAAAAAGAGATTAAACAAGCACAAGGAATTAGTATCCCATCTCCCAAAGAAAGTAGTGATGAATCCCTTATAGTTTCAATAGATATTAAAGAAAAAATTGAGACTTTTATTTTTAAAATTTTATATGACCAAAAGTCAGTCAAATCTTTAAAGGAATTAACTGAAATGGCATTAGAGAAAGCAGCTCAAGAAAGAATTACAATTTCTGAAAAACCCATAAATTTAATAATTAACCAAATGAATAAAGACGAGAAGATACAATTCACTCAAAAGGATGGATGGAAAATTAGGATTTAATATGAATTAGAGATTTTTTTTATTACTTATATTAATCTGAAATTCCATTTTCAGTTATAGAAAATACAGCTTCTCCTTCTGGTAAATGGGGAGCATCAACAATTTTGGCAATTCTCTGTTCTCCTTTACCTTTTCTTAAATAAATTCTAATTGTGGATCCATGAGCCACAACATTTCCTCCTGCAGCTTGTAAAGGATTTCCATAAAAAACATCAGGTTTAGCTTGAACTTGATTTGTTACAACTATTGCCAAATCTGGATATATATCGCATAATCTTAATAAATCATGCAAATGGGAGTTAATTGTTTGTTGACGGGTTGCTAACGTGCCACGACCTATATATTCACTTCGAAAGTGTCCAATAAGTGAATCTACTACGATCAATTTAACATCTTTTTCTTTAATTAAATTAGCAGCTTCTTTTATAAGAAGAACTTGATGATCACTATTATATGCGCGACCAAAAATTATGTTTTTTAGTACCTTCTTATGATCTAAATCTAGCCCTTCAGCCATTTGGATGATTCTTTCTGGTCTAAATGTACCCTCAGTATCAATATATAAAGCTTTTCCTTCAAGACCTCCATTTTCTTTGGGCAATTGAACATTAACACATAACTGATGCATTATTTGAGTTTTACCTGTCCTAAATTCGCCAAAAAATTCAATCAAACTCCCAGTTTCGACACCTCCACCTAATGAATCATCTAATTCTTGACTGCCTGTTGTAATCCGTGCAATGTTTTTTCTATGTTCCCAAACATCCTCCGCAGATTTAAACCCTATATTTAATTTTTCCATACTTGATTTTATTAATTTCTCAGTTGTTTTTTCTCCTAAACCACTTGCTTCTTGTATAATTTTTGGAGGTGTAAATGCAATTGATTCTAGAGTGGAAAATCCTGCTTTTATTAATTTGTTTAATGTAGCTTCACCTACACCAGGAAGTTTTTTTACTGCATTGATACATTCTTGCAAAGTCTCCTCATGATTCGAGTTCTCCTCATCTAAATCTTCCTCATCTAAATCTATCTCATCTAATTCTACTTCATCTAAATCATCTACTAATTGATCTTCTATTTTAGTATTATTCTCTCTATTCTCAATTTCATTGAAGGCTTCAATTAATTCTGCTTCTTCATCATATTCATCATTATTTAATTCTATTTTTTCATCCAAATTATGTTCTCCATCTTTATTTTCAAATGAGGCAAAATTTAAATGTTCTTTGTAGATTTTTCCTTTTGTATGATTACGCTTACATTCTTTACAGTAATATGGTTCTCCTATTTTAAAACCATTACTTTTTTCAATTTCACTTGCTTTAGCCATAAATGTTCATCAAAATAAGTGCAATTTTTATAGATACTTTATATTATGCATAGTTAGATGCAACCTTATTTTAATAAAAATAGAGTTCTAATTTTCAAATTTTCTTTAGTCATTACAAAGTCAGAGAACGACAATATTCAATAATTTCTAGTTAATATATGTTGGTTCTATCTCTTTAAAAATAATTGATAAAATAATATAAACACGAGTAGATTATATAATGATATTGTTAAAAACATCAATTTAAACGAGTTGAAATCTTATGAAACAAAATGTAAAACTCGAATGTTATCCAGAAATTAGTAATACATTAATAAATGAATCCATTGATTTAATTAAAAAAAATAAAGAAAATTGGGACCAACCTTTTTTCTTTGACACGAAAACTCATATAGATTTAATTAAGATTCAAAATACTACTAAACAATTTATTACTGATACTCTCAAAAATATCATTGTTTTAGGTACAGGAGGATCTATACAAACTTTACTTACTTTAAAACATTTAGCGAAAAGAAAAATATTTCCAGTTACTAGTTCTCGAGCTGTTGAATTAAAAGGATGCTTGGATAAAACAACGCCGGAAGATTCGATCGTAATTCCAATATCAAGAGGAGGAGAAACCTTAGATATTAATTCTACTATTGGAACTTTTTTAAAGTTAGGATATAAATTACTGGGTCTCTCCTCAAGTGGGACAATGAATACGATTTTAAAACAAATTGATTGTCCTATATTGGATGTACCTAATCTATCTGGACGATATGCGGGATCTGTTACGAATGTTGGAATTGTTCCAGCATATATGGCCGGTATTGATGTCAAAGAATTCATAAATGGATTAGAAATAGGTTATGAAATATATGCAAAATGTGAAAATCACCCTTCTATTAAACTTGCAGCCTTTTTATACAACTTATATAAAAAAGGTTACAATGTCGTCTTCTCAATGCCATATTCAAAGAACTTGGAGGGGAGTGTTGGATTATGGGTTCAAGGAATATCAGAAAGTACAGGAAAAGATGAAAAAGGAATGATAGGTACTTATCAATCTGCCCCAATTTGTCAACATTCTGTTTTAGAATACCTTTTGGGGGGAACTAAAGGAATTGTTATACCGATCTTATGGACAATCAATAAGGAAGAGCCTGATTTCTCCTTAACTTCCTCTATTCCATATGTGGAAGGCCAGAGTGCTCAAACTATAGTTAATTATCAAGCGAATGCGACTTTTCAAGCTTTAATTCAACAAAAAGTACCTTCAGCAAAAGTTTTAATTGATAATCCATCAGAAAGTAATATTGGACAGCTTATTGCATTTATTTTATCGTCTATATATTACCTTTGTTTATTGATTGACGTAAATTGGGCAAACAATCCGAAAGTAATTATTGGTAAAAAAATATGCAACGACGCTCTTGATACAAAAATTACTCTTGAACAAGGAGAAAAAAGAAGAAGGGAAATTGCACAAGAAAAATTCATAGATTTTTTCTAATCTAATTAATAATAGTTTGTTGCAGTCAAATTAGAGTAGAAAAATTATGATTAAATATGCTATTCCTACTAGAATGAATGATGTGTAAAATACTAATAAATGATTATTAAACTCAATTTTTCTTTTAATAAATCCAAGATTTAGTGTGAAAGTAAAAAAAACATAAGGCGTCAATATTCCATATAATAATAAGGGTTGGAAGTATCTAATAAATGGTTTACTAAAGAATAATAACACAGCCATAACTAGAATAGAAAAGAAAGTTATCTCAATAAGCCCTGCTTTTTTGATTCTGAAGAATACATAAGACAAACATAAAATTCCAATAACTATTAATCTAATATACAACGGTAGTATATCTTCACCAAGTTCATTCCAAAGAATATAAACAAAAAAATAATCTTTTATAAAAAAAACAGGTGAAATTAGGAGAACAAAAACAATTGAAATTGAGCAAATTAAAAATATTTTCATTTCTTCCCAATCCTTTTCTATTAAAAATTTAAGAAAGAAAAATCCAAGAAAGGGTAAAGTGTAAAATTTTTGGACAGCAGAGAGTGTAAGGAAAATGTAAAATAGATATTTGCTCCATTTTTCATCTCTTGGATAAAAATATAAGGCTACAAAGAAAAAAATAAAAAAAAATGAATCTGTTATATGGTAACCACAATTCTCTAAACTAAATACATTATTTAAGAAGAAAAAAGGATTTACTAAGAACAATCCATAAATATACTTCAAATTGGAAATATTAAAGCTTTTTAATACAAAGTAAAACAGTAAGATAGTAACAATTTCTAAAATAAAAGCCCATAAGGCAAAAATTTCAACACTTCCAAATGATATAATTTTAAAGAAATCTAACAATACTAGAGTAAATGGAGGATAAACATAACCACCCATAAAATTAATACCAACATCTCCCCAACTTTTAAGTGGATCTATTATATGAGTGTAATAATAAAAGGCAAGCATAAAAAGTCTAATTAGAATTCCACCAAGAATTAGAATTATTGCTTTATGATCTAAGATTTTTTCTATAAAACTGGGATTCTCTGAATTGTTTTCATTTTTCATTTTATTCAAATCTTTTATCTGTTATTTAAAAAAAGCATTAATTTTAGATGTTATGTATTCAATTTCCTCATCAGTCAGAAATGGATGCATAGGGAGACTGATCATCTCGTTTGCATATTGTTTAGTTCTTTTATTGTCAAAATGCTCTAGATGTATAAAAGGCTTGGTTTTTTCAATAGGGATTGGATAATGAATAATATTTGGAATGTTATTTTCTTTTAAATAAGTTTGAAGTTTATCTCGTTCTTTAACCCTAATAGCATAAATATGATAAATTTGCTTATCGATATAAGGTGCTGTTTTTGGTGTTATAATATTATTATTTTTAAGCAAATCATCATATATTCTTGCTTTTTCAATCCTCATATCATTCCAAATATCTAGGTGCTTTAACTTTTCATCTACTACTATTGCTTGAATAGTATCTAATCTGTTATTCCATCCTTTAAAATCATAATAATATTTCATAGAAGATCCATAGTTTCTTAGGGATCTAATCTTTTTATATAATTCCTCATTATTTGTGGTTATCACTCCAGCATCTCCTGCAGCACCCAAATTCTTTCCAGGATATAAGGAAAAGGCGGAGACATCGCCAAATCCCCCCACTTTTTTATTCAAGACCATTGCTCCATGAGCTTGAGAAGAATCTTCTAAAATAATACATTCAAATTCTTCTGCGATTTCAAGTACACGCTTCATATTTGCTGGATGACCAAAAAGATGAACTGGAATAAGCACACATGATTTCCATTTCTTTCTATTTTTCTTAAGGTATGACTCCAGAAGCTCTACATCGATTTGATAATATTCATCGCAGTCAATCAAAACTAGTTCAAATTTAATATCACTAAGGTACATTATAGGCAATGCAGTAGCTATAAAAGTGTTTGCAGGGATAATTACACCACAGGGTGATTCAAGATTAAACGCTGCTAATGATAATTTTAATGCATCTGTTCCATTTGAAACCCCAATAGCAAACTTTGTTCCGCAATATCGAGCAAAATTTTCTTCAAATTCTCCTACAGCTTTTCCACCAATGAAATCAGATTTTTTAAAAAGAGCGTCTAGCCTTGGAGTAATATCTTCCCTTATAACATCCCATTGTTTCTCTAAATTATTAAACATTATATTCATATAGTTATCCCTCTAATATTTTTAAAGTATCTATTGTTAATTTCTTTTGTTTAATTAAATCTTCCTTGCCAAATGAAAAGAAAGCTTCTATCGAATTTTTTAATGGCTCTTTATATGAGCTACAGGGATAACTTAAGTTTCCTGAATAAATAGGATAACTAATGTTAGCAGAATCTTCATATTGCAGAAATCTTTTATAATCATCCCAAACGATAAAATAATTATCAAATTCAAAAATACATTCTCTTACTTTTTTCCTATATTGCCAACTAGCATTTATACTTACAATAAAATCACTATATTCTATTAATCCTAATGAGCTATCATCTTGCTGACTACTTTTGTTTCTTTTATAATCTGTCCATCTAATATTAACAGGTTCTTTCGAAAAGAGAAATTGGATGATTGAAATATCATGAGATGCTAAATCCCAACGTGCATTTACATCAAATCTCTCAGGACCTAAATTTAATCTATTCATTGAAACACTTCTGATATTTCCTAATTTACCATTTTCATAATCTTTCTTAATTGTTTGAATATGAGAATTATATGTAAAAATCCAATCTGTGAATAAAATTGTATTGTTTTCAAATGCAATTTTAAATAATTCTTCTGCTTCTGAAGCTGATGTGGTTAGGGGTTTTTCGCAGAAGACTCTAACATTTTTTTCTAAAAAGTATTTACATATATTATAATGCGTGCTTGTCGGAGTTGTTATGAATACTGCATCACAATCTAATTTTTGATAATTATTAAAAGCTTCATAATTTTGATATTCATTCTTTGCCGGAAATGATTTATCACATATGATTATATTTTCTTTTCCCATACTTTCTAAATTTCTGAGAATAATTTTTCCCCAATATCCGATCCCTATTAAACCTATTTTCATTTCAATCCTAATCCGCTAATTTTCTTAATATTTTTGCTGGATTTCCAGCTATCACGCAGTTTCCAGGAAAATCTTTAGTAACAACTGCTCCAGCTCCAATAATAGATTTATCTCCAATTTTAACTGGTAATATTGTGGCATTCGAACCAATACGAACATCATTTCCTATTACTGTCTCTTTTCTTATCCAATTTTCAAAATTTGGCGAATCCACAAAAAGATCATTGGTAAACATAGTCCCATGGCTAATAAAGCAGTGTTTTCCTATAGTTACTCCATCACATATGAAGGAATGACTTTGTACTCTTGTATTTTCATTAATAACTACATTTTTTTGAATTTCAACAAATGGACCAATAAAACAATTATTACCTATTGTACACCCATATAAATTTACAGGGTCAATTATTTTTACATTTTCTCCGATTTGGCAATCTTTTATTGGCAAAATTTATCTTTATTCTTTATTGTTTTAATTTTTCAATTGTTTATACATTAAATTAAAAATGTAATTTGAAGTTTACCACATATAAAAGTATAAATTAAAGTTTAATTAATTCCGTTTACGTTATCAATTTATACTTAATTAATTCAATGAAATTCTTAAAAATTGACCGAATTATGTAAAAAGGATGTCTCGCAATTACTTTCTCAATGTGGTTTACTGGAATTTCACAATATTTTATTCCCATCATTTTTATTAGGCTAACTAATTCGATTTCTATAAATGGTCCTTTTGCAACAGTATATTTGACTAATTTTTTACCAATTTCGGTTCTAAAAGCTTTCAAACAATCTACATCATTAAAGTGGGTTTTAAAAAGAATATTAACAAGTATAGTATGAACTCTAGAAATTAATATCCGAATAAAAGGGCGATCAAGATTACTTTCTGGGTGAAATCGGACTCCAAGAAGGATTGGATACTTATCAATCAGATTAAAAGCACGTCCAATAAAGTTCAAACTAAAAGCTAAATCTACCGGATAAAGAGTAACCATTCCATAATTAGCTTGGAGTATGCCATATCGATAAGCTTCTCCATAGGAAGGATCTGGTAAACAAAAAGATTTTATATTTGAATATTCTTCTTCCAATTTTTTCGCAATATTAGCAGTATGGTCAGTGCTACCATTTTCAATTATAAGAATCTCAAAATTTTTTGAAACTAAATCTGATAAATATTTATGAATTATAGCTATACTAGAACGCAGATTACTTTCTTCATTGTAGGCGGGAACGACGACACTTATACTCCGTATTTTTGACATATTCTTCTTACGCTAACTATTCTTTAATTAGTTCTAATTGCTTTAATCTGAAATTATAGTGAAAAATTGAATATCCTCCAAAAAATAAAACATAGGCGCTTCTGAACAAATGATCTATAAAAAATAAAGGTAAAATCTCATATTGAAAATCCAATATAGGATAAAAGAAATACAAAAAGAAAGCACCTATATTTTCTGAGATAACCCATCCTCCTGGAGTTATAGGGAATGCTTTACTAAAAAAGGACAACAATTTTGCTAAAATTAGTATTACAATATTTAACTGATAACCTGCGACATAAAAAAAGATTACAACGATAAATCCATCAATAATCCATACGGGGAATCCTAATAAGATAACATATATTAAATTTTTTTTATTCTCTTTTAATCTTTTAATGCCATTCTTAAAATTTCTTATAAATCTTCCAATATAATTTGCTATCTTTGGAGAAATTTTTGTAATAATTCGTATTATAGTTTCAGTTTTATATAACAGTAGTATTATACCAATCAAGATCCCAATTATTAAAACTGCTCCGATAATCAAATAAAATTGTATGTTTAATCCTAAAATTTCTCTCGAACTGACTTCACCAATATTACTAATATATAGATATATTAAAGCAAAACAACTAATTAGAAACAATAAAATTAGATCTAATACTCTTTCTAAGGCAATCCCTGCCGTTGATTCACCCAATCCTATTTCCTCTTCATCTCTTATGATAAAAATCTTAGCGAAATCTCCTAATTTTCCAGGAGTCACATCATTTATCACGAATGAGGCACCAGTAGAAAATAAGCAGTTAGTATACTTAACATTATGATTAAGACCATTGAAGATTAATTTCAATTTATAAGCTCTCAAAATGAAAGCAATAGTATAGGTTAGTATAAAAATAAGTAAGCCAATATATCCTACTGAGATAATGTTTTGAATCAAATTTCTAAAATCAACAAAAAAAGCCATTAAAATAATTAATATTATTGTTGCAATTCCAATGAGAATTCTTTTCCTTCTCTTTAACCAATTAAAAAATCCTTTTGTTTTATCTTCATTCATGAATTGTAAATCTAAATTTACTTTTCATCTTAAATTTTTTTAATTTTTTTAAGGCATGTTATTATTCTTTTATTATATTGAGAATGTAAATAAAAAATGAAAAAAGGGAGATTCATGAAAAAAGTGGAATTATTAGCACCAGCAAAAAACTTTAAGGCAATAAAAGCAGCATCAAATTACGCAGATTCTATTTATTTTGGAGTAGAAAATTTTAATATGCGTATGAGGTCTGAAAATATTGCTATAGATGACTTATATAGAATTATTGATTATTGCCATAGTAATAATTTAAAAGCGTATTTAGCAACTAATATTCTCGTTTACGATAATGAAATAAAGGATATTCGAAATATTGTTTTGAGGGGAAAAGAAGCGGGAATTGACGCATTAATCGTACATGATTTAGCAGTAATTCAAATTGCTAAAGAAGTTGGAATCCCTTTTCATATTTCTACTCAGTGTAATGTATCTAATTCTTTATCAGCAAGATTTTATGAAGAACTTGGTGCTGAACGAATTATATTAGCAAGGGAATTATCTCTAGAAAAGATAAAAGAGATAAAGCGAAATCTTACCAAAACTGAAGTTGAGGTATTTATTCATGGAGCAATGTGTACTTCCGTAAGCGGAAGATGTTATTTTTCTCAGGATATATGTGGAACTCCTGAAAAATCAGCAAATAGAGGGAGTTGTGAACAACCATGTAGAAGAAAATGGTGGGTTCGAGATGAATTTGACAATGAATACATTTATGATGGGGTGAGATTCATGAATTCAAGAGATTTATGCACCATAGCATATATACCTCAATTAATTGAAGCGGGAATTGATGCCTTTAAAATAGAGGGTAGAATGCGTCATCCCCACTATGTAGAGATTGTATCAAAAATATATCGAGAAGCTATAGAAGCATATTATAATAATTCCTTTAATGACAAAAAAGTAGGAAAATGGGTTACAGAATTAAAGAAAGTCTATAATAGGGGATTTACTCCTGGATTTTATTTTAATAGAATGACTGAGAAAGATCACCAACATAAATCACCTTCAAATTTATCTCATTACAGATATATAAAAGTTGGAGTAATTGAGGATTATAATGAAAATTCAAAACTCTCAAATGTTTCACTTAATAATGGATATTTGTCGAAAAATGATGATATTATCATCATGGCAAAAGATACTGACACTTACATTCACCAGAAAGTCCAAAAAATAGTATATAAGGGAAGAGAAGTAAATAAAACCCCAAGAGGTTCAAAAGATAAGAAAGTTGTAATTCAATTGAGAGTAAATGATAAAGTTACTGGGGATGGTATGGACAAAGTTTATGTATTTACTGATAAGACATACTATAAAAAGAAATATTCATTATGAACTGTTCATTTTATTTTAACTAAGAACTCATTCAATATAGGTTTTTTATATGGAAAAAGATAATAAAAAGATAGTGGAGTCTGTACCTAATTATTCTGAAGGAATAGACAACCAAAAGATTGAGTCAATAGTAGATGAGATCAGAAAGACTCCTAATACTCGAATTGTAGATGTTCAATATGATTCTGATTATAATAGAGCTGTGATTACATTTGTAGGAACACCTGAAGCAGTATTAGAAGCAAACATAAATGCTGCCAAAAAAGCCATCAATTTAATCGATATGAATTCTCATAAAGGTCAACATCCCCGAATTGGAGCTGTTGATGTTGTTCCATTTGTGCCAGCACAAAATGTAACTATGGAAGAATGTATTGAATTATCAGTTAAATTTGCTGAAGCAATGGCAAATGAAGGAGTCCCTGTATATCTGTACGAAGAATCTGCTCGAAAATTAGATAGAAAAAATATTGATAATATTCGAAAGGGAGAATATGAAAAGCTTAAAGAACTAATTAAAACAGATCCAGAGCGGAAACCTGATTTTGGCCCATCTGAATTCCATCCTACTGCAGGAGCAATAATAACGGGAGCAAGAAATCCTTTAATTAGTTTTAATATTAATCTAGGCACGAAGGATGTCAAAATTGCTAGGAAAGTTGCCAAGTCAATTCATTTGCGTTCTGGTGGACTTGTAAATATAAAGGCAATGGGAACTGAACTGAAAAATCGCGATTATGTACAAGTTGGTATTTCAAACATAAATTATAAAAAAACACCATTATATAGAGAAATGGAGTTAGTAAGAATGGAAGCCGCTCGATATGGCGTGTCTGTAATAGGAACTGAGTTAATTGGTGTATTGCCTCTAGGGGCAGTACTGAATTCACTAGAATATTACTTACAACTTGATAATCCAGAAAAATTAGAAGATAAACACTTACTAGAATTTTATTTTGATTTCTAAAAATTCAATTTGGTAATTCCTTATCAACAACTATTTTACCATTTTTTATTACTTTTAAGGCCAAATTTACACCAAAATGATAAGGCAAGAAATCATGATTAGGAACATCAAACACGACAAGATCTGCTTTTTTTCCAACTTCAAGACTTCCAACTTCATCTTGTCTTTGAATTGCACATGCGCTATTAATTGTTGCTGCTGTGAGGGCCTCGGCTGGTGAAAGCCTCATATTATAACAGGCTAAAGCAATTATCATTTGCATTGATTCTGTCCAACAGTTTGGATTAAGATCCGTGGCTAGGGCGATGGGTACTCCTAAATCGATCATTTTTCTTGCAGGTGCATAATCCTTTAACATTAAACAAAATGGTGTTCCTGGAAGGAGCGTTGCGATAACACCTGCTTCTGCCATAGCTTTTAAACCATCATCATTTGACTTTAGTAAATGCCCTGATTGAATTGCCCTTATCTCAGAAGCTAATGATGCTCCATTAGTATCCACAATCTCGTCAATATGGATTTGAGGTTTTAAGCCGTATCTAATAGCTGCTTTCAAAATCTTACTTGTCTGTTTTCTTGTAAAAATTCCTTCTTCACAAAATACATCACAATATTCTGCTAGATTTTCTTCTGCAATTTTAGGAATCATATCTGAAATAATTAATTTAACATAATCGTTAGGGTTATTCTGATATTCTGGAGGTATTGTGTGCGCTCCCAGAAAGGTTGGAATTATATCTATTGGATGTTCTTCATTTAAGATTTGAATAGCATTTAGCTGTTTAATTTCACTTTCTGTGTTTAAACCGTAACCCGATTTTGTTTCAATGGTTGTCGTCCCGCATTCCATCATTTTATCCAAGATTTTCTTACCATTTTCAACCAATTTTTCTAAAGATGCTTTTCTTGTTTCACGAACTGTTTTTAAAATTCCTCCTCCTGTTTTTAAAATCTCAAGATAAGTCTTTCCTTTAAGTTTCATCGACAATTCATTTTCTCGTGTACCATCAAAAATAATATGTGTATGTGGATCGATAAATCCAGGAGTAACTAACTTATTAGATGCATCTATTTTTGTAAGAACCTTCCCAAATTCATATTTTGAAATGAATTCATCAGTAGTTCCAATAAAGACAATTCTATCATCTTTAGTAGCTATGGCTCCATCATTAATAATTGCTAATTCTAACATTTCTTCACCTATTCTTGGAGCTCCATATTTTGTATTCATAGTGACAAGTTCATTACAGTGGTACACAACTAAATCTGGTTCAATACTAGAAAACACTTCTTTTTTTGAATACGTTGATGCTACAAACAATTCGATCAAACTCTTAATTATTTTGCGAGATTTTTAATAATTCATTACTTTTGATAATATTTAATGCGGAGTTAATATATTCGGATAAAATTGTATCTTCCTTGATATGAGGTATTTGTGTTCGAATATATTTATGACATTTTTCTAATATTATACTAGATTTCAAAGGTCTCCTAAAGTCAAATGCTTGAGCAGCACATAAAAGTTCAATTGCCAGAATTTTTTCAAGATTTTTCAAGACTTTAAGAGTTTTTCTTGCACTAATTGGGCCCATACTTACATGATCTTCTTGCCCTCCTCCGGTAGGTATACTGTCTGCACTTGCAGGAAAGCAAAGTGATTTATTTTCACTAACTAAAGCAGCTGATGTATATTGTGTTATCATAAATCCTGAGTTTAAACCCGCTCCTTCGATTAAATTTGAAGGTAAACCCCATTTTCCTTCAAGTAATAAGAAAATCCGTCGATCAGATATATTACCAAGTTCTGATGCTGCAAAACAAATATAATCTAAAGGAAGAGCAAGAGGTTGACCATGAAAATTTCCTCCACTATATGATTCTTCTTTACTAAAAATTATTGGATTATCTGTAACTGAATTGAGCTCACATTCTAATTTTTCATTAAAATGGATTAAAGCATCTCTAGAAGCCCCATGGACTTGGGGGATACATCTAATGGAATAAGGATCCTGAACACGTTTACAATCCTTATGTGATTCTACAAATTTGGAATCTTCTAGAAAGCTTCTAATTCTTTTGGCGACTATTATTGCTCCGTTATGCGGTCTTAATTGTATCAGTTTTTCTGTGAAAGGTTGAGGTGACCCTAAATAACCCTCAATAGTTAAAGCACTAATAAGATCAGCATGATCTAAACATTTGTTAAATTTTTCAGATATTTTCACTCCAAATGCAGAAATGAATTGTGTACCGTTAATTAAAGCTAATCCTTCTTTCGCTTGAAGCTTTAGGGGTTTCATTTTATGTTCATTTAATATTTTCTCAGTCGATATATAATTTTTACCATCTTTGGTTATATATCCTAAGCCTATTATGGGTAAAAATAAATGAGCTAAAGGTGCTAAATCTCCAGATGCACCAACTGAACCTTTCTTAGGAACATAAGGGATGAAATTATTATTTATATGCCAGCAAATTCTTTCTACAACTTCAAGAGATATTCCCGAATAGCCCATAGACAAGGCATGAACCTTTAGAATTAGCATTAATTTAGCTATTTCAAATTCAATTGGTGATCCAACGCCTACACTATGACTTTTAAGAAGATTTTCCTGCAATTTTCCTGTTTCATCTTTTGAAATACGAGTAGTACATAAAGGACCAAATCCAGTATTTATACTATAAATTAATTTTTCCCCGTTCGCTATCGATTGAACAGTTTCAAAATTTTGAATTAGTCGTTCTTTTACGTCATCAGTTAGGATTCCTTTGATTATTCCTCTAGATATTTCTAAAGCTTTTTCTACAGTTAATTTATCTTTTCCATATCTAAAATTGTCACTCAGAATGATTCACTCTCTAAATATAATATTCAATTCATTTCTTTTTTGAGTTTTTCAAATAATTATCAATAATATTGTCTAAATACTTATCATCTGCCATAAAAGGTAGAGTCAAATGCCCCCTATTTTCATTTTCAATATTCCATTTATATGCAGTCTCAAATGCGTTGGTATTTCTAGCCCAACTTCTTCGGGCAATTCCTCCCATAACATCCCATTCGATTGCTGTTTTGATAATATGATCAACTCTTTCAGAACCGTCTAAAACCAATCCAAATCCTCCATTAAAGCATTTTCCAATCCCAACTCCACCTCCATTTGATAAAACCACATAAGTCATACCTCGAATTGCATTTCCTGTAAAACAATGAACAGCCATCTCCGCCATTACATTACTTCCATCTCTAATATTCGATGTTTCTCTGAAAGGAGAATCTGTTCCAGAAACATCATGATGATCTCTTCCTAACATAATTGGTCCAATTTCACCTTTCCTAACGAGTTGATTAAATTTTAAAGCAATATCTATTCTTTCTTTAGCATCAGCATATAATATTCTAGCTTTAGTTCCTACCACTAATTTATTCTTTTTCGCATCTTTTATCCAAGTATAATTATCCCTATCTTGAGCTCTTCTTTCTGGATTAATTGAATTCATTGCAGCTTGATCAGTTTTATCTAAATCTTCATCTTTTCCAGAAAGACATACCCATCTAAATGGTCCATAACCATAATCAAAACATATAGGTCCCATTATATCTTCAACATATGATGGAAAAATAAAGCCCTCAGCAGGATTATCCTTTACTTTTACAATTTCTTCTACTCCTGCATCAAAAACAGCTTTCATAAAAGAATTACCGTAGTCCCAAAAATATGTGCCTCTGTTTGTCATGATTTTAATGAGTTCAAATTGTTCTTTCAATGACGCATCAACTAATTCCTTAAATCTTTGAGGGTTAGTTTTAATCAATTCTCTACCTTCCTTAAAACTAATTTGATATGGAGTATATCCTCCATCATAAACGGCATGACATGATGTCTGATCCGAAGCTAATTCTACCTTAATATCGTTCTCGACAACGTATTTCCATAAATCAACAATATTTCCTGAGTATGCTATAGATAAGGGTCTTTTCTCATTCCTAGCATTATTAACCCATTCAAAAATTTCTCCTAAATCATCAGAAATACGTGAAACCCAACCTTGTTCATATCTAGTCTTTATTCTTGATTCATCCACTTCAGCAATAACTCCAATTCCTCCAGCTATTTCAATAGCTTTTGCTTGTGCTCCACTCATACCTCCTAATCCTGAAGATAAATATAATACACCACCCAGATCCTTATCTTGAGGAATATTCAGATATAATCTCCCTGCATTTAATAATGTGATATAAGTTCCGTGTACAATTCCTTGAGGTCCAATATACATCCATCCTCCCGCTGTCATTTGACCATAATTTGCGACACCCAAAGCTGCAGCTGCTGCAAAATCGTCCTGATTATCGAACATACCTACCATTAATCCATTTGTTGATACCACTCTTGGAGCATTCGGAAAGGTTGGATAAAGCCCAACTGGATGACCTGATGCTATAATTAGGGTTTGATTTTCAGTTAATTGCTCTAAATAAAATTTTACTAATCGATATTGCATCCAATTTTGAAAGACTTGTCCACTTTCTCCATAGGTTACCAATTCATAAGGATAAAGTGCCACATCAAAATCTAAATTATTATCAATCATTACTTGTAAAGCCTTTCCTTCAAGTGTATTACCCTTATATTCATTTACAGATTTTGCTTTTATTTGCCCTTCTGGTCGATATCTATATCCATATATTCTCCCTCTTGTTACTAATTCCTCAAAAAATTCAGGTATCAATTTTTCATGTAAGGAATGAGGTATATATCTTAATGCATTTTTAAGGGCTAGCTTTGTTTGCGCAGGAGTCAAATTATATCCTCTAGAGGGTGCTCTTCTTATACCATCAATAAATTTAGGATATGAAGGTAGCTCATCTGGTAATCTAATTTTCATAGCTTTAGTAATATCCATAGTTTTATCTAACTCCATTTAATATATAAATCATATTATTTTATGGTTACTACTTGTTAAAACTAATTTCATGAGTTAAATCTTTAATGCTAGAGGATGTTCTTTACTAATATAAGTAAGGTATTTTGTAAGAATTGATTACTTTAAAATTTTAATCCCTTTGATTTCTAATTTATGCAAGTAATCTAAATATCCTTTCAGATTATTTTTTTCTATATTTAAATATTGAAGAGAAGGTAATAATTCTAGCGATTCTGGTAATTCAGTTAAATAGTTAGATCGAAGAAAAAGATACTTTAACTTTTTAAGCCTTCCTATTGACTCAGGAAGTATTGATAATCGATTATTGCCTAAATATAAATATTTTAAAGATTGTAAAGAACCAACAGATTCTGGTATCCTATCTAAATCGTTATAATACAAATATAAATGTTTAAGAGAAGTAAGTGACCCAATAGTTTCTGGAATTGAGATTAATTTATTTTTTCCTAAGTCTAATATTTCTAGGGTTGTAAGGAATCCTAAGGATTTTGGAATTTCTATTAACTTATTAAATCCAATTATTAGGGTTTTTAGCATAGGAAGTGAGCCAATTGTTTGTGGTAAGTTTTTTAGCTTATTCGTTGAGATATCTAATTCCAATAATGATCTTAAGGAACCAATTGATGGAGGAAGTTGTTTTAATAAATTTTTACTTAGATCCAATATTTCTAGAGATGAAAGGGATCCAATACTTTCAGGAAGATTCTCTAATTGATTATCATATAAGTTTAATTCTTTTAAAGATTTTAAGAATCCTATTGAAGTGGGTAATTCTTTAATCTTATTAATATTAAGTTGCAGTATTTCAAGTGTACTGAGATTTTTTACAGAATATGGAATATCTTGTAAATTATTACGCTCACATCTCAAAATTTTCATTGATGAAAGTTCTCCAATTGATTCGGGGATCATATTTAGATTATTATCTGAAATCTCAAGCCTTAATAAAGATTTAAGCGATCCTATTGATTCAGGAAGTTTTACTAACCGATTAGATGAAACACTAAGATTTTCTAAAGAAAGAAGCGAACCTATATCTTCAGGTAGATGTGTTAGATTATTCGAAGTTAGACCTAAATAAATTAAACCCTTTATTTCGCCTATAGATTTCGGTAATTTTTCTAAATTATTTCCTTTTAAAAATAGAGATGTTAAAGATGATAAATTCCCTAGTGCTTCGGGTAGATTTATTAAATTATTATTTCTTAAATTGAGTCTTTTTAAAGAAGTTAATTTTGTTATCGAATCTGGGAGTTTAGATAATTTATTATTTCCTAAAAACAAAATTTCTAAAGAATTTAACATTCCAATGGTTGGGGGTAATTGTTCAATTTTATTACCACTTAAATCCAAAGTTTTCAAACTTTGTATCTGACCAATTGTATTTGGGATATGCTTTAACTTATTCTCACTTAAATCTAAAAGTTCTAATGATGTAAGAGATCCAATATTATTTGGTACTGTTGTTAATTGATTCGTTTCTAAATGCAATTCCTTAAGTGAAGAGAGTGACCCAATTAAGTCTGGTAATTCTACCAAATGATTTTCGCTTAAGTCTAAAATTTCAAGATTGGAAAGAGAAAATAATTCTTTAGTCACTGAGCTTAAATTATTTCCTCTGAAATATAACACTTTAAGTGAAGAAAATAATTTAATTTCTTTTGGAATTTCAGATAAACCACAAGAATATAAACTTAAACCAATTACATGCCCATTTTCAGCATGGAATCCTAGCGAATAACGTTCTATTTTAGAGATCTCTAATATTGATTCGCCTATTTGATTTTTCAATATTTCCAATGCTTCTAATTCATTTTCTGAAATTGTCATTTTTTCTAATTATAGTTTTAATATTGATCTAGAAATATTTTCAAAAACACTTTAAAAAATAATAAAATCTGGTTATATTTATGTTTAATATATTTGAAATCTACCAATATTAAGATTTTTTATATAATTAAAAAAAAAAAAAAAAAAAAATAAAAGTGGGTCAGAAATCTACATCCTTTCCCTCAAAAGCATATTGATAAAGCCGTACTATTTCTGATTTGCCTGGAATTCTAGGAGCCATTACTCCAGAGGGATCTTGGAAAAATAAACTCACTAAAGTTTCTAAATTTTTATCGAAATCTTCTTTAGAGATTCCTAAATCTTTAAGACTTGATTTGAAATTAACCGATTTTTGCAGCTCTTTTAACTTGGAAACTACAGAGAAAGCAGCGCTTTTATCATCATCATTCCAATTTGCCCAACCTAATTTTTTTGCTAGCTCAGAATATAGTAAAATTGATTCATTATTATCACCAGGAGCATTTAAACAAAATTGGATTATATAGGGAAGGTAAAGCCCTACAGATTGACCATGATGAGTATGAAAAATGGATGAACTACTGTGCCCAAGAGCATGAGCTAGATGAGCCTGTGAATTACCAAATGATAATCCCGCCATGGTTGCTGCTTGATGTAAGTAATCTCTCGCTTCTTTGTTACTGCCATCTTTATACGCAATAGGTAAATATTTGAAAACAAGTTCAATTGCTTTTAAACCCATAGCATTGCTAAACTCATTTTTCCACATTGATATATATGCTTCAAGAGAATGTGCTAACGCATCAAAAGCAGTAGCAACTGTTAATTGTGGTGGCATTCCCATAGTAAAAACTGGATCTACGATGGCATAAGTTGGAACCAATACCATGTGAGACATTGACATTTTTCTCCACACATTGTTTTGTAATCTAGAAATAACTGTTGCCCATGTTACTTCTGACCCAGTTCCTGACGTGGTCGGTATAGCAACCATTTTCGCTTTATTAGCAAAATTGTACATTTCATCAGAAAGAGGATCTATATTATTAATGGTGTATTCAGGATATTCATACATTGCCCAAATTGCCTTTGCTGAATCAATAACGGAACCTCCACCTAAAGCGACAATTAATTCAGGTTTGTATTGATTACACTGCTTTTTACCTTTTAATACATCATCTTCATGAGGATCTGGAACCACATCTGTGAAAATTTCGTATTCCTTTCCAAATTTCTCAAGTCTGTCTGTTAGAATCTTTAACAAACCTAATTTTTCAATAGTTTTGTCAGAAACAATAAAACATTTTGTTCCTTTAAGTTTCTCTAAAAAATTTAAAGCATCTTCGCCATATAATATATTTTGGCAATAAAAGTGCCACATATTGATTTTTTCACCTTTAAATATTACAATTTTATTTGTAATTTTTTTATATTTTGATATTAATGTTTATGATTTTATTAAATTTAATATTTGAAAAAAAATTGAATTATAATAATCTACTATACCTGGATAAACAATTAGGATATTAGGTAGGATGACTAAAAAATGGAAAAAGTAGAACAAGATAATTTATTTATTACATTTCAACAAACTATAGATAGTATAATAAGAGAAAAGAAACAAAATCCGAAAAATGAAAAGCTATTAAACAAATTTAATGCAAGAGTATTAATAGGCTTACAAATTGAAGAAGACTATTATTTTTGGGTTAACCTGATTGGAAAAGACGGAGAGTATTCTCTAGGAAAGGGGAAACTCGATGAATATGACTTAGAATTAAAAGCTGCCCCGGAAGATTTATTATTTTTTGTTAATGGAGAGAATTCAGTAATTAATATGGTTATTAAGAATAATAGCTTTGGATACAAAAAATTAAGATTTTCAAAGGGATCAACAGGAAAACACAACTTTGGAATATTGTTAAAACTTTCGAAAATTCTTGTTTTAGATTGATTTAATCTTATTAACCTATTCAATATTTTTTATAAATCTTGTTATTTTTTAAGGTAAAAAAGAATTCTGAGACATTTAATTTTCCTGATTTTTTATTAAGTTGGTATAATTTTATAATAATATCTTTTTTCCTTTTATCAACATATATTTCAATAAAAGAAGGTATACCACTCGCAACAAATGACCATGCACCGGTAACACTCCCAGGATTTATTAATAGAATTCCCTCTTTTGTTAGAAAAATTTCCTCTTTATGAGTATGCCCTGAAACTAGAATATTATAGCCTTTTTCTTGAGCGAGTAACTCAAGTTGATCTTGGTCTCCTCTTGGTCTTATTTGAGCTCCATGTGTTAATCCTAATATAATTGATTTGTCATCTTCAAAAGAAATTTCTATTTTTTGATGAGTAGGCGAATCTCGATTACCATAGTAATAATCCATATTACCTATTACTTTAAATAAAGCTCTTTTTGTTTTTTGATTCAGATAGTCAATAAATTCGGGGAAATTTATTAGATCGCCTGTGAAAAAAATATAATCAAAAAGCTCTGATACGGTTATTTCATTGATTTTATCATAAATCTGCATCGGAAGGTCATTAGCACGAACAGGTATATGTGAATCTCCTATACATAAAATCCTATACATAATTTCTCCTATACATAAGATTTATTCTTGTTCTTTGATTCTTGGACTAATACCCAAAAATTTTTAATCATATCTTCTAGACTTGGAAAATTTGGGATATTATTTTCACCCATCAACCGAGAAACCCGTTTTACTTCTTTAATATCACCAATTAACCAAAAGAAAACTGGTTTAGAACCTTTATTGAGGGTTTTCGCAAGTTGTTTATAATTAGTTGAATACCAGCGTTTCGAACAAAACATCATTTGAAGAATACCCTCTATCTTGTCGTCATTCATCAGAATTTCATAAACAGTTTTCATAATTTCTTCAGGATTTATATTATTCATCATAGCCTTCTCCATAGCAGGCCAAAAATCTATAAGTGCAAATCTATTAGGGGGCATCCACTCTGGGAATATTTCTGATAATCTACTATATGCTGTATCACTAAAATTTGGGAATTTTAAACCGTATTCCGATGTAATATCGGCAACTATTGTACCCGCACCTCCAGATCCTGTAATTAAAGAAACATTTCCTTCTTTTGGTAAATTTTTGCTTTCATTATACATCATTGAAAAAGTTCGGGCAAATTGAAATAGTTCATGAAAATTTTTTGCTTGAATTACACCAGCTTGTTTAAAGATCGCATTAATTAATTGTGAGTTCTCAGCTAATGCTCCTGTATGACTTGAAGTAGCTTTTTGACCTTGATGTGTTATACCCCCTTTCAATAGAATAATCGTTTTATCTGATTTTTCTTTTGCTTTCCTGCACAATTCAATAAACTTTCTTGGATTTTTAAAAGATTCAAGATATATAGCTATTACATTTACAGTTGGATCTTCTAAAAAGTACTCCAAAAATTCATTTTCAGTTAAATCCATCTTGTTCCCAATTGAGCATGAATATCTTATACCTAAATCTGGATATTTTTCCATCAAATACATCAAAAATCCACCATTCAACATGCCTGATTGTGATAGTACAGCAATATTACCTCGTTTATATGTATAAAAAACAGCAAAGCTCGTAAAAAAGCCTCCTCTTTCATTATCTTCTGCATCGCTGTCTCCATCAATTCGGGTAAGACCCATGCAATTTGGACCCATAATACGTATTTTAGAAAAATTATCTGTAATTTTTAGAATATAATCTTTTAATTCAAGACCTTTTTCACCTACTTCTTCAAATCCAGAAGCCTCAATAACTGCACCTTTAATCCCCTTTTGAATACATTCCTCTAGGATATTTGGTATTTTACGATTTGGAATATAAAACACTGCAAGGTCCACATTTTCTTCAATATCAAGAACAGATTTCTTAAATTCTAATCCAAATAATTCTCCATCTGAATTGGGATTTATTGGATAAATTTTTCCTTTGAATTTATTTGTAACAAGATTATCTACAATTCGATGACCGCCTTTCAATGGATTTTTTGACGCACCAATTACAGCAACAGATTTAGGATTTAAAAATATATCGATAATATTATTTGTTGACAACTTTATATCGCGTGTCTTTTATTTTTGATTAAATTTCATTAGCTTTATATTTCCTATATTCTTCTTGGACAAATCGATAAAGATTTTTAGCATTTTCATCTTTTTCAAAATGTTCTCTAATAGGAGCTAAAAATTGATTAAGATAATTAACTACAGCAGGTTTTAAATCTGGTGGATTTAACTTACCATTTGCATAATCTTTCTCTAGCTCATCATAAGAATTATATTCAACATTTCCACCATATTTCTCTGGTCGTTTGATTTTAAAAACTTCAACTAGTTCAAATATGATATATTTACAATATTCTAATATAGGATTTTCTTTAATCTGCTTAGGGGGACAATATGCTTTATTAATCTTACGTTTTACTTCGTCAGGAGAATTTAACATAAATATCGATGAATCAGGGTCAGATTTTGACATTTTAATTTCTATTGTTCTATCGACACCATTTAGATCCGTCGAAGGTGGTTTATTTAAACCCATTAACATATGATGATGGATAGCTACGGGTTTTGATTTATCTAACTTTTTAGCAATCTCTCTCGCTAACATATTTACTTTTCTTTGATCCATACCCAGTTGACAAATATCTGCTGGAAGATAAAAAATATCTGCAGCTTGCATTAAAGGATATAATATTTGAGACGCATAGAGCTTATCAGATTCACTTCTTCCCATTATTTGTGTACATCTTTTGACTCTTTTGAGAGTTGTATCAATACCAATTTTTAAAACTAATTCCCAATAATCAGAGTTCTTTACTAAATCTGACGCATATATAAACTCTACTTTACTTAGATCCATACCACATACTTTCCATAACTCAATGAAAAAATCTCCAACCTTTTTAATTACATCTAAGTCCCCTCCGAATTTTTTATTAGCGGCAGCATGCCAATCAGCTACTAGAAATTTAAATTTGACGCCAGCTTTTGTCATTTTATTTACATTAATTGCCCTCAAAAGGCCTTGAGCAATATGGATATTACCAGAAGGTTCAAAACCATCATAAGCATATATTTCTTTTTTATGTTCAGTTTTCCATTGAATCATTTCTCGTAATTCATCTAATGTGATAATTTCTTCTCCAACTTCTTCTAATAAAGCAATTTTCTCATCTAAAGTTAAAGACATATCCTCACTTACTAAGCATTTAATAGGTTAGTAAATTCTTTGATTGATAAAACTTTTACGAATAATAAGAATTTAATAAAAAATTGAAGAAGTAGAATAGTATCAAAGAAATTTATTTATTGCTCTGTTCTATTGCAGCTTGAGCTGCAGCGATCCTTGCCACAGGGATTCTAAATGGAGAACAAGATACATAGTCTAATCCTATGGAATGAGCAAATTTGATTGATCTTGGTTCTCCTCCATGTTCACCGCATATCCCTGTTTTTAAATCAGGTCTAGTCTTTTTCCCAAGCTCAATCGCCATTTTCATCAATTTTCCCACACCATCTTGATCAAGAATTTCAAATGGGTTGTTTTCGAGAATTTCTTTATTTAAATAAATTGGAAGGAATTTTCCCTCAGCATCGTCTCTTGAAAATCCATAGGTCATTTGGGTTAAATCATTTGTTCCAAAAGAAAAAAACTCTGCTTCAATAGCAATTTCATCCGCTGTTAAAGCAGCTCTAGGGATTTCTATCATTGTTCCAAATTTATAATCTAAGTCTACGCCATAACTTTCAATTGTTTCCAAAGCAACCTCCATTAATTGAGCTTTAACTAATTGTAATTCCGAGATCATCCCAACAAGTGGAATCATAACTTCTGGGATAACATCAATACCTTTGAGTTTAAGTTCACATGCAGCTTGAAAAATTGCTTTTACTTGCATTTCATTAATCTCAGGCCAAACAATACCCAAACGGCAGCCCCTAAGTCCCATCATGGGATTTTCTTCGGATAGAGACCTAATTAAAGCAATGACCTTTTTCTTTTTTTTAATTTCTCCATCTAAAGGACTTGTATCTAATAATGATCTTGATAGTGCATTTGTCATTTTGAGTTCTTGATTTTCCAGTAAAACGGTTGATAAATCAGGTAAAAACTCATGTAAAGGAGGATCAAGTAATCTTATTGTAACTGGTTTTCCTTCCATAATTCTAAAAATTTCAATAAAATCTCCTTTTTGCATGGGTAATATTTTATCAAGAGCATCTTGTCGATCTTCTTTTGTCCTCGCTATTATCATATTCTGTACAACTGGTAATCGTTCTTGTGCCATAAACATATGCTCAGTCCTACAAAGACCTATTCCTTGAGCTCCAAATTCTATTGCTTTTTTTGCATCTGTAGGTGTATCAGCATTTGCTCTGACTCCCAATGTTTTAATGTCATCAGCAATTTCTAACAATTCAAGGAATTCTCCTTTTATTTCCGGTTCGACTAAAGGAACTCTTCCCTCAATAATTCTTCCCGTTGTACCATCAATGGTTATCCAATCACCTTCACTTACTACCATTTCAGCAACTCTAAATTCTCTATTTTCTTCATCAATTTCAACATCCTGAGCCCCTACTACAGCAGGTTTACCCATTCCTCTAGCAACTACTGCAGCATGGGATGTTTTTCCTCCAAATTGAGTTAATACCCCACTTGCGGCATAAAGTCCATGTACATCTTCTGGTTTTGTTTGTGGACGTACTAGGATTATATCTTGTTGCCCTTGATTCGCTAATTCTTCAGCTCTATCTGAGTCAAAAATCGCTTTTCCAGATACTGCTCCAGGAGATGCATTAATTCCGTGAGCTAAAACATGTACAATCGAATTTTCATCAATACTCTTAAATAGTAGTTTTGCTACTTTATTAGGATCAATACTCATTATTGCTTCTTCTTTTGAGATTAGTCCTTCTTTAACCATATCGACAGCAATTTTAACCGCAGCGGATGGTGTTCTTTTCCCATTTCGGGTTTGTAAAAGATTTAACTTCCCATCTTCAATTGTAAATTCGATATCTTGCATATCTCTATAATGTTTTTCTAATTTTTCCATTGTATTCAGTAATTGTTCGTAAATCTTAGGAAATTCATCCCTTAATTCTATTAGTTTTTTTGGTGTTCTTATCCCCGCAACAACATCCTCTCCTTGAGCATTTGTTAAGTATTCACCAAATTTTCTATTTTCACCTGTTGATGGATCTCTAGTAAACGCGACTCCTGTGGCTGAATTCCATCCTTTATTTCCAAAAACCATTGCTTGTATATTAACAGCTGTCCCAAAATTAGGAATATTATTAATTTTTCTATATGTAATAGCTCTTCTATTATTCCACGATTTAAAAACCGCTTCAATTGCTAGAAATAGCTGTTTAATTGGATCTTGAGGAAAGGGAGAACCAATTTCTTTTTCATATAATGCTTTATAGTCAGCAATAACTTTTTGTAGATCTGTTACCTCCAAATCTGTATCCTGGGCATTTCGTCCAATAGCCCATTTATATTTATTTAATATTCGTTCGAATTTTTCATCTCCGATTCCCATAACTACATCTCCAAACATCTGAATGAATCGTCTATAACTATCATAAGCGAATCGTGGATTATCAGTTTGTTCTGCTAAACCTAAAACGCTCTCATCATTTAAACCTAAGTTAAGAACTGTATCCATCATGCCTGGCATGCTCATGGGAGCTCCCGAACGAACACTTACCAATAGAGGGTTTTTAATATCTCCAAATTTCTTTCTAGTGTTTTGTTCTAAGGCTTTTAAATATTCCATGACGCTTGGAGTTAATTTTTTCATTACTTTTTCAGGATTTCCAAAATATTGAAGGCATGCTTCAGTAGTTATTGTAAAACCAGGAGGAATATTAAGTCCTAATTTAGTCATTTCAGCTAAATTGGCACCTTTTCCGCCAAGAAGGTCCTTTAAATCCTTATTACCTTCACTAAAATCATAGACATATTTCTTATCTTCAGTGGTTGTCATGTTATTCTACCAATATCTCAATGTTCAACAAATCTAGATATGATTTAAACAACAGTTTTAATTTTTATACTTTACCTTGATAACATGTAAAATATTTATTATTATAGTAATTTCATAAAGGAAATAAAATTTTCTGATAAAGGAAATCTATAGTCGCAGAATCTTTTCATTTTTTATTGAATTCGGTTAAAAGTTCCCAAATTCCATTTATTATAAAATCAGGTTTAATTTCACTACTTCTAATTAAATCCAGGGTTATTTCACCAGATAATACACAGCATGTTAATACTCCTGCTTCTTTTCCCATCTTGATATCAGTATAAAGACGATCTCCAAACATTATTGCATTTTTTGGAGATATACCTAATTGATTTAGTTTAAAAAGAAGCATTTCTTTATTTGGCTTTCCAAATACTTGGGGCATTCTCTCTGTAGCTTTATAGAGAAGTGCTGCAATTCCTCCTGCATCTGGTATATAACCATGTTCAGTAGGACATCTGTTATCAAGATGTGTAGCTATATAGGGAAAATCTTCTTTTTGAAGGATAAACGCTGCTTTTGTTAATCGGTCATAAGTTAATTCTTGATCAAACGCAAGCACTAATATTTCGGGATCTTCCTCTGTTAGATCAAATCCTTCATTAATGAATTCTTTTTTGAGAGATTTTGTACCTAAAAGAAATATTTTTTTAAACTTATTTTTTTTAAGATAATCTATTGTTGGGTGCTGAGAGAGAATAAGATTTTCACGAGAAATATCTATGTTGAAATGATGTAGTTTCTTAAGATAATCTTCAGTTGATTTACTTGAATTATTTGAAAGGAAGAAAAATTTTTTCTCCTTTTTTCTTAAAATATCAATTAATTGAGGAACTCCTTTAAAAAGCTTATCTCCTAGGTAAATAGTACCATCTAAATCAAAAAAGTACACTTGTTTATTGGTTAATTCGATTATATTACCCAAGTTAAGAGTCATTTAAGGTTTCAACTAATAATTCCAATTAATTAAAAAAGAAAAAAATTGATTAAATTTACAAAAATTTAATAAAATTCTGTCTCTACCATCGTACTAGACACTACAAGTTCTTGTGCTGCCCTAGTAGCTCGTAATACTTTAGCCATATCTCCTTTTAGCCTTGTTTTGCCAGCAAGTAATGCACGAATAGGATCTAATTCTTTCTTAGTGATTGCTACCCAAGCATCATAAGGTCCTGCATACTCATATTCTACTTCTTTTTCTTCTCCTTCTTCTAATACTTTGCATCCGGTACATTCTCCATGATAAAGTCCAACAAATACACGGATTCCATGATCTAAATTCCCAGAAGGTTCAATTACAAAAAGAAAATCCCCTTCCCATCCATCGGGAGGGAAACCATCTGGTCCCGCAGCATCTCTATAATTTTCGTTTTCATTAATTGCTTTACAAAAAGCATCAGCCCATTCTTGTGTTCCAAATAACATAAGATTCACTCTAAATTTTTTTAATAAAACTATGAATATTTCATTTATTTTAAATTTTAATTGGTAATTTATTTTTAAGTCAATTAAGTAAAATAAAATTTGTAATTTAGCTTATTTGATTTCTCCTCTTTCTTTCATTTTAGCAATTTCTTCGTCTCTAAGTTTCTTCTTAAAAAGTTTCATCACCATGGTTAAAGGCATATCCTTCCGAAATTCTACATATTTTGGTACAGCATATGGTTTTACTTTATCTTTTAGATAGTCAATAATATCTTGTTCTGAAACTTTGCCTTCGTACTCTTTCTTCAATGAGATAAATGCTTTAATCCTCTCACTACCGGGCCGTTCTGGGTCTGGAACGCCAATCACTCCTGCAATACTAATAGCGGGATGCTCATGAAGAATGTCATCAATAACTCTTGAATATACTTTATTTCCTGACACATTAATCATATCTTTAATGCGATCAACAATATAAAAATAACCGTCCTCATCCATCTTACCGACATCTCCCATTGGAAGCCAGCCCCCTTCTTTTAATCCTTTACCCGGCGTTGGCCAATAGCCTTTCATTATCTGTGGACCACGAACCCATAATTCACCAGTTTCTCCAAATGGAACCTCCTCTCCTGTCTCTAAATCAACTACTTTAACATCTGTATCCGCTATGGGTGTTCCAATCCCTCTTTTTATATTTGCCATAAAACCAGTTACTTTTGAAAGTGGTGAAAGATTAAAGGTAGACGCAGCAGTTGTTTCTGTTGCTCCCCAACCTTCAGCCATAGGTACACCGCATTTTTCTTCAAATTTATCAGCAAGTTCTGGAGGTAAAGGTGCAGCTCCAGAGATATAAAATATGGGAGCTTTTGGTATGTCCATTTCTACTAGTCTTGTATAATGTGTAGGAACTGCCGTGACCATGAAAGGACGATCTTTTTTAATTGTTTCAGCAATTCTTACAAGATCTCTTGGATCTATTAATAAGATTTTCATTCCCCAAGAAATGGCAGCATTGACACTAAAATGACCATATTGATGAAATAAAGGAACACATATAGCTATTGCCGCCTTACCAGCGATTCCGGGTTTTAAAGGTGTCATCATCCAATGATAAAATTGAATTACATTGGAAGTCATGTTATAATGAGTTAACATTGTCCCCTTAGGAACACCTGTGGTACCACCAGTAAAAGGAAGAAGAGCTATATCCTCCATTGCATCTACTTGGACTGTTTCTTCTAAAGGTTCATATTTTTCTAATAATTCATCTAAAAGAAAATATCCTTCTTCGGAAATGGTATCCATATCTGGCAAATTATAATCAGGAAACAATTTAATTGGAGTATAGATAATTTTATCTATATCTATTTCAGCTTTTACTTCATTAACACGTTCTATCCTTCTATAAGAGCAAAAAACTAGTTTAGCGCCACTTTCTTTAAGTTCATACAAAAGATCTGGAGTTTTATGTAGTATACTCAAAGGAACATGAACTGCACCAACTTTCATTGCAGCATAATCAAATAAAATGAATTCTGGACAAGAAGGTAACACTGATGCTATTCTATCGCCTTTCATTACACCAAAATCTTTCAATGCATTTGCTAATTTATCTACCTTAATTTTCAGGTCCTTGTATGTGATTTCATCGCCAACATAGACAGAGGCAATATTATCAGGATAATTAGTTGCACTGTCCTCAAGAAACTGATAAACATTCATTTTAGGATAAGGTTCCATTGTTTGCTTAAGTTTAAACGGACCAACAAACCATGATTTCATCCAAGGTTTATCTGCATAACTATTTTTTTGAGACTCTCCCATATTTCTCACGCATTTATCATTATAACTGAAAATTTAGTTTTAATAAATCTCTTTTATAGCCCATTCCAATCCGAGTTCCTTTAGTTTCTCCTTGGTAGGTTTTCCTGTTGTTTTATCCCATCCTCTGCGATCATAGTATGCATCTAATAGTGGATCTAGATGTACCACTGCTCCCTTTGCTGGTCCTTCAGGCATTGGATCTTCTAGTAAACGTGCAGGAAGTGTATCATCAGCTCTTGTTATTCCTTCCCTTACGCAATAAATTCTTGCAAGATTATAAAGTCTTTCTCCCGTTTTAACAAAATCTTTTTGCGTAAACTCATACCCTAAAAGTTTCTGTATTAATGAGGCCCAGTCTTCTGAAGATAAGACCATTCCCATAAATTTACACCCACCTATAGCATCAAAAATCCCAAATGCATCCTCAAACTCTTTAACAACCTGTGTATCTTCAACATTTTCTTTTAATGGATCGCCAACCATAGCATTTTCTACAATCATGAAAGGCATAGCTAAAAATGCTGGTCCTTCAATATATCCAGTAATATGGCACCCTCCTCGGTTAGCTGTCGCATATGCTAAACCAGTGATTTTAGCGGCTCTACTATCATATGCAGGAAGTTCTAAACCTTTAACTTGCATAGCAAACTTTATAGAATCCTTACCTAGTTTATTTGCCATATTTCTTGTACCTTCCGCTAATAAATCACCAATACCATCTCTATTACCGATTTTGGGGACAAGGCCAACAATTAAATCCTCATCTCCAAAATTAAATTCAATGCCTCCTGTATCTTCATTAGTCAATATCCCTTTTTCATAACATTCCATCGCAAAACCAATAGTATTACCAGCAGAAATTACATCAAGACCATATTCATTACAAAGAAAATGAGCTAATGTAATTGCTTCCAAATTATCAACGCCACACATGGTTCCGAAAGCACCTATTGTCTCATACTCTGGACCTTCTCCTTCACTTTTAAACTTTCCTTCTTTTATCTCTGCGAGTCTACCACATGCAATAGGACATGCAAAACATGGTTTTCTTCCAGTAAGAATTGTTTCATTAAGTGCTGTACCATTTATTTTGTCAGCTCCAGGAAACACTCCAGTTTGCCAATTGTTTGTGGGTAAACCACCTTTAATATTTACTAAATCAACCATAGTAGCAGTTCCAAAAACCTCAAGTGTCATTTTAAGCATGCTTTGATTCACCCAATCATATCTTTGTTTTGCCTCTTCCTTATATTCGTCTGGCTTTGCGACTTCAATTTTAGCATTACCTTTAGAAGCAATCGCTTTTACTTTTTTAGATCCCATCACCGTGCCCATACCACATCTCCCAGCAGCTCTCCCATAATTCGGTTTATCACAATCATTCATTACTGCAGCATATTTAACTAATTTCTCTCCAGCAATCCCAATACATGCAACATTGAACTTTTCTCCTAATTCTTCTCTAATTATTTTTGTAGTTTCTGATGTATTTTTTCCCCATAAATGTGATGCATCTTTAAGTTCGGCTTTTCCATCCTCAGTTACAAGATAAACTGGTTTTGGTGATATTCCTTCGAAAATCACTCCATCAAAGCCAGATCTCTTAAGATCACGACCCCAAAATCCAGCAGAATTTGCTTCACCCCAAATATCCGTAAGTGGAGATTTAGCCACTACACTATATCTTCCAGTGCTAGGTGAAGGAGTCCCTGTTAAAGGACCTGTCATAAAAATTAGTTTATTTTCAGGTCCTAATGGATCAGTTCCTTTTGGCACCTCTTCTATTAAATATTTTGTCGCTAATCCAGCTCCCCCTAAGTATAGTTTTAATGTTTCTTCATCTGGAAATTCTTCAGTAATTTTACCATTTGTTAAATCAACTCTTAATATCTTTCCCATATAACCGTAAATTTTCCATACACCTCAATTTCAAATTTGACTTAATTAAATTATATTGTTTTGAGTTAAATTAAAATTCAATTAATTAATCTTATTCCTTTAATTATAAAATGATTTCTATTTTTCTTATGTACAAATTATCATAATTTACTTTTAATGATTAGAAGTTAATTTATAAAAAAAACATAAAAACTTGAAAAAAAGATAGTTCCATTAAAAAAATATGGATCTATTATACTCCAACTCCAATAGTGTTACCGATACCTGCAATAATTATTTTACTTCCTTTTTCTGTTCGATTTCTGATAGATGTTTTAATTTTATCGACAAAACCAGCTACCGATTGAGTAATTGGTCTTTTCATTGTTGTGATAGCATCTTCTAATGATTGTTTACAAATGAGAGCATCGATTGGAATTGATTTATCAGTTGAAGCCTCTTCAATAAAATGCTTTTCAATACCAATACCTCCAATTGCTGCACCAACTCCAACTGCTACTGAACCTGTTTTATCCCCTGTAAGCTTCAAACCTGCATCAATCATTATTATTCTTGAAATATTATCTCCATGTTGCTGGATTATTTTCTTGATTGCTTTTCCTGGTTTCCCGACAGTCCCCCCTGGACCTTTAGCACGTACTACAAAAATAGTTCTGTCTTCGAAGGTCAATTCTTGGACTATTGTGTCTCTTGAAATTTCCTCAGCTTCAATATCATAATCGGATACATCTCTTATAAAGCTAGCAGCGACTAATGGACCAAGTCCATCACCAATTGGACTCCCTTCTGAAAAAGCTTTAGCAGCATGATAATAAGCTTTAGCCATAGTCATAATTAATCCTAATTGATAAGAAATCTGAAGTAATAATATCATTGATTTAGATTTCTTCCCTAAAATAAGATAATGTCGAATCAATCTATAGATATAATCTATAGCCATAGTGGCTTCTAATAAATTTTCCAAATTGGCTCTTTGTACTGTATCAGCATTCGGAGCTAATACTTCTACTTCTTCTTTAAACCTATTATCTCGTACATCAACAACATGGTCAAATTTAGGGATAATTCCATAAGGATCAAGAGATACAGGTCCAATGGTAACAAATGTAATAAAATCCTCGAGCTCTAGCGTTAAATCTTTCTGAGTTTTCTTTTTATCTGCAAATTCTTTAAAATTTGTTATTAAGATTTCTTTGCATTCATCATTCCACTTTTTTAGTTTTTCTAATGCAGTTTGAATGTCTTTTGATGCTTTCCATGCCTGAATTTTTTGGCCATAAAACATGGAAACAAAAATTAATACTAACCATAATAATGATATGATAAGTGAAACTGGATCTGTGCTCTGAGTCGTTTGATAAATATTATTCATCTCTTTTTTAAATTGGTTGATTTTTGAAAACTTTATTCTATTTAATTTTAATAATAAAAAAATTTATTTATTCTTTTCTATTATAAAGCATAGGAAAGAAGATATTAGGACTATTTCTATGATTGAAGACGAAGACGATGAGGACGTACTTAAAAAAGGTATCTCCTTAAAAAGTGTTTTGAAGAACATTTTGTTAATAATATTTATTGTAGCAGGTTTTTTATTTATCTATATTGATTTTGGTTTAGATCCAGTCACAAGTTGGTCAATAGGCTTTATGTTAATCTGTTTTGGAGCTACTCTAATACAATTCCAAAAAACTCCTGGTGAACCTATTAGACAAACATTGTCAATTCTAATATGTAAATTATGCGGCCTTACAAAAGTTAGAAATTATGAGAAAGGAGATTTTGTTTTTAAACGGAAGGATAAATGTGAAAAATGTAATAACTTAATGGAGATTAAACAAATATACTCCGTAAGATTAAAAAGTCCTACCGAAAAGAATAAGGAACAAGAAACTAATGCGAAAGCTTTAAAAATCAAAGAATAAATATTTTTATTATCAGTTTTTACTAGTTAAGGTGTTCTTCAGATTCTAAAAAAGGTTGGACTAGGTGGTACCTTCGATCATCTTCACGATGGTCATAAATTTTTATTGAAAATTGCCTTATCTGTTTCTGAACTTGTAGAGATTGGATTAACATCTCAAGACTTACTAAAGAATAAAAGATTTTCATCAAAATTAGAAGATTACCAAACTAGAAAAAAGAACTTGATTATGTTTATCAAGTCCATTGCTGATTTAAAGCGAATAAATATAGTTGAAATACAAAATTGGGCTGATATGGATAAATATGCACAAGATCCTGAATATGAAGGATTAATAATCAGTCAAGAAACTTATGAAAATGCTTTAAAGTTAAATGAAAATAGAGAGAAAAAAGGATTAAAACCGCTTGTTTTAATTGTTATTCCCCTACTCAAAGATATAAACCAAGATAAAATTAGTTCAACATCAATTCGGGAAAATCTTCATTAGAAAGATTTTTTACAGTATATTCATATATTAATTTATACTTAAAGTGAATTCTTGATTGAATAATTATGGTTATAAAAAGTAGAAAAGTCCTATTGAATAAATATAGGTATCAAGATTCATTAATTTTTAATTTCTTTAATTTGCCAAGGGAATAAATTTAAAAAAAGGAAATTATACCCTTGGCTGCGGAAATATTTGGTTTTACTTTCATTGAATTCCAATAATTTTACATATAAAATTAAAATAAACCTTCTAATTCGAGATCGGGCTATATACAATGATTAAATCCACAAAAGATTTAAATACATTAGAGATTTTAAAAGATATATAAAAAAGTAAAAAAAAATTTGCAAAGAAATATGACAATTAGACTTAAAAAGCAAGTAATTAATATTTTGAAGATACTACAGAAGAAGGGTTCAGAAGTTCATGCTATAGAAATGGCAAATGAATTGAACATTGACTATATAGTTCTAATGTCTGCGATTAATGATTTAATTGAGTATGATTTAGCAGGGTTTAGGGAAGAAGAGGTAAATGAAATTTCCTTAAATAATGAAGGTATTGATTATATGAAAAATGGACTTCCGGAACGTCAATTATTGAATATATTGTTAGAAAATAATATTAAAGAGATAAGTTTAGGAGAATTTTTAAAAGATTCAAAGTTGGATAGAAGTATCTTTTATATAGGTATTTCAAATTTAAAAAAAAATAGATGGGTTTCCCAAAGTAAAGCTTCTGGAGAAAATAGAATTTATCTTACGATTGAAAAGTTTCCAGAAACGGACTTAGAAAAATTTCTTCTCAAATTTAAAGAAAATTCTGTTATTGATTACTCAAAATTATCTAAACATGAATTAGAACAACTTGATCTACTAAATAAAAGAAAATTGGTTAAGAGAAATCGAAGAACTGAAAGGATTATAAGTTTAACTGATAAGGGAAAGAAAATTGAAATTTCAAAAATAAAAGAATTAGAACAAATTAGTAAAATTACTCCAGAGATGTTAATCTCAGGATCTTGGAAAAATTATGAATTGAAACCATTCGATATCACTAAACCAGGACCGCTTTTAAAAGCGGGGAAGTTTCATCCAATGATCAATTTAATTAACGAAATTAGAGAAATTTTCTTGTCAATGGGTTTTACTGAAATAAGAGGTCCAATTATCGAGAGTGCATTTTATAATTTCGATGCATTATTTCAACCTCAAGATCATCCTGCAAGAGAATTGGCAGACACATTTTATCTGTCCAATCCAAAAAGCGCAAGATTACCAGAAAAAGATAGGGTATTAGCTGTGAAAGCAACACATGAAAATGGGGGAGATACTGGATCATTGGGGTGGGGTTATGAATGGGATGAAGACATTGCTAAGAAAACGTTATTGCGCCCTCATACTACTGCTACAACTATGAGAAGATTAGCCCAATTTTATAGAAGCAATGAAAAAGCACCAGTAAAAGTATTTTGTGTAGATAGAGTTTTTAGAAATGAGAAGGTTGATAAATCTCATTTAGCAGAATTCACTCAAGTAGAAGGAATTGTTATTGATGAGAATGCAACTTTATGTGATCTTATTGGTCTTTTATCGGAATTCTACAGAAAATTAGGATTTAAAAAAATTATTACAAGACCCGGTTTTTTTCCATATACTGAACCAAGCATGGAAGTTGCAGTATTTTATGATAAATTGGGTGAGTGGCTAGAAATGGGAGGATCAGGAATTTTTAGGCCAGAAGTGACATACCCCTGGGGAATTAAAAATCCAACTCGAGTTTTAGCATGGGGTCAAGGACTTGAAAGAATTGCAATGCTATATTTTGGCCGGAAAGATATTAGAGATTTATATATTAATCCAATAAAATGGTTAAGGAGTCAATCATATTAATATGGAGGTTGCAAAGAGTTGCCAACATTAGAACTTACACTTGAACGCTTAGAAAGGTTAGTTGGAAAAAAATTAGATCTTAAAGAATTAGAATACGATTTACAATGGATTGGTTTGGATTTAGAAGAAATAAATGAAGAAGAACAAAAAATTAAAGTTGAATATAATCCGAATAGACCAGACTATTCTAGTCCAGAAGGTATTGCCAGAACTCTTCAGGGATACTATGAAACTAATTTGGGAATGCCATCATTTGAAATCAAACCCGGAGAAATTGAATTAACTGTTGATCCGAGTGTTAAGAAAGTCCGACCATATATAGTCTGTGGAGTAATTAGAAATATTGATTTAGACGAGGATGAAGTTGCTACTTTAATGAACATTCAAGAACAATTACATTGGGCAGTGGGAAGGGATAGGAAAAAGGTAGCAATAGGCGTTCACGATCTTGATAAAATTACACCACCTTACCGATATACAGCAGTCAAACCAGATTCCGTGAGTTTTATTCCATTACATGGTGATGGATATCCTATGAATTTAGAAGAAATTTTGCTATTGCATGAAAAGGGGATTGAATATGCTCATATTTTAGAAGGTAAAGAAGTATATCCTATTATTTTTGATAGTAATGATGAAGTTTTATCGTTTCCTCCAGTAATAAACGGAGTTTTAACAACTGTAACTGATGATACAAAAAATCTATTTTTAGATTTGACTGGAACAGATTTTAAAGCTGTTAATTTGGCTTTAAATATTTTGTCAACAACATTAGCCGATATGGGTGCCACAATTGAAAGTGTTAAAGTAAATTATGAAAACGAGAGAGAAATTGTAACCCCAAATCTAAATCCTGAGAAATGGGAGGTTGAAATTGATTATATAAACGAGTATATTGGAATTAATCTATCATCAAAAGAGATGATAAAATGTTTTAACAAAGTTAGACTCGAAGCTAAATCATCAAGAAAGAAAGGATTCTTAGATGTTTGGGTGCCAGCTTTTAGGGGTGATATTATGCATGTTGTTGATTTTACAGAGGAGTGTGCAATCGGATATGGGTATGATAAATTACCTACAACCATTATAGAGGGATGTATGGGAGAATATCACCCAATTCAATCTTTTTCAAATAAAATAAGGACAATAATGATTGGAGCTGGATATTTGGAAGTCATGAATTTTATATTATCAAACTCTGAGAAGCAGTATAGTTTTATGAGACAAGAATTTGAAGAAAAAACTCATGTGCAGATTTTAAATCCAGTTTCAAAAGAATATAATACAACTAGAACTCGTTTATTACCAAAACTGTTAGAAACATTATTAAATAACCGTTCTGAAGAAAAACCTATAAGGATTTTTGAAGTTGGAGACATACTTTTAGTTGATGATAAAGAAGAAACTGGAGCAAAACGGGAGGTACATCTCTCAGCGGTTACTTATCACGAACATTCTGACTTTACAGAAATAAGATCTACCTTAGATTTCATCATGACTTCTCTTGGAGTAGATAATGATTATGAGATTAAAGCTGAGAAAAATCTTACATACCTTGAGGGTAGATATGGTGATATATATCTTAAAGGAAAGAAAATTGGAGAGATTGGGGAAATTCATCCTGAAGTTTTGTTAAATTTTAAATTAGAATTCCCTGTTGCTGCATTAGAACTAAATTTAGAATGTTTTTTTTAAAAACTTATTTTTATTTTTATTGATATCTAATTTTGGAAGGTTTATATATGAAAAAAGCCAATAATGTAATAAAGGAATTAGAAGGACTTAGAGAAGAAATTAATAAGATAGATGACCAAATAATTGAACTCTTAAATATCAGAGGAAAATTATCACAAAAAATTGGAATCCTTAAGAAACAAATTAGTTTAGACACTTTTCAACCACAAAGAGAAAAAGAAATAATTAATAGAATAAAAGCTAAGTCTAAAGTTTTAGATGAAACAAGTATTAAAGCTATTTGGAAGGAGATAATGGATGCTTGTAAAATAATACAAGAGAATTAGTGTTTAAATTAAATTTCATCGAATTTTTAGTTAAATATTAGACATCGATCTTAATTTATACATTTTACTTTAAAGTATAATATTAAAACTTAATTTTAGAAACTTTTTTACAATAATAAAAATATTCTAATATACTCTTTATCTTCTTATATTATTTACAGAATATTTGACTCAGAAATGCTTGGAAATACAAGATTTGATGGAAGAAAATTTGATGAATTGAGGAAAATTACGATAAAAAGGAATTTCCTCAAATATCCAGAAGGTTCTGTTTTAATAACTCAAGGAAGCACAAAAATAATCGTGACTGCCTCAGTTATAGAATCTGTTCCACGATTTTTGGTCGATACTGGAACAGGATGGATTACAGCAGAATATTCGATGTTACCAAGAGCTACGCAAGTTAGAAATAATAGAGATATTAGTCGAGGAAGATCAGTTGAGATCCAAAGATTGATTGGTAGAAGTATACGTGCAGGTTTTAATTATGAGAAACTTGGAGAACGTACAATTAAAGTTGATTGTGATGTTATACAAGCGGATGGAGGTACACGGTGTGCTTCTATAACTGGAGCTTTCATCGCAGTTTTTGATGCAATTAATTATCTCTACAATCAACAACTAATTTATGAATTTCCTGATTATAAGGTAACAGCAGCAATCTCTCTTGGAATAAAAAACAACCAAATTTTATTAGATTTAGATTATAGTGAGGATTCTAAAGTAGATGTTGATTTTAATTTGGTTATGAATGAAAATTCAGAAATTATTGAACTACAAGGAACTGCCGAGGGAGCAACTTTTACTAAAGAAAATTTAAGAGAAATTATAGAATTAGGAGAAAAGGGAATATTAGAATTAATAAAAATTCAAAAACAGGAATTAAATCTATAACTTTTATATCCCTTTGTAGTACTTATTTTAATCTATTTAACTTTAATCTATTAATAGACTTAGTGATGTTTAATTTCTCTTCATAAGATTCAGTAATTCTATTAATATGATAATTCTTAATTAGCCTAAATTCTGATAATTTTTCGGTATTTTCTTTAATTAGGTTATTTTTCTCGCAAGGATCTAATTTCAAGTTAAATAAAAATTCAGTATTCTTTTCTTCATCGAAAATATATTTCCAATTTTCAGAACTAATTGATAATAAAATAAATCCCTCATTTTGATTTCTTTTCATCCATCTGTTTTTTTGATAACACTCTGTAATTACATATTTAGGGTTTTTTATTGGTTTACCTTCTAATGAAGGTAAAAGACTCTGTCCTTGAAAATCTTCTGGGATTTTAATTCCAAAATAATCTAGAATGGTTGGAGCGATATCGAGTAATTGAACTGTTTCATTCACGGTTTTTTTATTAGTTTTTTTACCAAGATTTATTATAAAAAGAGGTATTTTTAGAAGTTCTTCAAAAACACTACCCTGATGATCAAATAGGCCATGTTCGTAAAAGCTTTCTCCATGATCAGCAGTTATTATTATTAGACAGTCCTTTTTAAATTTCTGATTTATAAACTTCAAAAATTTT
>JBHLPW010000018.1:0-79371 GCA_048939015.1 Promethearchaeota archaeon
AAAAGAACGTCACGATTATCACAAAAAAATCCAATGTAGATATTCCTAACTCTCAAAATGAATGAAACTGAATGTAAAATCCTCTAATAACCAAGATTTTTTAATCAACTAATCTTTATTCAATATATAAAAAGGTGATTATTAGAATTTGGTTGACTTTTGTCCAGAATGTGGAAATTTGTTACGTAAAAATTCTTGTAGGTGTGGATATAATCAACCAGAAACTTCTCCTAAGAACGCCCCTAATACATACTTAATTGAGATTTGGGACCCTCCCTCTCCTAAGATAATCTATTGTAGATTAACAGCTACATCTCAGGATAAATTGAGAAAAATGTTAAGTAAAGGGAATTTTCCTGAAAAATTGAAGGAAATTACAACAAAGATAAAAAATCATCTATACACGTGTTGTAATTGTGTTTATTATAATGAAGAGAATCTTCATTGTCAAATTAAAAATAAATTTGTTAAGAAAGATTCTATTTGTAAACGATTTGAACCCTTTGAGTAATTTACTGGGATTAAATAAAAATATATATGTATAAAAATCCAAAATAAATTTATTGCATCCTCACAAAATTGGTGGTAGTTATAAATCAAATCAAAAACTTTGAAATAACCAATATAAATACTCGAGCTGAGAATTTAATTAGAGATACGAAAATTCTAAATATTACCCGATTAGCTAAAATGTTAGTAGATTTGTATGGCCAGGATGAACCATTTAAGAAGATAGGGAAACTAGAAGGTAAAGAAGTCGAACTTTACCTTAAACAACTAAATGGGTATTTAACTTTTATCCTTACTTCTGATAAAAATAACTTTACTTGCCATGCTGCTAAAGCTAATAACCCCATCGCAAAAGTAATTGTAAATGTTAAAGAAGATAAGATATTAACAATAATTAGCAATATTATTCGTTCAAAACATAACATATTTGGTCTAATAAAACTTTTAAAATATTTCATTCCTGGAAAGTTGAAAATTAAAGGATCCTACATTGCGGCTTTAAAATTTGCCAGATGCTTGATGATTGGTAAGCATAGTATGTATAAAGAATAAGACTGGTGATGAAATTGAAATTAAATGATTCTTTTTTAAAGATTTCCAATATTATTAATAATTCATATATTCAAGATTGGCAGAAAAATGGTAAGAAGGTTGTAGGTTATTATTGTACATATATTCCAGAAGAATTACTTCATGCAGCAGATTTATTACCATTTAGAATTAGGTCAACCGGAAATAAAGACACTGATCTAGGAGATATCTATATGGTGAGATTTACATGTTCTTATGTTAGAGCAACCTTAGATATGGCTTTAAGAGGTCTTTATGACTTTTTAGATGGATTCTTGGTGTGTAATAGTTGCGATCATAGTCGAAGAATGTTTGAACTATTTAATCTTAAAGTATTTAATCGAGAGAATTTTAAAAAGAAAGTTCATAGTTTTTATCTAGCATTACCTCACGTTATTACAGATGAGGGATTTGAATGGTATAAGAAAGAAGTAGAAGAGCTTAAAGAGGAGCTAGAGCAAAATTTCGAAATAAAAACCATCAGTAATGAAAAATTGACAAAATCAATAGAGATATATAATGAAAATAGAGCTTTACTTCGGGAAATACACATGTTTAGAATTCAGAAAAATCCAAAACTTACTGGAAGTGAAGCATTACAAATAAGTATGGCTAATTCATCAATCCCTAAAGAAATTGCTAATGAAGAATTAAAAAGGCTAATGATCGAACTCAAAGAACGTGAACATATCGATATTGAAAAAAAAAAACGAATTCTTTTAGTGGGCAGTGTTGTGGATAATATCGAATTCACGGAATTAATCGAAAATTCAGGAGCTTTTTTAGCTTCTGATATACTATGTTTTGGAGTTCGAAATTTTATGGATGATGTTAAACTTGATAATAATCAAACTCCCTTAGAAAGCATAACTAAACGTTTATATTATAGATTATCTTGCCCAAGAATGATGGATGATCATGAAAGAAGATTAAATTTCTTGAAAAATGAAATAAAAAGGGCTAATATTGAAGGTGTAATTTTACAGAGAATTAACAACTGTGATTTGCATGGATGCGACAATATGCTTTTTTCTCACGAATTAAAAGATTTAGAAATTCCTGTGTTAAATATTGATAGAGAATTTTTTCAAGCAGATACAACTCGTTTACAAACACGAATCGAAGCATTTATTGAAATGCTCTAAGATAAAAAATGAAGGAGATTATAATGAATGATTACAACCTGAATCGAATAATACCATATCGAATTTTATTGAATGCTACATCAGCTACTAATGAATTAGTAGAAAAAATATTGCCAATAAATGGTATTCCATCATTGAGAATCGGATTACAAGAACTAGAAATTGTTCTTAACTCATATATAAATAAGGCAGAGGAAGGGCTTCCTATTGTTGGATATCACTTCTCCTTCCCAGCTGAATATCTTCAATGTTTTGATTGTGTTCCTGTGTGTGTTGAGGGCACCTCTTATTTTCTAGCTACTTTTTTAGAAGGGGGCTCTGAAAAATATTATGATCTAATGCATAATTATGGTCATCCATTCCATACGTGTACGTCTCAAAAAGGTACAATGGGGATGACTTTAGATGATTTGTTCAGGTTCGATACCTTAATTACACCTACAGCACCGTGCGATTGTACTATTGCTTCTTATCCATTCTTTAAATATGAAAAAAAAATTCCTCTGGTAATTCTTGATATGCCTTACACACGAGAGGAAAAGACCTATGAATATTATGCAGATCAACTTAAAATGGGAATAATCAAATTAGGAAAGATTATAGGGCAAGAACCAGATTTTAATAAATTAAAAAAGGCAATTGAGATCGAAAATCAAGTTAATAAATTAAAATTGGAAATTTTCGAATTAATTAAGGCTACTCCAAGTCCAATTTCAAATTTCTATAATGCAATTTCCGCTGCTTTGCCTATTTTTATATCAGGTACACCTGAGAATCTTTCTTTCTATCGTCAAATGCTTCAAATTGTTGAAAAAAGATATAAACGAAAGGAACATTATGGTGGTGAGGAAAAAATTAGATCAATTTGGCCATACATGATCACTTTCTTTTCAATTGATTTAATGGAGTGGTTGGATAGAGAATTAGGATGCAGCGTTTTATTTGATATTTTCAATTATAATTTTTATGATTCAATAGATACTAACTCAGATTTAGATACAATGTTTTATGGTATGAGTAGAAAATCTATGGGATTGCCAATGGTTAAACAATCTACGGAATTTTATGGACCTTTTATTGAACAATGTATAGATTTTGCCAAAAATTTTTCTACAGATTGCTTTATTTATACTCAGAGTATTGCCTGTAAACAATTTGGTTCAATGCCTCAACTTTTAAGAGAAGCTTTAAAAGATGAGCTCGGAATACCAATGTTGTTGATTGAATTTGACGCGGGAGATGCTAGAATGACCTCCTTAGAATCATTTAAAGAGAAGATAAGATTCTTTACTCAAACATTATCTTAAAATCTTAAAGATTTATTTTTTAAGAGTGAAAAAATGATAAATGGAAAGTTAATGGAAAACAGAATTATTCCGTATAAAATGTTATATGAATCAGTTACCTCAACTCATGGATTAATTGAAGGGATTCTCCCAGACCATGGAATCCCATCATTAAGGATAGGGTTAAAACTACTTAAATCAGTAATGAAAGAATATATTCAAAAAGCAAGAGAAGGTTTACCAATAATAGGTCATCATTTTTCGTTCCCAACTGAATATCTTTCATGCTTCGATTGTGTACCTGTATGTATAGAAGCCGTTTCATATTTATTAGCAGCATTATTACCTCATGGTTCTGAGCCATATTATGATTTAATAACTAATTGGGGACACCCATTCCACACTTGCACTTCCCAAAAAGGTACAATGGGAATGACTCTAGATGACTTATTCAAATTTGATGCAATAATAACTCCAACGGCTCCTTGCGATAACACTTATGCGTCTTATCCTTTTTTTTCATACCATAAAAAAATTCCTCTGATTGCACCAGATTTACCATTTTTGAAAGAGGAAAAGAGTTATCATTATCACGGTGAACAAATTCGTTTGGGATTAGAGGAGTTAGGAAAGATAATCAATCAGAGCCCAGATTATACAAAATTAAAAAATGCAATTGAGATAGAGAACCAAGCATCTAAAATGCAATTAGAAATTTTCGAATTGAAAAAAGCTAAGCCATGTCCAGTGGAGAATATGTTCAATGTGATGGCAGCAGCGGCAGCAATTTATTTCTCTGGACGTCCTGAAAAGTTAAGTTATTATAATGATATGCTTGAAATTGCAAAACTTCGCTATAAGAATAAAGAACATCATGGTGGAGAAGAAAAAATAAGAAGTATTTGGCCATATATGGTTATTTTTTTTGACTTAGAACTTGGAGAATGGTTAGATCGCCATTTGGGAATGTCGATTCTATTTGATATATTCAATTATAATTTTTCTGAACCAATTAATACCACATCTGATTTAGACACTATGTTCTATGGTATGGCAAAAAAAGCAATGGAAGCTCCTATGGTAAAACAATCTGCGGAGTTTTACTATTCATTTATTGATCAATGTGTTCAATTAGCAAAGGAGTATACCGCTGATTGTTTTATATTTACATCTCATATAGGATGCAAACAATTTGGAAGTGTTCCTCAAATTTTAAGAGAAGCATTAAGAGACGAAGTAGGCATTCCAATGCTACTAATTGATGTGGACGTAGGTGATGCTCGATTTGCTTCCGAAAAGATAATACGAGAAAAAATTAAATTATTTGCTCAAACTTTAATGTAAAATAATACCATTTATCTAGGACTTTAGATGTTTTAAAACAAATTTCTCTCTCCATTCGAGAGAAAATTGAGTGATTGAGATTAATAACTCTTTCCTTAAATGCATTAGCTAATTTAATCTCAAGACTTTTTAAAACTTATAGTAAATTTTATTCAAATTTTATCAAAAGGTTTATTCGGGGTTTATATAGCGTAGAATTTTTTTAATTATTGAATAAATTTTAATTTCAGCCCCCTTTGAAACTGCTGAAAACCCAAATGTTGTAATTCCAAATAAATCTTCGACTTTTTCAGGTCTAAATGATACTTTTTTTAAATCCTGAAAGTTTGCAATAACACAAAACTTTGCTTTTTTCACTTTAGGTTCTATTAAAGAAAATAGATTCTTAGTTCTAGTCAAATTAGAGGCTCCAGAATTGGTAACTATACAAAATACATCGATAGAAGCTAAAAGATTACTGTAAATATGGGATTCATTTGCCAAATCCTGTAAATCCACTTCTCTTAAAATAATTTCATTAATTCTTTTAGAAAAATTTAGTTTAATTTTTTTCTTTATAATCTCCTTCAAATTATCATCTAATTCTATTATTGTTTCACCTGGAAATAAATTCATTATAGTGGTCTTACCTACACCATTTTCACCAACTAATAGAATTTTAGGGGGAATAAAGATATATTTTTCAGTAAAGTCATCAAAACTTTCAAATCTCCCTAACTCACAATCCCAATTTATCAAATATTTGCGATATTGTTTTATAAATTCATTTTTTAAAATTTCTATTTTCTCTCTTACTTCATCCTCAGCATCATGGATATTTGTAAGTAGTAAAAAAATACATAGTTTTTCATCATCATAGGAATATATTATGTTAAATTTTCTAAAATTAAGGGATCGAATTTCTCCTCCTCCAATTTGCTGAGCGACATCATGAATGGCTGTAAAGAATCCACTTATAAAATTATAATCTAATTCATCTCCACTAGTAAATGATTTTGAATAACAGAGTACACCTCCAGATTTTATTATAAGTATCTTGTATATCATCAGAGATTGGAAATTCATTATAGAAATAATTAATTTAATAACAGATAGATTTATTTAAAAACTTTTGAGAAGGCAATAGCTTTAATTAATATTACTTATCTCAAAAATACTCGATTTCTTTCTCAAATTTTTTAAAATTTTAAAACTCCTCAAATATTATTAGATTATAAATAAAATAGTCCATGCAAACACTTATATATAGATAAAATCAAACTGTTTGCTCAAAATCTAATGTGAAACTTCTTAAATAATATAAATCTTAAACTTTAAACTGATATACAAAAAGGCTTTAATATCATTAAGTTAATATCTTTAAATATTACTAATTTAAATTGAAATACCCGAAAGAGCAAATTAAATATGAATAATAGCAGTATTGTGGCAGAATTGGGAAAGATCGTTGGAGATCAATACGTATCTGAAGAACCTGAGATACAATTTTTATATCATTACGATTTCATTACAGCAGAACCTGAGGGGAGATGTGATATCGTTATAATGCCAGAAACAACTGAAGAAGTGCAAGAAATTGTGAAAGTTGCAAATAAATATAAGATTCCGATTGTTCCTTGGGTATCAGGGATAAATTTCGGTTCTATTGCTACACCTAGAAAAGGAGGAATTGTGGTTGATTTACGGCGTATGAATCGAGTACTTGAAGTGAATGAAGATGATATGTATGCTGTTGTGGAGGGAGGAATTACATGGGCAGATTTGGTAGGTTACCTTAATAAGTATCATCCTGATTTTAGATCAGGAGTAACTTTTTCTCCCCCTGGTACAGGTGTAGTTCCATCATGCTTAGCATATGGAATGTGGGATCTTGGCATGATAGGAGGAACAGGAGCCGAATTTACTAATGGATTAGAAGTTGTTTTGGGTTCCGGAGAATTAATAAGAGTAGGATCTTGTAGTATGTCAAATAAATGGTATGGTAGACAGCCATTACCAGATCTTGCAGGATTATTTATTGGATGGGAAGGCACAACCGGAATCGTGACCAAAGCTAGTATTAAATTATGGCCAAAATTACCATACAGAGAGGATATTGCAATATTGGCACAGACTGTTGATCAGGGAGTACCATTGTTGCTAAAACTCTCTAAAGCAGGATTAGGGATTGTTGATATAATATTTGTAAACATGGGATGGTGTCAAGCAATCCAGGGATTTAATGAGAAAAGTGTTGCTTTGGATCCGGTTAAACTTGGGATCCCAGATTTTGTAGGAGTGGTAACAACTCAAGCTTATACTGAACATCAACATAAAGCTCAATGCGATGCTATAGAAGAAATTTGTAAGGAATTTAACATTAAACCTCAAAGCGCAAAATCCTTTTTAGAGTCATTTCCGAGTGATATGAGAGGTGTTTTTGTAGATATAATTCCTGGGTTTGGAGGGTATACTCCAGTTCAAGCTTGGGGATGTTGGAATTTTACTCGCGGGGGTGGCGGTGAATGGATTGGATCTTATTGCTCGACGCGAGATATCGCAAAATACTACAATATAGCAAGAGAAATTACTCTTAAATATAATAAACCTCCTCAATTTTATAGTAGAATTATGTTTGGAGGGCACTATTGTGTTGCTCGTGCAAATTTATGCTTTGATAAGAATGATCCAGCAGATATTGAAAAGACCAGAATAATTCTAAAAGAAATTTTTGATGCAGTTCATCAACTGGATGGTGTTATCATGTATAAACCTCCTATGTGGGTAGTGGAGCATCACAAAAGCAAAACTTTACCAGCAACTACTGAATTGATAAAAAAAGTAAAAAAACTCCTTGATCCCAATAACATAATGAATCCTGGACAAGGAATTGAGGGGGATTAACATGAAAGATAAAAAAACTAATACATATTTAAATGATAAAGGAATTTCTCAAATTACAAATATACCAGACGTACAAATATTTGATAGAAATAAAGAATTAGAGTATTACAAGGATATTTTTTATCAATGTGGAAAATGTGGTACGTGTAGAACAGCATTTCATGAAAATGGATGGCCTCGTGTCTGTCCTTCAGGAGAGTATGGAAAATTTGAAGCCTATTACTTAGGAGGTAAAAATCTTCTTGCGTGGGCAGTGTCATCTGATCGGCTTAAATGGACCGAAAACTTAGCAAATATCTTTTATCAATGTTCTATTTGTTTAGCATGTACACAACAATGTCAAATCCCAGAAATACACAATTATGCCGGAGAATGGTTAATGGCAATGAGAGAAAAGGCTGTAGAGAAAGGGTTAGGCCCAATGCCTGAACAAAAAAGGTATTCTCAACATGTTGCCTTAGAATATAATCCTTATATGGAAAAACATAAAAATCGAACAGATTGGATACCATCAAATATAAAACAATCTCAAGATTCAAAACTAGCATATTTTGTAGGTTGCACGACAAGTTATCGAGAACAAAATATCGCAATAAACACTTCAGAAATATTAAATACCCTTCAAGTTGATTTTAAAATACTAAAAGATGAACATTGCTGCGGATCTCCTGTATATATGACAGGACAAACTGAAGAAGCTAAAAAAATTGCTGAGAGCAATGTGGATTTATTTAAAAATCAAGGAATTGAGAAAATTATAACTTCATGTGCCGGTTGTTATCGAATGTTAAAAGAAACATATCCTAAAAAATTTGGGCTTGATCATGGTATTGAGATACTTCACTTACCAGAGTTTATTCTAGAGAAAATTAATAGTAAAGAAATAGAATTCAATAATAATTTAAATATGAAAGTAACGTATCATGATCCCTGCCATATTGGTCGGCACATGGGTATATATGAACCTCCACGAGAAGTTTTGAAGAATATTCCAGGTATAAATTTGATTGAAATGGAGAGAAATAGACAAAATGCATGGTGCTGTGGTTCTGGAGGAGGTGTAAGATCAGCTTTTAAAGATTTATCTAGTTTTGCGGCGAACGAAAGAATTGAAGAGGCTAAAGAGACAACTGCTGAAGCATTAGTATCATGTTGTCCCTTTTGTTTAAACCAATTCAAAACAAATATTAAGGATTATGGTATTAAAACCTATGATCTTTCAGAATTAGTAAATAAAGCCATTAAGAGATAAACCTATAAGTCCTCTTTTTTTTATTATCTTTATAGAATCTTTAATGCAGTTTTATGAAAAGAGAATTATTTGAAGAAATTCTTGATAATTTAAGGAATTATATTACTTTTGAATCCCAAAAAGGGAAAAATGTTTTTACTTATCAAATAAATCCGAATCCACACAAATTATTTGAAAACTTAAATATAAAAGTTGAACTTGATAAGTATAAGGAGATAGTACTTCAAGAAGAAACTAAGCTTGAACTAGGAGGTATTAATAAAAAGTCATTTTCTTTAGTATATCCCTTTTCTAATCCAGATTTTATTAATAATATAAAAAACGGAACAATTACTCTAATTGGAGATAATATCAAAGATATAACAGATTTATCTATCGATTTTGGAATGATAATCCTAATTGGGGGAAAAAATATTACTGAAAAGGCCTGGGATTCTATAAGACAATTCAATCTCATATCAAATGGCATAGAAGGATTTTTAGTAAGAACAATTCCCCGTAAATTTTGGTGTAGAATTAGTGATAAGATAATAAAGAATTTTACATTTGAATTTTTTGGGAATGCGATTTTTTATTTATATCATCAAAGATTTAAGGAATTAATTGAATCTATGGAAATCTTTTTCGTTAATACTTATCAAAATGTAATAGAAGAGTTTATTAAAATTACTTCTAAGATTAATACGCATATAAATGAAAAATGGTTAGAAAAAATAGAAAATTGGAAAAAAAGAATTGATTGTGAGTATGATTGGGGATGTGAGATATGTCCATATCAGAAGGAATGTTATGGAATTAAGCAAGTATTAGTTGAAAGAGAAAAAATTGAGAAATAAGATTGAAAGATTTTAGTTATTATGAAAAAAAAGAAAGATTATGAAAAGCCCCTAATAATTTCAGTAGTTGGAAAAGGTGGCTCCGGTAAAACAATTATAACTACTCTATTGGCAAAGAGTATTTCAAAAGATTATAATTTTAAAATACTTTTAATTGATGCAGATCCTACACATCCTCACTTAAGTCATATGGTAAATTTAATTCCTGAAAAAAGTCTTGAAATGTTAAGAACAGAAGTTATTGATGAAATCTTAACAAAAGCAAAAGATTTCGAAGCAGTAGCAGAAAATATAGACCTCGAAGTATATAATGCTATTGTTGAAAATAAAGATTTTAGTTTATTTTCTATAGGTCAACCTGAGGGACCTGGATGTTTTTGTCCTTCAAATACTCTTTTACGAAAGGTTATTGGTTCTATTTCTAAAGATTTTGATATAGTTTTAATTGATTGTGAAGCGGGGCTTGAGCAAATCAATAGAATGGTAATAGAAACTGTTGATATTCTTTTAATTGTGTCAGATATTTCAATAAGAAGTATTGAAACTGCTGATGCTATTCGAAAAAGTGCTAAGAAATTTACAAAATACAAAAAACTTGGTATTATCTTGAATAGAGTCAAAGGGAATATTGATTTTATTCGTAATAAATTAAAGGATCTTAACTTACCTTTATTGGGAGAAATTCCAGAAGATAATAATATTACCAAATTTGAAATAAAGGGAAAATCAATAATTGATATATCTGAAAATTCAAAAAGTTATTTAGCTCTAAATAGCATAACAGAAATAATATTAAATCCAAAATTTTTAAAAAGTTAAATATAAAGTAATTGATAATACCATTATAATGCTAATTTGAGTAGTAATGAATCCTTTTAAGATTGATATAGAAAATTTATTATATGCAAAAATGAATTTATTTTACTAGTAATCCAATTTAATTCTGCAATAGATACATATTAATTTTATGGATAGTAGATTTCTATGACACTAAATCCTAAAAAAGTGCTTATTACTTATATTTTAATCTCTTTAACTTCCTCTATTATCGAAATTATAATTTTAGGGACTTTTTTCTATAGTTTTTGGATAACATATGTAGGAGTTTTCTTCACAGGTCATTATATCAGAAGAGGAATTAATGATTTCTTTAAACAATTTCATATAAAAAAAGTAGTAAGATCTTTAATAATCCCTTGGATTATGTTTTTTCTAATTGTTCTTTATGTACAACTGTATTTTATCTCGGATTTTATAGATACAGGTAGTGGATATTTAGGATTTAGTTCTATTAGTATTTTTATTTTTTTCATGGGATTAATTATTTTAGTGCTTGTATCTATTAATCCCCTTATTAGAATTGTTGCAGTAGCTTTCCACAGAAGGAAATCAAGTTTATTTCCAATTAATAGAGTTGAGTATGCTGCAATGAAATATTTAATAAGTTCACCCCAAAATAGTTTATTATTTTCTGAATTGAAAAATCAAATAATAGGAACTTTTAATATCTTTATACCTAACGTATACTTTGATGAAAAAACTGCTATTTCTAGTATCTATCATTTGTGTGGCCTTAGATTAGCAGATATTGATGATAATATAGTGAAATTAAATCAATATGGCCTTAAGCAAGAAAAAATTTGGAATGATACTCTTAAAAATCAAATTAGTAAATTTAACAAAATATTGACTAGTAGTAGCGTCCTTATTAGATCTTTTATTGGATTATTCATACTAAGTCTTCTAAAAATATTCATAGGATTGTTTAATTCTGAGTCATTAACAGCAGAAGGTTTTGAGAATTTTCTTGACTGTATCGCAGTTGTACTAATCGCGATTGGTATTAAATACAGAAAAGAAAAACTTGTAAATATAATACTAATTAGTTTAATGGCTTTTGCCGGTGCTTCTCTTTTATATAGTTCAATTGAATCCTTAATACTTGGCCCTGAACAGATTTCAAATATCCTGATCATTATAATAATTGCGTTAATATCCATTTTCCTGAATACATACATGAGAGCCTTGAAAAATTTTGTTGGAAAAAAAAGTAGGAATTCATCTTTAGTAGCTAGTGCTATAGACTCAAGGGTTAATATAATAATTTCCATTGGTATAATTATTGGTGCTTTATTTTCAGACTTTGGGAGAACTATAAATGCACCCATTCTCTACTATTTTGACCCAATTATAGCAATAGTTATCTGTTTTTTTATCTTTAAGGAAGTTATTGAAATTTTCAAGGAATTCATTACTGGAAAAGAGGAAGATATCGAATTAGGCAGTTTTCAAATGATTTATGAAGAAAACTTTAAAGAATATATTGTTAAATGGATCCTTACTGTTTTTTATCATTCCGACAAGGAACTTTTCACTAGAGAGCAATTAGACAAAATATTTCAAGATTCCATAAGTAAAGGAGATTTAATATATACAGATTTATCTCATTTTGGTTTGTACGTATTTAAAGAAGAAGGATTAGCTTCTATAATTAATAATCTTATTGATATTGGTCTTTTAGTTCAAATTAATAATAATAACATAAAAATAACAGAAAAAGGAAGTTATATGTATGACAATTTATATTCAAAACCACTTTTGGATGATATTAAAGATCCATTTGATTTCTTTTTTGAACAGAAATATGATTTCGATAGTATAATGAATAGAAAACAAGAATTATTAGATAAATATTCAATAAACTAATTCTTTTATAAATTCAAAACTTTAAAGTCTTTATCTTCCATGACCCTATTTTTACATTATTTGTGTCTAAGGATGATATTACATTATAATTAAAATCAATTTCTTTTATCTGGTTTTTTATCAGTTTACCAGTTATTCTAATTGTACGCTCTTCATTAGATGGATTAAATAATCTTAAAAAGTAATCATTTTCACGTCTCCACAGATTTATTACCGAAATAGGGGGTTCTATTGTTAAAAAATTATTAAAATTGTTAGTATAACGTAGGTTCTTATCAATAATAATTGATAAAAATTTATAATAATATGAATTCACGTAAAATAATGGAGAAACTGAATCATTTTCATCAGTAATTGATATAGCAAATTCATATCTTCCTCTTTTTGTTAATAGGTTTCGAATTTCAAAATTTTCTCGATTGATTATGAATTTCTGGCAATTTTTTTGAATATAAAGTATCCCTTGCCTAGATCCCTTTAACCACATAAAGTCTAATGTTTGTATATTGAATCTCCTCGTCTCCTCAATCCCAAAAGGATAATTTATAATTGATTTTTTAATTTCAATTAAAGGAGTAATTATAATTTCTTGAAGTGAATCTGAATCAATAGAAAATTCAAGTCTATTTATTTCACTATAGTGAACTAATCCAACTTTAAAGCTGTGATTTATTGATCTATCAATTATTATCTTACGTTCCAACACATCATTTTGACTTTGTTCCTCTAAATATAACTCATAATCTTGTTTTGTATGAAATCTTAACAGAAAAACCTTATTCCTTTTATAAGTTATTAGAATCGTTTTTAAGTCATCCAAGATCTCTACTTTAAACAGAAAATTTGATTCTCCATAGGGTTCTAAACTATCTTCTATTGTATATGGAACAATTTTGAATCCGAATTGAGGAACTTCTTCAATAAATTGTAGACAAGAATCTTGTTTAGAATGAACTGAAATTATATCACGTCTATTGTACGGCGTAGGATTGAATACTATAATACTTTTACATTTATTTTTTGAATCATTTTCTTTTTGATTAAATTCATTTACTAAATTAGAAAACGAATCATTAATGAACTTTTGACATCGTTCTTGAATTTCTTTATGAAGTTGAAGACTAAGATCAGAAATAGTGATATCAGAAAAAGTAATATCCAATTTTTCTAATTCATCTTTACCTAACTGAGTTTGAGTATAATCGCCAGACCGTACAAAAGGTACAGCATAGCAATCATGTGCTTGAGTGAGTAAAAATTTTTTCCATAAATCTTCAAATAATGAATCGTTAATGCTATATCCGAAAAACCCTAAAATGCAATTAAAAACTTCGGCTGATAATAATAGTATTTCTGAATTTTTATTTTGAAGGAACAATTCAGATGGAATAAAAACAAAATTTCCAAGGAAGAATTCATCTCGTTTATATTTGAATTCTCCATTTTTTGGGATGGTTTGAAAAAATTCAGAACATTGTATAAATTTGCCAAAAATTTCTGAAATTTTAGATATACGCCAGATTTCTTCTTGGAACGGTTGATGATTGCAGAAATCTTCAATATTAGAATAAATAATATTTTCCATAAAAGGACGCCCGAGTGATTGGAATAAAAGACTTGGAATTTCTTTAAAAAACATTCCATGCCAATATTCTCCATTAAATATTCCCGATTGATCAACAATAGCATCAATTGAAGTATTATCTAATCCAATCCAATCTATATATGGAGAAATAGAGGTAGGGTTAATACCCAATAACCTAGATCTCAAAGAACAGTAGCTTATATTAAAACCTTTTAAAATCTGTGGAATTTGTGGATGGAGTGAACTTTCTGAGCAGTAATACATATTACACTCTAAACCTAATTCTCTTAATTCCTTTAAACCATATTCAAATTGCTTAATATTTGATTCAGGACCTATAATTAAATTATATGGTTGAGAATAAGAGGGATTTATAATTTCAAATTTTCCTTGGTGAAAAAAATTAAAAAAGTATGAACTTTTGTCTGGAAGTTGTTTTTTTAGCCATTCTAAGCATGAGGTTGCAATTTCAAGACTATAAGGCATATTAGTTTCAATCGCTAATTTCATTTTTTTTATAAGTGTATCCATAGCATACTCAGGAGAATCAAATTCACAGAAACCAATACTATTGATAATAATCCCTCCATGCCCTCCGATAATAAAGTAGATATTTATTGGGATTTCACTACTTATAAAAGAAGAAAGTTTCTTTATGATACTTTTATACTGCTTGAATTGATTATCTTCGTTAGATAAATTCTTAATACCATTGAATTTTTCTCTAATTCTATTTATATTAATCTTTTTCTTCGGAATTACGTTTTTTTTGCTAAAATCCTCAACTAAATCAATAGCTTTATTCAATGCTGAAATTTCTTCAGGTTTCATATTCTAAATTTATGATATTTATATTATAATTCCTATTTATGGTAATGGTTTCTCTTTTTCGATATCTTCTGGCCGACGTCCTTTTTCTAGTTGTTCAAACCACCATTTATCTGTAGATATCATTTCTTTTGCTTTTTCTAAAACAGTTCCAATATTTTCAGACTTTACAATTACAACTCCATTTATATCTCCAAAAACTAAGTCCCCTTTTTTAATTATTCTTTCACCACATTGAATTGGTTTCATTACAGATTCTAAATCTATTTCCATTCTACCTCGTATTGAAGAACTTATTATACCTCTCGCAAAAATTGGAAATTTTAAATCAATTACCTGAGCAAGATCTCGAATAGGGCCATCAACCAGTCCCCCTCTGAAACCTAACTTCATAAGAATCCTACTTGTACTTTGTCCTAATCCCGCTGCTATCATTTGATTCGACATATCAACACACATTACTGGAAATTTTGGAGTTTTTCTTATAAATTTTACTAGACGCGCTATGATATTTCTATCAAGTGGTTCCTTAGAGGGTATCATCTTCATAGTTCCTGCAAAACCTAATATTCTCGCACCAAGCCACATAGGTCTAATCCCCGCATCAATATAACCAGGTTCAAATCCCAGTTCATCGATAGCATCAGAAACCGCACAAGTATATAATCTTGAATATTCAGTAAGTATAGATTCCATTTGTTTTTCATCCATGATTTTCACCAAATGAAGTCAAATTTGAATAGTATGTGAAAAATTATTTTTTTAATGATATTAATTTGATTATACAAGATATAAAAAAGTATAAAGTTAATAATGGGATATAAACATGGATGAAAAAGAGCCTGATTTAAAAAAGAGAAGTAAGACGATTTTTGAGGGTGTTGAAGACACACCTTTTAGATATGCCGCATATGGGATTATTCAAGGATTAGGTCTTGAGGAAAAAGAAATAAATGAAAGACCTTTTATTGGTGTTGTAAATACATGGAATGAAGTAAATCCTGGGCATAAACATTTAAGAGAACTTGCAGAAGCGGTGAAATATGGAGTTATTGAAGCAGGAGGAATTCCTTTTGAGTTTTGTACTGTTGGACCCTGTGATGGATGGGCAAATGGGAATGAGGGAATGCGTTATATACTTCCACATAGAGAAACAATCGCAGATTCTATTGAATTGATGGTACAAGCACATAGATTGGACGCAATGGTAACTATATCTAGTTGTGATAAAATAAATCCAGCAGTATTAATGGCTGCAGTTCGATTAGATATACCAACAATTTGTGTTCCAGGGGGTCCTAATTTTTATGAAATAAGATTTAAACCCGATTTTAAGGGAATTGAGCAAAATATTTATGGAGATTTTCTACATAAATTAGATTGTATATCTTGTGCTACATATGGGGCTTGTGAATTAATGGGAACAGCGAATACAGTGCAATGCTTAATGGAAGCTTTTGGAATGACATTACCTAATGCAGCTACAATACCAGCAATGACAAGAATGAAATATTTAATTGCCAAAAATTCTGGAAGGCAAATTATAGAAATGTTAAAAAAAGAATTAACTCCTTCAAAAATTATGACTAAAGAATCACTTGAGAATGCAGTAATGGTGGATATTGCTATAGGAGGATCAACAAATTCAGCTCTTCACCTTCCTGCCATCGCTTATGAAATGGGTATAGATTTTGATTTGGAGGTTTTTAATCAATATAGTAAAAAAATACCAACCATAGTAAATGTCTCTCCTTCAGGTGATTATGGAATTGTAGATTTATATAAAGCAGGTGGAATTCCAGCTGTTTTAAAAAGATTAAAGGACTTTCTCCATTTAGATTGCTTAACTGTTTCTGGAATCACAATTGAAAAACAAATTCGTCGCGTTAAAATCTTAAATAATGAAGTAATCAGATCCTTTCAGAATCCAGTCTATCCAGAGGGTGGTACTGTTATTTTAAAAGGAAATATAGCACCTGATGGCGCAGTAGTAAAACAGTCTGCTGTAAAGAATAAAGATATGTTAAAATTTAAAGGGGCTGCTATATGTTTTGACTATGAACAAGAAGCTATTGATGCTCTAAGATTAAATGAAATTGAGAATAATTCTGTTATTATAATACGATATGAAGGACCCAAAGGGGGTCCTGGTATGCCAGAATTATTAGCAGTCACAATAAATCTAATGACACGACGCAAACTGGATAGAGTAGCACTAATTACAGATGGACGATTTTCTGGTGCTACTTCTGGGCCTTGCATAGGACATGTGAGTCCAGAAGCTTATGTTGGGGGTCCTATTGCAGCATTGAGTGATGGAGATATCATTAATATTGATATCCCAAATAGAATTCTTGAAACAGAACTTACAGAAGAAGAATTACAGGAACGATTTAAAAGTTGGAAACCAATTGAGAAAGAATTTAAAAGTAAAGCTCTATTAAAGTATAAAAAGCTTGTATCTTCTGCCGCAAAGGGAGCAATTCTTGATATTTAGGTAATAAAGTGGTGTTATCAACATATGAAAAAAGGGGTTCATCTCGTAGAACTTGATTTCGATAAAAAAAAGAATTAGAAAAATTAAAAATTGATTATGTTCGAGATTTTTTCTCTTTATGAAGTTCAGTAAGTTTAATCTTTATTTCTTTAAGATAATCACCATGTAAAGGATATTTCCACATCGTAAGAATTATAATTGTTAAAGCTATAGCGGGAAATATAAATGCAAGCGATTTTAAGCCAAAAATCTGTCCGGGAGTTATCAATGAAGGATCTGGTTCATAAATTCTCCATCCTATATTCGTAAAGACCATACCAATAGATAAGAATACGAATATGTATCCTACTCGTAAAAAGAATATATATGTTCCGAAATAACTCGCATCTCTTCTTGCTCCTGTTCTTACTTCATCCTCATCAATTATATCCGAGACGATTAAATCTTTTGAATATAAAGATCCACCTAAACCAATTCCTACCAAGAAAAATACAATAAATGAGCCTATTAAATCCAAATTAAACATTAAAGGGGCTAAAGTTGCCATCCAAAATGCTGAAGATATCATCCACATCTTTCTAATTCCAAGTTTATTGGCTAATCGTTTCCAGAGAAAAGTAATAGATAAAGCAGCTGCTAAAAATGCCATCAGTAATAATACTGAAAGCATTAAACCTTCTAGATTGAGTATATATTTCCCATACATAGGAATTATAGTCGGAAGGATAGAGTCGACAAAAAAATCTCCCATAAATGCAGGAATAGCCCAACGAAAGGATTTACTTTGTAAGGTTAATTTAAATGAACTAAAAAAGCTAGATACATCTTTGTGATCATGTTGAAATTCAGGTCTTTCTCTTGGAGCAAATTTAAGGAATATTAAACCTACTATAATAATAATTATCATAATAGTTAACCCAAATAAAGCATAATTGTTGAGATAGTCTGGATCTAGATAATCCGGGATAAAGAGTCCAGGTAAAATGAAAGCGAATATCAATCCAACTATTGCAAATACCTGACGGATATTATTGGCTTTAATACGTGCTTCTTTAGTTATAAACACTTCAGGAAGCATAGATGTGAGATTTATATCGTAGGTTGTATAAAAGAATTCAAAAAGCAGAATTATCACTACAAAAAATATAAAATTTGAAATTTGATCTGTGATTCCGTATGATAAGGGAGGAAAAAACAAGAAAAACATTACTGCTGCTAATGGTCCGAGGAAAACCATTATATAAGGTCTTCTACGACCCCAGCGTGTATGGGTCCTATCACTTAAAAATCCCATTATAGGATCATTAAAGGCGTTCCAAATAGACCATATTAAAAAACCTATTGAGATTAATATTACATCGAGGCCAACAACCGCCCAATAGAAAGTAAATATTAAAAATGTAAATGCCTGATATGCAGTAATCAAGGAAATCTGTCCAAAACTATAAAAAAAAGCATCCCTATTTGAATATTCTTTAGAACGGTTTTCTTCCATATTAAACACATTTTTATTTAAATAATATTAAAAAACTTTTGATTAAGCTTATATAAATAACTATCGAATAAAATACAGCAGAATAAAAAGTTATGAGATATTTTTTAACTTGGTAATTGATTACTACAAGGAAAAATTCCTGCTTTTGGAGATTTTCCGTAAATATCCTCTAGAGAAGCAATTAAATCTTTAAAATTTTTGCTAAATATAGTTCTTGGAGGATAGAAATGTAAAACATCAGCTTGATTAATGTTTGGAGAAAAAATACCAAAAGGTTTTTTCCTGACTTTTGCTTTAAAAAGGATTGAGTCACCCCAATTTTGAAATAATTTTGCACCAGTTTCTGCCATTAATGAGTGAAATCCTCTTCCTTCGCTAGCTGCTGTTAAAATTATGATAGCACCATCTCTTTTGATGAAATTTTTGGATGCTACTACAAAATTAAAACCTTTATTGACTTGAGAAAATTCAGTATCTTCTGGATAAAGGTTAAAAAAACCAATATCTAAATCTAAATTAGGTGGTAATTTAGTTTGATATACATCTTTTCCAAATTCTATTGCTTTCCTATGAGCGTCTATATAATGTCCTGCAAAAACTCCTGCTATTCCTCTTTTCATTGTTGGTATAATATTTATTGAAAAATCTATTCCTACTCTTTTACATACATCTTCAATATCTTTTCTTAAATCTGTTATATATCCGATTCCTATTCCAGTTCCTCGAACAACAGCCTGATGGTTTGCTTCTAGAGTTTCAATCCCACAAATTCCAGGTAATATAATCTTAGCACCTCCACCGAATCCCGCTAATGGATGAGGTATTACTGTTCCTACTGTAATTTTGAGATCAGTCTTATAATACGTTTGATTTAAATAAATAGGGGTTCCTGCTTTAGATTCTCCAAGAAAAGTCAAATTTTCGTAAGGATGATGGTTCTCAACATTAACTCTATCAAGAATAGTTTTTCCTATTTTTTTTATAGAATCTCTTCTATCTAATGGGCGATGGGCCCCAATTGCATAGATTATCGTAATTTTATCGTCTTTGATGCCTACTGAATTTAATTGATTTAATACAATATTTAGGATCGTTTCCATTGGAGTTGGTCTAGAGATATCTTCGACGACAATGACTGCATCATGCTTTCCTTGTGCAATTTTTCTAAGTATTGGTGTACCAATAGGATTATCAATTGCAGCTTCAATTTTATCTCTTGATATTTCAGGAGCATCCTTCATATTAAACAATTTAACATCCCAGGTATTAGGAAATTCAAGAGTAAAATCTTCATCCCCATACCACGCAGCCCAAGGTATTTTAAAAGTTTGTACCATTTTCAATTCTCAATTTAATAATTTTTAATATTTAATTCTTTTAATTTACTAATTGTTGGGATACCCTTTTCGTCCCAACCTCTAAATTTATAGTATTCCTCTAGCATAGCATCGATTATGAGTACCTTATTTTTAGTTAATCCTCGTTCTAGAGGAAATTTCAATCGTGGAGGGATATTATCATCTTTTCTAGTGATACCACATTTAGTATTAAATAATCTTTTTAGATTAAAAATCCTGTCTCCAATTTTCATTAATTCCTTCAATGTAAATCTTATACCAGTCAAATAATAAATTGAATCCAGAATTTTATCAAATAGGTCCTCTACTATTTGAGTTCCAGAGGTCATCGTTTGCTTACATATCCCTAAAGAGTTAACTACTTCTGATAAATTCTGAGTAATCCCTATATCTCTCGCGAATTGAGGATCATCAATAGTACGATCACGGATACGTTTCTCTTTTGTTATTTTTAAAATATCATTAAAGCCGGTAAAACCCGAATATTGATCATTTCCATAACCCCTTCCATGGCAGGCGCCACGGTTGGATGTTGCATATTGTAAACCAAGTGGAAATATTGCCCGAGGATCATGCATTGGTGCTTCTAATCCTTTTACATCTGATAAAAATTCTCGTGATCCTTTGCCAAGTATTTCAGAAGCTCTTCTTGAACCATGACTTAAAATTTCACCAATACTTTCCTTTTTGCAGATTAATTCAGTAAGTTTTATGATCGCATCAGCATCACCCCATTGTAAATGAAATCCAACATCTTCTTCGGTTATTATTCCCTTTTCATAACAATCCAATGCAAAAGCAACTGTACATCCTGTTGAGATGGTATCTACTCCAAATTTATTACAAAGATCATTCAAGTATGCAATAGCTTCAACATCAGATATCAAACACATAGCCCCAAATGAGGCTGTAGTTTCATATTCAGCTCCTGCCGCATTCTTAATTTTATATGGACCTTCTTTTATTTCTATTTCTCTACCACAACTAAATGGACACATGAAGCAAGGCTTATTTTTTACGTGAAGTCTTTCAAGAACTATTGCACCTGAAATATCATTAACACCTCTCCATTTATGTAAAGTCCAGTTTTTATGAGGTACATCCGAAAGCCTTTCAAAATAGTCGATATTATTGGTACCTAGATTTCTTAATATCTCTGCCATAGGTGAATCTTTAAATGCTTTAAATATTGTTCTTGAAATTTCATTAAATTTCTTCTCATTATAATATTCAATTTTTTTAGAACTCTTGACAGCAATTGCTTTTAGATTTTTTGATCCCATTACTGCTCCCATACCAGTTCTTCCTACGGCTCTATGATGATCATTCATTATTGATGCTAATCTTACTAGTTTTTCTCCCGAGGGACCAATACTGGCTACTTTATATTCATTTCCTAATTTTTGTTTTAATTCCTGAATTGTTTTATCTGTGGTTAAACCCCATAAATCTGAAGCATCTTTTAATTCATAATGTTCATCTTCAATAATCAAATAGACTGGAAAATCAGATTTATTCTTGAAAATAATTCCGCTTAGGATTTTCTTTAATTCTGCTGCAAAGAAACCTCCAGATAAACCTTCACCATATATATTTGTTAATGGAGATCGTGCTGAAACAGAATAAAATCCTGAACATGGATAGGATGTGCCTGTTAAAAGTCCATTCATAAAAATTAAAGGATTATTCTCAGATAGTGGATCATGCTCATATGCTTTATTTTGCATTAAATAATCAATAGCAAAACCTGGACCTCCTAAAAACTTATTAATAAAATCCATATTATGAAAACTATCTGAAAATGACTTTTTCTTTAGATCTATCTCTAAAACTTTGCCAAATTTTTCTGATGTCGTATTGAGTTCACCTACTAGATTCTTTCTTTAAAATGTTCTCTCACATTTATTTCTTTGCTTGACAAAATTGTACTATTATTAGGGAAATTAAATCCAATTGTAATCTAATATTTAAATAGAATAATTAATTTGAACTCATGCTTTCTTAATGAAAGGTAAAAATAATATGGTAGATTCAAAAGAAGATACATATCAAAGAAATCCTGGTTCTTTTAATCTTACAAAAAGAGAAAGATTTTACTATTCTTTGACAAATCTACCTAACACTCTTTTATCAGGAATTTTTGGATTAACCTATGTAAACTTTTTCTGGGATGATTTAGGTCTTATACAGTTATTTTTTTCACTTGGCCAAATTATATATGCTATTATTAATTCCCTTAACGATTTCTATTTAGGGAGATTAAGTGATAATACTAATTTTAACCGTTGGGGGAGTAGAAGACTGATATATATTAGATGGGGTGGTATTTTGTGGGCGATCGTATTCTTCATGATGTGGTTTCCATGGACATTGACAAATCAAATAGCTATTTTTATCCATTTTGTTTTAAGCATATGCGCATTTGATATGCTTCTCACTCTTGTATGGTTAGCTTGGTTAGCTTTAATGCCAGAAATAACTGAGAATTTGGAAGAAAGGAATAAAATTGCATTTTTAAATCAAGTGTTTTTTGCCTTAGGAGCATTTCCTGTTCTTCTTGCTTTTTTAATTTATGATGCAGGATTGATTTATTTTCAAATATTTGCGGGAGTATGTGCCATAATTTGTGGTCTATGTTATTTTTTAATTAGCACTAAGCTCAGAGAACGTCCTGAGTTATATTTAGATCAACAGATTTTTCCATTAGCAAAAGCTTTAAAAGAAGTCTTAAAGTCTAAATCTTTTATTACCATGACTCTTTTTCGATGTTTTAACCATTTAAATCTTTCACTAACGTTGAGTTTTATTTTTGCTTATTTTTACATATTTAATGTAAGTAGCTTAATAATTTCACTCCTATTTTATTTCAATACTACATTTATCGCATTAATTGGATATGGTATTTATAAGAAATTATCACAGAAGTATGATATGAGGACTCTCATTATTAGAGGACGAATTATTCATATCATTTTAAATGTAAGTGCATTTATGATATTATTAATACCAGGATTAGAACTTTTGATATGGCCTTTTCTTATTTTGGGGACAATCTGTAATGGTTATATTCTATTTGATTACCCAGTATTAATACTAGTAACAGATAATGACGAAGTACAACATGGAACTCGACGTGAGGGATTAATTATCGGGACAAATGCTTTTTTCATTAAAATTGCAGAAAGTCTTGGGCCTATAATAGGTACATCTATTTTATTATTATTTGGATTTGTGAGAAATGCCCCTTTTCAGACAGAACTGGCCATATTTGGTATTAAATTCTTATTTTTCATTGTTCAATCTATACTGAACCTCTTGGGATTAATTAGTATTAAATTCTTTCCTTTATATAAAGAAAATTTAGAGGAAATGCATCAAAAACTAATAAAAATTCATAAGAAAAAGGTTAATGAATTTAAGAAGTAAGAAAAAGGAAAGTTTATTTTTTTTCCAATATCATTTTAGCAACATTTCTAGCTCCAAGAGCAGCACCCATAACTCCTCCTCCAGATTCACTATAAGCACCGATATACCATAACCCTTTAATTGGTGTTTTGTGAGGTGGATTAGTTTGGCCTAATACTGGAGCAGTCCCTCCAAAAGAATGGCGTACAACGTTAATACGCTTCTTAAAATCATCAGGAGTCATAATTTTCCTAGTCTCAGATCCTTCATATAAACCTGGAATTATCTTTTCAGCTTCCATAATTAATTTATCGGCGAACTCTTCCCTTTTTTCCTCCCAGGTTCCTTCTTTTAATTTATGAGGACCAACGGTATAAATTGTCACAGCATGCTTTCCTGGGGGTGCCATTTCTGGAGAATGCATTGATGGTATATATATCAAAAAACCATCAGCACCTTCATGATAACAACCTTCCCTCATCTCTTTAATTGCCCCTTCAATATCATATGTAAGATAATAATAGCATAATGCTGCTCTTTGAAAAATTGAAGGGTCAAAATCAATACCAAGATGAACCATAAATACAGACTCCATCAGTGTAATATTATCAATATTTTTAATAAAATCCTCAGAGAGATACTCTTTACCAACTAAATTATAGAATGTATTAAACATACCTCCACTTGCTAAAACCAAATCTGCTTCTAGAGTATCTCCGTTCTGAAGTTGGATTCCCTTCACTTTATTGTCTTTTATTAAAATTTTTTGTACTGTATTACTAGTGTGAATTTTACCACCATTTTCAATTATAACATCAGCTAAAGCTTTTACTAGTTCTCCACATCCATTTCTAATATAGTGATAAACTGGAAATTTACCACCTTGAAATTTAATCGGTATTCGTTTATCAAATGCAGTTTCTACATTAAACAATGGTACTCCTAACCCAAAAAATTCACTGGGTTTCACAACCATGTCTGCTAAGATGCCTAAATATACTGCTTTTAACTTCTGGTCTCTAAAGAAATAATCAGTTATCTGAGAGGCGCTCCAATCTTTGTATTTTTTCACTTTTAGAAATTTAAACAAAAGCTTTAACTTTATTCCTATCGCCTTTAAACCTTTAACGAATGGTAATTGATTTCCGAGATATGCAATTGCCATCATTCGATCATAAAATTTATAGTAATTATCTAATCCTTCACTCTCTTCAGGAAAAAGTTCTTTAAAGTAATCACGTCTCCAATAAGGACCTTTGTATTCGTCTGGTCTCCAAACTTGGAAATCTGGGAACGATTGACCACGATCCTCGTAGATTAATTCAATTTTATCATATATGTCAAGTTCCATTAAAATTTTTCCTAACTTTTCATGTGGAGCAAGACCCTCAAGAAGTAGAGGTCCAATATCCCATGAATATCCATCTTTTTTGACTGTTGCTGTCACACCACCAATATCAGAGTGCTGTTCATAAATAACAACATCATATCCTTCTCGAGCTAGATATGCTCCTGCAGTCAAACCAGCCATACCTGAACCAATTATAATAGCTTTCATATTTTCAACTTTTTGCAAGCAATTAATTTGATGCTTGTAAATTAATGATTATATTTCAATATTTTTTAAATTCAAGAAAAAAGAGTATAAGAATAAGAATTAGTAAATGGTATTGAATTCTGAAATGTTCTAAAAGTGCACCTTAAACGTTTAAAAACAATTTTATTTCTTATTTTTTAAATATAATTAGAATTAAAAGGTAAAATTAAATGAGTCTTAAAAGAGATATGATAAGAAATAAACTAAGCTCAATTTTCACAAGTATCTCTTCTATATTAATCCCCATCTTTCAATATGTTCCATGTACTGCTATATGGTTTGGTATTATGAGTGTGCCATTGATAACTTATCTTGGATATTTTTTTCGATATCCTCATATTCTAATATCTGACATTTCATTTTTATTCAGCAGTTATGAAATTTACATCATATTAATCGGAGTTGCACTTTTTCTTACCTCCCTTATTTATCAAATATTTTTTAGAAAGCAGTTAATACAATCTGGACCATATAAGTATGTAAGACACCCACAATATCTTGCTTTAATATTCATGACATTTGGAATGACATTGATAATCTTCCGCACAAGTCCAATTATCAATTATAATTTAAATATCGATGCATTTTCTTTAATATTTTTAATTTGGATTGTTGAAGTGGTGGCATACATAATTTTAGCAAAGATCGAAGAATATGCCTTAAAAACTAAATATGGAGATGAATATATAGAATATGTAAATAACGTATCTTTTATGATTCCTTTCTTAAAATTTAATAGAAATGGAAATCGAAAAGAATAAATTTCACTAGGTTACTGGAGTTTGACAGAGAATAAACAATTAAAAAAATTAACCATTTTTTTTTTATTTAAACTTACTTTTATAGTATTTTCTATAGTTATATTATCAGTTACTCTCTATCAAATAATTCAATTATCAGATTATTATTTTGGACCTATTGAAGAAATAACTCTATCGATAATTTTAATTTCTATAATAATAGCTATAATTGCATTATTATCTATTTTCGAAGTTCTTACCGTTAAAGAATATAGAGGTTATTTTATAAGAAAACCTTTCATTAAAAAAGGAAAATCCTTCTTAACGCTTAAAGATATTTTTGAAAATGAAAACCGCTTGAACATTTTAAGGGAAATACTTAATAATCCAGGAGTCCATCAAAATGAATTGCTACGAAACTGTAATCTCCAGAAAGGACAATTACAATGGCATTTAAAAGTTCTACTAAAATACCATATCATAAAAAAAGAAAAGTCTGGCCAGTATAATATATATTTTCCAATTACAGCTTCGATTGAAGTAATTAATACATTTAAATCCCTACCAGTTAAATCAGAAACAACAAATAAAGTATTCGAAATAATTCAGAATAACCCAGGAATTTCATCCTCAGAGATTGCGAATATAATTAATCTTGCCCGAAACACTGTAAAATATCATATCGATAAATTGATAGAAAACAAATTAATATATTTTCAAGAGAAAGGCCGGATTAGAGAGCTTTATCCAAAAGTAGCAAGCAATGATACATAAATCCTTAAGTAATTGTTATTTTACTATTTTAAAGATGATTGATATATCTCTGAAGTAATTTTCTTATAGATCGCTCTTAAAACAATTTCAAAAGCTTTATTTTCAATAATTTCTGGCATGCCTAGATTTTCCAGAGTTTCTATTACGCTTCCTGGTTTTCTAAAGTTAAATTGAATAGGATTTTCACTTAGTTGAGTTATCGTTTTTTTATTAGAAACATCTTTTGTAGAAATTTGTGGTACATTAAAACTAAATTCAAATTTAGGTAATTCATTATCTTTTTCAGTTGGTTGTTCAATTTCTTGTGATTGTATTAAACTTAAGTCCGTTAAAATATCACTCTTATTTTTTCCTCGTAATTCTAATAACAGAAATGGATTATAATCTATAACACGAGCAAGATATAAAATTACCGCAGCAATATGTTTGCAAGGTACAGCTTTATCCGGGCAAGAACAAGTAGCATTTAAACCTTTTGAAGCATCAGGAAATAAAGAGTATTCAGAGTTTTCAAAAATTTTAATTAAATCTTCGGGTAATTTGCCTTCTATTAACTCAATGAGATTGATAGTTTTGTCTTTAAGATTTGTTAATATCTGTTCCCATCCTTCCTTAGGAATAATTTCAAAATTTATTTTCACACGATACGGTGTTGGAGCTGTACCTTGAACTGTTGCGAAGATTTGACCGGGATTTATGGAAAGATTATCTATTCTCCGCTGATCCTTAACATATTCAATTCCTCTTTGCATTCTAAAAGGACGTCCAATTTTTAAATTCGATCGAATCCATTCTGTTCCCCAGGATGTTTGAGCAAAATTTACAAGATCTCTTTTTATTTGTTCAACTTCCTCATGAGTACGTTGTCTTTCATGTTCAGTTTTTCGTTTAGGAGCACTTGGTCTTTTTCGTTTAAGTTTTCGACTGTCCATAAATTCTTTTTTGCGATCGTTTATTTTTACCACTTCTATATTTAATTACTTAATACTAATAATTCTCTTAACTTTTCTTCATTTAAGTCTGAAATCCATGATTCTCCAGTGGATGTAATGATTTTGTCGGCTAATTCCTTTTTTTCTTCTAATAATGCGTCGATTTTTTCTTCGATAGTACCACTTGTAACAAATTTATAAACATATACAACTGATTTTTGACCAATTCGATAAGCTCTATCTGTAGCTTGTTCTTCAACTGCCGGATTCCACCACCTATCGATATGGATGACGGTTGTTCCCCTTGTCAAATTTAAACCTGTTCCACCGGCTTTTAGAGATAGAATTAATATTGGGGAACTATCAATATCATCTGATTGAAATTCATCAATAATTACTCTTCGCTTTTGTTCAGGTACACTACCATGAAAGTAAAGAATTCGAAAACCATATTTCCATTCAAGTACTTTTTTTATAATATCTCCCATTTGAGTAAATTGTGTAAATATTAAAACTTTCTCTCCATTAGAAATTACTTCATCAGTCATTTCAATTAATCTCTCTAATTTTTGAGACTGAGAAATGAATGAATTCATATCCTTATTATCTTTCAACGTTGATAAATCTGTTTTAAGATATTGAGAGGGATGGTTACAAATTTGTTTTAATTTTACTAATAATCCCAAGATTAATCCTCGTTGCTTTCTTTCATCTGATTTGATAGTTTTAATCTCCTCCCACGTATTTTCTACAAGTTCTTGATACATTTTTACTTGTTTTTCACTCATTTGAACTATTATCTTGATCTCATTTTTCTCAGGTAAATCTTTTATAATGGTTTTATCTGTCTTAACACGTCTCATAATAAAAGGAATTATAATAGTTTTCAAATTATTAATTACTTCTTGATTCTGAAATCGTTCAATAGGTAGAATATACTTCTCTTGGAATTCACTTCTGCTTCCTAAAAGACCTGGATTCAAGAAGTTAAATAGGGACCAGAGTTCAAGTAAACGATTTTCTATGGGAGTTCCACTTAAGCAAATCCTGTATTGACTTTGTAATTTGTATATTGCTTGCGTTTGTTTTGAGGTGTAATTTTTCATATTTTGACTTTCGTCTATAATAATTCCACTGAATTGAATTGCTTCTAAGAAGTCAACATCATTTCTAATAGTTCCATAGGATGTTAGAAAAATCCGATGTGGTTTTAAGAATTCTGGAATATCTGAAGCTTTTGTATAACGGTTAGGTCCATGATGAACTACAACTTCTAATTCAGGTCCAAATTTCTTTAATTCACGTGACCAATTAAATAATATTGAAGTTGGACATACAATTAAGGTTGAACCTGGATTATCTGGATAATTTTCTTTCAGGAAAAGTAAAAATGCAATAATTTGAACAGTTTTTCCAAGCCCCATATCATCAGCTAGACATAATCCAAAGTTAAATTTTATCATATTTACCATCCATGTAAGGCTATCTTGTTGATAATGACGTAGATTTCCATTAAATAAAGAGGGACAAGAAATTTCCTCAAAAGACTCTATTGATTGAATCCTATTAATAATTTCACAAATTTCCCCTTCAACAACAACATCATACTTTTGACCATTCTCTGTTAATTGAATCTCTCCTGTTAAACCAAGTTTTAGGGCTTCCATATAACTTTTTGTTTCAAATTGATTTACATTTTCTAAATCTTCAATATCTTGTTGATCTACTAATACCCATTCTCCTCTTACATTAATTAGTGGTTCTTTAGAATTAATCAAATTATGGAACTCATCTTCAGATATTTTCTTTCCTCCAAGACTAGCTTCCCATTTCGCTTCTAGCATTGAATTGATATCGAAAATGGAAGGTGAAACAATAGCTTTTCCTTTTTTTAGCTTTTCAGCATCTTTTGATCTAATTATCAATCTAGCTGTTAAGCGTTGTTTTCCTCCTCTTGTAAATACTTCAGGTAGAATAATATTAAACCCTAGTTGAATTAGAAGATCTTTTGGATATTTTAAAAAATCCATTACTTCACTTGCTGTAATTTTTATTTCATGTTGAATTTTATCTGAAAAAGCTCTTTTAATTGGTGGAAAAATTTTTGAAGCAGTACCCAAAGCTCTCATAATTATTTCTAAATATTCTGATTTTTCTAAATGATTTCCCTCCCATATTTCATTTAACGAAATTACTTTGTTTCGATCTGGCAACAAAAGGGAGAATCTTAATCCCCATTCACTATCCACTTTTTCCGGATATGTTAATTCTAAATTTAAAGTAAATTCATGTTTTAATTGAAATCCATAGGCAGATTGTGTCCAGTTCTTAATCAATGTTGGCAATATCGTCTCAGAAAATTCATCTACTTTAAATATTGAGTCTTTTTTGATCAGTGCTTTGAGAAACTTATAATCCCAACCTAATTTAAAATCAGGATCCTTCTCTTTTTGTATCTCAGTGCCATAAAATTCCTCGAAAGTTGGAAAATTAATTTTATTTAAAGTAGAACGTATCAAATAATCTCCCACACTATCGATAAATGATGAAAAAATGTAAGAGGGATGCCAAAGACCACTTGTTTTTATAACTTTACCATCACTGATAAAGTTTGCAGGTAGACAAAAAGCTGGCCAAGTACTACAACTCAATATAGATTTAAAACGTTCATTATCAAATTGCGATTTTAAAATCAAACGCCATTGACCATTATAAAACTTTTGGCTGCTTTTTTCTAACACGGGAACAAATTGACCCCTATTGAGCAACTCAAAAACTAATTTTGTGAGAAGAGCCCATGTTTTTATTGAATTAGTGTAATGAATTTTACTTAGATCAGGATTTTTCCCTAATTCTAGTTGATAAAGTAATTTAGTTGCTGGTGAGATTGGAATAATCTTTCCTATATGAGATGTAATTTTGAAGAAATCCTCGGAAATATCATTGTTTTTTGCTTTTGAAAAATTAATCGGAAGGGCAAGGTTAATTTTACATGTTAAAAGTTTTTTTATGGGAATATTTGGGAAAGTAAGCTTGATCTGATCTTTAAGCTTATCTTCTGATTGATTTAAAGGAATCCATAAAAGAAAAAAGTTAGTCTTTAAGGGAAATTGTGTTTCTTGAGAAATTAATTCAAACCCACTTGAAGGTTCATTCCAGTACATAGCAGGAATATAAATTAATTCAAGTTTTTTAGCTAATTTCATGTACTAATATCGCTCAAAATTAATGAAGAAAATATATTATACCATCAATTAACGCATATTTAATTTTGTAATCCAATTTTCTTTAGAGAATTATTTTCTGATATTCTCGTTTCTTTAATTGATAGAAGTTTTATTTCTTAAATGTTTTTTTATATAAATCTTCTAACTAAAAAAATAAAATAACTATATATTTTGAAAATCAAAATTAAACTCTCAATTATTTTTTACTAATTTTTTTGAATTATTGTCTTTGAGCATCATAAGTTTTATCAATCGTTTTTCCTATTTCCCATTCTTTAAGCAAAATAAATTTTTGAATAAATTCATTTGCATTTTTTGGGATTTCTTCTCTAAATTCAATATATCTGGGAACCATAAAGTATGCAAGATTTTGCTTTAAATAATCATAAAACTCATCCGGAGTAAGTTTTACACCTTTTTTAATCACAGCACATATTTTTAATTCTTTTCCTAAACTACTTTTATCAATGACTTCAAACACAGCACTTCCATCAATCAGAGGATGAGAATTTGCTACAATTTCGATATCAATAGCAAAAAATGTATGCTCTCCTCTGATAATCATATCTGATTTTCGTCCTAAATAATAAATGAAACCTTCATGGTCAGAATAACCAAAATCACCAGTATATACCCATCTCTCTTTTCCCTTTCTGGTTATTGATTCTTCTTTTAAGTTATAATACTCAAGTTCAAAAGGAAGCCTAAATCTTGCACAAATTTCACCAATATTGTCCCGACCAGAGGGAATTATTTTTCTTTCTAGATCAAGGAGTTTGACATCAAATCCTAATGCAGCTTTTCCTATGGAACCTAATTTTCCTCCCTTAGATCCTTCAGTATTAATAGTAAGTCCAATGCCTTCAACTAAAGACCACATTTCTATTATTTGAGCTCCAAATCTTCTTTCAAAAGTTTCCCATATCTTTTTTAGTGCACCAGCGCCAAATGCATATTTAAGTGAATGATTTCTATCCATTTCTCTTGGGGGTTGATTAACTAATATCGTCAAATAAGCACCATAATAACAAAAACAATTAGGTTTATAGAAATCAACATCTTTCCAAAAAGTGAAGACATTAAAATTATCTGCTATGATTATCGATCCATTAAAAAAGATAACTGGAATTATGACAAAATATCTCTCAAATCCTTGAAATAATGGTAGAGGACAATAAAATTTGATATTTTTGTTAATGAATCCTAAATTTTCCCATGCCTTCACAACACTAATTCCAGATAAAGTATAATAATTTCTATATAAAACTCCTTTGGGCTTACCTATAGTTCCTGAAGTATAAGCGATTTCAAGAGGATGATTAGGATTTATATTAATCTTAGGATTATTTATATTTTCTGAGAAAAGTTCTTCAAACCGAAAACAATCTTCATCTAATTTATACTGGTCTGGTACGTTGCGAATAAAGATTTTCTTGATTTTTGGTAAATTCTCTCTAATTTCTTTAAAATTAGCATAATATTTATGATCAATTATTAAAATCTCAGTATCACTATTTTTTAAAACAAATTCTAATAATTCTTCTTTAAACAAATAACTTATTGGAACAAAAATACAATCCGCTTTTGTTATACCAAACCAACAAAAAAGAGATTCTGGGCAATTAGGAAGCATTAAAGAAATTTTGGGACTTTTTAATTGTAATTTCCTCTTTAATTTCAGAAGAGTATTTGCGATTTGATTTGAAATTGAATTCACATCTTGATATGAATAGACCTTATCCTGATAAAATATTAATGGTTTATTTTTATTCAATGATGCTTTACTTTCTATGATTTTTGGGAGTATAGCATCTTCAATATCATAAGTTTTTGTTAGTTCACTTAGATTATAGATCTTACGAATATTCAAACGTTCTCCGATTAAATCTATTAGAACTTCTTCCTTATCACTAAAAGGAAAATCATAATCCCTAGAAATTTTACTAGGGATATAAACCCAATAACTATCATATCTTCGATTACCTGATTTCCGTTTTACGATTCGTCCTTTTCCTGTTTTCATTATATCTTTTTTATCTTATTTACTTGATATTGTTCTTGAATATTCTCTAAAGTAATTAATATTATATCAATTATATTTTTTTTAAGTTCAATTTAAAGGTATTTCTGTATATTCTTGCTTTATCTTAGGGAATCTATTCAGATTATAATGCGGAAAATAAAGAGAAAAAGCATATTCCATTTGAAATTTCGGCGAAGACGCAATATTTCGATATTTTATTTTATAAGCAATGTTATTAGCAATATCTCTCTGCTCAAAATCTTTTATAAATAATTGTGCTCCAACTCCAGCTGAATTTCCTATTTGAAAGATGTTATTTTGGTCAACCTCAGGAAATAACCCTATGAAAGCAGCATTTTCTTTGTTTATATAAGTTCCAAAGCCTCCTGCTAAAATAATTTGATCAAGATCATTATGAGTTTTGTTTTCTATGCTAAGTAAAATATTTGCTGCAGATAAGAATGCTCCTTTTGCTAATTGTAGTTGATGAATATCTTTTTGAGAAACCGAAATTTCTTTAATGGTTTCATGATTATGATTAGATTGAATGGATTCATTATCCCATACATTATTATATATAATATAATGGTATCCATCTTCTTTTTTTACAATTCTTTTATTATTAATGATTTTTTCTGATTTTATATTGAATTTTCCAGCTCGAGTGATAATTTGTGATTTTAACAATGCAGCTACAATGTCAATAAGTCCTGATCCACATAATCCAACTGGAATGTGATCTCCTATTACAGTAAATGATGGCTCTAATGTTTCTCTATCTATCTTAATAGATTCTATTGCTCCCTCTGAGGCTCGCATACCATGCGAAATATGAACACCCTCCAGAGCTGAACCTGCAGCACATGAGCAAGTAACAAGTCCTTTATTATTTCCCAAAACTAGTTCACCATTAGTCCCAATATCAATTAAAAGTGTATACATTTTGCACATATTGATCTTAGATGATATAATGCCTCCAATTGTATCTGTTCCTATATAACCTGCAACTACAGGAGGTGAATACACGTTTATATTAGGATTACAATTAATACCAAGAATACCAGCGCTCAAATTGATTGGAGCCTTAAAGACGGGATTATACGGTGAAACAGCAAGAAATTCAGTTGGTACTCCAAAAAACATGTGGTGCATAGCAGTATTACCCACAATTGAAATATCTCTAACTTCTGATGTAGATATACGTGCTTTGTTACAAGAATCTTCTAGTAAGTAATTAATAGCTTTAATTAGTAATTCCTTTGCCTTATCTATCGCGTCATTATTCATAATATAAGAAATTCTAGTAATAATATCCTCCCCAATCTTAACTTGAGGATTTAACATCGAAGATATTGCTGCTATTTCACCTGTTCTTAAATAAATAAGATAACCCACAATTGTTGTGGTTCCAATATCAACTGCTAATCCAAAAGTTTTATCTTTAGCATTGCCAGATTCGATATCATAAAGAATCCATGGTTCTTTCGATGATAACTTTCTAAAAAAAGCAGTAATTTTAGTATTTTGTCCTCTTATAATCTTAGAAAGCTTTTTTGTAAGATTATAAAGAGAATCATCTAAATAGAACACCTGTTGATTTTTGGATATTTTAAAGTTATTATTTTTTAGTCCAATGATATTTTCCAATAAAGAAAAATCATTCTCTAAGTTAGACAAATCCACAATATTTATATTATAAATTTGTGATGTAATTATTGGCTGAATTTTACTCTCATTATTTATTCCAAGAGATTCCAAATCTGAATCAACTATAATTCTGGGTCCTTTAGGGATTAATGAATCAGTCAGATATACTCTTAAATCTCCAAATATTTGTGTTTGACACGCTAACCTATAGCCTTCTTTTATTTTTTCATTACCTAAAATTTCATTTTCTTTATCAGATGGTTCTGAAATCTTAGGATTAGAATCTAAAATATGAATAATACACTTTCCACATGCACCCTTACCTGCACATAAAGCACTTATCGGGAAACTTAATGCTAAAATCGCGTCATATACCAATGCACCATAATCCACATTAACTCGTTTGGATAATGGTTCCAAAATGAGAGTAAATCTTTTATTCTCTATATGTATTCACCTTTTAGATTAGTTATTTCTTTCTAAATTAAATCATAAATTCTACTGAAATTGATTTGAAGAATAATTAAAAATAAAGTTATCAATTACACTAAATTCTTAACCATTTCTCTATTATACCGACTCCTTTTATAGCATCTTTTGCATATGCGTCTGCGTTAGTTTCAGCTGCGATTTCTGGCGAAACAGCAGCACCTCCAAGAATAACTCTAACTTTATCTCTCAATTCTCCTTTTTTTAATAAAGACATTACTTCTTTAATTCGAGGCTCTACGGATGAGAGGAGAAAAGATATACCAATTACTTTAACTTCTGGTAAATATGCGAATTTTTCAAATTCTTTAGGTTCTACATCCACACCAAGATCTATTACATCCATACCATATGATTTCATTATAATAGTTGCGATATTTTTACCTAAACTATGTATATCTCCCTTTATTGTCCCGATAACGACTTTTCCAGAATATTTTCGAGAATTAGCTAATCTTCTCTGCTCTTCCTCATCGTTTAAATTGGTTCCCTCCTCAAGAGCTTCTGCAGCTAATATTAGTCCCATTTCTCCTGATTCCTCTAACCCAACTAAAACACCCTTCTTAAAAATGTCTATAATTGAGACTTCCATGTCAATTGCTTCCTTTATTGCCTCTTTCATTGAAAAGAAATCCAAAGTTTTTACAGCATCTATGATGTTATTTATATAATTATTATCATTTTCAGTTTTACTCTCATATTCTAAACTCATATTTTTATGAAGACCCCTCTATATGTTTTTTTATGCTAAATTATACTATCAAAACAATACCGTGCCAAACAACAAATGGTATTGCTTCTTTTGGATGCTCGGGATTAATCACATAAGGTGTTTTTTCACCGCATTTAACAGCTGTAGCAAAACTATCTACACCACATGCCTCTAAAGCAGGACGAGCTCTTAGATATTGTCTGCACATTTGATTATCGAGTACAGGACATTGAGGTATCTTTTTTTGTTGCATTAAATCTTTAAAATATTCTGGAGAGAAAAATCCGCAACTAACACAGGGACCTCCCTTAAATCCCATAGCAAGATAATAACCCATGTAGGTCGCTTCTCCCTCGATCATACCAACCATTTGATTTAATAAATTAACATCTCCTTGAACTCCTAAAAGAATACTAGGAAAAACATGGTTCTTTATTGGGGGATAAAATGAAATTAAAATAGCATACTTATAACTATCAACGATTTCTCTCATCTCGTTGGTAGTTGGAGAGTGTGGAGGACAATTAATACTTGTTCCAAAGCCAAAACAGATGGGAATTTGACATTTCCAACGAACACGTGGGTCTATAACAATTTTATCTGTTGTTATTAATTTAGCATGACCACTGGCTTTAACTTTTGCTTTTGATATTATTTCATTTATAATTCTATTAGACCTTTCAATAAGTTCATTAAAAGTATTTTCATCAGGATCAAATTTTATTGGAGATACTGGTCGTTCTTGTGTTTTTGGTAATAATCTCCTCCATTTGAAAGAAATTTTTGACCATTCTTTTTCAATTTCAGGTATTAGTTTTTGTACCATAAGAGTTTCAGCCTTCTTTATGCTTTTATTTACATAACTATTTATTTATTTATTAAAAATATATAATCAATTACTGCCGTAAAATAATTACTAGTGCAGTAATTAAATAATTATTAAAATAGTATCATATATAAAGATAGTCAATTTTATTCAAATTGCTAAAAACTATGTTAGATTATAAAATAGAATCCATTAAATCAGGTAAAATAAAAAAAAATATTCTTTAATTCACGTAAAGGTAATTATAAAATTAAATATCACAATTTCAAAAGTATAACCCTCCCTAACTTGTAGGATATATACATTAGCAGATGATTGATTTTGGAAACTTATTTTTTTTTGCTAATTCTTTTTGAATTATATCATCTAATAGCTTCTCTCTTTCCATACCTGAAAGGACTTCTAATTTTCTAATATTTAATGGATCAACCTTTTTTCTTAATAACTCAATTTCTTTCTTAGTAGGAGGTGTTGTCTCCTTTATATCTTTTGAAATAACAAGATCAAATCCTGTGGCGTCTTTCACAGTTTCGAGATCTATTCCTGGATGAATTGATTTTAAACTCATCTTTTTTGTTTTGTTTTTAAAATCCAAATATGCTAAATTAGTAATTACACATTGTGGACCCGCGCCACCACATATTGATTGTCGACCATCAGGAAAACCAACACCAGAGATAAAATACAATTTTTCTGTAGGAACAAATGTTCTTGTATCATGTCGAGGAGTATAAAGAAAAGATCCACGTGCATAAAACATACTAAAATCTAAAATACCCGCAGCTCCAGGAAGTCTAATCTTTGGTTTCCTCCAATCACCGATACATATATTATTGCTATTCCCATATTGATCGATCTGAGCTGGTCTGAAGAATTCAATGGTAGTCAATTTATCAGAAGGAAGGGATTCCAATGTACACTCGACACTATCTTGAAATCGATATGCTCGAGCGGTATTCATTTCAAGATAGAGTAAACTTACTTGTCGTGGTTCCATAACAAATGTATTTCCCATTATATAATGATATATTGCATCAGGAGCATGAGTCACCTTTGCTAAAGTGAATGCTGCCCAAACCATTGGAGTTGCGACTCCAACAATCATTACATCATCATTTCTTACTTCTCTAGCCATTAACACAGTCATCATCTCATCAACTGTGTAATCTGTTGAATATTCACTCATGAGTTTATCACCTATAAAAGTATATTAAATATAGTGTCTATTCCTCCTGTTTCTTCAAAATATTGAGTTTCTGTTTTCCCAGTAATGAATTTTTTCTTGTAATCCTCAAATTCAGTTTTTAAATAACATTGAATATGACGAGGATCGAAAGTATATATAGGATAACATGAGGTTGGATGTGCTCCAAAAGGAACTTTAACAACTGCACTGGTTGTTTGAATAGGTAATTGGGCTTTTCCCGGTAAATAACGAATATCTTCAGTTTCGACCAATCTTTCGCATGTTATAATAGTTTTTTTAGCGGTTTTTCCCATATCAGCATCCATCCACACGGCTCCAGCTATATTTCCATTTCCATATTCATCTGCATAGGGTACATGAATTATTGCTACATCTAAATCTATTTTAGGAACTGTCATGACTTGAGTTCCTGATCCAAGTGGATCTTCGATCTGTTTAATGTCATTCCTTACTTTCGGTAAATCGGTTCCTATTAAACCTTTTAAAGGCATAAAAGGAACTTTTAAATAGGATGCTCTTAATCCTAAAGCAATTGTAGCCTCACTTTCTTCTGAAATTTTAATCGTACCAGATTCTGCAGCCTTCCGGAAATGTGGGGCCATTCCAAAAATTTCCATTCCAACAAAACAAGATCGTACTTCAGAAACACATCCCCCAGCAATTAACATATCAATTTCCATTCCTCCAACAAATGTACACAGAGTTAAATTCTTTTTTTCTTGTCTAATTATTTCTCTGCATGCACTAATCGGTTTTCTCCAAAATGATAATCCTCCAAGGCCTATTAGATCACCATTTTGAACATAAGTAGAAACTGCTTCATTTAAAGACATCAGTTTACTAGACCTAATTTATGTTCCCCTCATTCAATCCAAATTCTTTTAGTTAATATCAAAATGATATTTAGAAACAATTTTTGTTAAATTAAAAATACTTCTAGTAAGATTTGTTTTTCCAACACAATTACAAATCTAATCTAATTTAATGATTCCACTTTTTTTTTAAAGAATTTCTTAAACCACTTTGACATAATGAAGTCAGGAAAAAAATTATTATCCCTGCTATTTCAAATTCTCGAACAATCAGAAGAGTCTTTTTTGTTAAAAACTTATACCAGTTAATTTTTTTTTATTTTATGCAATTGCTTTTTCAGTTTTACAAAATATTCTGGTGTAGATATTTGATATGGTATAGGATATCTTGTCCCTGCTTTATGAGTCTTTTCCATTCCTTTTATTATCTCATCTAAAAGTCCAAAGGGTATAGATGCTATTAAATCTGAATCCAAGGCCATACCAAATCGTCGATCACCTAGACAAGGAAAAGCAATTTGTAAATCATTTGTATTTATTGCTTTTGAAATTGTGTCAGCACACACTCCATCACAAAAAGTTGACATTGAGACTCTTCCTCCCTTTTTCCATAAATACCCTTGAATAACGCGCATAATCTGAGCAGAATTTCCCCAGATTAAAATTAAATCGGGCTTAAAATCTATTCGTTCTAAAGCTCCTGAAACTACAGCAGAGTACTTTTTATTTGAAATTTTTGGCATTGAAGCAGTTGTTTTTTTGGCTGCTTCTTTAGTTTCATTATATCTTCCAATAAAGAATGCTCCTTCCTCAAAAAGTTTATGTGATTCTTCAAAACCTATAGATATCCCTGCTAATGGACATAAATTTTCTTCTTTTGTACATCCCATTGTCCATCCATAATATCGAGCATAACTAAATATTTGACAAAGAGCAAGCTTATGTTCAGGTTTCTTCAAAAATTTAATATTCTCTAAATCTTCAGAATTTTCAAGTAGTTTTACTCCAATTGGAAATGTAGTTAATCTCAAGTATTTATTAAGTTGCTTAGCTAAAATCTCATATTTACCCATGAAAGCATCTCTCTTTATCATTAAAAACTAAATAAATAATAGAGTATTCCAAAATATAATAAATTATTAGATTGAAAAACATGAGTTCAATTAGAAAAAGATTAAAACAAGGATTAATCCAGGTTTATTTTGGGCGCGGTAAGGGCAAAACTACGGCAGCAATTGGACAAGGTGTGCGTGCTACAGGACATGGATTCAAGGTATATATGGTTCAGTTTATGAAAGGGAATTATAAATATGGTGAAATTGAAGCTATTAAAAACATACCTAATTTTGAATTAAAACAATTCGGGAGCCCTGATCTTATAGCAGAACCTAGTGAATTTGATATAAATGAGGGAAAGAAAGCTCTTAACTTTGCTAAAGAGATCATCATGAGTGATGAATATGATATTGTTATTCTTGATGAGATTGGTGTTGCTATATCCATGAATGTAATACCTGTAGAACCAGTTTTAGATCTAATAAAGAATAAACCAAATTTAGTGGAACTAATCCTTACAGGTGGACCGAAAATGCATCCTAAAATAAAAGAATTAGCAGATCTGGTAACCGAAATGAGAATGATAAAGCATTATTACTCTTCTCAAGGCATAACCGCTCGATATGGTATAGAATATTAAACTAATTTTTTGATCTGTTTAAAATCAAGCTTTATAAATCAAGCCTTATAAGTAGACGTCTTTGTTTTTGTATTAGATATCTGGTTTAAAACATTAAATTTAGAAACATTATATTAAGACACATAAATATGAATGCAATTAAATTTTAATTAAAAGCTAGGATTATCAAAAATCATGAGCAACTTTAAAACGGTAAGTTTTAAAAAACTTATTTCAGTATGTGGATTAGATTGTGCTAAATGTAAGATCTATTTAGCTCAGTATAATCCGGGGCTTGCAAATAAATTAGTAACTACATTTGATAATTTCTGGGACAATGTAAAACCCGAAGATTTTCATTGTAGTTCATGTAAAGGTGAACTTTCTAATTGCTGGACAAAGGAATGCTGGATACGAGATTGTTGTATAAATGATAAAGCATTAGAATTTTGTTATCAATGCCAAGATTTCCCTTGTATAGGTTTAGAGAAGTGGGCAAATGAAAATAAAAGATGTAAAAGCGGACTGAGTAATCTTAAGAAAATGAAAAAAAAGAGAAAATGAATAGATTTATTCACTCTTCTGTAAAAAAAACGATGTAGTACTTCTTTTTAAGAAAAACAGAAAGTTATAGTTCAATCAAATAATTCTACTAATATAAATTCAAAGATATTTGTATCAAATACCTAATGAATCCCAATACAATAAATCTAATTAAACGCAGGAATCTCATTGTCTTAGCCATTACTAAACTTATTCACGGATTTGGTACAAGTATATTTACTATAATATACCAACCTTTCTTATTAGAACTCTCAAATTCAATTGTATTGACAGGTTTGTTTATTTCAATAGGATCAATAATACAATTTCTACCTATGCCTTTAATTGGGAAAATTTCTGATAGATATAACCATAAATATATGCTTATTACTAGTATTCCAATATATATTGTAGGTCTTTTATTTTTTATAACAGCAAATCCAAACTTATTATATTTTGTCGTCTTTGGGATAATATTTTACTTCACAGGATTTATAATAAATAATTTAAATGCTCAATTTTTTATCGCTGAAAATAGCAATGAGTCCAAAGGAAAGATTTTTGGATTTATGTTTTTTTCTTATTTTGGAGGAACCATAGCAGGATCATTTTTCATAATTCTTGGACAAGGTCTCAATTCTAGATTTTATTTGCTATTTTTTATTATTTTATTACTCTTAGAAGAATTTTTCTTCATATTTTTTCTTACTTCTCAAACACAACTTACACATAATCAAAAAACCCAGATGAATAAAAATAATCAAAAGGAAAATATGTGGATCAAGATTTTCAAGACTAAAACACTAAGATCAATTTTAATTTTCTTTACTATAGATATTTTCGTTTATAGCGTGTCCATATCAATTTATTCAGGAGGATTAAATGATTACTATGACCTAACTAAAGAAAATATTGCCTTTATTGTTTTATGGTTTAATATAGCCAATGCCTTTTTTCAAATTCCTGCTGGACATATAACAGATAAAATAGGTAATAAGAAAACCTTTATTTTAAGTAATATCTTTGGAATTGGTTTTTTTTTTATGAACATACTTTCTGTTATTCTCTGGATGAATTTTATTAGACATACGTTATTATTAACATTAAGTATTGGATATGTTTTAATGGCTTTATCTGTATGCACATTTATACCCGCAGAGCAAGTTATTTTAACCAATCTGGGTGAAGAACAAAAGGCTGAATCTTATGGAATTGTCTCATTCTTTAGAGGTATTGGTCTAATACCTACTGGTATTTTAGGAGGATTAATCGTAGAAAATGTTCATTATATTGCGCCCTTTATATTTAGTACTATAGGAATCCTCTTTGAGATTTTTTTCCTGATAAAATATTTTCATGAGTAATCTATATTTTTAAGATTTAAAATCATAAGAATTTTAATTTTTCTTTAACTCAAGAAATTAAAATTTTAAAAATTATTAATTGAATCAAAAAATAAGATGATGAAAATATGGGAAAGTTAGCGAGAAGAGTGGCCATGGTTGGCGCTGGTATGAGTAAGTTTGGAGCACATTTTCCTCTTAAAAGAAACCCAGATTTGTGGATTGATGCATGGCTTGACGCAGTAAGTCGAGTTGATAATGGTATTGAACCTAAAGATATCGATGCATGTTATGTTGGGAATTATTCTTCAGATCTATTCAATCACCAAGGACATTTAGGTCCTCAAATGGCAGATCTAGTAGGTTTAGTCCCAAAACCTGCAGGTCGGTTTGAAGGAGCATGTGCGAGTAGTGGAATTGCGCTAAGACAAGCAATTTTAGCAATTGCATCAGGAGTTCATGACGTTATAGCTGTAAGTGGCGTTGAATGCATGACAGAACAACCTACTGTGAATGTAACTGATGTATTAGCTACAGCTTCAGACAGTTTATTTGAATATCCTGCAGGAGCAACCTTTCCAGGATTATATGCGACGTTAGCATCAGCTCATTTCCATAAATATGGAACAACGGTTGAAGATTTAATGAGAGTCGGAATAAAAAATCATGAAAATGGCAAGGAAAATCCATATGCTCAAATGCAAAGTTCAATTAAAGATATGATGAATAGTAAGATTGCAAAAATTGAGAAATCAGGTGGAGAAATTCCAGATTGGAAGGATGAGTTTGATTATCTCAAAAGCAGTTCCAATCCAATAATTGCTTACCCCTTAAGATTATTCGATTGTAGTTTAATTACGGATGGAGCCGCGTGTGTATTTTTAGCAGCTAAAGAAGTAGCAAAAAATTTTACTGATACTCCAATTTGGATAACTGGTACTGGTCAAGGTAGCGCAGCATTATCTTTACATGATAGAAATGAATTAACTAGTTTTATTGCTACTAAAGAAGCAGCACGACAAGCTTATGAAATGTCAGGATTAAAACCTAAGGATATTCAGGTAGCAGAAGTTCATGATTGCTTTACAATCGCTGAAATTGTAGCAATGGAGGATTTAGGTTTCTATGAAAAAGGTAAAGCAGTTGATGCAATTAAAGATGGAGAAACTAAGCGAGATGGGTCTTTACCAATAAATGTAAGTGGTGGATTAAAAAGTAAAGGTCATCCTGTAGGTGCTACTGGTGCAGCATTTTGCGTAGAGGCATTTAAACAAATGAGAGGTGTTGCAGAAAGAAATAGACAGGTTAAATTTGATGTAGAGAGAATGATGACTCATAATTTAGGCGGGTCAGGAGCAACATGCGTAGTTACAATTTTTGAAAAATAGAGGTGTAAAAAATGACTGAAAGTGAGAGAGATTTTACAATAAAAAGTTATATGGATTATTTATCTGAAAAAAAATTAATGGGTTCAAAATGTAAAGATTGTGGCGCTACGTACGTTCCTGTAAGAAAATTGTGTACTAAATGCAATAAGGCAAATATGGAGTGGACAGAAATGTCAGGTAATGGCAAGATCGCAGCTTTTACAAGTATTACAGTAGGAACGCCATTCTTTGTTGAAAAAGGGTATGATAGAAAAAAACCATATTGTTTTTCCGTAATAAAATTAGATGAAGGTCCTATGGTAAGTGGTCAATTAATAGGAGTAGATGAAAGTAAACCTGAAACAATTAATATTGGAATGCCAGTTAAAGCAACCTTTATTGAAACCGAAATCAAAGGAGAAACGCGGGTAGATTTAGGTTTTGAGCCAAGGTAAATCAATATTTTTTATTTTTTTTATTTTAAATCAATTAAAATAAAATCTCGTTTAGCATCTTTTATATTTGGTGAGAAGTATAAGAAAAAGATACATTATCTTAATCTCAAGCATCTTTATTGTTATTGTTATGGTTTCAATCGGACTCTTGTATTTTAGCACCAGTAACCTTAACATTCAAAATTATAATACAAATTTAGAATTTAATGGTAATAATGCTTATAATTATGTTCAAGATCAGTTAGATATTGGATACCGAATACCAGGAACCCAAGAAAGAATTAACTGTACGGAATATTTCATTTCCAAATTTAAGGAAATTGACATTAATTTCTCCAATATATTACATAATTTTACTGTCGATACAATTGATTGTCAAAATATTTTATTTAAATTAAATGAAAATCAGTCGAATATCGTAATATTAGGGGCCCATTATGATTCTCGTGCGAAAGCGACAAAAGATCCTATCATAGCAAATAGAAATAATCCAGTTCCAGGGGCAAATGATGGTGCGAGTGGCTCTGCTGTTTTGATTGAACTTGCTAATGTATTTTTTTCAAAACACATAAATTTAAGTTGTCAAATTTGGTTCCTGTTTTTTGATGCCGAAGATCAAGGTAGGGATAATGGATATGGTATAGATGGATGGAATTGGTGTGAGGGTTCTCAAAAATTCGTCTCAGAAATTGATAATTTTTATGATTCTGAGACTGAGAATATTGAATGTATGATTTTATTAGATATGGTAGGTGGTGATAATTTAAAGTTTATCAACGAACAAATCTCAACTTCTTCTCTCTTGAATGAATTGTTTACCATTGGAAGACAATTAGGATATACAGTGCAATTCCCTTCAAATCCTGAAAGTGCTTCCATAGTCGATGATCACAGAGCATTCATAAATATAGGTATTCCATCAGCAGATTTAATAATAAATTTCTGGGCTAATCCTGATTGGTCTTATCATCATACAACTGAAGATGATCTATCTCATATTTCAGAAATTAGTCTTGAAATTACTGGAAAAACAGTAGAACAATTTATCTATAATAATTATATTGATGATCCAGATATTCCTTATCAAGGGAATTATCCATGGAGTCAAGATACAAATATGCTTAGCAAAGAAATAATTATAATTATAATAATCATAGGTTCGTTTATCGGAATCGTTGTATTAATACAAATAGCTATGAAAAAAATAAGTAGTAAAGAATTGGATAAAAATAAAAATAAAACAAGTGAAAATAACTTATTTCTTAATACCTAAAATTGCACGATGAAATTTTCTATCATCATAAATTTCAAGTAGATTAAATGAACTAAATACATCTTGAATTTCTTCTATTGTAAAAAAATGGTGTGGAAGTCCCTTCTCTTTACCTTTTTGAGGGATATAAGTACCCTTCTCAATTTCTTTCAAATTATACCCCTCATGCCAAGTTCCTCCAAGTCGAGGAAATGTAACAAATATTATTCCTCCTTTTTTTAGCACTCTTTCTATTTCATTGACTGTAATCAATATATCCTTTATTAAATTATGGTGAATAACTTGAATTGAGATAATGGCATCAAAGAAGTTATCTTTATAGGGAAATTTTTCCTCCATTCGATGAAGTATTAATTCAGCTTTCAGGTTTTCTTCAGAAAGCCATTGTTCAGCAATTGAAATTCCTTTCGGCGACGCATCCATTCCATAAACCTCAAATCCTTTTTTCAAAAAAAATATAAGATGACGACCTGTACCACATCCAAGATCTAAAACGCGTTTAACATTTCTCTCTTTCATTGATTTAGCTATTTTTTCCATGTCAGGATGAGGTTCTAAAAAGACCTTACCTTTTTCACTAAAAATATTATCCCAATCCGGCATTAGAAATATCCCATTAAAAAAAGCTATTATTCATAATTGCAATCCCAGAAATATCTTCCGTGTTCTTTTTTAAAGGCTTCTGCTACTTCATCTACTTCTGGTCGAACAAATTCGTATCCCTCTTTAATACATTCGTAATTTACGGGCAATGCATCTAAAATTTCCCCATCTACTTGACAAATATAAGGATTTGGTTCGTCAGATTCCAACATTTCAATTCTTGCTTTTGTACTGGTATATTCATAGATATTAGGATGAGGTAATAGAGTAGCTTTATACATCCTATTAAAGTGTTTGAGTAGTTTAAATTTACCAATATCAACAACATTTATGTGAAAAAGACCGTCATTAATTCGAGCTCTTTGACATATATACATAAATCCCCCGTATGATGGGCCATTCGCAACTGCTAGACAATTTGCATATCCTTCATAAGCATCATTATCCATAGATAATTTAACTTGTTTATTTTTCCATGGTAATAAAGCCTTTAGAGTTTGGGTAACATAACTTTTTCCTCTTTTAGCTTCATTAAACCTCCTTGTTACATCGCTATCAAATCCTTGACTTCCGATTCCTAGAAAATATCGTTCAATACCCGAATCTGTTTTAGCTAAACCAATATCTGATTTACTACTATTGCCTTCAGCGATGATTTCACAAGCTCTTTTTATGTCTGGACGGATTCCAATAGCAGCTGGAATGTCATTGCCAGATCCCATAGGGATAAACCCACATAAAGCATTAGTATTCGAATTTATGACACCATTCATAACCTCATTGCATGTACCATCTCCTCCCGCACCAATAACCCTATAACCATCTTTTGCTAATTGGCTCCCTAATTCTATTGCATGTTTTATATACTCAGTTTTAAACATTTTGTATGAAATATTTAATTCATTGAGACACTTTTCCATAAAATCAATATCTCTTTTACCCCCTTTTCCTTTCCCAGCTTCAGGATTATAAATTATTGCATAATCTTCCATTTTACTCAAAACTCTTTTTCTACGTTTTTATTAAACATTCTTTAATCATTATTTTAAATAGTGAAATATTTAAAATTATATTAACATTTCAAAAACTAAGAAATTCTTTTTCCTTTTTTAAGAATTAAAGATTAAATTTATGATAAATATGCTATAGGAAGAAAATTTAATTTAATTTCTATTTCTTCCTCCACTCGTAAGAGCACTGACCACAAACGTACTTTTTACCATAAATCTTTGGATAATCCAAAAGTATTACACTTTTATCATCCATTTCATGGATTAAACCTTCATTTCCACAACTAGGACATTTTCTGCGCCCAATAGAGTTTTCTATTACTATTGTATTGGTAACACTATTAGATGAAGTTGACTCTATATCATTTTTGGTGCTCTCTAACTCAATTTCTTTGTTTTGTGATAAAGATTCATTTTCGATAACCATTTCTGCTTTTTCCTTTAAATAATCCTCATTTATCATTATCATATATCCTTTAACTATGGAGGCAAATTCATTATTTTTCGGTAATCTATCATACTCTTTAATGAAATTTTCAATAAATGTCTTAACTTCTTCATCTTTTACTATATAACCCCTTAATTCTATTAAATGCTTTATCTCTCGAATAATTTCATCTTTTGATGACTCATGTTCCACAGTTTTATATTCATGTTCCACAGTTTTATGTTCATATTCCGCAGTTTTATGTTCATGTTTCGCAGTTTTACTCATATAAGTTGAATTGTTTAATTTTTTTTCCAATTCATTCCATATTTCATCCACTTGTGGATCTGTTAACTTTCCGTTGATTTGGATATAAACTCTCTTCCCTGGTTCTTGTAAAATTGTAATTCTATTATCTTTTTGTTGCTCCTTTTCAATAGTGTTATCGATATAGTTTATCCTAATTAAAGAACTTCCCAATCTTTTTGAATCAATCGATAAGGATAAATTGTTTTTTAAAACACTTTCCATTATATCTTGCACATTATCATAACTTTTATCTCTTATTTCAAACGAATGACTTCTTTCCAGCATTTTAGCGATCCTAACCCTATTAAGATTGTTTTTATTCATTCAATTAGAATAATTGTATTCTAGATTGTTTAGTTTAAAATGTTTCTCTTCTATAATAAATTAGAATGAAACTTACTAAATTGAAAATATCATTATTTCAAATTGAATCTTTTATGTTAAGAAAATTTATATTGATATTTTTATTTACTTTGACCATAGAACACCTAAATAATAGGTAATGGAAAATAAGAATTTGATACAACCAATTAATAAGAAAAAATCGAAGAAAAAAGAACCTCCAGTGAAAAGGAAAGTAATTATAGGAGTTGTCTTAATAATTTTTGCATTTTCAGGATCTTTTCTAATTTATTATATACTACAAGTAGCTTTACATACTAGCAACCCAATGGTAGTTGTAGTTTCCAAATCCATGGAACCTACCCTTCTTAAGGGAGACTTATTATTTTTAGAAGGTAAAGATCCTTCTCAAATAAAGAATGGTTCGATTATAGGGAAAGAGGGCGATATTATTGTCTTTGATGCACGTAATTTACCTGGATGGATAAATCCACCTAATGATCCAATTGTTCATCGTGTTGTCGATAAATGGTATGATGGAGCATGGTTTTTTCAAACGAAAGGAGATGCTAATCCCACTATTGACTCTGCTCCTGTCCCAGAGAATAGGATTCTTGGTGTTGTTACAGGAAGAATTCCCTATATTGGATGGGTTAAAATATTACTTACTGACTCAGGTTTATTGATTCCTCTTTTAGTTATTGTCTCCGCATTATTAATCATAAGCATCATATGGGACATTGTGAAAAAGGAGGATAAAAGTAAAGATAAAGGTAAAGAAGGAGAGAAGCTAATCTTTAAAACTGACGGTAAAAATGATGATTTGATAAGAAAAATTGAACTTGATTTTACTAAAAAATGAATATTTCGATCCCTTTAATATCATCATTTAATGATTTTATAAAAAATTATATATAGTTTTATAAAAAACCAAACAAAATATTAAAATATTAAAATAAAAATCATAAAATTAAAAAAAAAAACGGTGAAAAATAAATGGGATGGACACCCCCTTCAAAATTAATAGTAATTATCACTTTTCTTTTAATGGCATTTGGAATTTTTATTTTTATGGATTTATTGTTGGGTCTATGGCCAAGTATATTAGCAGGTATTTCGATTCCAATTGGTACATATGATGGTTGGATAATTATCGCATTGATACTCTTTTTTCTTACTTGGTTTCTCTTCTTTTTAGGCGTTAAATTAAAAGGGATTTAATCTAGAAAAAAATAAATCTAAAATTTTTTTTCTTCTTTTTATTTGTTCACGAATTACTTTTTGTATGAAATCAATTAAATTCTATAAATCGCTATAAATTGATATAGATTTATAATATCTAAAGTCAATACTAATATACTAAATATTAAATTAAAAAATAAATCAAAAAGATCTAAAGAAATGTGGTGAAGTACAAATGGCATGGACTCCTCCAAGTAAATTTACTGTTATAATAACATTTCTATTGATGGCTTTTGGAATTTTTATCCTGCTTGATGAATCTGTTATATTTTGGCATAGTCTTATATTACCTACCATCCATCTTTTTGGATTATCCAATTTTCAATCATGGTTAGTAATTGCGATGATAGTATTCTTTTTAGCTTGGTTCTTGTTTTTCCTTGGAGTAAAATTGAAAGGTTTCTGATTTATGAGATATAAATACCTTTTTTTTCCTATTTTTCTGAACCAATAACTCCTTTTAGCTTTATTTGTTTTAGTATAATAAATCTTTATTAATCTGACAATAAAATTTAAAAAATCTCTTATATTTCAAAAAAATGTTATTACGTAATTTTATATTAAGCAAACGTTAAAACTTTAATACGTAATACGTAAATGCAAGAAAACTCTAAACAAGAAGGAAATACAATCAAAAATAAAAAACAAATGAGGTAAATAAAATGGCAAAAGAAGAAAACGCTGTATTTGTCGGCCGTCGTCCTACAATGAATTATGTGATGGCTACAATGATGATCCTTAATAAAGGTGAGGAATGTACAGTTAAAGCTCGAGGTAGAGCGATTTCCCACGCTGTAGACGTCTGTGAGATTTTAAGGAACAGATTCTTAAAAGGTACAGAATACAAGGACATCAAACTTTCTACAGAACAACTTGAAGGAGAGAATGGGCAAAATAACAACGTTTCAAGCATTGAAATTGTACTTGCTCCTCCAAAATAAACAGTGAAAATAACAATAATTCGCTGAGTCAAAATAACACTATTTTTTCTTTTTTTTTAGTATTATTCACATAAAATTTATTCTAAATAGTTATAGATATCTCAGATCTTAAATAAAAATCAAATTATTGATAATTACTTAATAAATCATTGTTTGTGGATGAATAAAAGAATATAGCATATTAAGACGTTATTATTTAAAGAGATATTATCTAATTAATAAATCTCATTTCAAACAAAATTAGCTAGATTTCAGTCAATTAACTTACACTATCAAGGAAATTATGATTTTTTTGGTAAAAATACAAATATTTAATAATACAATAAGGAAAATAATAATTAACAAAAAATAATTTGTTTCAATTTTAAATCCGATTTAAAATAAATTCCTAAAAAATTCTAAAAGAGGATGAATAAAATGGCGAAAAAGGCTGCAGAACCTTTGTATGTTAAATCTAAGGTAAGAGAATATATTAAGGGGAAAGATTGCAATACTAGTAGTGGTGTTCTTGATGGGGACACATTAAATAAGCTCATAATGGAAATGCTTGATCATGCTGTAAGACGAGCTCAAGCTAACAATAGAAAGACAGTAAAGGCTAGAGATTTATAAATTCACTTGCCAAAAATACCTTTTTTTTTATTTTCTATATAATTAATGCAGGTTTTTCATATCTAGCTCGACTAATTCCAGTTGTTAAATCTTTATTAACAACTATTTTAGAAGTAGTTATCTCTTGTGGAATTGTAGTATGCGTAATAAGAAAAATCTGAGAAAAAGACTTAGATTTTAATAAATGTTTTAGAATTCTTTCTCTTCTGGATTCATCCAAAGCTGCCAAAGGTTCATCTAGTAGAAGAAAATTTACTTTTGGATTTCTCCGTGGTGAATCTTTTGTTGGACGTATTGTACTCATCAATTCGGAGATTGCGAGACGTAGTGCTATTCCTAAAGCAGTCCGATCTCCGCCTGAAAGAACTTCTGTTGATTCATACTCTCCATTATAATTATCCCTAATTTTAAGAGATAATCCTGTTTTTCTTGTTCCACTTAAATCCAATAGTAAATCACTATACTGTCCAGAAGTAAAATCTTTGATGTATTTATCAGTAGTTATGGCAATGTTTTTAACCAACCGTTTTACAACCATATATTCAGTAACAAATCTGCGTACAAATTCTTTTGCTTTGTTGATATGATCAATATCTACTTCAAAATCTCCTATTTTCTTTTCGATTTCTTTCATTTTATTAATTTCTTCTCTTAGTTGCTGTATTCTGATTTGATTAGTATTATATTTCTCTTGTTTCTCCTGTAAATTATTTTTTAATGCTTTCAATTCTGAAGATATTTTTTCCTTATCAATTGATAATTTTTTAATGCCCTCAATACTGGAGTCTTTAAATAGAGATCCATGGGTTGAAAGTAAATCTTTTAGTTTAGTATTAATTTTTCTTAATTCTGTTTCATGTTTCTTATAATTTTCAAAATCTACTTTTAATCCTTGGTGAATTGTTATACTTTCTTTTACTTTATCTAAAATTTCCTGAGAACTTTTTATTTTATCATCAAAATTTGCTAGTATTTTTTGAATTGATTTGACTTTATTCTGATTAATTTTAATATCAGAAGTAAACTGCTTTATCATCTCATCATAATGCTCTTTCGTTAGTTCATTATGACACGTTGGGCATTCTGCTATTTGTTTCCCTTCTTTCTTTATAGTAAATTTCAAACTTTTTTCCATTTCTTTGATAGATTTTTCCAGATCTTCTATTCTCCCATTGGTTTTTCCAATCCCTTTAAATGTAGCATTTCTCTTTTTTTCTAAATCTGCTTTCTCTTCTTCTATCTTTTGTTTATTGTCATTTAATATTTTTACCTTGTTATTAATGAACTCTTGTGAATTGAAATCATCTAAGCTTAAATCTGTTTTTTTTATCTTTAGATTGAAATCTTTTTTATATGATTGGAATTTATCTTTGGTGTTGTTCTGTTGATTATATAAATCTTCTAAGTCAGATATTAATTCATTGGATGGGAAATCTTTAATCTTTAATTCCAAAGTTTCTTTTTTGTTTTCTTGTTCTCCAACAATTTTACTTAGCTGCTTATTTTCTTTTTCTATGAGATCAATATCTTGATGAATTCTTTCAATGGGTACTCTGGATTTCTCTAGTTTTTCTTTTTCATACCTTTTCCCTTTATACTCATTATCTAAAAAGGAAAGAGCATCATCTATGATATTAAGTCTAAATAAATCGATTATCATTTCTCTTAATTCTGCTCCCTTTTTATTTGCTAATTCTTCCACTTCACCTTGTCTTACAAAAACCGTACTCATTGCTTGTTCAGGAGATATTTCAAAGAATTTCTCAGGATTAAAACTTTTTACTTCTTGGTAAGTCTTCCTATTCTCTGCCCATTTGAATAATTTCGTAGTGATGCTCCCAGTTCTACCCCATTTTCGATATATGTAATATTTTATTTTATTAAATATGAAATAAACATAAATTTCAGCCTTTTCTTGAACTCCATAAGTAATGAACGATTCTGCATTTCTTCCTTTAAATATTCTGGGTCCAAAAAATGCAAATAATATTCCCTCCAAAATTGTCGATTTACCATAAGAATTTTTTCCACTTATAAGAATTAATCCTTCAGGAAATAGTTCACTACCTTTTGGTAAATTTAATTGCTTATATCCCATGAAGTTCTTAAGAGTAAGCTTAGTGATTAACATCGAAAAAATTATACCTCTTTTTCCTTTTCCATTATTCTTAGTGCTTTTTTAATCGCTTTCATTCCAAATTCAGTCAGTTTATTGACATTATAGTTCGTTTTATCTATACTTAATTTTTCGTTAACAAATGTCTTAAATTCCTCGTCCGGTTTCTCAAGAATGTAATCTTGAATTACCCCCGCGCTTATATCGTCTTCAAAATTCTCAGATATATCATAAATTTTCCAGATTAACTGTAATATATTATACTTTTCAGGTTGAGAAAAAATATCTCTCCTGATTTTAGCCATCAGTTCATTTATTTGCCAATTCTTTTCAAATGCAATTTCTCCTACAAAATGAAAATTTAGTCTTCCAGAACTATTATGATCAAAAGCTTCATTTAAACCATACTTAATTATTTCATTTTTAATTTTTTTTCTCAAATCTTCTGTAGAATCTTGAGGAGAAACGTCAAGTTTAACAATTTCAAATACTCTTTTTAGTGTTCTATCGGTGTATTCAACATTTACATTTAATTCTCGCGTTTGACTATTAATATCAACAGTTAAATATGCTTGATTTTCATATCTTTCTTTGAAGTTCAATGGTAATAATCCCCCTGAATAGTAGTGATTCTGTGATAATCTTCTGAACCCATGTTCATGGCCCAAAGCAACGTAATCGTAGTCAAAATCATTTGAGTTCACTTTATTATGTAATGTTTCATCTCCTATTGAACCATGAGCTACAGCAATATTTATATAGTCTTTATCCTTTGGTATTTGATTCTGGATCCAATTATCGTAAGCAGAAGTGTAAGATTCAAAACTTTTAAATTCAAAATAAGGAAATAAATAAAATCTTACTTTTTTATCTGGAAACTCTAATATTAGTGGTTGGTTTGATTTAATAGCCTCAATAAGGTCCCTTTCTTTAAAATAATACAAATTTGGATATTGATCTTTACTTATATGCGATTCAAACGGTGTATAATCATAACCTCTGAAGATTCCATGATTTCCCTCTATATAAATAAATGGAACTTGATTATTTGTATTATCAAAAAAGATTTGTAGCCCTTCTCTCAGAGTTCTTCTTGCCGGTTCAAGAGGAGGATATGAACTATATTTTGAGGGGTGATGAAATATATCTCCACAATGGACTAAGAAATCAAGATTTTTGATTCGAGAGACATCATTCATAACTTTCAGAAAAGAATCATAAAGTTCTTGTTCAAATGGTTTTGAATAATTCTCGAGTGCCCACTTATTTATTGTACCTCTTCTTGCTCTATATCCAAGATGAGTATCAGACATATGAATAAATTTTACCATTGTATCACCTTTTCATTCTCCTAACACCTTATGCCTCCAAGATTCTGTATATTTCTTGGTTCTATCATCAAATTTTAACTCCATAAATTTACTTTCTAATTTATTATATTCAGAAACTAATAAGGTACTTGCTTCATGAGCTCCTATTAAACATAATGGATAACCTCTGGGGGAATATGGCATTATATTTTGTAAAATATATTTTGCATCTTTAGTATCTAAAAAATCTGGTACGTCAAATCTTAAAGCTGCACTATTTTCTTGCAATCTAGCAATGTATGCCTTACTCTTAGTATAGGCAGAAAGATCAGGCATCTCTACTAAAAAATTCTCTTCTTTCATAATTTCTGACCAAATAGGCAAAATAAAATTTCCCTGTGCATCCCTTAATCTGCAAGTTTTGGAGATTGTATAATAATTAATATTATAGGATTCTACAAATTTAAAAAAGAATTTAGTGAAAGCCTCTGGAGGAAAAATATGATGTCGGAACATTTGTATTCCATCTCCTAAAAATACAATCTTTTTGTTTTTTCCCCAATTACTCTCCTCTTTAATTCTTATAAGTGATTTCAAAATCTCATCAGCGGTTCTTATTCTATCAACTACATGGGCTATAGAAGGATAATAAAATGCATGGTTATCTATAGCACTCTTTATTTTATTACTAAAAGTAGTTTTATACCAACTTTCTAATTCATCAACATAATTTTTCAAATCTCCGGTATAGAAGTATTTTTTAATTGTTTTTACGAAATTTTCAATAACAGTCTGGTAAATGATTAACTTATGTTCGTTGTCTTCAATATAAGTGGTAATTGGTTTATACATTATTTTTTCAATATTGTATTTTCCATCTATAAGAGTAATTTGACCCTCTCCAAATTTAAATGATCCTAATCGGGCATACGTCCCTGATAATGTGTTAGAACTCTCATCAAATCCAATTATTTTGAAACCATTATCAACATAATCTACTAACTCCACTTCGATTTTAGTATAGGGCATTTCACTAAAATGAGCACCCATATTTCTAAGTCGTTCATCAGAACTACTAGTTGGATCAGGGTCTTCTAATTCTTTTTTTTCCTCTTCTGTCCAAGTTATTTTATTAGACTTAATAAATTCTTTAAACTCTTTAATATCATGATCATTTGATCTTTCGGGTCGATTCTTCATCGACTCATCCAATGATATTAATTCAAAATCGAATGAAATTGAAATCACCAAAATAATTTATCAGAATCAAGGAAGCCCTGTTGGAGGGGGACCTGGATCTATACTTTTCATTTTTTTAGCAAAATCTCCATAAAAGGATTTTGATGTAGTTTCAAAATAATCATCATATAGGGGAATTTTAAGTTTTTGAAAATTTGTGAGCCAAATTCCTGAGATTAACGCTATTCCCACTGTGCCTGTGAGAGACTCTAGATCACTTTGTTGAACTCCACCACCAATGCTTCTTGCAGCTACTTGTTTTTCTTTGTCTGATCTCAAGGGTAAATTAATTACAGTATTCATATTTGATAATATTGTGTCATCTATAGGAGAATATTGTTGGGATATAACTTCTAGAGCTAAGTTGAACTTTCTTCCTTGACGTGAAATGTCTTTAAACACATTACTAAATCTCATCATTTCAGGTCTCAATATACTGGGAGCCTCTTCAATTGTAAATATTATTATTGGCAAATCAGTTGGATCTTTAACTTCCTTTCCACTTGTTATATATAATTTATTAATCGAGTTTTCGTAATTTTTATAGAAATTTTCTGGTAAAGTTTGTTTAAGTTTCGTCTTAAATGTGTCAATTTCAGTAGATGATTTTAACGCTTTTCTAATATCAAATAATGTCCTAGCCAACACACTATTGAACAGAAATTGCTCTAAATCTGAGATCATGGACACATTAAATATTATAATACCACCTTCTTCTAATTTTTCCACAATTTCTGGTAATTTACTACTTGCATTAGATCGAAAAATCTCAGAATATTCCAACCAAGTAAGTCTTCTTCTTACGGCTGCCATAGTAGCATCACTATGCCCTCCACGTAGGGGGGAATATCCTTCTGTTAAAAGTTTCTCAATATAATCTTCACGGTTCTCATTGTATGCAGAATGAACTGCACCTACCTGTAAATCATTAAAAGTTCCAGTAGCATATAAGTCAACAGGTTTAATTTCTTGATAATTTATAATACAAGGTTGAGCCATGCTTTTTATTGGAGCTGGCGGTACTCCCTTATTAGGATAAAGATAAAACCAGTTTCCAATAAGTCGCTTATTATAATCTACAGCTTTACAAATGTCATTAAATCCATATTTTAAACATCCTAGAGCATATTCATCATGCATATCGATAGCTAGCATAGAGATTTTTGTTCCTTTTCCTTTTAAAATCACATTTGCATTATGTTGCAGAAGTCCATCAAGAAATACTTGGTTTAAATTCGACTTTCCAGTACCAGTTGCTCCAGCAATGAAAAAATGATACATAAGATATTTATAGGGGAAATAAACATTTACATGGGCTTCAGATGCCAATGAACCCATATACACTCCATCAGGAGTGAATATTGTTTCTAAATATTCAGCTTTATCATCTTGAATCTCAGAGATTTCCATGGAATGAGGTTTTAATACTCCCTTTTCCATTATATCTTCAATAATAAAGAAAACATTCGTAGTGAAGTGTTTTTCATTTTTAGTCTTCTTGTCTCTCTCCGTAAGAATTATTGGACGTCCTTGAATCACATATTGTAGTTCTGTCTCAAGTTCTGCTGTTATGTAATCTGTCATTTTTACATTTTTTAACTTTTGTCGCGTTAAGATATAATCCTGAATAGTATATTCTTTTAGAATTTGGATTATAATTGTATAATCTTTCTTTTCATTTTCATCTTCAGCCTCTAATTTAACAAAACCATGAAGATGCACATATTTCTCATGAAATATTTCAATAACACTTTCAGTTGGATTTATTCTAATTATCATTTTTATTTTACGCTTTTCTCTTATTGATAAATAAATATTATTTAATCTAAATAAATAAAAAATTGTATTAATGGAAAGTTAAATTTGTTTCATAACCTTTTGAATGAATTATTTATCATTATAAATAAAATTCTGGGACCTAACAAATTTAGTAGTCTATAAAAGATCGATTGCCGACTTGAATAAATCTTTTTTATCGATTTTGACTTTCTTTTTCTGAGACTTGAACTGAACTAAAGATTTTTTATAGACTTCAGGATTTAATTCAGCAACAAATGGTGAAATCCGTATCATTTGAGGACCTCGGTATGAATTTTTGATTGAAGGAGATAAAAGGTACAATTGATCTTTTGCTCTAGTTATAGCAACATAAAATACTCTACGTTCTTCTTCATATGCCTCTTGTTCTCCGACGCTTCTGCTTGAAGGAAATGAATCTTCACATAACATAGGGATAAATATAACGCGCCACTCAAGTCCTTTAGCTCTATGAACTGTAGATAATATCAATGGTTTCTCTTCCTCTTTTTGTTCACCAGTATGGACCGTTTTAGATTCTAGATTAGATAGATTTAGACTTAAATTTTCTAAAAATTTTCGGATTGTAGGAAAACCTTGCGCATAAATGCTTAATTGTTTTAAGTCCTCTATACGATCTTGCCAATTATCATGTTTTGATTTTAAATGATCCTCTAAAACTTTTATTAAATTTATAATTACTTCTGATGGATTATCTTCTGGAGAAAAACCGATAAGTTTTTTAACATAAGAAATTAGATTATTTATTCCTTCTTTAGATATGCGAGAACCTTTTAATTTTTCTGCATAAAACATTTTATTAATTAAGGCATCAATGGGGTGTTCTATGTTAGATATTACTTCAAAAATTTTCGAACCGGAGGAGGTTCCAATCCCTTGAATAATGGAAAATATCCTGGTCCATGAAACTTCATCATAAGGATTCTCAATGATTCTTAAATGAGCTAACATATCTTTAATATGAGCTCTTTCAAAAAATGCAACTCCTGCTCGAACTTCATAAGGTATATTTTTTGCTCTTAATTCAAGTTCTATTCTTAATGTATGAGATGCTGCTCGTACTAATATAGCTATTTCTTCTAAATCAATCCCGTCTGAACGTAGTTTTAAAATTTGATTTACAATAAATCTTGCTTGATCTTTATCATCACCTAAATTTACTTGGTATGGTAAAACACCATTTAAACGTGTGGACCGCATGGACTTTTTAAACTGTTTTTCATTATGTTTTATTGAGTTATTTGCTAAATTTAGAATCTCAGGGACACTCCGATAATTGTAAGTTATTGTAAATCTCTTACAATTCTTATATCTTTTTTCAAAATTAAGTATATTTTGAAAATTTGCTCCTCTAAATGCATATATACTTTGAGCATCATCTCCTACTGCTATAACATTCTGGTCTTGATTCTGTTTTACTATTTTATGAATAATTTCGTCTTGTATATAATTAGTATCTTGATATTCATCAACAAGAACATATTTAATTCTTTTAGCAATTAATTGTGCAACTCTTCTTTCATCTAATAATTGATTCCAATATATCAATAAATCATCGAAATCTACTAAATTGTCTTGCGCTTTTTTGGCTTTATAAATTTTATAGACTTCTTCTAGCTTTTTAATAACCTCCTCACTATCAAATTGAGAATACTTCCAAAGGATTATATCTTTTATTGATTTATTACAATTAATAGAAAATGACAATATTGTCTTTGCCATTCTAGAATTTGGAAATCTTTCTTGAATTTCTTTAATATTTGCTTTTTCAATTGAGAGTTTCATCAGAGTCCGTGCATCAGTTTCATCCATTATTGTATAATTAGATTTTAATCCCAAAGTTTTAGCATAACTTCGAATAAAACGATTTGCAATTGAATGAAAAGTACCACTCCATAATCCTTTTGGTCGTTTTCCTAGGAGAGTTTCAACACGCTTGACCATTTCATTTGCTGCTTTATTTGTAAATGTCACAAGCATAATTTCATGTGGATGTACTCCTGATTTTAATAGCTTAGCAACGGAGTATGTAATTGTTCTAGTTTTTCCACTCCCTGCACCTGCTATTACTAACATTGGACCCCTAATGTTATTAATGATATTAAGCTGTTCATCATTAAGATCTTCTTTAAAATTGATTTCATTATACTCTTCTAAAGCCTTTGGGACATCTACTTCCAAGGATTCTGAATAATCTTCCTCATAAAACTCAAATACATATTCTTCATCCATATTATCTTTTTTCTGACTCAACTTTATATGCTACTTTTATTATCTTTTTAACTTAATAAGTAATAGAGATGTATGAATTTTATAATACAAAATATAATTCATACTTACCATTTTAATATACAATTATAAATTAAAAATAAAAAAATTACCTTATAAGAGACCAACTAACACTTTAAAGGCAGCAGTCTCTTCACCATCATCTACAGAGGTTATTGTATAAGTAATATCATGAGTATCCCTTATGTGTGGTGCTGCTTGTGCTGAAATAAATTTCATTCTTGCAGTTGTATTCGATCCTTCCCAAATCCAGACTTTGCTATTATGACTATCAACAAAGAGTAGAATTTTATTCGAATCTAATAATTCAAATAAAGGGACATTTTCTTTATTTTCGATTTCCTTAAAATCTTCTGCTTCTTCATTAAATTGATATATAAAAATCAAAATAAGATCGCTTGAATTTCATCGTTATATTAATATATTATTATTTTATTTCACTAACTTATAAATCTTTGATATATAGATTTACATCGTTTTAGAAATTCTATATAAATTGTCAAAAAACGAATGTAAAAATGAATAAAGTCGTATACAACTAATTTAGGCTATTATTTTTGTTTTTAGAAGTCGTTTTGGAATCGTCTTCTTCTCAAGGTTGAAATTAAATGTCCTCTGGACAGGAGTTGAATCCCAAATTGGGAGCTATATTCCCTAGAAAAATCAGTAATAACGTTACAAATCATAATTCCCCCTTCAATATTGGTATCAATACATGCTTTATGCAATTGTCGTAACTGTGTTATTGAAATTTCTCTTTTCCAGTCTCGAATGAATATTCCAAAAGTATTGAGTTTGTTTTTTACAATAGCATCAAATTTCCATACTTTTCCAGACTTTCCTTTATATTCTATAGGACCATTAAGAAAATTATATTTCTCAGAAAAGACATTTTTAGCCAATTCATCTAAATCTTTATCTCCTAACGACATGTAGACACCTAAATTTTAGGTTTAAATGTATTACTTATATGATATTTCAATATTTATCTAAATATTATTTAAGATGGTATATTATGTAGGAAACATCAAGAAGAAGAATTGAAAAAAGAAATAAAGTGAATACCGACAATAATACCTTAATATTATTGAAATTTTTTTTTTTCAATTTTGTCAAATTCAAATAATTTGATTAAAGGATATTCTCCTTCAGAATCAATGTTATTTTCTATATATTTCCCTAAAATTTGATGTAAAAAATCAATCAATTTATTTGATATTTGATCACATATAGAGGGACATTCTAAAAAATTGTTATTCATAATATAATTACATTCTTTGTTTAATTTTTGACATACTTTTTTTAGTTGCAAAGAGATTCCCTGAGCATACAAAACAGAAATACAATCCCAAGTATCTGTCACACCGGCTAATCTACTTGGAGGTGTTTGTTTTAATAAATTTCTTAATTTATTTACACATGAAGTATCGTTTAATCTATTGATAATTGCTTTTGCTTCCTTTTTAGCTTCAAATTTGCATAAAAAGATATAATATTGTAGTAATTCCTCTGCTTCTTTTGCTTTTTCACTATTAACTATTTTCCATCCACTTGTTTTTTTACAACTGATATCCTTTTGTTCGGGGTTAGAAAAATTCGTAGGATAAATCCAGCATTGAGGAGGTTTAATACCCGAGTTATGAACGGAACACCCTTTGATTTTTTTATCAAATAAAAAACATTTTCCTTTATCTTCATCAAATCTAAGTTTAAAACTGAATACATCACTTCTAATAAAATCCTTTTTATCAGCAAAGTCTCTCTTAATATACTCTTTAGCTAATACTTTTGGAACATTAATTCTAATCGAACAACAATTACCATTACAAACATCCAAGCAATTTGGACCCTCAATTGCAGATTTCATTAAAAGATTAAATTTCTTGACAACTTCCCAAAATTTGTCGTTAGCCACAGTATTTCTTGATATTTTGATTATTAATGTTATTCACAAAGACTGATTAAGATTTAAAATTCATATATAAAATATCTTTTGATGTAAATAACTTTAAATTAACATAATTTTATTATTTAGTAAATTTTGATAACAAATTTTCTAGAAAATTATTTCTAAATCTAAATAATATAAATGTGAGAAGAATATCGATGTCAGAAAACCTAGTTATTATAGACGTAACAGATCGCGAACGTATTGTATTGGATGGGTCGCAAAACATCAAAGAAATATCAGGTAATGGAACGCTGATAGTGAAGAATCCAACACAGAGAAGTAGGTTATGGAATCTAATATGTAATGTTAAAGAAAATGTAAATACGTCTCTTGAGTCAAAAGAACTTACAGTCGGAACATTAAATCCTACACAGGAATTTGCTCAAGAATATGAGATAAGAGAGCTAAAAGATTCATCATTAAAGGTTGAAGAAATATTTGATACAAATAAAACTGATCCTGGTAAAATAAACAACACATTTTTGTATAAAACCGATAATAAATGTAGTTTAAAACTCATTCTAACAAATCCCTTGAGTCTACCTATTTTAGATATAAAAGTAAAGAGGGACATGCCTTCATTTATTCAAGAAATTGAAATGAGGAATCCAAGTCATGGTGAAGCAAATTTAAAAGAAGAAGATGGGAATCGAATCATAGCTTGGGAATTGACATCTCTAGATGCTCAAAGCAAAGCTGAGCTTGAGATTTTCTTTACAGTGAATATAAAAGAATTAGCAGCTCAAGAACTTGGAATATTGAAGGCTAATTATTTAATCAATAATTACAAATTGACTATGATGAATCCTGAAATTAGAGGACTTACAGATTCAATGAGTGGAATTGACAGAGACGAAGGATCTCAACCTGGCATGTGGGATTGTAATGTGGAGTTCATTAATGAATCAGGATTTCAAGTTAAGCTCGAAGATGTCAAAGTATCTCAGACAATAACCACTGGAGCGGAAACTGTAGTTTCTCAAACACCTGAAAGAGTCTTAAATCCGGATGAATCATGGGATTTTGACTTTCAAGTTGAAGCTAAGGATGTTCCAGAGTTGAGTTCTGAAATTGGTTTTACACCATTATATGTAGTAATACCAAGAGTTATAGGTGAAATTCTAAAGGAATCAACTATCTATACAGTTTTAAGTGCTACTATTGATAAAGCCATAAATCCACCAGAAGTAGATGCTTATGCTAATACCGATATGTCGATAATTAATATGATTATAAATGATGGTTCCTCGAATATTGAGAAATTTTTCTTATCAGATGAAATTCCTCCAGACTTTATTCCTCCTTTAGTTAAAGATGTGAAAATCGAGTTAGAAGGTATTGATATTAGTTCACGAGAAGAATTCGTCCAGAGAATATTAATAGATCCTAGTGATCAAGATTTTTCTAAAAAGCATCAAATATATATTGAATTGTTCAATCTTTCGAATGAATTTCTTCCAAGTAAACAGTTGGTTATTTCATATCCATTACTTGCAAGAAATCCTCGACCCCCTACTGAAACAAAATATATGACTCCTGTGAAAATCGAGATTAATAGCCCTGTAGAGGGAGATTCCTATGTAAGAGAGCCAGATGAGGAACCAGAATTAAAAGTAAGGTACGTTAAACGTAAACTTAAAACTCTTAAAAGTATTAAACCTGGTCTTACTGAAGGAGAGTTTAGTATAGGTGTAAGAGTCCAAAACAAAGGAGATGTAGAATTAGAAAATGTTCTTGTAAAAGATATAATTCCTACTGGTTTTAGTTTAACTGAATTTACCCCTCCAGCGGGAACCACTCATGAAGTAGTGCAAGTTGGAGATCTTTCAGAATTGCATGTAAAAGTCGCTGAAATAAAAGGCGGTGCTGCGGTTAGTATTAACTATAATTGCTCTGGTACTGGTGATTATCCTCGATCTGAACCAGTTGTTATAGTTGAAGGTCGGGGTGCTGGAGGATTATCAAGTTCTTCAGATGAACCACCAATCGGAACTGAAACACCAAAAGCTCATGTAGTCGACTCGCAAGCGGGAAAAATACATGATTTGTTTATTGATTTATTTAAAGCACTCGATCGAGCTCCAACATGTGAAGTTTTTGGAAATATGCTAGAAAGAAGGAGAGATGCCTTACCACCAGGACCTGTTCTTCATCAAATTTTAGCATACGCTAAGGAATTAAAAGCTCTTGGAGAAAAAATTATTGTTGGATCTCTATATGATGAAGTAATGATGAAATTAAAAGGATTTAAAAGCAAGTATGATTAATTTTTTTATTATCTAAAAGTTATTTTATTTTTTCTTTTTTTTTTCTTTAAGTATTAGATTTTAACCAATAAAAGCAAATGAGAAGTTTTTATAAATAGATATTTAACTTATCAACATCATCTTGAATTTTTGATATACGCTTCGTTTTTCCAGCTTCTTCTTCAAATCCTTGAATATCCTCTTCTAAATCCAACTGTTCTTCTTCATATGCTTGTTCTATCATCATCCCATACCTAATAGCAGCGGCAACTAATTCAGGAATTAGCGAAGTCATCGCTCTAAAACTAAAGATTCCAGATAATACAGAGAGTCTATTTATCATTTCACCAAATGGATCTTGTTCAATTTCAGGTTTTTTCATCATATCCATAATCCTTTTAAATAGCACTTCATAAAAAATTTCTTTTTCTTCTAAACTTAATTTATCTTCTTCCTCTTCCATTATGACAAACTCGATTTTTATTTAATATTATTTAATTAAGAATTAAATTTAATTAATTTCAATTAGAATAAATTTATAAGGACGATTTATAAGCAAAATATTTATGAATGCTCGTGAGCGTTTTCTCGCAATATTTGATGATACAAAAAGGAAAAACTTAGATAGAATTCCTACTCATGTACAGTACATAAGAGAGGGATTTATTTCCAAATATCATAATGAAATTATGAAAGATTATAATGGTAAATTATTTAATAAAACTTATTTTGATATACCTTACATTTTAGGATTTGATTCGATATTTGCTCCTTTTCCTTTAAGTTATACCTTTAGATCAATTAAAATCCGAGATAAGGATGGACAAGTTATTAAAATAAAAGAAAATGGGCAATCACTAAAACAAAAAACCTCCTATTATGAAGGGGGATTTATTCATAGTATTGAAATTCTAGAAGATTTATGGAGTAATTTAAAACTTATTAATAACAGTCAATATATTGTAAAAATAATTGATTTTTTTGAAAAATTGGCACCTTATCTATTTCCTATATTAACGGTAGATGGTATATTCGATAGAGTCTGGAGAAGCATGGGAATGCCAATTTTTGCACGAAATTTCCACAATAAAACAAGACTCTATGAAAATCTCATAAAATTTTATGCTGAATTAACAAAAATTAATGTAGAGGGGCTGATAAATGCAACTGGAGGAAGAGGAAAAATCATTGTATTATTAGATGATGTTGCTTTTAAAGGGCGCCTTATGATTTCAAAAACAAGATGGAATCAAGATTTTTTACCTTTATACAAAGAAATTCTCTCGATAATTATTGACGCGAAATTGATTCCAATTATTCATACTGATGGAGACCCTACTGAGCTAGTTCCATCATTTCAAGATGCCGGTTTTAAGGGATTGCAGGGTTGGGAGGGTGGCGCAGATCCACAATATATAAATGAGAAGTTTCCTGAATTTGTCATAATAGGATTTGGTGATGTAAGTAATATCTTACCATTTGGGGATCAACAACAAATTGAAATTCATGTTGAAGAATTAGTAAGTATTTTAAAAGATAATAGACATTTTATCATAGGGCCAAGTACAGTTATTTATCAAAAGATACCGCTTAAAAATGTTAGATATTTTATAAAATCGGTAAAAAAATATGGTAAGTATTAATAGAGAATATTGAGAAAAATTAAACATAAAGATTCTTTTATTTAATATAGCATTTTAACCCGTTGTATATCTTCTTTAATAATTTCTAAAAATAAATTTATTTGTTCAATTTGCTTATTAATTATTTCAATTTTTTTGTCTATAATTTCAGCATTTTGGAGATCTTTTTTCTCCAATTCATTTCTTACTATATTGTATGATCTTATTTGATTTAATATGTTTTGCATCCTTTTAATCTTAATTTGAAATAATTTCTTATATTTCTTGAGATCTTCGAGTTTTGTTTCAATACTTTCTACATAATTGAAACAATTATCAATATCATCCTCTTTCTTCAACTTTCTAATAAGTAACTCAATATTCATTAAATTATTTATTACTAATTTTTGTTGCTCTTTATCTATTGATTCTATTTTAAAACTAGATTCAGAATTAATATCATCCAATATATCTGAAGTATATTTTATATTAATTTTTTTTGAAATATGATTAACACTCTCAATTGCTTTAGTTGAGTCATCTGAAATTCCATATTCATCGAAATCTGTTATCAATTCTAATTCATCTATTTCTACTTTTGTAATAAGCGGGGAGAATTTTACTTGTAACTTTTTCCTCCCAAAATACTCATTATCTTTTCTAAGGATTTGGGTATATATTTGTATGAATTCATGACCGATAGGTGCGAATAGGACACCACCATTTTCATCAAGCTGATGTAATAAAGGAGTTATTTTCGATTGTTCAATAGCTCCGGTTACTAGGATTTTTTGCCATGGACTTAATTCAGACATTCCATTAAGAGGATTTTTAACAATAATTGAAATATTTTCATCTAATTTTAATCGCTTTAAGTTTTCAGAAGTAAATTTTGCAATTTCTGAATTTGCTTCAAGAATAATAATTTCACCCTTGGGGGCTAATTTATGTGCTAACGCAGCGATATATCCGCTTTTTGCTCCCAAAATTAACAAATCATCATCTTCAGTCAATGATAATCCTTGAAGCATAATTGTTATCATATGAGGAGCTGAAATAGTTCTATAGTTATCAGGATTTTGCTCATCATAATAGAATAAATTTGGTACATCTTCATAAAGTTTAACAATATTTATGAATTTATCTGGAATAAACTTTTCTAAAGGTACATCCATAAACGCTTTTATTAATCGTTTATCTTTTAAGATTTCATTAACTATTAAAGAATCTAATAAACGTTTTTTCTTTAATTTTAAATTTTCTTTAAATCTGTCGTTTATGTCCAAATTTTATCAACTTTTTATGCTAAAAAAATAATATAAAAACAAATTATTATACTTTTTTATAATAAATATTATCTGTTTCTGTGTGCTTCTATATTTATGATGGTTCTAGATATTGAGAATTTAAAAGATGCAAGAATAACGATATCTCTAATTATAATTAACGTTCTAACGTTCTTAATCTTTAATTTAGCAGCACCTGAAGATATTCTGCTTACATTTGTTCAAATTAATAGAAGAGTAATAGAAAACTATGAAATTTGGAGATTAGTTACATCTATTTTCTTTCATGCAGATCCAATTCATCTTTTTTCTAATATGATTGCTCTCCTATTTTTTGGAGCGACAGTGGAGAATAATACATTTATCAAGAAATTTCAATATTTAATTATTTACTTCGCTGCTGGAATAGTGGGGAACATTTTTTCATTATTACTGCTTCCTTTAGATGTAATAAGCTTAGGTGCTTCGGGAGCTATTTTTGGAATATTAGGTGTTGCCTTCGTCATGATTGCAACAGATTACAAACCTCTCTTACTTTTTGCTCTTCTTTATCTTATGTTTTTTTTAATTTACTCATTTTCTGGAGGGATTAATTATTGGGCACATATATTTGGTTTATTAGTAGGAGTTATATTTGGTTATTTTTTATATACTCGAAAAAGAAAGGTAAAATTTGCGTACTGAACTAGAATTGATATCTTTTACTTTTAAGATAAAGTTTCCGTCTTTATTTTGTTTTCATTTTCTTTTTATTTGCTAATTCCATTGAAAAGTCTCTTGGACACAATCTTTCAATTAAACAAATCTCACATTTTGGTCGAATAGGTAAACAAATTTGTTGTCCGAATCTTACAAATAATCTATTCACTTTTAGCCAATGTTCCTTTGGAATTGAATCTCTTAAAGCTTTTTCTGTCTGTAAAGGATTTTTAGTTTTTACCCAACCTAATCTATTGCTTATGCGATGAACATGAGTATCTACAGGAATAGCAGGAACTTTAAAGGCATACACCAGAACGCAATTCGCTGTTTTACTACCTACACCAGGTAAACTCATCAAATCCTCGTAATTATCTGGTACTATGGCGTTATATTGATTAATTAAAACTCTTGATACTTCCTTTAATCTAGCTGCTTTGACCCTGTAAAATCCAGATGACTTAATAAGTTGTTCAATCTCTTCAATATCTGCTTCTGCAATTTTTTTTGGAGTATCATATTTAGCAAATAAGTTTTCAGTTGCAATTCTAGTGTTTGAGTCTTTAGTGCGTGCTGATAAAATGGTTGAAATTAAGATTTTGAAAGGATCTTGTTTTTTTCTAGCTAATTGATCTAGATGAGCTTCTCCTTCTAATTGTTTTTCTATGCTATCTAAAACGTTACTATAATCCATTCTTATTCCTTTTTTTCTAAAATATAAATCTTCCTTTTAACTATTTGACCTTTTTTTGCATCTATTAGGTTTTTCACTTTTTCTTTACGAAATCTAAGTTTTTGATCAGATTTACTGATTATTCTATCTAGATCGATCATAGGTAGAATTCTAAATTTATTCTTAGAAGCGATTTTCTCTATATTTACTTGAATATCATTTCCATCAATAGTGCTTATAATCGGTGATATAAAACAAATTCTTGAATTTGGCTTAAGTATTTTATAAGCTTCTTGAAAAAAATTATCATATAAAGGTTCTAATTCATTATCTATTAATTCTTTAGCTTGAACATAATATGGTTTTTCTAAATAAAATGGTCCTAATTCTGGTTCTGTACATATACCATCAAAGTAATTCGACTCAAAAATATTAGACAAACTTCTAGCATCCTGTTTTATTATTCTTTGATGAATATATGGAGGTATCTCTTCCTCTATTATATCCAACAACCAATTAATATTTCTTATTGTATTATTTACTTTTGTTAAATCGATATCTGATCCATATATTTGAAAATCTTGAAGTATACCAAATAAAGCAATTGTGCCATTTCCAACAAAAGGATCAAGGATTCTCTTTTGTTTTCTTTTTTCAAATAAATTCAAGAAATTTAGCATAACTAATGCAAGTTTTGGGGAAATAGAACTTTTAAATTCTTTATTGGGTCTTTGTTCATCAATTTTTCTTTTAAAATTTGGATCGTCTGTAGTAAATGTCCTTGCAAGATAAACTCCTTCCTCTGTAAAACCAAAAATTATTTCTGCTCTGTTTTCACTGAGTAAATCATATTTTATCAAATGATGTGGAAAAATGGGGTTCAAATTACCTGTCTTTATATTTTCTTCAGGATATTGATAATATAGTACTTTTACTGACCCCTTCTGTTTGAGAATAGTCATAATTTCTTTATTCAGAAATGGCAAAAAATGTTTCACTAAGATTTCAGAGTAATATTCATCATCATAGAGATTAGGATAAATTGAAACAGCAAAAAACATACTTTCATAGACTTTTGGGAATATCCCCTTTTTTCCAATGATAATATTATCAATAATTTTAGTTATCTTCTGTCTAGGTCTCTCTACATATTTAAATTTATGCATTTTAATTGGAAAGGCTTCCTTTATTGTATTAATGTCAATAAAATCAAAAATTCTTGAAATCTTTTGACATCCACCTAAATTAAATTGAATTTCCATAAGTTTATTAATATAATGGGGATCTTGATGTAGATCTTTGAATTCTACAACTGCTATATTTGCAGAATAGTCGATAATTCTCCCTTGATACTTAGAAAACTTTAGATAATTATCTAATTCTGCCAAGGATAATTGCCAGTTAGAGCCTAACACAAAAATAAATCTATCCATAATTAAATGAAAATTCTCCTGAGAAATAGAATAATAGATCGAATTTCTATTTTGGGATTAATTGTTATACTTTTCTTCCAGCCATTCTTTGAAAGCAATAGTAGCCTTTCCCTTCCAGATAGCTTTCTTTGGAAATGTCTTCTCAAACTCAATTATATCATCGTTAGTATATTCTAAAGCAGAAGTTTCCTCATCATCTAACATTTCTTCATCTAAATCGATAGAAATTTCATATGTTTCTCCTGTAATATCTTCCAATGCACTCATTATATCTTCAAGATCTTCCTTTTTTCTCTCGATAACTGGAATTTTTTCTAAAACTTCTTCTTCAGCAATTTCTTTTTTTTCTTTTTTCTTAGAAGCTTTTTCATAAGCTTCTTTTTTCTTCTTTCGCTCTAATCGCAGTTTTTTGATTTCTTCAATAATTTTGTTGTAATTATCTTTAAAATGTTTTAAACTTACGTTAATAAGATCTGAAATATTCTCCCATTTCTCTTCTTTAACGATCTTTTCGACCCAATAATATAAATCTAGATTTAATTCAACTGTAACTGCTTTACCTTCTGATTCTAAACTACCAATTAAATAATTTAAAACATTTGCTATTAAAATATCATTATCTAAGGCAGAAAACCCGTACTCGTGAGCAAGAGATGAAAAAATACTAATATTTCCCAAACCTACAACTTTACCTTTAAAATATTCTATCACAACCATTAATGGAACCTTAGGACTATCTTCTTCTATCCAATTTTCTCCATCATACCGCTTGCGCCAACTATTTAACCCAGATTGTAAGACTCCGTCGATTTTTATATTTTCATCATCTTCAATAAAATCTAATATTTCAGTTGAACAAGAACTTGAAAGTACAATTTTTTTAATTTGATTGGTTATAACATGGGGTTTAAATCTGGTTATAACGGGTCTTTTCTGAAGATTAACATAATTAACTGAATCATATATCTCATCTGATGTAAATGCAAATCCAAATTTTTGCGTGAGGTCATTTAGATTAGTATTATTTGAATAATCTCCTCCAGTAGAACTGCAAATCAAGAGGCTCCCTCCTTTCTTTACATATTCCTCAATGATATTTATCTCATTTTCATTAAAATTGATATTTCTTGGTGTTGATAGAATTATTACATTATATTTATCTAAATTTGCCAAAGAGTTAAACCCTGCTTCAATTTTTCCTAGTTTATATCCAGATGTGAACAAAAAGTTTATGAACTCATTGAAACTGGATGATTCGACTGTTAAAATATTATTATGACTGTAATCTAAACCAATCTTTATATTGCTAGTCAATTTAAATCATTCTCTTTCAATATGCATTTTAAAAATTAGTTCTCTCTTTTTACTACTTTATAAGTTATATTTCTTCAACTCAATAAATAAAATTATCTAAATTTTTAATACAAATATATCCAAATATCCAAAACAACATGATATAGATTTGGACCATAACTCTTAACAAATCTATATGACTTTAACTCGCATTTATAACCTTCTTTTTGAGCTATTTTATCGAAATCTTTAAATAGAGTTATATAGTTATCTTTTTCAACCACACCTTCATAATGATAAATCGTTCCTTTATCATTAACTAAGCTTAATGCCTCTTTAATGAATTCTTTTGGTGCTGGGAATACACCCATAATTACTCTATTAGCTTTTATTCCAGATTCACTAAGCTTCAAAACCTCAATTTTGCAATCTCCATTTATTGGTATGATTTTATCTCCAAGACTATTAATCCTAATATTATCAACAAGGAATTTATAGGATTCAGGATTAAGCTCAATACTATATATTTTTTCTACTGGAGAATTTTTTGCTATTGGTAATGAGAAATATCCTATTCCTGCAAACATATCTACAACAATTTCACCTCTTTCTATCAGTGTAGATAGAAATTTCCTCTCATTGATATTACCCTTACTAAACATAATTTTGGTTATATCAAATCTATATATTATACCATGTTCTCTATGTTCAACAATAGGATTATTCTCTCCTGCCATATATTCAATATTTTCTGGTTCTCGAAACGTTCCTACAATTCTTCCTTTGTTTAAATACACTGATCTTATTTTCGGAAGCAATTTCAAATAGGCTTTTGCTATAGTTTCTTTTTTATAAAATAATTTAGGATTCAATTTTAAAATGATAACATTCCCTAAAGTCTGAAAACCACGCGGAAGAAGTGTGAGTTCTTCTTCATTTAGAAGATCTTTCAAGTCAGCTTTGAGTTTGCTTTTAAAATTCATGATAATTATGTCTAAAAAAGTATATAATAATTTAAAATTTGAATTATTTAATTATATTATTTCAGAAATTAGTAGGATGATTAATTTGAGTGAAAAAGTACCAAAAAATAAGTATCTTGTAGAAGAAGAGTTTGAAGAAGAGGAAGAAGTAGAAGAAATTAAAGAGGAGGATCTATTAGAGAAAAGTATTTTAAAATTATTAACTAAGGGAAAAATTGATTCTAAACTAACTCTTACAAATCTCTTAATAAAATCTGGAATAAATGATTATGAACTAAGAACCAATTTGTTATCAAACGAAATATTTGCTGAGATTCCTAAAATAGGAAAAACGCTGAAAAAATTACGCTTTGAAAAAAAAATCAAGTTTTCCATCTTAAATGGCTCTCATGCGTATTATCTTGACCCTAAAAAGAAAATGCTTAGCCAAAAAGAAACTAAATTAGATTTTAACTGGAAAACTTTTGAGATTCCCGATGGTACCGATGAAATCTATTTTGTTTTTAAAATTCCTGGCTCTTCAATAAGTTCTCATCATTTTCTTATGAGTTGTTTTCCCTCTGCTGAAATTTCAGGCTTTAAGTTATTTATTGATAAAAAATTTGAAAAAACAAGAAGCTTTACTATTCAACAAGACAAGCTTGATGGATATTTTGAGAAAGATAAATTAATACTACGGTGCAAAACATCAAATAAGGATATGGATAAGACATTGAATAAACTAATTCAAGTTGGCAGAGAGATTTTAAAAGAATTAATTCAGCTTAATTTTAGATATTCTGAGTTGTTAAGAGTTTTCTTTCCATTTAAATCAGATTTCTTTCCAGTAATTCTCATTTTTAGATCAAGTAAACAAGGTGTATTTTATGAAACTAAATTTACTAACACGCTGAGAATGATATTTGATTTTCCGGATAAATTTGAAGGCAAATTAATTTATGGTAAATACTCGTTAATTATAAACGGAGACAAAGGGGAAGAGTTTAATCTAAAAGAGTATTATGATTTTATCGGGAAAGCTTTTGAATTTCAGATTAAATCGTTCCTTTCTCTTTCAATAGTGAATGATTGGATTATAAATCCAACAAAATCGTTAAATTATATGGTAGAAGATGATGATTTAAGAAAACTCATAGAAGAATACAAACAAGACATCGATACGGATAGAATCATCCAGGAAAGGCTTGAAGAAACTTTAGAAAAGGGTGAATTTTTCAAAGAAATTACTTCAAATCTACTTCTAACATTATTAGGTGTCTCTCTTTTAGCTGATTGGCCCCCTCTTCAGTGGACTGTAGTAGGAATCTTAATAATAATCAATGTTTATTATTTCTATAAAAGAAGGAAGAAATTTAAAAGTAGAACCCAAACCTTATAACTACAATCTTTTTTTTTGATTTTATTACTAACACGGACAAGATTATAACCGAGAAAAATTATTAAGCAATAACAAATCATTCAAAGTATACAGTGAGAATTTATCTCATTTTGTACAAAAATATCGTAATTAAAATAAAAAGTTGATTTGATTATGCCGAGTTTAAATGATCCAGAGTTTCTGGTTGACGAGAGTAAAGTTTGGTTCACATCTCCGGAAGAGGGGGGCTATTGGCCCGAGGGTGTACCCAAACAATTAAAAGATGTTGAAGACGTAGAGATTTTGCCAATGTGGGATTATTTCCAACATGCAGCTGATTTATATGAAACACGAGACAGAGATAGCTGTATTTTCGTATATGGACCTTATATGGAACGTGTAAAATTAAAAACTATCTTTAATTATGCTAAACGTTTTGGAACTTTTCTTTATCAAACTCTTGGGATTAGGAAAGGTGATGTTGTGGCTATTGATCTACCAAATTCTATCAATTTTGTGGTTGCTTATTTGGGATGTCAATATATTGGTGCTATAACTCAGGGTATTAATCCTACTTATAGACCAATGGAGCTTTTACATTCGTTGACTATGACAAAAGCAAAAGTCTTCGTCATGATGGATATGCTATATATAGCAGGTCCAAAGGATATACTCCCTAAAACAGATGTAAAATTTGTAATACCATCAAATTTTGTAGATTTTTTAACTGCTGACCAGACTATAATCGAGAGATTAGGTATACCAAGTGCTCGTGATAAAATACCCAATGAAACTGAACATTATAAAGTATACTGGATGGATAATATTATAAAAGAAACACAACCAGAAGAAATTAAGGTTGAAATTGATCCGTGGACTGATCCTGCGATATATCTCATGACGGGAGGAACTACTGGGCTGCCTAAAGTTGCGATGCTTTCACATGCTAATCTAAGCGCTAATTTAAACATGGTTAAGGATTGGACTGGTCTTGGACCTGGAGTGATAACTATAGGTGCTATTCCCTTTTTTCATAGCTTTGGTATGACATGTGTCATGAATGCTGCTCTTGGTATAGGAATGATTATGCTTCTATTCCCAAAACCTCCTGCAGATGATGTTCTATGTGAAGCAATTAATAAGATAGATGCTCCTGAAGGAATAATATATACTGGAGTCGAGATGTGGTTTAAAAGGTTTACAGATTTTGTAGAGGAAATAGGCGTTGAGGAATTTAAAAAGAAATATGATTTGTGGAAAAAGTTGAAGTATGCCACACAAGGAGCAGGACCATTACATTCTTATGTACAAGAACCATTTGAGAAAATTTTCTGTCCAATACGTGCTGGTTATGGATTAACAGAAAGTTCACCTATACATAGTGTGGCTCCTTTTTGGGGTCCAACCAAGGATGGAAAATTAGGATTACCAATACCAGGCGCAGATTGGGCAATATTTCCTTCTGATAATTTTGAAGCAGGACCTATATGTGATGGAACTAAAGAAAGAGGGGGATTCGATATTGAAAACACAGGAGAAATATGTTTAGCAGGACCCCACATTATGTTAGGATATTTAGGAAAACAAAAAGAACAAGAAGACAATTTAAAATATTGGGGCGGGAAACGTTGGTTACTTACAGGTGATATTGGGTTCATGGATGAACATGGATGGGTTGAGATACGGGATCGTAAAAAATCCTTAATTAAAGTTTCAGGACATTCTGTTTTCCCTAAGGAAGTCGAGGAACTATTAGCACATCACAAAATGGTTGATGAAGTAGCTGTCGCGGGAATACCTGATGAATATAGTGGTGAAGCTGTAAAAGCTTGGGTTACGCTGAAAAAAGGATTTAAAGCTGATCGTGATATAACAAGTGAACAATTAAAAGAGTGGGCAAGAGAAAACATGGCAAAGTGGAAAAGTCCAAGTTACATTGAATTCGTTAGAAAAATGCCAGTTAGTGCGACTGGTAAAGTTCAAAGACGTGAATTACAAGAAAAAGATATAGATAAGCTTGAACAAGGAAAAACTATCAAGGGTTAATTTAAATTTTTTATAAATTTTTTCTTATTTTTATATTTTCTTTCTATGTAGATATATTTTTAAAGCTGAACTTTAATAATTTATTCAAAAAATCATAAATGAGTTAAGTTGAGGAAGTAATGGATTTAAGAAAACAGAGAGAATTTTTGCTACAAGAGAAACTAATGTCTTTCAAAGATAAAGTCAAAGTAATGACTCCAGAAAGAGAAGAACTTGGCTATTTCAAGGGGAAATTGATAAAGATCGGAAATACATATCGTTTGAGAGATCTGAATGATAAAACATTAATAACTGTCCATGAAAAAGTAGTTTCTATGCGTTCTACATATAAATTTTATGAGGGCGAAGAGGAAAACGAGGAGAAATTATTTGGAAGACTTAAAAGAAAATTAGTATCAGTAAAACCTAACTATTGGTTTGAGAATGCTAGTGAAGAGAAGATTTTTACAATGAAGGGGAATATCTGGGCGTTGAAGTATAAGATCATTAAAGATGGTAAAGAAATAGCTGAAATAAGCAAAAAATTATTTAAAATAAAAGGTACATATGGAGTAAAAATAAACCCTGATATTTCAGATGACATGGCAATGTTAATTCTCGGGATTGTAGTAATGCTTCATCATGAAAAAGAAGAAAACAGATAAAATTCCATTTTTCTCATTTTAATTTTTATTAAATGAAAAATTTGATTTATTTCTTATATTGTGAAGATATCATACACAAATAAAAATATAGTATACATTTATATTTGTTAAAGGTTATGTGTCTTATACACGTTTGTGATAATTCTTATTTTAGTGGGTTAAATGAGCCAGGATCAATATACTCTAATTAAGTTTGCTTGTCCAAAGTGCGGGATCGAAAAGGGTGTGCCAGTTCCGCTCAGTCTATTCTCTTCAAAACAATTTGGGCATGTTAAAATTCAAGTGCCTAAAGGAGCTGTATGTCAGGATCATGATTTTATCGCATTTTTGGATCTTGAGGAGCGAATTATTGGTTATGAATCTGTCGATATTTCCTTATCTCATCTATCTAAATTTGAAACTCAAGAAGATGGTAATACTCTAGCTGGTAAACAAATTACTATAAGAGAAATTGTTGAAATTTTGGGATTTCGATGCTTTGCCGGGTTACTCCATGCAAAGTTATTTAATTATCCATTTTTTATTATTATGCCAGAGGAGGAAAATACTATAAACATGAACATTTTAGACAAAATTCTCGTAGAAGCTATGCCAGATATATATAAAAATACCAGAAACTTAGAAATACTCACATATCCAGGCGATATATATCCTGTTGCTACATACTTTTATGCATTGGTTAAACATAGAAATAGAAATGCCCTTCTGATTAATACTTATAAAAATATTGTTCAAAAGCCTTGGGATACAGATTTACAATTGGAGCGAGCAATCATTAATTCTGCTGTTTCAAAAGAAGAAACAAATGAACAGGTTAAATTTCTTTCTTTCTTCTTTTCAAAGTTTTTGGAAGATGTTGATAAAACAATGATTATATTAAAGAGTGCTAAAAAAATCTCAAAAAAAGACTTAGTAAAAAAATTACAAAAAATTGCAATTACCTCCACTATTACAAAAACTTATGTAAGCATCATAAAAGAGTTCATTCATAAAAGATTTGATCCTGAATTAGCTCAAAAAATCCTTGAAAAATAAAAACTAGAAATAATAAAAGGATAAAATTTTTTTTCTTACTTTATAGTAGAATGTATTTGATTATCCATTTAAACATTTATAGGTCTTTTTCATTATTTTGTATATGTTTAAATATTCATTAAAAAGTCTATCGTATATCTCTCTGTTTTCTGAATTAGGGGTAAATATTTTTGATATCTCACAACAATTTTGAATTTCTTCCCATTTCAAGTATCCTAACGCTACAGAAGCAATATAAGCCGCACCTCGTGCATTTGTCTGAATAGGATTTTGTACTTGTTTAATCTTCCTATTAAGTACATCCGCAAATATTTGGCACCAAACATCACTCTGAGCTCCACCTCCAATAATGTTTAATTCTGGAATAACGATATCTTTTTTGGTCATACCAGGAGTTTCTTTTATTTTCCATTTTTGAATAAATTTCTCTATATACATAAATAACCATCTTATATTATATGCTACACCTTCAAAAATTGCGCGGATTATATGTTCTCGAGACATTTCTAAAGATAGATTGTATAAACCACCTCTTACAAAATGATTATCTACGGGAGCTCTTTCTCCTATAAGCCAAGGAGTAAAAATAAGATTATTCGAGCCAGCAGGTACCTTCTCTACAATTTGATCAAATATTTTATAAACATCAGGAACAGCTTCTTCTTTTAACAACTCATCTTTATGGTATAAAATTTTGTCTCTAAGAAATGATAAAGCACCTCCAGCAATTTCTTGTTCATTGATAAGAAAATATCTTCCTGGGATTGCTGAGGGAGCACTAGCCATATTATGATTAATATCTGTCTTTTTGTAAGGAACATGGCAAATTACCCAATCGCTTGTCCCTATATAAATATGTGTTTCATAATTATTTACAGCTCCAGACCCTATTGTAGCAGAATGAAGATCTGGTGCCCCCATAACAACCTTAACATCCTTATTTAATCCTAACTCATCTGCTAAGCTACTTTTAAGTGGTCCAAGAACATCAATTGGAGATTTAATTTCAGGTAATTTCTCAGGATCTAATTTAAAGCCTTTAATAAGTTTTTTTGAATATTTCACATTATTTATATCTCTGATATCTGTTACCCAATGCATATGTATTGTAGCAGAGGAGGTAGCAAATTTCCCTGTAAGCTTTAAATTAATAAAATCTTGTGGTTCTAGGAATTTATAAGTCTGATTATAGATGTCCGGAATTTCATTTTTAATCCATAATATATGTGCTATAGGATCCTTCCCAGTCTGACTCGGACCCCCACCTGTCCGTTTTAACCACTTCAATATTTTAGACAATGAATATCCCGATACTTGAATTAGGCTTTTATAGAATTTCTCAATATATTTTGCACCTCGAGTATCCATCCAAATTATTGAATTCATTAATTGATTTCCATCTTTATCAACAGCAACGGTACCGCTCCATTGACTTGTATTACAAACGCCTACTATATCATCTACAGGTACCTGGCCACTATCAATTACTTTCTTCGAAGTTTTCAATATCGCATCCCACCAATCATTAGGATCTTGTTCTACAGCTCCTCCTTTATCCACATATAAAGGTACTTCTTGAAAGGCCCATTCAATTACATCTCCTGTTGTGGATACAAGAGCAGTTTTAGGACCTCCTGTTCCATGATCGATTGCTAGTATAAATTTGGTTTGTGAATTAGACATATTTAATATAAATGTTGTTAAAGTAAATAAAGGTTTTTTGAAACCTATAAGAAGAGAATTCTTAGAAACTATAAGAAAAAAGGATTTGCATAATTTTTATTTTGTCAAATAAAAAAAGTGAAATTAGTTAAATATAAATATTTAGTCTTTTTTGTAAAGCATTGAATCTTTAAGGGTTAAGTGTATTTTTGTTTCAATTTATATTTTTAATAGATTATATAAAGTAGTCCTAAAATGGCCAAAAAAGGAATTCATGTAAAAGTATTTCTAGTCATAATAATTTCAATTATTTTCTCTTTATATTCAAACAGAATATTTAAAAATTATTATGATAAAACACTTGATAATTATCAATACTCTGATAATTCAAAAATATTTGATAAAGATTTAAATCTCCAAGGTATTGTGAAAGATTATTATACAACAGAATATCTTAATAATTCGAATTTCAATTCTCAAAATTCATGGTTTACTGTTGAGGAAGGTGACACTTCAGATGTACGCGGAAATGTAACCTCAGGACAAGCTAATTTTGAAATTTTAGGTAAAGAACATACTTTTTCCTTAATAGCAGATCCTCCTCTTGCGGTAAATTGGACAGAGATGGATAATCCTTCTATACCTGATCGTCCCGATATTGATGAAATTACTTCTAGGGGTTGTAGAGTGTCTCATGAGTTTGATGATATAACCGCCGTTCAACAACCAAGTGTACACTGGGATCAAAACATTTCAATACCAACTGATATGTCAGATTATGTAATTAAATCTGCTTCTATTCAATCAATTATTAATGCAACTGTAGATGAAAATCTAGATC
>JBHLPW010000077.1:0-20054 GCA_048939015.1 Promethearchaeota archaeon
CATTCAATAATCTCTTTTTCAGTTATTTTTTCTTGATATTCTGGCTTAATGGCTATATAAGCCTTAATAGTTTCACCGATATTTGGGTCAGGGGCAGAAACAACTCCTACTTCTTGAACTGCAGGATGTTCATATAACTTTTCCTCAATTTCTTTTGGCATAACTTTATATCCCTTATATTTTATCATATCTTTAGTTCGACCTTCAATATAGAAATAACCTCGCTCATCCATACGTGCTAAATCTCCCGTTTTCAGCCAATCATTAGCAAATGTAGCTGCTGTTGCTTCAGGATTTTTCCAATATCCTTTCATGACTTGAGGTCCTTTAAGTAATAATTCTCCAATTTCACCAATAGGGAGTTCCTCTAATGTTTCAGGATCTACTATTTTTGCATCGGTGTCAATAATAGGTACACCTATACTCTCAGGTATTGTTTCAGGTAACCATTTTGGTTGATGATGAGTGACTGGTGAAGTTTCTGTTAACCCAAATCCCTGACCTACTTTAAATCCTGCTACTCGTTCCCATTTTCTATTTATTTTTGTTGCTAATGTTGCTGAACCAGATGTAGCACCCTCAAGACTTGAAAGATCTCTTTCTGTAAAATCAGGAGAGTTAACTAACATTTGAAACATAACTGGTACCCCTGTAAAAGTATTGCATTTATAGTATTCTATAGCTTCGAGAACTTCTGAAGCATTGAAAGATTGAAACATAACTAACATTGAGGCGAGATATGAAGTTATAATTAAAACTTGGAACCCAAAACTATGACAAATAGGGAGTACTGTTAAGCTAACGCTAGTACCATATAAGTCTGGATTGTCCTCTCTAGATTCTCTCATATTTTGCATTGTACAAATTGCATCTGATACTAAATTATGATGTGTCAGCATCACTCCTTTAGGTAAACCAGTAGTACCTCCGGTATACAATAATGCTGCTATATCATTTATAGGATCTATCTCCACATCAGGTTGTTTTGAAGCACACCCATTAATAAATTCTTCTAAAGTAATCGTATCTGGTTTAGCTGTTTCAGTTTGGAGTAAAATTAAATTTTTAATGGCAACTTCATTTCTTACCTTTTTCATAGTTCTAAAATTATTCTTGTGAACAAAAACCGTATCTATGTTTCCAGCATCTTTAATAATGTGAGTTACATCAGTTTCCTTAAGAAGAGAATTTATTGGAACTACAGCAGCACCGGTCTCCAAGATCCCCAAACAACAAAATAAAAATTCAGGACAATTACCTGTCATTATGCCGACAGCATCCCCCTTTTTTATACCTTCTTCATACAAAGCATTAGCTATTTTGTCTGATATATTAACCATTTCACGGTATGTATATTTTTTGTCTGCTGGCTTATAATATACGCAAACATTATTAGGATATTTATTAGCTGATTTTTTAATGAATTCATGAACAGGAATGGGTTCAAATTTTACTGTTTTAGGAATATAATCTGGTCTAAGTTTTATCCATGGGCGATTTGGATTCTCAATATACGGAGATTCATTTTCATAATCTGGGAATGATTCCCACTCTGAATAATCTTTCATTTTATTAACTTTTTGAATTGTGATTAGTTATCTTTAATCTTTAATCAAATAATTACTATTATTTGAATTTCAATCTCAAACTTTAAAAGACTTTTCTTATAATAGAATTAGAATTATAAATCTATATATAAAAGTCTTTACTATCTAAATTTGGTGAAATTTAATGAAGGACTTTGTAAATAAGAATTGTTTTATTACTGGAGCTGCAAGTGGAATTGGTCATTCATTTGCTATTGCTTTAGCAAGAGAAGGTATGAATCTGTATATCACAGATATAAACATGGAAGAATTAGATGATGTTAAAAAAGAAATTGAAAAAATAGGTGTAAAGGTTTATGCTGAGAAATGTGATGTTTCAAACTTTAGAGATTTCGAAAACGCTGCTAATAATTTTCACAAGAAATTAGGAGAACTCGATCTCTTAATAAATAATGCGGGTATCTCCATAGGAGGGAATGTAACGGTCTTGGAGTTAGAAGATTGGAAAAAAGTTCTTGATGTGAATTTATGGAGTATTATCCATTCTTTAAAAGTATTTTTACCACGCATGATTGAAAGACGTTCCGGTCATATTGTAAATATTTCTTCAGGAGCAGGGATTATTGGATCATCAGAACCGTTACCATACATTGCTTCTAAATTCGCTGTGGTAGGGATTTCAGAAGGACTTTTTGGCCGTTTAAAAAACTTAGGAATAAATGTTTCTGTGATTGTTCCTTCTTATATACGAACTAATATTTTTAATAATGCACAGATGAAATTTCCTCAAAAACTTATAGAAGATGAAGGAGAGGATAAGTTAACAGAAATTATAAAAGAAAGATTGGATGATATGGCGAGTAAGGCAATGCTTCCTGATAGAGCTGTCAAAAGATATATTGTTGGAATAAAGAAAGACCAATTATATATATTTGATATAAAAGGTACATTATCTGCTTTAGCATTAAAAGGAAAACCACAAGAATATGAGAATTTTTTAGTAAATTTTAATGAAAACTTTTATAATTCCACGAGAGAGCTATATCTGAAACATGGGATAAAAATTGATGATTATATCTAATACTTATTTTTTTTTTTCAATATTTCTACATAGAGAATGGTAGATACATTTGAAGAAGAAAGATTCTTCTGATTTAGATATGGGCTAAACTACATCCATGACACAATTTTTTGAGTGTTAACCAAAATATCTACTAGATTTTCATATTCTATTCCTTTTACTTGATCAATAAGATTACTAGGATCCATCCCTCGAGCTTTTATGTCTGGAATTATAGCATAAATTTTAAAAGGTAGGAGTAAGATCTTTTTTAAAGATTCTGGAGTAACTCCTTTATTTGATGTACCAATCACACCGTCATGTATCAGAACAATAGATATGTCAACATTTAATTTTATTTGTTCTTTTAAGATCTCTAACATAGTTTCCAGTTTTACTTCTAATGTAGGGCTAAAACCATACAAATAAACAATAGAATTTGTCAACATCAACTCACCTTCCTCATTAATATTTGAAACTCATATCTGCTTCAAAAATAAGTTGAGATATTTCTTGAGTTCCAATAATTTTCATATTTTCCTCTAAGATAAGATCTGTTGATTCAATACCAGCAGTTTTTAACGCCTTATCATGAACATATATCTCTAATTCAGAAAGTTCAATTAATCTTAGTATATTTGTAAAGCTATCTAAGTTTAATGCGCTTGGATTTAAGTATTTACTTAGAAAATATACTGCATCTTTAAGTAGAATGACCTTACACAATTCAATATCGCCCACGGCAAGAATTCCAGCAGCCATCCGTATTGATTCCACCACAGAGTTTTTACCAAAGGGAGAGTCTTCACAAATAATGACCACAGAGTTTACCATTCTTTTCACCCTCCAGGACCAAAAAATATCACTTTATCAGATCTAGCGATTAAATCAGAGAGCCCTCCTAATCCTTCTCTAGCTGCTCCATCAATAAATTCCTCAACCTTTATTCCTGTAAAACTTATCCAGGTGCTACATGCTATAGGTTCTGCGTTATTTTTTTTACAAAATTCTTTAAGTCGATTTGATAAATTACGAGTAGTGGCATCCTTCAAAGTTCTTTCTTTAATATTATAGACACCACTACCATATAGGAAAATTCCTAAAATTTCGTGTCCTTTCTCAATCATGGCTTCTCCTAAATTAATCATAGTATCTATTGCTTCATATTTATAAGGCTCTGCACAAACTATAAAAGAAAAAGTTACCATAATTGTATCTCAAAAATTTTTTTTCTCTTCTTTCTCAGAGATAATATCAGCTTTTATCTTTATATTTCATAAAATCACACTATCGATCCTTTTTTATATTAAATTTTTCCCAATTCTTATACATAGCTAATAAATTATCAATTTCTCCAAAATTTTCTTTTATATCGAAATGTAAAGTTTTTGTTGCTTTAAAGTATTCACCATTAATTTGATTACTCTCTAACATTTCTCTTAATACTCTTATTACATTTAGATCATAAAAATGAGACTCTTTACAAATATCTTTTAAATTAATCTGCTTAATTTTAGAACTATAATCCAATATCATTTTCTTCAATAGAGATTCTTTAAAAGGTTTTTTCTGTCTATAATAAATACTAAAGAAAACTAAATTATATAAACCTAAGAAAATCCAGATTCCAAAATTGATGAAAAAGTTAAAAGATAGTTTGAAAAAGTAATCAGGAGAAAGATTATCTATATAGACACTTATAAACATAATTGAATAATTAATACAAAGAGCTACTAATCCTACTATATTTATAATCAAAAATCGTGAAAATCTATAATTAAAAATATAATAATATGAAATGAATAATAATAACATTCCAAAATAACCTCCTGGAATAAATCCTGCAAAATTTAACATACGCCAACCCAAACCTGTATTTCCATATTCAATAGTGATTGGAAAGAATAAAGTTGTTATATAGATTACTAATGTAAGTAGATATAGTATAGAGCTTAATTGAGTTTTTGAAATTTTTCTGTATTCTGGCATCTCTATTCAATAATATTGTAAAATAACAATATATAATTTTTTTTTGATAAATTAAAGGTTAGGGTATTTTGACAGAAAATGACTATAAAATTCAATATTTCCCTTGATGTTAAAATGAATAAAAAATTTAAAAAAAAATTATAAAAGATTTAGAACTCCATTATAAAGGTTTTATAGCTTTTACTTTAATACTAGTACTATCAACATCCAATTGATCCAGTTCTTTAACTTTTTCAATTTGGTCTCCTAAAGCATCTTTGATATTATCATCACTCAGTAAAAATTCTGTTGTAGAGAAATTACTTTGATCCAATATTTCGACATTTTGAAAACCAGCCTTATTAATGGCTTCAATATACTTATCTTTCATGATTGCTCCACCTATACAACCTATATAAGCTTGTACATTTTTTCTAACAGCTTCAGGAAGCTCTTTCAGTAAAACAATATCTGAGACCATTATTCTTCCTCCTGGTCTAAGTACACGAAACGCCTCGCGAAAGACATTTTCTTTATTTGGAGCAAGATTAATCACACAATTGGATATAATGAGATCGACTGAGTTATCTGCTACTGGTAAGTGTTCAATCTCACCAAGTCTAAACTCAACATTATCGTAATTACCATTCCTTGCATTTTCACGAGCCTTATCAATCATCGAAGGGGTCATATCTACACCAATAACCTTTCCAGTTATGCCAACTTTTTTCGCTGCAATAAAGCAATCTAATCCCCCTCCTGAACCAAGATCTAAGACCGTTTCACCTTCCTGTATTGAAGCATGAGCTGTGGGGTTCCCACATCCAAGAGCTAAATTGGATCCATCTGGAATGCTATTCAAGTCATCTTTAGTATAACCCAATTTATTACTATATTTTTCTAGAAAATCATCCATCATATCAGCAGGAATCCTAATTGCACCACCACAACTTTCAGAGCTGCAGGAACTCTCAATTGTTTGACTAGAATCTGTTGATGGACCACAACAACTTGAAACTCTTCGACGAGTTGCTACTTTACCATATTCCTCTCGTACCATTTTTCTGATTTTTTCTTCATCAATAGTTTTTTCTTCAACCATGTTTATACCTCCATTATTTTTTTATCATTTTATACCTTTAAATAGGCAGTAGCCAAGTGTTCCATTAAGGACTACTACCCAAATTTTTTTTTGATTTTCAAGTGCTTTTATCGCTCCATCTTTACCGCATTCTTGAGTAATTTTATTAATTGTTGTCGTCGTTTCATTGTTCTTCCTTCTTATTTGTTTGTGTATCTTCCCGTCTAACTACAATTTGTAAAACAGGACTTAATGCATCTTGTACCATTGGCTCTAACATATTTGATTTCATCAAGATCAAGCAACAAGGTCTTCCTCCTGGTGCTACATTTACTATTGCAAATTTGTCTCCTTCGTTTATGTTTTCTTTTTCCCGAAGATCTTTTGGTAGCAATATTTGGCCTTTCTTATCAACAGTTACAAGTGCTTCAACCTTGCAACACTCAGAATCCGAAGTCGATGGGCAACACGCAACTTTTTGATTCTCTTGTCCGGACATGATAATTATAAGAATTTTTTTCTTTATAAACTTTTTCCTCAATTTCGGATTTTTCTTACTTTTCCTATAATTCATTAATTATCAATATTCAAATTGAATAACTGAAATTAAGAAATAGTTTCAAGGTTAAATAAAGGGTTAATAATACTATCAAAAATCCGGTAATGAAAAAAGCTTGGGAAGAAATAGATTATAAGATTTCAGATCCAATTTCATAAGAAGCTAAAGCGTATATTTATCTCTAAATTTTTCAACAAGTTTTTGGTATTCCGCTTCAAGTACCTCTTTCTCGTGATTTGGAAGAAAGCTACAACTCAGCGCAGTTAGATTAATTTTTATTAGATCTTCGATATTAAGGTCAAAATATTGAATTATTTTTAGATATTCATCTGTTAAATCTGAATCCTGGATTGTGGGATCATCAGAATTTATTGTAACTGGTACTCCTTTTTTATAGAGTCTTCCAAAAGGATGATTATTTTCTCCGTTACGCCATGATCCTGTTAAAGAGTTAGATGTAATGCATTGTTCTAATGCAATTTTTTTCTTTATAAGATATTTTTGTAATTTTTTATCATGAATGACTGAAGTTCCATGGCCAATTCGAAAAGCATGTAAATCTTTTATAACTGTCCATACTTGATCTGAAGAGGTAACTTCTCCAGCATGGATTGTTATTTTATGTTGGTTTCTTTTATAGATTTCATCAAATGCGGGAATAAACAATTTAGGAGGAAAATTAAATTCATCTCCAGCAAGATCTATACCCACAATTTCTTTAAGATCTAATGAGGCAATTTGATCATATATTTTTAGTATTTCGTCTGATGTTTGAGTTCTTCTACTGAAAGTTATCAAGTATCGGAGATGTAAGCCAATTTCTTTCGCAGCTCTATTAGCATTTTTTATAATTATTTTTGTAATATCGATAGGATCAAAATTAAATTGTCTAGCAAAATAATGTGGTGCAAGTCTAAGCTCAAGATAGAATAACCCATCTTCCTTTAATTGTTTGATTGAGTTATATGTAATTGAAGAAATATCTTCAGGCGATTTAAATAAGTTAATTTGAAATTTTGATATAAAAGCTAAAAAGTCTGGTTTAGTATTTTGGGGAAATTGATATTTTTCTTTAAAGATTTCAAAATTTTTGAACTCCTCTAAATTATTTCTTAGTGCTATTTCACTTAAATTGTGTAAATTAAGTGACCCCTCAAGGTGGCGATGTAGTTCTATTTTTGGGAATTCCTTTAATATTTTTTTATCTAACTTTATAATATTTCTCATATAGTTCAATGAAAAAATTAACTAATCTTTAAATTCTTTTTAATTTAGAATTATAAAAAAATCAGGATTTAAATAATCTCTTTTTGTTTATTGAGGAATCGATATCTCTTTTTTCTCAGGCCATTTTTTTGCATAGCAGCGAACTGGATAATTATTTGGAACAGCTGCTAAACAACGATTACATGAAACACAAGCTGCTTTTTCTTGTTTCTCAAGTCTAAAATTCTTCACCAAATATGGCTCTCTAATGAATGGACGTGCCATTGAAATAAAATCTGCAAACTGATTTTCTAAAATCTTTTCCATATAGCTTTTCGTTCTCATTCCACCAACAAGAATTAAAGATAATTCACCCATACTTGATTTGATTTCTTTGGCTGCTTCCAGATTATAGCTTTCTTCAAAATCAAATTTCCCTTTCATGTCTTCAAATACTTCTTCAGCTCTAGGTCTTATTGCATCTGGAAAAAACTGAGCCATTTCTTTAACCGGCACATCACCACGACACATTTTAAATGGTGCAAAAGCTACAGAACCAGCACTAATTTCTATTCCATCTATTCCTAGATTTCCTAACCATTCAACATATTTTGAGGCAATTTTTGGAGTAATCCCCTCTTTTGGAGTAAAATCAATACTATTGAGTTTCACTAAAATCGCCATATCTGCAGGTATCACTTTTTTAATCGAAATAATTAATTCTCTCAAATATCGAAACCTATTCTCATCTGATCCCCCCCAATTATCTTTTCTACGATTATAAAAGGGAGAAATAAATTCACTTATTAAATATCCATGGGCACCATGTAATTGAATTGCATCAGCACCCGCTTTGGAAGCCCGAATAGCAGCTTTAGTAAAAGCGTCAATTGATTCATTGATATCTTCTTCAGTCATTTCTTTTGGTTTTGTAAAAGTGACTGGATTCATAATTTGTTTAGAAGGGCCTACAGGGAGAGCTCCAATATATTTCTTATCAGTTTGTAGCCCTGCATGGCCTAATTGGAACGCTACTTTTCCATTCTCTTGATGAATGGCATCAACCATCCCCTTTAAACCAGAAAGCAAATTATCATTATGAATTCCAGTTTGTAGAGGATATCCCTTACCCAAAGGGTGCACATACATCATACCTGTAATGATTAAACCTACTTCTCCCTTAGCAAGTGAAGTGAAGGTTTTTGTGAGAGTATCAGAAACTTCCCCAGTCTCACTTGCCATGTTTTCTAATACAGCTGATCGTACAAAACGATTTTTAACTTCCATTTTACCAATGTTCATTGGTTCAAATAAAATTGAAATCTTAACTCACCTCTTTTAAATCTATAGTGATTTCGCTATTTATATCATAATAACAGGTTTGTAAATTTATAGTTTTGTCAAGTAATAAAAAATAAATTCAAATGATTTTTACTTAGATTATGTCTGAATCTTCTCCTCTTAAGTCAAAAGGGTTCCACCCTTATGGTGATTTAATCGGCTTTGAATTTACTAAATTGAGAAAAGGTTATTCCCAATGTGTTTTGAAAATTAATAAAAACCATTTTAATCCTCATAAAACCGTCCATGGAGCTGTAATGTATTCCATGGCAGACACAGGTATGGGAGGTGCTTTATATTCTTTATTAGAAAAGAATGAATCCTGTGCCACAGTCGAGGTAAAGATTACATATTTTAAAGCAGTTAGAGAAGGAATGCTTACCTGTGATACAAAAGTAATTCACAGAGGAAAGTCATTTGGAGTTCTTGAATCCGAGATTTTTAATGATGATATTTTGGTCTCTAAGGCTTATGGAACATTTTCAATTTTTCAGATTGATAAACCAAGAGAATACTAAAATAATATTCACTTAAAATTTGTTCGCAATATTCTGACTCTAATTAAGGGGATTATACTTTTTTAAATATTAATTTTAATAGATCCAATTTGTAATTTAAAAAAATAAATTAATTTGCTTATTTATTAAAAGAAAATAGAGAAACAATTATGGAAGGAAAAAAATGCCGTGTTGTTGAAGATTATGACTCTCCCTACACAGAGCCATTAATTATGACTAAAGATGAAATTTTAACAATTAGTGAGAAAGAATGTGAGTGGTCAGGTTGGATTTGGTGTACAAATGAATTTGGAGAGAGTAGATGGGTACCAGAGAATTATCTAGAAATTGAGGGCAATAAAGGGAAAATGTTACAAGATTATTATTCAACTGAATTAGTTGTTAAAGTGGGTGAGGAATTAATTATTGAAAAAGAAGAAGCGGAGTGGTTTTGGGTTAAAAACCAAAAAGGAAAAAGGGGTTGGGTTCCTATTAAAAATGTAGAAATTATATGAGAAAAAGATATTTTATGACTAAAATTGTAGACCGTTATCAGTGGTTTGAAACAATAAAACATAAGAGTTATTTATATGTAATTCGAGAAAGATTAGATGAAATTGATCCTCGATTCTATACGACTTATACAAATTTATACCTAGTAATTGGTTCTCATTCTGCTTTATTAATTGATACTGGATGTGGACTTTTTCCACTTAAACCTATTATCGACAATTTAATTGATGATAAGCAATTGTTAGTTATTAATACCCATTCTCATTTTGATCATATTGGAGGAAACTGTGAATTTGATAAAGTTCTGATTCATAAAAAAGAACGTAGACAAATTTCTAAACCACGTGATATCTCGTTCTTTCAAGATTCATCTAAAGATATTATTAAAAATTATGAAAAAAAAAATTATTCTTTGTCACCGGTCAAGGAAATCCAACCTGTAAATGATGGAGAGATAATCGATCTTGGTAATATATCAATAGAAATCATTCATACCCCCGGTCATTCTCCCGGATGCATATCTTTATTAACTAACAAAAACGAGCTTTTTACGGGTGATACCGCGCACTATGGCATGATGTATTTAACTAAAAGAACTTTTCCAGATATTCTTTCAAGCATCAGGAAACTACAAGATTTATTTGTTAATTCAAAAAACATTGAAATTTATCCTTCTCATGAGCAATTTGCTGTTGGTAAAGAAATGTTAGAAGGTCTTATAAAGGGAATAAAAAATATTGATAAAATATGGGATACAAAAAAAAAAGATGATTTCTTAGGAGCATGGATTTTAGCTGATGAAAATTTTAAGTATGCCGTATTTTAATTCACTATTTAGTCTAAACCTTGAATTTTTTTTGGAGCTCGGGGTGGGGAACGGTAAAATTTCACAGCAGGATATCCCAGTATAAACACCCCCACTGTATTATTTTTTATATTCGCGATCTTCTTAATTTCTGGATTATTCATCATTGCAATTTGAGTCCAACCATTCCAACATGTACCTAAACCAAGAGTTTGAGCAGCTAATCTTCCATATGTAATAATTATCCCAATATTAAGTAATTCAAGTTTATCTTCAAGTGGAGAATCAACAAAAACGACATGAGGCGCATCAAAAAATACCGGACTATAAAATGCTCTTCCAAGAAGCTTAAATAGCAATCCATATTTAGCTTTTAATTCTGGTTGTTTCATTAATTCTTCGATAACAGCATCATTTAATTTTTTTATTTGTTCTTTGTCTGATAGAATAGAAAAACCCTCAGTTCGTGCATTGTCACCTGTAGGAGCATGCATCATTGCATCAAAAACCATTTTCAAACTATCATTTGGTACTTTTTTGGGTTTATAACGTCGAATTGAACGATTTGCTCTGAGGAATTTATAAATAGTGTCATATGATGCGATTTCCTCTGGTTTATCAACACCTTCATAAGTGTATGTTTCGCCAATCCCCTCGAAAAGGATAGCATCCTGTGGACATCTTGCAATACAATGACCGCATAAATTGCAAAAGTTAGCAGGATCACTGAATATTACTTTATCTTGCTCTTGATCTTTTCTAAATAATATACAAGCTGAGTGACAAATATTGCAATTATTACATTCCTCGTAGTTAATTCCTAAAATTGACATAAATTATAAAATTAAATAGTAAAATTTAATCTTATTATTAATGCAACTCATAAAGTGAGAAAACTTCTTAATTTATTTAACAACAATCAACTTCTTATATAATAAACTAAAATAAAAAACAGTTTTTATATGCTCGATTTTGATGTAATTATTATTGGTTCTGGAATTGGGGGTACCGCAATAGGATCTATATTAGCTTCTAAAGGTTTTAAAACACTCCTTTTAGAAAAAAATGATTTTATCGGAGGACGTTGTAGTACTTACGAGAAAGAAGGGTTCAAACTTGATGTGGGGGTTCATAATTTTGGAAGGACAAGTAGAGGACCTCTCGGAGAGATTCTAAGAATGATTGGGATGCAAGAAGCTATAGATTGGGTTTTGTGCAGAAATCCGGGACCAAGGTGGTTTTATCAAGGCAAATTTTGGAAATTTCCACGAGAACTTAAAGAAATAATCCCCGATTCTGATTTTTCAAATCTTATGAAATTATTTAGAGATGTAATGAAAATGAAGAATTTTAATGAATTGGAAAAAACAAGTGCGAAGTCATTACTTTCTCAATATACTGAAAATAATCTGGTTCATACTTTTGTCAATATTCTCTCAATGCTATATTTTGTTGTACCATATTACGAAACATCTGCAAGTGAATTTGTAAGATGTCTATCCTCACTATCAAGGGATTTTAGCATGGGATATCCAAAAGGGGGATGCATTTCAATTCCATCAGCTTTTATTCGAGAGATTAAAAATTCGGGTGGAGTGATCCAAACAAATCAATCTGTAAAAAAAATAGTTATTGAAAATAACTCAGTTAAAGGAGTCGAACTTGAAAATGGTACATTTATTTCCTCAAAAATAATTATAAGTAATGCTGGAATACGAGAAACTGTTAATGATTTAGTAGGTAGGAATTATTTTAAAGGAGATTACCTCCAAGAAATAGATAATCTCAAATATTCAATAAGTGCTATTACTCTCAAAGTTGCCCTAAACAAACCAATTACAGATTTCAAGATGGTTACATCATTTTCTTTACAAGATCCAGAAGAATCTTTCAATTTATTATTAAAAGGGAAGGTACCTGAAGAAGTATTTCTTTTCATTCCTATTCCTTCAAATTATGATCCTAACTTAGCACCAAAGGGAAAACAGTTAATAATAGCTGGAACGCCTGTTCCAGTAAAAAACTTCGAAAAGAACAGAGATAAATGGATCAAAAACTCATTAGAAAGCCTTGAAAAAATTTTTCCAGATCTTTCAAGGAATTTGATGTGGTATGATGTATCGACTCCTAACCATATTGCAAACATCGGTGGAAAGGAAGCAGCAGTTATTGGACTTGCTCAAATAATAAATCAAACAGGTAAGTATAGACCCCTCCCTAGTTTACCAATAGATGGGTTATATTTAGTTGGAGGAGATGCAGGTGGATGGGGAATTGGAACAGAATTAGCAGCTAAAAGTGCTTTAGATTGTTCAGAAATGATCCTTGCCAGATATTCTAAATTATTATGAAGTTTAAATTAATTACGTTTTTGATTCTTTTTTAAATTCAAATGAAATAAAAGCCGTGTCTTCAATACCAATTTTATGACTTAAATTTCTAATGTAATTTATCCTATTTCTTTTAATTATATCATTAATGACAATAGTAGGTATTAATGATAGTATTAAGTAAAAAGGCATCCCCAACCATAAGATTAAGCTAGGAATATTAAAGATATTCCCTGGTAATCCATAATTGTCAATATATTTTGTAATAAAATCGCTAACAGCTAAAACATAGGTAAATATAGCACCAATACCTGCATAACTCCTAAGAATTGTTTGGAACCAATCACCAATAGAACGTAATACAATTGATTCATTAGATTCTTCTATTTTAGCCTTATTAGAGTAGATAACACCTGAGTCTCTTAGAAACCAAACTGAAGAAAAAAACATAGTTGCTAATCCCAATGTGAACATAAGTAAAATTACATCTGCAAAAAATCTTGTTAGCATGGGGATTTTAGAAATATTATCAAATTCTATGATAACATCGGACGTTAAAATGAATTGGACTATGGTAGGAGTCAAAAAAATAGAAGAAAGATTAATAGCCATCAGTATTGGAAAAGAACTCTTAGAAAATATCTTTAGTTTCTCTGATCTCTGTTCTGCTTGAATTCCATAATACATTTTTGAACCATATATTCTTTTATGTAGGTATAAAATAATTGGAGCAATAATGTAACCACCAATAAATAATCCAATTATTGCTGAAAGAGGGAAAATTATAATGAATATAATTGCAAGTTCTAATAGTATATCTTTTAAGGGGAGAAAACGTGTCAGTGCTATTGGAATTGATACTTTGAATAGTTCTTTTAAAATAATTATTACGATAATCCAAAATAAAATATATAGTAAAAAAAGAATTAATGGATTTTTATATTTAGAAAGGTTCATGAGAGTAACAGGTATAAAAGAATTAAAAAAAAAATTATTATATAAAATAGATTTTATTTAATTTATGAATTTTACTCAGACTAATTATTTTCAAAAGATTCAATGGATTATTTTTCGCTCAATCCACTTAATACTTGCTCCATTTTTTTTCGATAAAGTTCAAAAGCCTTCCGACCTTCTGCACTAAGCTTTAACATTGTTTGAGGTTTTTTACCCTTAAATTTCTTTTCAATTTCTACATATCCAGCAGATTCGAGTTTACTTAAATGAGAAGATAAATTTCCATCAGTAAGGCCAGTTTGATTTCTTAAGAAAACAAAATCAGCACTCTCAACTACATATAAATAGGACATAATCATCAACCTTGCAGGTTCATGAATCATTTTATCAATATCACTGAGTGGTTGGACGAAATCTTCTGATTCTGTTTTCTTTTTTGCGATTTCTTATGACACCTCTCTATTTGATAATGGGTACTTCTTTAAAAATGAAATAAAATAATATAACCCGATTAGTATAATTATTCCTCCTATGAGCCCAAAAATAATAAAATCATCTAAATAACTACCTACAATTGGTGTTAGTAAATTAGTTAAAAAGAATCCTAATCCTGCTGCAAAAGCATAATAGTACAACCTTGTAAAATCTAAGAAATAAGCCATGACACAAAATGGAATAGTAATGGTTCCAATACCTAAAAATAATGCAATAAATAGAGGTTGTATTACACTATAATCGATTATATCTGCAATATTTAATACAAATAATAATAAATTTACAAAAAAAACACCTAATAAAAATATTTTTAGCTTTAATTGTTTTGACTTGCGTTTTGGTCCAAATTTTACATATCCAACACGAGGAATTGTTATATATTTTTTACCAAAAATAAATATTAACAAAGCAATTATATTCCATGCTAAGATAAAAATAAAGATGATTGAGTATCCAAGTGAGCTAAAAAGAAAATTGAATAGTGGTCCCATTCCAAAATTAAAAAATAGCATTCCTACAAATAAATCCCATAAACCATCATTAAATACAGATCTATATGCTTTTTTTTCAAGCGATTTCAAATCTATACTCTCAGTCATATTTTGGCGACCTCCTTTTTTGGTAGTGGATATCTTCGAATAAAACGAATAAAAATAATTAATCCCATAAAGAAAATGATTGCTCCTGGAATTCCATATGATATTGGCCATCTAAATCTGTAGTCTAAGGAATCATAAATTGATTCATTGATAAAAATAGCTAACCAAATAAGCATTCCAATTAAGTATAATCGCGGATATTTTAGTAAGAAGGCTAAAATCACGAATAAAGGCATAAAAAATAATCCTATAATTAGGATAAATAGAATTCCTTCTAGGTGTATTCCGGTAAAATTTCCATTTACTACTAGAATTATAAATATTATATGTGTTATGAATTGTACGGTCGTGACTATAAATAACTTCTTTCCCGTTGATTTAAGTGATGGTCCTGGTTTAAAAATCCCTGTTCTTGGTTGAATCACATATTTAAGAATAATGAAAATTGACAAACATGCTATAATAACAAGAATCAAGGGCCACAAAAAATATCTATATGGTGAGGGTAAACTCTCACGAAAAATAGGTCCTAAACCCATGCCAAAAACTATAAAACCGATACTCATGTCAAATAATCCATGTTGGTGTCCCATCTTGAGAATAGTTTCCTCAATTTTCTTCAAATCTAAATTTTCTGGCATAATTTATTTCATTTCCTCCTTTGTTAATGGGTATTTCTGTAGAAATTTGATTAAATATATAATCCCCATAATTATTATTATACCACTTATAAGGCTAAATACTATTAATGTATCAAAAGGTTCTGGTATAAAAATTGAGAATAAGTCTGATAGAAAGAAACTAATTCCCACCAATATGCCGTAAAGGTAAAAACGGGGATATTGTATGAAATATGCTGCAAAACATACTGGAGCTGTTATAAAGAGTAACCCCAAAATTAATCCATCTAGATATCCTGGAAATTCTAGGCTTAATTCAGGATTAGTAAATCGGATTATATATAGAACTAAAAGAATAACAAGATTTATTGATAGGACTATGAGAGTTTTCAGTTTACGTCCTTTTCGTTTAAATCCAAATTTAACGACACCTAATCGAGGTTTAGTAATAAATTTTTTTGCTGTTAAAAAAAAAAATAACCCAATTCCAATAAAAATAAATGTTACAATGAAATCTAAAGGATTTGGCAACAGAGGACTAAGACTCATACCCATACCAATTCCTAGAACTAATATACCAAAATAAATATCTAAAATTCCATCTTCGAATGTCGATCTCCATGATTTTTTTTCAATTTCCTTTAAATCAATCTTTTCTGTTATTTTTTTCCACCTTAATATTAATTTTTAAGACATATTATCTAAGAATATCATAATATTTACTACAAAAATTGCAGAAAATACTATAATTAATATGATTCTTAAAAGTAATATCTTTTTCATTTATTCCTCCTCCTTTGATTTATTTTTTTTTATTTCTTAATTGATAACCTATAAAAAAAAAGATAGAAATGAATTTTCTTCGATCTAATTTTACTCTAATCTATTCAATTTCTTCATACCAAAATATAACAGTGGAAGACTCACCCCAATATTGTATAGAAATATAGGAGCTTGTACAATTAATCTCATTAGCGCGAGACTTCTTCCTGGATTAATAACAAACAATAATCCTATTGGTAAAAACATTAAAGGTTGTAAAAGTAGCATAGAGATCATTGAATTTCCTTTCATACTTGAATCTCTTTCACCGAAAGCCGGAGAAATGCATTGAATTCCCATCGCTTGACACATTGAAATCTCTGCAAATATCAAAAACTCCACAAAAAAAATCACCGTATTAATAGGGTCAATATTTGAAAATATATTTAACATTATTGAAACGAAACTTGCTAAGAAGAAATTGAATATTAACATCGTTAGTAGATAAGAGTATACAATTGCTTTGATACCTCTGGGGGATCGTTTATAAACCCATATTATATCCTTAGAATCGACAAAAGCGAGATGCCCAATAATTATACTGCCTACAGCACCTCCTATTGCGATTAACATAGTATTACTAAGGATTATTCCAAATGCATCATCATCCATCATAGACATAAAATAACTCATAAAGCCTATTAGCCCACAAACATAAGCGATTCTAGCAATATTAGCTTTTTTCCTGAAAAATCTCTTTAGCTGCATAACAATTAAACCGCCCCATTTACGACCGGAAAGTTTTCTTACAAGCTTATAAAAAGGATTTTCATGCTCGATAATCGTAATGCGGCTTTTTTCGATACCCCCCTCTAAAGTATAAAATGATTCAGCTTTTTTATAAGAAATATATAAAGTCAAAAATGGTACACCAACAGCTAATAGAACACTTATCCATATATTTAATATGAATCCGTTAAGTAATATCGGATCTATAGAGTATAATATAATGTTTGAAAACCATAAGGAAGGATAGAATGCTAACCAGTTTTTTAACTCAGGATGTTCCAGCAGGAAATTAAGAAAAAACATTATCGCATACATTATAACAACCAAGAGTATTGTCAATACCCATATCATTAGTTTTCCTAAATCTCTTGCTTTTTCGCTCTTTGAAATTTTGTGTTCAATCCAACTGCAAATAATTGACCCTATTAGATTAGCAAAGTATACATGTCCAAAAACTGTTCCATATATTATGATATACTGAGTTAAAGTTAAGTTGATGATGGGATTTATCAAGCCAACTATAACTGGTGCAAGTATTAAGATTAGCATCGAATAGATCGGAGCTTTGCCTAAAAATTCACCTAAGAAGATATCATTTGCTTTAACCGGAGTTGCTAACAACGTCTCTTTAGAGCCAGTCTCATCTTCCTTGTATACATTATTCAAAGGGTATATTATGAGCACTAAAAACAATGCCATCATTAGAGATTCAATGATTAAAGCAATTGCAGGTTTGAATACATCAGAAAATTCAGCTGCTAACGTCGGCATAAACAAATCGAATAGATAAGGTGCTAGTATTAATGCCCATATCAATAAAAATGAATATAAAGCAATAAATAATAACACCCGATGATTTCTGTAATTACTAGTTTTAATTCTTAACTCGTTCTTCGCTATTGTTCGCCATAGACTTCTTTTTTCTTGTTTTAGAGCAAGAGCTTCTCTTCTCTGAATATCAGCTTCAGGTGATTCAATTAATTCTTCTGTCGTTAATACCGTCATGTATATTTTACCTCGATTTTGTTTTTTTCTTTTTCTTACTTTTATGCTTTCCAAGATCATTATTATTAGGAATCTCCTCTCTCCAACTAAGCAAATCATCTATGTGAGAAGCGCCAGTAATTTTTAAATACGCTTCTTCCAAATCTTTAGCAGCAACAGATTCAATTATTTCTTTTGGAGTGCCTTCAATCTTCAATTCACCATCAATTATGATACCAATTATATCACATAATTCTTCGGCTGTATCAAGAAGATGAGTACAAATAAAGATTGTCTTATCTGCTTTTTTGGCTAGTTGAGAAATTAAATCTTTTACCATTCTAGCTGCTGCAGGATCTAGATTTGAAGTTGGCTCATCTAAGAAGATTATCTTAGGATCCTGAATCAGTGCAGCACATAAACAGACTTTTTGTTTCATTCCTCTTGAATAGCTCTCTAAAAGATCATTTTCTCTGCCCTCCAAATTAAATAACTCTATTAATTCATCAATACGAGAGGAAATTACATCTTTTGGTAAATAATATAATTCTCCAATAAATTCTAAAAATTCTTTCGCCGTCAGCTTGGAATATAATCCAGGAGATTCTGGTAAAAAGCCACATATCATTTTAACTCTCTGACTTTCAGTTACGATATCATAGCCACCGACTGAAGCATTCCCTGAAGTCTTCGATATAATAGCATTAAGAATTCTTACAGTAGTTGTTTTTCCAGCACCATTTGGCCCTAATAAACCATATGTTTTACCGTAAGGAATATTTAATTTTAATTTATTAACAGCGAGAATATTACCAAAACTTTTAGTAAGATCTTCGGTTTTAATTGCGTGTGCTTTACTCAATTTTTTTTACCTCCATTTTTTTTTATTTTTTTATATTTTTAATTTTAAATCTGAATTTGAGTGATTTTTTAGTTCGTAGTTTGTTCTAGTCCCTAACCAAATAAATAGAACTAGAACTGACCCATAACATATTAATAAAACAATAAAGTACAATAAAACACTAAAAACGGCAATTTCTAAGTTTACAACGATAGTTTGAATCAATAAGGGAATAAAAATGCCAACTAGACCTATAACTAAGAAGCCAATTGAACCAAGTAATATAGGATTAGTAGGTTTTACTCTTATAAGAAGTACCCATTCTGAATTCTTTTTCTTAAAAAATTGCCATAATCCAAAAATTATTAATCCTATTCCCGAAATGAAAATAGTCCAATAAGATATATTATATGCGAGAGTTAATGTACCATTAGCCACAAGTCTTACTAAAGGTCCCGAAAATGAAATGAAATTTATGATTCCATGAATTAACATCGGATATAATATATTTCGAGTAATAATGTAAATTAAACCCAAGGAAACTCCAATAAAAAATACAGCAATTATATGCATTATAGTCCCTGTAGGGTTAGCACTTATTAAATCATCCGGTAGATGTGCAAGAGCAAATAGTAGACTTGAAGTTAATATCGTGGGTGATGGGCTCATTCCTCGTTGTTCTAGTAAAGGAATTAATAATCTACGATAGAGCAATTCCTCATATACTGCAGCTCCAATCGTCAATGGAAGATAGTAGATCACGATATTCAAAGGATTTGCTAAATGTCCAGCATTTAATATAATACTTGTATACCCACTTTGAGGAATCAAATTAAACAGACTAAAAATATACAATAGCCCAAAGTTAATACTTGTGATTAACGTAAAAGTGCCACATATTAGAGCTATTGTTCTCAATGAATTAAAGAGTGTTAGATTACGATATTCCGAATTTTTTACTTTAAATAAAGGAATAAGTATAAAATATACTATTAATGCCCCAATAACTTGAGAAATAAATGCTATTAATAGGTTTGTTATGACATAATCAAAGGGTAAAGAAAAACCTGAAAATATTACGATAAAGGAGATTACTGTAA
>JBHLPW010000019.1:0-77764 GCA_048939015.1 Promethearchaeota archaeon
AATAATCACTTCTGACATGAATTTAGATGTGGAAAAAATATTTGAGGAAAAAGAAAGATTAGAGGATATTAGAAATGATATTTATAATATGACTTTAAAACTAGAGGGGGTTACTTCACAGATCCGAGAGGAAATAGAAAGTTATCTTCTAATTAATGAAATTGATTATGCAAAAGAGAGGTTAAAATTTATCATAAGAAATGCTCTAATGGAAGCTGATTTTTTAAATGAGACCATTGAAAATTCATTTTATGAAGAATTTAACTACATAAATCTAAAAGCTAGCTTAGGTTTAGAAATTCACAACTGGAATAAAGTTTATTCAGTATTACAGAAAAGATTAACTGAAGTAGAATCATATTTGAAAAGCGAGATTCAAGAAAAGGAAGAAATTCGAAACCTTGATAATCTATTAGAAAAGCTCACAGAAAAAATTAGCGTTATTGATGAAGATTTAAATAAAAAAATTGATTTGTTCAAAAAGAACTTCTGTGAAATCCTTGAAAAAAAATATGATAAGGAAAAGATCGATTTATTAATGTATGATTTAGATGTAATTTCACAAAATGTAAGGAAATATGATGAGGTAATTTATAACGTTTCTCAACAGGTTACTACAAAAGAAAAAAAAGTAGTTAAGAAACATAAGAAAGTAATAGATAATTGGTTAAGAATTAAAAAAAACATTGATGAAGTATTTAATTATTATACTGATGGTTTTCAATTTTTTAACATTACACTACAAAAAATTGAAGAGATTAATAATATAATACAAACTGATATAATAGAAATTGGAGATAAAGCTAAGAATAAAATTTTGGAAAGTAAATTTCAGGATGCTTTCAACATTACCAAGAAAGAATCCGATTTTATCCTGAATGAAAGGTTAAATGATATTAAAGAACTCCAATCGATAATTAAGCAAGAAAGCAAAAAAAATAATAAACTTTACGTACTTTATCGTCATCTTCAAGAAAATTTAGAAAGTCTTGAAGCTAAAACAATTGAATTGATTGCTAACCAAGTAAAAATTCTAAAAAATAAAATTACTGAAGAAAGAAATAGAGCAAGAAGCGAAGATTTTGATAATTTCATTTCTCAAGAGAGTGCTAACCTTAAATCTGAACTAAATACCACTATAATAAGGTTAGAACATTCTGATAATTTAAAAATTGAAGATGCAATCAAAGAGTTTGAGTTACTTGAATCCATTTTTAATAAAAAAGATAAGATATATCAAAAAAAGTTAAATGAATGTATTAAAAACATAGAAAATTTTCAAGAAGAATCTGAATTAAGTAGTATTCAATGGGAAAAATTCAAAAATAATTTTGTAAATGAAATTTCACACTCAAAAGAGGAATTCATTAACAAAATCATCTCGAATAAAATAAATTCAATAGCTATTGAGAAGAGAACCAATCATATCAAATTAGACGACCTAAAAAAAGAAGTTAAATTATCTTGTAAAATTTTGATTAATAAATTAAAAAATATGATAGATATCTCAAAAATTAATGCGGAACTTGACGAAAAAGAAAAAATTATATTGGTATACACAGAATATTATTATTTAAATAAAGAACTCAAGAATTTTATTGATAACAATTTATTAAAACTAAATAGGGAAAGAATTGGTAAGATTTTAGCTTTATATGACTCAAGTATTAGGAATAGAACACTAAATATAAACATGTTAGAACTTCAAAATAGAATCAAAGATTTAAGAATTTTTAAAGATGTTCTACCAAAGCGATTCTATGAAAAAGTAAAAGAGCTTAATATAAATCAAGAACGAGAAGAGTTTCTTGAAACTCGAAAATATTTTGAATCTACATTAGAAAATGAAAGAAATGCCATTAATAAGATAAAGAAAAATTTAAAAAAATTTAATAAGACCTATAATTTCATTGAACAACAATTTAATTCTCTCAATCTTGAATTAAGAGAATACTCTGCTAAAGTTCTAAAAAAAAGCGAAGATTATGAGAATTATATTAAAATTCAAGAAACATTTGAACATGAAAAGCAAATCTTTAAGGATCGCCTAAGACATACTCAAGAAAAAATCGAAGATAAAATAAATACTTTATTACATGAATCAGATGATACAACTCAACTAGTACCTGAAATTAGAGAAGTCTATGTAAAAGCGAAAAATAATTTCACTAATGATTATAACAACAAAATACAAAAAATCAGTGATCAGCTCATAACAATGAAAAATGAATCATTCCGTGAACAATTATTAATGCTTATAAATAAAAATAAGATACATTTGAGCCAATTACTTGGAAATTTAGAAAGAAAAGTAGAGGACAATTTAGAAATTAAAGAATTTAAAAAAAGTAATATTTTGATTCAAAAAAGAGCTAAAACGATCGAATCAGAAATTAAAGAGATTAAAAAGGATTTAGAGATGAAGATCAAAGATTTTTCCAAAAAATCCAAGAATTTTAATCAGATTTCTAAATTTATACTAGAAGATTTTAATAAGTTTATTGATGAATATTTTGAGATTTTAAATGAAAAAGTTAAAGCGTTGGAGCGTTTGATATTAAAATCATATATAAATATGACAATTAAAGCAGTAGCTAACGAATATTTGACAGTAGGCTTTCTAAACAATGAATTAAAAATAAAAAAGCAAAATATTCAAGACCACCTACTTTTTCTAATTAGCGCTGGAGAATTAAGTGGTAAATATAATCCTGTATTATCGATTTATTATGAGAATCCAGAAGTAATAGATGAAATTGATGAAACAGAATTAGAAGTAATCAAGAGTACAAATTATAAAGTAAATATGATGCTACGACATCTGAAAAATTTTGCAAGTCAGTACGGAAGCATTATTGCTTTCTTTACTTCAATTATTACAATTTCATATTATTTATTCCTTTTTAGTGGAGGGAATCCCGCAATATTTGCGATTCCGGCTATAATAGTTTCTGTAATTTTGGTTTTCTATTTTTTAAAAAAGGGGAAAGAAGAAAAAATATCATAGTATTAGATTTTTTCTTATAACTATTAATAATACTTTAATTTATACAAATTTAATCATAATCCATGACAAAATGGACACTATTATCAAGTTTTCTAAGATATCCTAAGAAACATGCTTGATTGAAATGAATTTTAAACTTTCTGTCAACAATATCTTCCTCTCGAGCTAATTCTTGAAATTTTTCGTAATTTAATATTCCATCTATTCCATAAGTTTTTACAATCGTTATCAATGATTTTACATGTTTATTTAAATAAACTTTCTGTTCCGTTGGTTTCCTGATTCCCTTCTTCTTCATTTTTACTATTTTGTCCTTTAAGAAGGGTTTATTTAATTTTACTATATCTGAGTAGAAAGTTATACCACAATCTCTGAGAGTTTGATATTCATCACTATTACAAAAATCATCTATTTGTGTAATAATTTCTTCAATTGATCGATTTGCTAAAAATTCTTTTTCTAATTCTCTTCTTTCTCTAAAATGTTTAATAATGTCTAAGTCCAACGTTTGATTTTTTTGTAAAGAAAAATCAATTTTTTCCCGTTTTAAAAAGTTATTTAACATCAATTTATTAGAATTTGATAAAATAGAGTTCATTGAATGTTCTTTCCTTCTCGCAACAATATGAAATGGAATATCAACAGTCTCTTCAGCAACAAGAATATAGCATCTTCCTGGTGCATATCTGCCCGTTCTCCCTCGCCTTTGTATTAACCTGATTTCTGAAGGGACTGGTTCAAAAAAAACAATTGCATCTACATTGGGGATATCTAATCCTTCTTCAGCTACACTTGTAGCAATTAATACATTTATTTTTCCTTCTCTAAATTGATCTAATATTTCTATCTGCAATTTCTGGGGAAATCCATAATCGTCTTTCTTACTCGCCTGACCAATAAATTTTTCAACTTCGAGCACCTTATTAAATTCTCTTTGCAGCAAATTCTTGAGATACTCTGCCATTTCTCTATATTGTGTAAAGATTAGAATCTTTTTATTGTTAAATTCTTCAATTTCCTCTTTAATAATAGAAGTAATTTTTTTTAATTTAGGATGAGAGAGATGAGTATGTTCCTCATTTTCAATAACCGTAGTGATATGATTAAAGTGCTCTGAATTTACAATTCTTTTAGCAGATAAGATATCTTTATCTGCTTTGTATTTAATCTTATCTAAAAAGGATTTAAAGAGAGAAATATCCTGTGTTTCTAATAAATCTTTAGCATGAAGTATAGAGATACAACTTGAGCAATAAGAATATACAGAAGGGATATCAAGTTGGTATTCTTTGACTATATCAATAACCTTAGGTGACTTATGATATAATAAATCTAAATATTCTTCTTCAGAAATACTACATTCATTTCCTTTTTCATAATGTAAGGATAAAGTTAAATCTCGTGAGATCCCCAAAAAATCCAATTTTGAATAATAAGGTTTATTTGGGGGAATTAAGTTATTTTTTATAAAAAATCTTAAATACTTCTCGAATAAATTATACCATACAGCACTTAGTTCCCTCAACTTAACAGGTAAATCAATTAAATTAATATATGTATCAATATCATAAATGTAATCTTTTACATCTTTATCATGATAATTCTTAAAAACAATATTCTCTATGTATAAGTTGTCACATATCTGCTGAATACGATCAAAATCCTTGCCGGGTGAGGCCGTTAACCCAAGAATTAAAGGGTCTGTACATTTTTTAATATATTCTTCTGAAATGAAATTATAGGCATAATTGCCTTTAGTTTTATGAGCCTCATCAAAAATTATTAATGATACTTGATTTAATTCATATCTACCCCGCATAAGATCATTCTTGATTACTTGAGGTGTAGAAATTATAATTTTAGAGGTTCTAAATGATAAAATTCTTTTTTCTGGAGGAATTTTTCCTGTGAATGATGTAATTTCTTCGGCGTCAATATCAAGAAATTTTTCACAGGAACCCCTATGTTGTGAAACTAACGGTCGCGTAGGAGCAAGAATGATAATTTTTGCTTTAGGATATTTATATAAACAATTAGATACTAATAAAATCCCAATTATTGTTTTTCCTAAACCCGTAGGCAAAATTACTAAGGAATTTTTATTTTTACAGCTATTAACAATATTTTTTTGATAATTTCTCCAAATAACTTGGTTTTTCTTTAAGAAGGGCCCGTTAAAATATTGTCTAAGCTCTTTTTGCATATTAAGAATAAGTGTAGATTAATTACTTTTAAAATTAAGATCGCTGTAAGATTTTTATAATATTAAATTGACTCCTTACTAATAGAATCTAGTTATTAATTGAGCAATAAGCATAGAAATATCCATTTAACTAAATCTCTTAAAAATCTAATCCTTGTCTACGGGAAAAAAAAGTATCTTTCTTTTTGTGTCTTGTCTTTTTATTAAGTTCTTCTCTTCTAACTTTTTTAAGGTTAGGACAATCCATCCACGAGCAACTTGATGAAGAAATCTACTGTCTTGCGAATAAATAGTTTTAATTATATCTTTTGGAGAAATTCCATTAATATCATTATTGCAAATTATATCTAATACTTGTTCTTCTCTCTCTTTTCTATGTACTAATATTTCAGCTATTCTTTCTTTAGGATTTTCTATAGGACTTCCATGAGCTGCAAGGATTAGCTTAAGATTTGGTAATTTTTGAATATTTTCGATAGAGTCTATATAATCTGTTAAATTACAGTTCGGAGGGCCAAGCCAAGTAGTGATAGATCTTAAAATATTATCTCCTGAAAATAAAATTCCTTTTTCTTCATTATATAGAGAAATGTGATCTAAAGCATGTCCAGGTGATGGAAAAATTTTCCATAATTCACCATTTATTATAATTTCTGAATTAGAATCAATGATTTCATCTGGATTATCTATATAGGAAACACCATAAATACGATGATAAAACATTCTTGACCCTACATTTCTTAGACTATTTATAATTCTTCTGGATCCTTTTTTTCTCACCCTAAAATAATCTTCATAAGCATCTGTTTCAAAACTTTTGCTGAAATTCTTCTTATTTTTGACAATTTCGGCACTTTTTTTTGTAAGAGACACTTTTATTCCCAAAGCCTTACGGATTCGCTTTAATCCGCTAAAATGATCTGGATGACAATGGGATACGAGGATTCTAGTTAGCTTAAACTTTTTGTTATTTTCTTTATAGATTTGTTCTATTTTCTTAATTTCATTAATTAAATATTTAACCGCTTTTTTTGTACCATATCCCGCATCAAAAATTATACCATCTGAACCAGCTAATATATATATATTCTCCGGTGGTTTAATAACTCCAAAAGTCCCTTTTTCCTTTATTAGAAAAATATCGGGATAAACTTCTTGCATTTAATTTGTGTAAATTTCCAAAATATTTATTATTTGGTCTTGAAAAGATAAAGATAATTCCATTCGCAAGTGTCTTATCTTCATTCATGTACATTTAAATTGTAGAGTTTCTTCTTTTACTTTATATCCTATTATTTAAAATAAATGAGAAATCAAAATGTATTGTACTAATTGTGGTGCAGAAATAGCTGATGATGCAGTTTATTGCCCCTTTTGTGCTACACCTGTTGGTAGTAGTCCTAGATATCGACCATCACAACCAGAACAGCCTTCACAACCAGAACAGCCACCATATCAAACGACTCCTTATACTCCTGCAAAACCATCGCAACCAAAAGGGGGTGCTGCAGTTGCCATACTTCTAGTTGTAATAGTCGGATTTGTATTAATTTATTTTGGTACACAAAATATGTATGGAAGTCCTACTACAGGGATTACAATAATGATTATCGGTGCAGTAATGATTTGTTGCGTTGCTACCACTGGATGTGGTACCAAAAAACGCGGAAGATCATATGGGGGAGGGGGATGTGACGGAGGTGGTTGTGATTGTAGTGGTTGTGATTGTGGCGATTGTAGTGGTTGTGATTGTTCTTGTTAATAATTTTAATTTTTTTTTGAATTTTCAATCTCTTTTTTATTTAAAAATATCCTATAATTCAAATTAGATGAAAAAATGGAAAAACAAAAACAAAATGTTCGAAAGGATAACAAGATAATTATCAATTGGTTAGCACATCACAACCCAAATCGCAAAGACTTTGATGATCACGTAATTTATATATTCAATCGCGCTGTTTGCATAGGATGCTTTGCTTTTGTTTTAGGTGCAGTCATTGCTTTGATTTTTTGCAACGTCTTTTATTATTACATTATAAATTTTATAAGTTTGCCAACAATTCTATTGATCTTCTTGACATGTTGGTTCCCGTCAATTGTGCAATATTCGGTTCAGATTATAAGGAATAAACCATTAAAAAATCGACAAATAAAATTTTTCAGTCGCTTTCTTTATCCAATTGGGAGTATAATTCTTATTTTTAAAACTCCATTCTGGGGATTAGGTATTTCGATTGTTGCAGGGTATTTTATAATAGTTATTAGAAAAACATTTTATAAAAAATATAGAAAAAAAAAGAAAGGATAGAGTTAATTATTCAATCTATTTGATTAGAAATATTTAATTGCTAAAAGAATGTCGTCCCTTGTTACCTTCTTTCGTTTGGCATGTTTGGTTAAAGTTAATGCTGTTTTTGTGATTTTTTCTGCTGATTGACCCATCCAATCAACTAATTCATCAACTGCATCCCGAGCAACAATAATGGCACCATTGTGTTTCATTAATCTTCGAATAGGACTCCAACTAATATATTCGGACATTTTTTATTCCTCCACTATATTATAATTTTTGATAATTTTTATTGAAATTTGTTATATTTTAAGAGTTTGTTATATAGATATATATCTTTTAGATATTTAAAGATTTATATTCATACATAGTTTTATGGAGAATAAAATAGAAAAAATTGAACGACAAAATTCGGAATGCAGAAGATGATCAACCTCGTGTAAGTTAACAATTTTTTATGGAACTATCGTTTTTGCTTGGAAGTGAAGCTATAGACATTATTTAATTTTCTAAAATTAACCAGTTATGCAATAAAATTATATATTAAAGAAAGAAAGAAAAAATACTCAAATTGTGAAACGCAATATTGCAATAATTTTTAATATATGTGACATAAAAACCATATTCTGCCTAAAAAAAATTACAGCGATGACGACTCTAACCTTAAAATTTGAGGTCAGTAGTACCATATTTATATAGTAAAATTAAATTTATAACGTACAACTCAAAAAAGTATTGATACATAAAAAAAATAATTAATTTACTATGATTAGTATCGTGGCATATCTTTAGTTTCTTTATAATATGCTTCAATACCAATTTCTTTCATTCGATTGTTAATTTGTTTCCATCTTCTTTCAAGATGGGGATCAAAATTTGTTTTTTTACAAGGAAACTCTTCACATTGGAAACAAAAATCTACATTTTTAGCTTTGTAGCAATCTCTAACACCACAGTCTGGATATAAACAAGATCCTTTCCTGCATCCAGGACAATTCTCCTCTGTTAAATAAGTAAGCAGTGCTTTAAAAGAAGGATATTTTTTAAATATTGGAAGAAATGAAGAGAATCTTTCAGCATATATATCAAACGAACCTAATAAACTTTGGAGTTTTAAACTTGAGTTTCTTATTTCACCCTCTGAGTTAGCAAAACATTTATAACAATTAAGCCCACATGGAGCGAATTTCTTTAATATATCTTGGTATTGCATTTTCATTTTGAATTATATAGACTTCAATAATTTGTTTTTGAATAGTTAATCTTACCAAACGATTTGTCCTTTTTTACAAATAGTACATTCAATAGAATCTCCTTGATATGGAAAATATGGAAGGATTGCTCCACAATACTTACAATTTAAATCATAGACTTGATCTTTAGATTGTACAATACCATTCAATAGGACCGCTTCTTTAAAATCATTTGAGAACAATGTTAAAAACGATACTAATAGGTAGTGATTAAGAGAGGAAGCAATTATTTCAATTTTATTTGAAACTACTTGTCCAACTGCAAGAATATCATCCTTGGTTAATAGTTCAGTTCCAAAAAACCACATAATTTTTTTCTCTGGATCCTTTGCAACCATCTGAAAATTATTAAATACAAAAATTTGCTCTAATAGATCAAAAAAAACCTCAAAATCTAACTGTTGGGCAAAAGCGATACCCATACTTTTAATCGCTTTTTTAATTCCAGCCCTTTGGGAGAAATCTCTAATATAACTAGAGGGAACTACCTTAGGTTCGATGGATATATTATCAACGACTATTTCTGCTGGTCTACTGTCTAGAACTCGTACAGTATCCTTATTATTTACATATGTAACTATTGTTCTGATTTCTCCTCTCCTATCTAACGTATTAGGTATAAAATGTAAATGGATTTGTTTATTACTTTTTTCATTCAATTCATCGAATTCGAGTGTGATTTGATTTGAATTCTCATTAGTGATAATATTCGAAACATTAATTGTGGGGGGATAACATCTTGAAAGTGCTAAGAATTGAGGAATTTTGACCTTAATTTTCAATTCAGTAATAGGAGCAAGGCTTTGATTATCGACAAGTATTGAGTATTGAAAGTGACCTCCGAATGGTTTAAAATCGTTGGCAAGTTTGATTTTATCTTCTTGGTCAATCTTTTCAAATGTGTAATTCTCGATCGCCTTACTTTCAGTTTCCTCTTCAGCTTTAAAATAAACTAAATCATGAGGTTGATAAGAACTTTTGCCATTCTCTTTTTTAGCCATTTTATTTTAAGAATAATTCGATTTATGGAGATCTAATTTGAATTTTCGGGAGTTAGATATTTAATAAAATTACATTCTGATTTATATTTTTTTTTTTCTTATATTAATTAATTATACTTGTTTGTAATAATGTTTGAAGAAATAGAACCTGTTTTTTACAGTACTACAATTAAACCATCTTTTGAAAGAGTTCACGTCATATTGGCTTTATTTATATTTGGGGCGAACAAGGAAGGAATCGGAAGGTATCGTTTACAAAAAGAATTAATAATCGGTTCGGGAACTGCTCGATCCCTTATTAAGAAATTAAAAAAAGAAATAAACTTTATAACGATATTAAGTGATGAGAAGGGTCATATCCTAGAAAAGAAAGGAATGGAATACTTGGATAAAATTAAAGAGAAGATTCCATTTATAGAACCAGGAGATTCAATGATAATAAAAGATATAGTTGTAAGACCTGAAGAGAATTACTCTTATTTTTGTTTAGTTAAAAATGCAGTGAATAGCATTTCAAATGGGATTGAACAAAGAGATGCTGCTATTAAAATAGGGGGTATCGGAGCAACTTGTTTACTATATAATGGTAAATATTTAATTTTTCCCTCTCAAAGTCAAGATCTTAATGAAAAAAGTAAGATGAAAGTTGAAGATAATATTTTTGAGTATATTCATAATTTGATAAAAAAAAATAAAGCTCAATTAGAAGAGAATGATGTGATTATAATTGGGTCGGGAGAAAATCCTGAAAATGCGCGTTTAGCTGCATTAAATGCGGCTTTAACAATAGTGTAAGATAGGAGGGACAAGACACATAAAATGAAATTTGAAAAAGATATTATCTTAACTATTAATAAAGCACTTTTTGCAAATATAAAACTCTGTGTTGAGAATGCTTATCCTAATGAGGCATGCGGGTTAATTTTTGGTAAAATTTTAGAACAAAAAAAACCAAATGGTAAAGATGAATATTCTTATTACTTCAATGGTTATAAGTTTGAATGTATTGAATCTTCACATAAAAGTCCAGTTGCATTCTTGATGGATGATTATGAAAGATTAATTCAACTCTCAAAGAAATATTCAAAAGATTTCCAATTATTAAGTATTGTTCATTCTCATCCAGGAAGTGCATACCCTAGTGGTGTGGACATTCCGTATATGAGAAATTATTATGAAAGTAGGATTGTTAAGTTTAAGCATTTAATATGGACTATTATTGATGCTAAATGTGAAGAATTAAACGGATTCATGTTTATTTCAGAAGAACTTAAACAAATTTTAGTCCAAATTAAATAAAATTAACTTAATAGTTAATTAATTAGACTTGTTTAAAACCATTTTTATCAATGGTACAAATTTGAAGATCATAACCTGAACCTGCATCTCGTTCTCTTGAACTAGTTATTGCGGTTTTTAAAAGTTCAACACCTTTAGCTTTCGTCATGTTTGGTTTCCAATCAGCTTCTAGCACACCAAGACTAAAAGGACTACCACTTCCAAACGATAGGTAACTATCTTCTTCATACAATGTGCCCAATAAATCTATTCCATAGAGTTTTCCTACATTTTCTGTCGCAGAATAACCCCCCACTATCATCATCGAGACAAAGTATGAGCGGCCACTAAATAATATATTACGACAAATGCTAGCGATATATTTAGGTTCGGGAACCATCCCTTCTTCTACTTCTTTTAACCTAGATAACGCTTTTAATTGATTTATTACATATTGACAGTCCGCTACTCCTCCAGCGATCGTTGCTGCGGTGTTTTTATTTATTTCGAACAATTTCTGGGCTTGTTTAGACGCAACAAACATACCGGCTGTGGCTTGTGAATCTGTGCCAATTACAACACCATCTTTTATAATTATTCCGACAGTTGTAGTACCAGTTTGTAGCATTTTTTCGTATTGTTCTTGATCTAATCGGTCTATATTACTATTGTTTTCCATCATTTTGCTTCAATGTAGAAACTATAATATAATTTAGCTTAATTAATGATATATGTTAAATAAAAATTTTGTCTATATTTATTTTGCCTTAATAATTAATAATTAAGCGTGATTTTGAAAAAATTTTAAAGAAATCTTTCCTTAAATTAATTATTGAATTGTATTAGAGTAAAAGAAAATGGCTCGTTCTCAAGCAAGATCAAAAAGGAAGTATACTGGTAAGAAATATAAGTATTTTAGGAAGAAGCGACAAAGAGAACTCGAAGGTCCTACTATAGATACACAAATAGGCCTAGAAAAGAAAAAGAAGCAACGAACTTTAGGAGGTAATTTTAAACTTAAATTATTTGCCTCGCAATATATAAATGTTACCGATCCTAATACAAATAAAACTCAAAAAGTAAGAATTTTAGGCTTTGAAGAGAATCGTGCTTCTAAAGATTTGAATCGTAGACATGTCTTAACAAAGGGTGCTGTTGTTGAAACGGAATTAGGAAATGTGAAAATTAGTTCAAGACCTGGACAGCACGGAGTTTTGAACGGTGTTCTTATTTCTTCATAAAATTAGGATCTATTCTTGAATTTTAATATTTTTGACATTTGCCTTTTTTCCTTCAATTATTTCTGTATTATTACTTCCACAATGTGAGCATTTAAATAATTGAAGTCCAGTTAATTGTGCTTCATGAGTTAAAGTTACCTCTGAGATTTTGCTACATTCACGACACTTAATCTTCCCTGGAGTTATTGTAATCTTCAATATTGCTCCCTCTGCTATTGAACCTTTAGTAGCAATTTCAAAAGAACGTTGAAGTAGCTCAGGAACTATAAGTGTTAATTCTCCGATTTCTAGTAATACTTCAGTTATTTTTTTAGCATTGTATTTGATTGCTGTAGCTTCAGCAACCTTAAAAATATTGTAAGCGAATGAAAATTCATGCATAATTTGAAATCTAGGTCTTTGTGTGTGTTTTTCTAATTTCTTTAGCTAGTTCTATCAATAATTTTGTTTTCTTTTTCCCTTTTGAATTTATTAAAACCCTTCCAGGATCATCCCACCATGTCCTAGAATATCTATAGTTCCGTTCAATTTCAGCATCATATCCTAATTTTTTGGCAGCATTTGCTATTTCCTCTAAATTCACTTTTTCTACAGCGAATTTTCTAGATAATCGTCTACCGTTACTTCTACTTCTTTTTATATCAAAATATTGTGGCCAGAATATTAAAAACGGTTTTCTAGACCTCATGAATATAACAAATTATTAAATTTTCAAATAGAATTAATAAGAATAAAAACTCTCTAAATAATTTAAAAATTATTGGTATAAGTATTAAGCATCATTAAAAATAAATAGAATTTAAGATTTTAAAGTATGTAACATTTATGTTACGCTATAAAAACATCAAAATTTTGATAAGGATGACCCTTTTCTCAATGGGAGGGTAGTCTAGCTTGGTATGATACATTGGTTAGAATCTATCTTACCAAATAGAATCGGCTGGGGTAAATCAATGCTTAGGCATGATTTACAGAAGCCGAGTGGTCGGGGGTTCAATTCCCCCCTCTCCCATAATGATTAGCAAAATTTTTGTTTATATCTTCTAAAAATTTCTTTTTTGTTTTCAATAAAAAAAGTTGATTGTTCCAAAATATGACAATTACTACATAAACAAATACAATTATCTTCTAATAATATCTTCTTGAGTTTATCTATATCTGAATTTAGGAAACATAATTTATGAAAATTATGAAAGGATTTTCTTTTTGGATCTAAATGATGCGTTTCAAGAGCAGGTAAATTTTCAATATTGTCCTCTGTTATTCCGAAGCCACAATTGTAACATCTTCCATCCCATAATTCAAGAAAAATTTTTTTTTTTCTAATATAAGTTTTTAATTCGTTTCTAACATACTTCACTGGAGTTATATTTGGTGTAACTAGTTTTGGGTCATTTAAATGATTAATAATTACAACATAATTATTGAAAAATGATGCTCCAATCGTTGCATGGCAATTTCTACAAATTGCAATTACTCTTTGATTGATTAATTCATTTTTAATTTTAGCCCATGATTTATACCTAATGCTTCTCCAAAATCCTTCTTCTCTAGCTAGTTCTGTGGACAATTCAGTGCTAGGATGATGAAAATCAAAGATTGGAAGATTTTCAATTCCACCATCATTACAGAATTTACATTTGATTAAACCATTAGTAACAAATCTAAAAGCATGAATTTTATTTATCCAACTCTTTATCTGTAAGCGATATACTTCCATTTTAATATTACATGTTTTGCAAATTGAACGTTTGATATGAGGATAATCAGACCTATTTTTAAATTCGATATAATGTTTAATCTGATGACATTTACTGCATTCTCTTTCTTCTTTCTCAGGATTATTATATAATCTCATTTTTAAAATAGAATCGTATTAGTATTCAATTTACTATATTATTGATATGATTATATTTAAAATAAAAAAAAAATAGGAGCCAAGTGATCGATGGTTCAATTCCCCTTCTCCCATAAATTCTTTTATAGGAGAATCTCTATATTACCCAATTTATAATAAATTACTTCTCTTTTAGTATCTAAACTTTTATTATTAAGCATTATTATCAATCACTCAAAAGTTATAAAACAGATTAGGAGGTAATTATAATTATAGGTTTAGAAGATATTCAAGATTATGAATGGGCAAATGATTGGAATATTATTGTAGAATTATTTGATGTGATTAGCAAATTAAAGGGATTATTTAATAATTTAGATGTTAGTTATCTTCGGGAGGTAGAACAAAGAATTTTAACTTTAAATTTAGAAAAATATGTGTGTTCTTTACAGAATTATATAATAGATAAATATTCTTAGTATCATTATTTAAAAACACTTAATACTATACTCATTATATTAACGGAATCTTATCTACTTAGTGAAAATTTATAAGTGGATTTGGGCTATTTTTTGATCAAAAATACAAAAAAAATGATGTGAGATAAAAGTGCTATGGAGTGAGTTACAAAGATCAGATAAAGTCATGTGTTTCGTAGCATTAGTTGGTGGTATAGTTGCACTAATAGAGTCTCTATTACATATGATAGGGATTCTGAATTTTTGGAGTTTTAATATTTACACGGAAATTATTGCTCTCGTTTTTGCCATATTTGCTTTATTGTTAGGAATAAAACCAATACAATATACTCCATCTATTCTTACGGTTATTGGGATTTTGTTAATAATATTTGCTAGCTGGATAGGTGGAATAATAGTACTTCTTGCGGGAATTCTAGGGCTTATAACATAAATTTAAAAAAAAATTCATCTTATTTTTTTTATATATTTGGCGGTATAATAGAGAACCTCTTTAAAATTTAAAGCGCGAATCAATTAGTGAGAGCAAGTGCTAATATTAAGGCACCATAAATCTCAGAGAATTTTCCAACTCGAGAAGTATCTATTATAGGATTTTTTAATCCCATATAAATAGCACCATATGCTTTACCTCCACCTAAATGAACCAATGTACGGTAAATCAAATTTCCAGAGATGCCATTTGGAGCTAAGATTAGATTTGCTTTATCTTCTACCGCTTTTTCTATCAGTATTTCATCATGGGAAATGTTAAGATCCTTATATTTCTCTTTCATAAATTTGACAATTTTTTCAGCATCTTGAATAGTTTGGTCAACTTTAACATCTCTCCCAAGATCACCTATTCTTCCACCACTCAATATACTGGTTTTAGGTACTACATTAATTCTATGCAATTCTTTAAAAGCTGCCTCTAAAAATGCAATTTTTTTATTAAAATTATTACATTCATCAATTCCGACTGGACCGTAGAAGAATTGATGTCCATTAACAGTTTCTAATAGGGCTAGTCTATTAATTGTTTTTATATTAAGTTTTATTTTAAGATTCTTTAGAAATTTATTTGAATTTAAAGACCCACGTACAATTGAATCAATTGCATTCTTTTCCAAAAATTCCACAATATAATTTTCAGGATCTTGGCATTCAACAAATTTCATTCGTGATTTAATGTTAACTTTATGAGATGGCTTAATGAGCTCAACAATTTTTTTTTCAGTGCCAAATAAAAATACATTTGATTTGTATTCTTGTAAAAAACTTAAACTTGCTTTTAAGATTTTTTGGTTATGGACTTCAGATTTTCCTAATCCTATTCCAATATTTCTTTCTTTATCTTTTGCTGCTAATTCAAATTTCTGTAACATCATCTTTAGAATAGAAAAATGTCTAAAAAAAATTGTATACTAGAAAACCTAAAATGATTGTTAGGGCGTCGTACACGCCGTGGGTAACAATAACTGCTAATAAATTTTCTTTTCTCCAATAATATATAAAACCTAATAATAGTGAAATTGCAAAATATGGAATAAAAGATAAAAGAAATGAAACTAGTAAGATTAAAGGATCCTCAAGAAACATCGTGATTACTCCTAATACGTGAATTAATGCAAAAATTAGTGCAGTAATTATAAGCCCTGCTTTGTTACCTAAACTCCGCACCAATCCTTTTTGCATAAATCCTCTAAATAAGATCTCTTCAGATGTTCCAATAATTAGGATCATCACTGCGGATAAAAGAATGATGCTAAGAATATCTGAAGAGCCAATAATATATTCTATATCGCTAGTAGTAGTACTAACGGTTCTTACGATCTCAATGCCAAGGAATAATTCGAGGATAATTTCAGTTAGAAAAGACACCACTGCAACCAAAAAGAGTCCAACTATTGCAAATGCTAAACCCAATACTATTTCTTTTATTATCTTACTTTTTCCGAATCCTCGTACTGTAAATCCTAATAATCCTAATCTGTTTTCTAAATTTGGGTTTTGGAGGTATTTGGTCACATAACTAATTGGAACTACAATAAATATTATTTCAAAGAAGGAACTAAAAATTAAGAAATATGGATTAGAAATGATATTATATAATAATTCTATATCAAATGACGTATAGATCAAAATTATTAAAATCCCAGCAGTTAAAAAATTCATTATAAGGAATGCACCTAATGGAATTCCAATAGAGGCTTTAGTCCCCCATAAATTATAATTTTTAGGATTGGTTATCTCATCATCAGGAATTTTCTTTGGTCCATAAGAAACTCGAGGAACACGATATTGAGGATATTGAGAAGATATAATATAAGGATTCCTAAGTTCTTCTTGTTTTAAAGTTTTATGTTCCTTAAGATACTCAAGATTCGTCCCACAACTTATACAAAATTTAAGTTTTTGAATACTGGGTATTTTATTACCACAAACAGGACAAAATAGCCATTTATCACTCTTTAGTTCTGTTCCATCTTTATGGGAAGCATCTTTTTGATTTTTATTATTATCTTGAGCTTCTTTATCATTCATTATTAAACTACAAAAACACTTTAAATTACTAAAAACTTTGCATTTCTAATGAAAATTCATAAATATCGAAAAAATGGTTAATTTAATAGAGTTTATCTTTTATAAACTATAATACTCTATGATATTCAAATCAGTCTGATAAATTCCATGATTTACAGTCTGATGATAATTATAGGGTATAATTTCTTCGGCTTTCTCAACTTTTAACTTAAGTTTTATTGAAGGCATCCAAAATGTTTTATTTATATGTTGATATTCAGCCATTACCATATAGAGAAATTTGCCTTTTTTCTTTGGAATGATTTTAGTTTTGATTTTAGTCATTTCATTAGCTTTTAACCTTTTAATCCTTGTATACTCTAGCTTAGATTCAAAAGAATCAGACATAAAGAAATATATCTTTATATCCTTAATTTCACTTAAGTTAGGGTTCTCAATTATAACCGAAATATTTTCTGGATGATCTAGTTTGAGTTTTTTATTCTGTACGTTAAGATCTATAAAAATAGGATATGGTATAGTTTTTTCATCTAGATCAAAACTTATATCAATGAGTTTTTGAAGATAAGGTTTGAATTTTAAACCAAATTGATTTTTTTGTTCTTTTAAAGATAAATTTTGCTTATTTCTTAACTCTTCAAACTCTTGAAGCATATAATTAATACTTTTTAAGATAATTTTATCAAATTCTGAATGTTTGACAGAAATAATTGATTGAAATTTATCATAATATTCAGACTCAGAGTTTTGAAGTAATAGATTTTCAAAAATTTCCTTAATAAAGGATTCTAAGAGTTCATCTAATTGAACCAAATTCTTATGTTCACTATCAAATTTCTCTATAATTTTTTCGAAATGAGTAATGTCCTGTAAAAAATCGCTTAACGAATTTAATAATTCAACAGCTTCAGAGATATAGGCTTCAAAAGCCTTTGATATCATTGCTTCTAACAATATATTGAATTTTCTTAAATTTTTATTTTTATAATTAATAAATTCTGTGCGATAAGATTCTAAATAATTAATTAATTTTCCAGAATGTAATTTCAATAAATTTCTTTGATATTTTTGATATTGTTCAGAAGCTCTTTTTATCCAATTCCCAACAGTGTTTAACTTTTCAAGATTGTTTTCTTTATTAAAAATAATACTCTCTTCCAAAGTATCTGTAGATAACAATGGACAGTCTATCTTTATTTTGTCTAATACTTCGAGTGTATTACGCTCTAGTCGGTAAATATTTTCTATTTGATTGTATAAATTAATTTTTTGAAAATTATCAGCTTTAACTTCAATTAATTTGTTAAGTAAACTCTCTAACTTGTCAGAATAATATTTAGGATTGTTATTTAGAAGCTTTCTTAATATCGCAGCAAATTCAGTAAGAATGATATATATTTCCTTTTTCTCATATATTTGGTTATTATCATTCTCTAAATGAACAATATTACAATAATCCACAATATTCTGATAATTTACTTCTACAAAATGGTAATAATTAGCACATCTCTCAGGATATACTGAATTTTTAGCTAAAAAACTATAATATAAGCCAAGTAATGATTTATTGATAATATAAGAGTTATGTCTAAAATCTTCAAATTTCTTTTTAATTTTATTATCTTTGATATAAGGTATTAGATAGTATTCAATAATAACTTCTAAATTACCCGCAGAACGAATTGAATTAAAAAGTCTAAAAGGATTAATTTCTATGTCATCTAATTTAGTTATAATGAGATGTCTGTATTCATTGAAATCTGAGTTAAGACTATAGAAATATGATTCAATTGAAGATTTTCTTCTTTCAAGTTCTGAATTTTTAACTGGTTTTTCATTTTTAGATAAGGAGAGGCTTAAAATTTCAGATAAATAATGTTTAAGAGAATAAACAGATTCCATATATAATGTTCTTGCTCCACAATAAGGACACTGAGTTTCTGAACCCTTTATAATAGGTAATCCGCTTCCGCATTTCTTGCAAGGCATAAATGAGTTCATAAGAATGAATATTCTCTTAAAAATTACTCCATAATTGTATATATCAGAGTAAATTATGGCTAGTTAGTTATTAAAATTTTATCCTTTACTTCCATTAAATCATAATATTTTGATGAGTTATTTAAGTCTTGATATTAAAATAAAGTAGTAAAATATTTGAATTCATAATTTTTGATTTCAATTACAAAAATTAATGAGTAAAATAACAGAAAAGACGATTATTTTCTAACTTTATAGGATTTACAAATCCATATCGTTCAAATTGAATTGTTTGATTCAAAGGTATTTTTAAAAGATTTATTTCACCATTTCCTTTTGATATTATCCCATCTGGCTTTAGAATTGATATTTCTATATTTTCATCTTGAGGAACCCAATGAATAATAGAAAAGTCTCGATCCAATTCTTTACTATGATATGAAGCATTTATTTTCTTATTATTTAAATCAATTGAGTTAATCTTGATATTCATTAAATCTTTTAACCTTACTTTTTGATTCAACTTCATTTTTTCTGCATCGGAACAAGATATTAATATATTCAGCTTGTTGTTTATTGATACGCATTTTATCTTTCTATTCCCCTTTTTCGGTTCTGTCGGATTTAGTAAAGGTTCTGCCAGATACTCCTCTTCAAGAATGTCATCAATAGTGATTAAGACAGGGTTTTCAACATAAAAATATCGATTGGAGATTTCGTCTATAATATCTTGATTTTTTGAATAGAGCCAATTTACGGAAAATGTTATCCCTGTTTGAGACATACCTAGTTCCAATAAAGTTTTCCTTAATGCTTCAGGTTTTATTCCACGTTTTTTAAGGGATTGTAAACTCCATGTTCTAGGGTCTTCCCATCCATCATAAATTCCCTCTTGAATATTATTCCTTGATTCAGTTTTGCTTAATTTCATATCTGCAAAATTAAGTCTTCCATAATATAGTAATTCAGCTTTCTTCCACCCAAAGTGATCCCAAATAAATTCTTCAATGATACCCTCTTTAACTAAATCAATACCTCTTAATATGTGAGAAGCTTCTATTAAATGATCATCAATAGCCCAAGAATACTCTAACATTGGCCATACTGTATATTTACTACCAACTCTTGGATGTTCTGCTTCAGAAATCCGCATAATAATTTGATCACGTAAGGCGGGATCTTTTTGATTCATTCCGGTCTTTAATCTTACTACAGCTTGACCTTCATGATACTTTTTTTGGAGCATAGCCTTCCATTCTTCTAAATTCTTTTCAACCGATTGGTTCCTGTGTGGGCAATCTTTTTTTATTTTTTTGTATTTTTCTCTAAATTCATTAGCAGTACAAAAACAGACGTAAGCCATCTGATCTTTAATTAATTTTTCACAATATTCGTAAAAAATTTCTAAGCGATCACTTTTGTAGAAAATTTTTGTATATTTTACTCCTAACCATTCTAATCCTTCTTTAATTAGATCAAAGGCTTCTGGTAAGACGTATTTTGCTTTAGGACTGTTTCGCAATGATTTTGGGCTTCCAATGGTATCATCATAAAAAAGAATAAGATCACCATTATATCTTTTAACATATTCATCATTTAATATTATCATCCTTGCGTTGCCAATATGCAGTGCTCCACTTGGATAAGGAGCTAAACGCATAATAACTTTCTTAAATTTAGAAAGATTTGGTAAATCTGGCAATTCTTTTTGTTCTTCTGTTTTTTCTTTCTTATCTAGTGCATGAGGATCTAATTCTAACAATTTTTCTTTTTGTTGATTAACAGTTAAATTTGAGATTTCAGAAATGATAATGTCTAATATTGGGATTATTGATTTCACTTGGGAACGTAAATCAGGTCTTGATGCCATAAGTTTCCCCAATATTGCTTTTTTATTTGGTTTACCTTCAAAATTAACTGCGTTCTTCAATCCACTTATCCATAAAAGCTCTTTTATTTCCTCGTCATTCATTAGATTTCTTCATCTAATCTTTTTTTTTCTGTTCTTCTATTATTTTTTGTAATTCGTGAATTCCATTTTTCAGTATATTTTTTGCTATAAATGACGTTTCTTCTCTTTCTTTTTGAGATAAGATCTTTGCCTTTAAAGAACATGCCTTGAAAAAAATACTATCTTTAGTAGTTGAACCTTTAATTATGATATCAAGAATATGTAAAGCCAATTGGAGTTTTCCTTTTTGAAATAGATTTTCAGCGTGAGAAAGATACTTACCTTCATCACTTATAAGTAAAAATTCTTTTGCAATTTCCTTAGATCTAGCAGGGAACAGATCTGTTGGATTTCCAGTTGTATACCACCCATGAAAAAGTCTATATACAGCATGTATCGCAAATCGATAACAACCATATGCAGGAACTAGATACCTATGATTCTTGAATTTTTTAGGGTAAATTTCAAGCATTTCATGGTAGATTTGTTCAAACCATTTTCCTTCATTTAATCTTTTAACAATTTCATCATAAACAAAATGCATTATCTCTGATCTGATTGATAATGCTTCTTGAACATTTTTCTTACCTTCTATTAGCGGTCCATGACCCGGTGCTAAATACATAGCATCTTTTTCCAACATTTTATCCATAGCTTTTGCCCATTGCTTAGGGTAACGTTGAACTTTAAAAGGATTACCGACATTCGGGAATGTAGGATTTGAAACTAACTCACCCGGAAATAATACTTCCTTTTCAGGAAAAAACATCCATAGACTATCGTCTGTTTCCCCTTTATCATGATAAAGCTCAAAAGAATAGTTGCCTAATTTAAATTTATAATTTTCATTTCCATGAATGATAATTGTTGGATTGATAGTGTCATGTGCAGAAACACCCTCTTTTGGTATTTTTCCTATTGATGAAAATTGTTGTCTATTTATCCAAATGTGATATTTATCTAATTCCCTATATTTCTCAAATCTATCCAAAATGTTTTCGTGCCCAATAACTTGTGGCATCTCCCAGCCTTTTTTCTCAATTTCTTTAATGATCGACGCGTATCCAAAGCAATGATCATAATGCCCATGAGAATAAATGATGTATTTTATTTGCTTATCGGAAAATTCTCTAATGTTATCGAATACTTTATGATGAAATACCCTACTTGATAAATCAAAAACTACTAAACCCTCATTGGTTTTTATCACACTGACATTCGCGAATCCTCCAATTAGATAGCAAACATCATCTGCAAATGACCTTGGTGGAAAATTACCAAACCATTTGTTCATTGCATCCTTAGTTGAACTCATTTTTTTCCGCAAAATTTTCAATTTATTTATTAGCGAGATTTTGAATGATCATATTAGTTTCTTTCATAATTCGCTCAATCATATCTTTGACAGTCGGTATATCATGAATAAGACCTACACCCTGACCAACAGAAACTACACCAACATCCAGATTACCTTCTTCATACATCATCTTAGATTTAGCACCGGCAGCAGCATTAAATATTTCCATTTGATCACTCTTCGAATTCTCTAACTCGACAACTTTCTGTGCCGCTGGATTATTCCATACTCGATGAGTAGCATTAAGCGATCGCATTATAAGCCTAGTATCATAGATAGAAGCTTTTATGAAAGCTTGTTTTAAATTTTCATGTATAGGACATTCTTGAGTTGCCATAAGACGAGTTCCCATAAGTGCCGCTTCTGCACCTAAAGCCAATACTGCAGCTACACCCCTACCATCCGAAATACCACCCCCCGCTACGACAGGTATGTCAATCGCATCAATTGTAGCAGGAGTTAATACTAATGTCCCAATATCATATCGTCCTGTAGCACCACCATTTTCCCAACCAACTACTTCTACTATATCAGCGCCTAATGAAGCTGCCTTTTGTGCGTATCTTGTACCTGCACATTTGTGGATCCATGTGACCCCGTATTCCTTAAACAAAGGAATATATTTATCAGGCGCTTGATGACCAGAAGTCTCAATAATTTTAATTCCCTCATCTAGCATTACTTTTACATGATCAATCTGTTTAATTGGTTTTAACATAGGAAATAAATTTACATTCACTGCAACTGGTTTATTTGTTAAAGATTTAAGCTCTATAAGTGCTTCTCGTAATTCTTCTGGTTTTCTGTACATCACTGAAGCCATGATTCCAAGGGCACCAGCATTTGAACACGCAGCAGCAAAACTAGGATAACTAATATTCATCATATTCCCGCAGAAGATTGGATATTCTAATCCTAACATTTCTGTAACTTTTGTTTTTAACATCTATTTACCACTTTTTCTAATTCTTATATGAATTTATTTTAATTTAATTAATAGAATCTAATATGATATTTCACTTTCTTGATTTTTTATTTTAGATTGAGTATACTCATTATATCATCAAGATTAATTTCAGATAAATCCTTTATGATTAGCTGAGCTCCAGTCAATTCTTGCTTATTATGAGTAGTTGTAAGCGCAATCGATAGCATTCCTGCTCTTGTAGCAGCTTCTATACCTACAGGTGCATCTTCAATGACAAGACAATTTTCTGATTTTATGTTTAAAGTATTTGCAGCAATTGAAAAAACATCCGGTTCTGGTTTTCCTTTCTTAACGTCTGCTGCTGTCACAATAACATCAAATAAATCTTTAATTTTTAAACTATTTAAAAGAAGATCTACATTTTCAGCAGGTCCGCTTGACCCTACAGCTAATTTGAATCCCTTTAATTTTAAATCAGTTAAAATTTTGATAACTCCAGGTAATGGTTTTAATCTATCTCTTACCATTTCTCGATAATTTTTTTCCTTAAATTCAGCCCACTTTTCAATTTGGACTTCATCTACTTTTGTACCTACTAATTTCCGAGTGATTGTGTGAGATTGTTGACCAAATGTTAAATCAAAAAATTCTTTTGTAAATTCTATCCCAATTTCTTTTCCTAGTTTCACCCAACTCTCAAAATGAATAGGACCTGTATCAGCAAGTACACCATCCATATCAAAAATAATACAATAATTAGAATTACTATGAGTAGAACTCAAAATTATAATTGATTTTATTTTTAGACTCTTAGGATAATAATAAAAAAAGAAAAAAATTAGTTATTTTTTTTTAATCCTTGAAAATTATTTCCTTCCTCCAATACCACATAATACTAATTAAAGATATTAATGCGGTAGTAGTAAGAAAAATGAGAAAAAGATCAAAACCAGGGATTACAGATTCGACGGTTTTTATAATGGTTACTTCAGAAAAACCTACATTTCCATTTGTATCACTCGCGTAAAATCGGAGATTATGAGTACCTCCGGGTAATATATCCCATAGTATTTGATCTATTTGTCCTGAGAGGCCACATGAATGATTTGTTATCCCACCATCAAGAGTATACCATATCTCATCTAAAAAATCATCTATGGCAATAACATTAAATGATGGAGCTGTTACACTAAATTCTTCATTTTGATATGGTGAATTTATAATGATTATTGGATTTATTTTATCCAACTTTACAGATACGTCATTAGATACTATTAAACCTGCTGAATCATTAATATAAAATGTAATGGTAACAGTATCACTAAGAATTAAATCCCAGGCACCCTGATTAATAGTGCTATTAGAGATGAAGAAATATTTAGTTAGTAAAATGTCTAGAGTATACCACATAGAGTCTGGAACCCCAGTATCTATTTCGATTATAAAGCCAGGTGCATTCCCTCCTATCATTTGGTTTGCTATAGGTGATATAATGGAAAACGCAGGAGGATCCCACCAGATTGGATAATCATCCTGTGTACCAGCATTACCTCCAATATTTGTATAAGGAGTGTCTCCAATCCCATCATCATTGGTATCATTACCAACATAATCATCCCAATAATTACCAATAATTCCATTATCCCAAACGTTTAATATCCCATTATCTTCAGCATTCACTTGGTTCTCTGTAAAATTATTTCTATAAATTGTATTAAAATTAGTATCATCGTGCAGAAATATCCCAAACTCATCATTGAATTGAAAGTCATTATCAAAAATGTCATTATCATCACACCATGAAGATAAAAATATCCCACTATCCTTATTTTCAGAAACCTCATTATCTAAAATGGTATTTTCATTAGCATTTTCTAGACGAATTCCATGTTGCTCATTATTGGAAATATTATTTTTTGCTATATAATGGTATAATCCTGTTACTTCTACTCCAGACGCTCGATTATGAGTAATATTGTTATATAATACCACATTCCCAGTATTTGCTATACTTAATCCACTATCAAAATTATTTGATATTTTATTATTAGTAATATTATTATAATCTCCACTGACACGTATTCCCCAACGAATGTTATTTTCAAAAATATTTTCTGTAATAATATTTTCATCTCCATATGCAGATAGACCATTACTTCCGCATTTTGAAAAAGTACACCCTTTAATCAAATTAAATTTGCCATTATAGTAACTCATCCCATTATAATAGCAATTTCTAATGTGACAGTAAAAAATCCTGTTATTACTACAATTATCAAAAGATAATCCATTTTGATTACTACTCGATGATATATTAGAAATCGTATTATTATTACAGTTGTATGCCATAATTCCGGTATAGCAATTTGAAAGATTTAAATCCCTAATATATGATTTTTCGCATCCCACTAAAATTATCTGACCAGCATTTGTGAAATTCGAAGAGTTCAATCCCGTTTTTTTAGTATAAAAATACAGTGGTTTTTTATTTACTTTATTTGAAGTATCAATATTATTAAGATGAAGTTGTTTTGTAACTCCACCGATCCAATAGCCACAGTTAGACAATTTGTTATTTGTTAAATTACATCCTATGTCAAAATATAATGCAATCCCCGCGGAAGGATGATCAGATACAATATTATTATTTACAGTTATATTTTTACTATAGCTTACATAAATTGCACTCCTTGTAAAATTTGAGTTTGTTATAGTATTATTTTTGCTTGAATCTACATAAATTCCTATATTACAATTTGATATGTTTAAATCTGATATCTGGGAATTATTACACTGTATCAGTAATACCTGACCCGCATTAGTAAAATTAACAGAATTTAAATTTGATTGATTATAATAGAAATAAAGAGATTTATTGTTTACTAAATTTGTGGTTTCTATTGTCGTAGTCTGAGCCCAAACGGGGAATCCCTCATCATAATAATAAGAAAATCCGCAATCATTTAGCATATTAGATGAAAAATTATTATTAACACCATTCATAATGAAAAGATAGATCCCTGAGCTATTATCTTGAAAATTGTTCGCATAAATCAAACTATTTGTGACGTCGTTAACCATTTCCAATCCATATCTATTATGTTTAAATGAATTTTCAGAAATAGTGTAATTATCTCCCTGACTGATGCCTAATCCTACGTTATTTTCGATAAATTTATTCTGGGTAACAACAAAATCTTGACAATAACTAAAAGATACTCCATTTGAATTATTCATGAAAGTATTATTAATGATTCTTCCATATGAATCCCAAATATCAAGTCCTTGACCAGCATTCATAAATGTACAATTTCGGATAATAAAATGTGCATTTGACTCCATAATCCAGATACATGCTTGTTGTTCATAACCAATCATTGTAATGTTTTCAATCACATATGGATCACTTATAGTTCCAGTTCCAGAACACCAATCTTGAGTTGCAGCAGTTGACCAATTTATTGAACCTGGCCAATATGAGGGAGTATCATCAATAATTATGGTTGTATCCTTAAATACCCAGTATCCTGATCTTTTTAATTGAAAATGAGAAGTCTCTTCTGTAATCTTATCATTATTTAATATTTGTTTATGGAAATCGATTAGATATGTATTTATTAATAAAATTATGAATCCAATCATTAAAACATAAATATGCCTTTTTTGCTTGGACTTCATTTCAATATACCAACATTCCGTTAGTTAATTGTCATTTGGTTAATATCCTATTTAATTGTTATGGATAATTGACTATAATGCAATAGTGGTATTTTGTCTAAATACAATTTAAAAATATCTTCGAATGGAGAATTTAAATATAAAAATGTCATAGTGGATATTATAAGATCTTAAAAAGCGAAATAATAATGAAGGTAAAAAATAAAATCAAAGTCACATGTGTATCACTCGTAATTCTATCTGTTTTAAATATCTTCTCATATCAAATCTTCAATAATAGCACAAGTTCTAACAGATTTAGCGAAAAAAATGATAGTTTTGTTTTAAAAATTGCTAATTATTGGAATCTTACAGGAACACCAATTTATATAGATGATACAGCGGTTGGTACTTATGATTGGGCAACAATTAATGCAACCTACGATTGGTGTAAAGGTTCTGGGACTAAATCAGATCCATATATTCTTGAGAATATTATTATTGATGGATTAAATACAGGAAACTGTATTGAGATATGGTATTCAAGCGTCTACTTCATTATTAAAAACTGTACCATTTATAATTCTGGTGAATGGGATTGTGGTATGTATTTATATGACGTTTACAATGCCAAAATTCACAACAATACAGTTCATTCCAATTTTGAGGGTATCTTTTTCCAAGGAGATGGAGATTATAATAATGTTACTAACAATATCGTTAGAGATAATGGCCGTACAGGTATTGTTTTTGAATCCTTTAATGATTATTGTATAATTCACAATAATACCGCAATTAATAATAATCAGCATGGAATTGTTCTAAGGCAAGAATGCATAAATAACACAATATCAAATAATTTTGTAAAAGATCATGTTTATAGCGGGATTCTTATTCAAGGAGGGAGTATTAACAATACTATTATTGAAAATACCGCAGTTAGAAATGCATTTGCAGGGATCTGGGTTTACAATAGTGATGATAATATCTTTAAAAGAAACAATTTCTCTAATAACATTGGATATGGCGTTGAAATTGAAGAAAGTAATACTAATAAGTTAATCGAGAATACAATTTATAATAATACTATTTATGGAATAGAATTTTCGTCATATGTATCTAATCGTGCTGAAAAAAATAAAATAATAAATAATAATGTTAGCAGCAATGGTATGGCAGGAGTTCACCTAGATGCGTATAGTATGAATAATTCAATTTTTCTAAATAATTTTATTGACAATAATATAAATGGTTATGATGAAGGTACCAATAATACCAATAAATGGGATAATAGTATAATCGGAAACTATTGGGATGATTATCCAGGAGTAGATGACAATGATGATGGGATTGGAGATGCTCCATACGCAGATATAGGGGGGACAGTTGGCGCTCAAGACAACTTTCCTATTTGGTGGGATGCACCGAGGTTTTCCATTGTTTCACCATTATCAAGCGAGCAATTTGGGGATGTAGCTCCATCATATACCCTTTCATTGGATGGTGGATATAATGATACAATGTGGTACACATTAGACAATGGTATAACTAATCAAACCTTCACAGCTCTTATTGGAACAATAAATCAGAGTTTATGGAATAATACCGCAATAGGTTCTGTAACAATTAGATTTTATATGAGTGATATTCGAGGATTTACATCATATAAACAAGTTTTTATAGAAAAAATACGTTTTGAGACTTATTGGTATCTTGATCCTTTTGTAATCGATGATACGGGGGGAGGAGATTATACATGGATGGAAGCAGTCTCACAAGATTGGTGTTCGGGAAATGGAACTTTAACGGATCCTTATATAATTGATTATATAAGAATTGACGGACAAAATTCAAGTAATTGTTTAACCATTCAAAATTCGAATGCAACTTTTGTTATCAGCAATAGTTCTTTTTATTACTCAAGTGATGGAACCTTTGATGGAGGAATTGTACTAGATCATGTAATGAATGGATTAATTATCGATTGCAATTCTTCATTCAATAAAGGGAATGGTATTGTTTTGAGTTATTGTCAATATATTATTATAACAAGAAACTCAATAAATTCAAATAATAAAAGCGGGATTTTTCTTTTCTATAGTGACCATAATTTGATTTTTAATAACGTTGAAACCATTAATAATAACACAATTAATGGAATCCTATTACTGTATAGTGATTACAATAATATTACCAATAACATTATTAATAACAATGCTGTGGGGGTATATATTCAAGAATCGAATTATAATAATATTACTGATAATGATCTTATTAATAATCTTATACCTTATAATCTTATAAGTGGATTAGAAAATATAATAGAAGATTTTTCATTTCCAAAGGGACCAGGAGGTAAATTCCCTTTTGAGATTATTTTAATAATTCTGATTATTGCAATAAGTGCTATTGGAATTACAGGTAGTGCCTTAATCATAAAAAAGAGAAGATCATTTGCGGGAGTTAAGAAAAAAGAAATAAGTGAGAAAAAAAGGGAAAAAATAAGAAAAAAACTTGAAACTAAATTAGAATTTGCAGATTATCTCATAAGAGAAAGGCAAATTGATTTAGCGTACAAAAACTTAGGAAAAATTCAAGATATAGCGGATATGTATGATTTTTTTGATATTTTTAATAAAGCTATTGAAAGAGTGGAACAATGTAAAGAAATCCAAGGAATTGCTAAACCCATTATAAGTGAAGAGATTAGTAAAACTGAAAAAAGAATGAAAGAAGAGACTATAGTTCCTCCTATGATAACAAGAGACGAAGAAAAGAAATATAATCTATTTATTAGTTATTCTACTGTTGACAGGGATTATTTTCAAATAAAAAAAATAGTAAAAGAACTAAAAAAGTTTCCAAAAATCAACCAAGTTTCATATTGGGAAAGAGACAGCAAAGCAAACATTGTAGAGTTCATGGATGAAACGTTAGAAGTAAGCAATACTTTCTTACTCTTTTGCAGTGAAAATTCGATAAAATCTAATGCCGTAAAAGATGAATGGCAAGCAGCCTTCCAAATGAGAAAACAAGGTTTAATTAAACTGATTCCGATATATGAAGAACAAAAACACATTCCAAAAATACTATGGCACCTACTCAATGTCAAATATGAAAAAGACAATTTTAAGGGCTTTATTGAAAATCTCTATAAGGAAATTTTAAGAGAATAATAGAATCAATCCAATTATTTCTATTTTTTTTATTTTTTGTATTAGATTACATTTTTAATATTGAAATATTAAAGTTATTAGGTACATATTTAATGGAATAAATAATTATCAAAAATCTAATGAGAAACTAAGAAGGCCCGGTAGTCTAGTATGGATAGGGCGCTGGCTTGCGGAGCCAGATATCGAGGGTTCAAATCCCCCCCGGGCCATACATTTAAACTCTTCGAGCCTTTTCCTTGAATCTATTCAATATATTTTAAAATTTCTGAAATATTACTGATCTTCCTAAGATTTAATACATCAATTTCTTTTTCAAAAGGAAATTTATATTTTCTCTCTAATAAAATTGATTGTAAGTTCGCTCTTTGAGCTCCAATTATATCAGCATATTCATCTCCACATACTAAAACTGAATTAGGAAATTTTTCTAGCCCTATTTTCTTAACTGTATGAAAAAAAATACTTGGATCTGGTTTTCTTTTTCCAAATTTAGCGGATGTAGTTATATAGTTAAAATATTTTAATAAATCATGTTTTTTTAGCACATTTTTTATTGTTTTATGATTTGGATGATTAGAGATTAAGGCAATTTTTAGATTTCTGATAGTTAATTCAGCTAATGTCTCTTTAGTGTTTTCAAAGGGTTCCCATTGTTCCTCTTCACAGGAATGATATAATTCGGCTAATTCTTCATAGGCTATATCAGTTAACAAATCTAAATTTTTAATAATTTCCTCCTTTTCAAGTGATTCTAGAACGTCTTGAAAGATCATACTCGTAGGAAATTCATTTTTTGTTTTAATGCTTTTTCTAAAGAAATATTGCCTTTGTTTACTAAATTTATTTATGAAAGCTTCATTTGTCAAAGTTTCATTCCAAACTTGTTTCTCTTTTAAAACCCAGATTGATTTTAGTAATCCTTTCTTAAAACATTCATAATACTTCTCAACAGAAGGATTATCAAAATAAAATAATGTAAAGCCAAAATCAAAAATTACTCCTTTAATCACCATCGTGCTAATTATAATGAAAAATGATTCTTAATTTTAATTTAACCAAATTAAAATGTAAGTATGAAATCTTTCGTTTCTGTTAAATACTTAATAAAAAACAAATTATTAACATAGGAATTTAATACTAGTGAGGAGTAAAATGTCAATTGAAAAATGGCTTTCTGACAAAGATAATAAAGAGGAGAGAATGAAAAGAGAAGCCGCATTTAAGCGCTTAACTAAGGACGAGGTCCAAGATTTAAAAAAAAAGAAAATTCGAGATATAGTGAAGAAAGAAAGCCAAAAATCAAGTGATGAATCGGGGGAAGATAAGATATTAAGTAAAGTTCTTGAATTTAAAGAATGGCTAAATAAGAGAACATATTTAAAAGGAGATATTGATAAAATTGAAACTTGGATTAGAAATTTATCATCAATGCTTGGCGCAGAGATTGAACAAAAGCCAATTAAAAGTGATGAAAAGAAGGAATTGATTAAAAATTATAAGGCAATTCCCCCCAAGTTTCTAGATGAGAAAACTAGAGTTGCTATAAATAAAAAAATTTATGGCACAACAAGAACTAGTTCAGATAACTACTATTTGAGAAAGTTGAAAAATATAATTCAAGAAAAACTAAAAGAAGGAGAATATTACGAGATTTTAGATAAAATAATTAAAAAATTCTGACATAACCTATAAAATTCAAAATACTTTTTATTTTACCGATTTTTATAATTTTATATTAAGAATTAGACAGCTTTTGAATCTATTAAATGTGGCTTATCTGTCCTATAGCTGGAGTGGGTAAAAGACTACAACCTTTTACATATTCTAAGCCGAAAGCATTTTTGAAAATAGCGGGAAAAAGATTAATTGATCATATTCTTCTAAAATTAAAAAACTCATTTCCTAAAGGAACAGATATTTGTTTTATTGTTGGGTATAAAAAACGACAAATAACGGAATATCTTAAAAAAGTTCATTCGGATTACTTTAAACTGCATTTTATTGAGCAAGAACCACTAGGATACGAAGCAGATGTCCCATTTTTTAGTGGTCTTGGAGATGCTATTCTATTAGCAAAAGATCTTGCCCAAAATGATGATTGTTTCATATTTTTGAGTGACAGGCTTCCCATCGAAGATTATTCACAAATCTTGTTGAATTTTCATCAGGATATCTGTGATGGTGTCGTAAATGTTAAACAGGTTGATAATCCACAATATTACGGTGTAATTGAATTAGATGATAATGGAACTGTTAAGAATATCGTGGAAAAACCAAAACACCCTAAATCGAATTATGCTGTATCAGGAGCTTATTTGTTTGGAATGAGTATGATCGCTCGTTTATTTGAATTATTAGAGGAACAAAGTAAAGTTATACTTGAAAATGGACAGGAGCATCAATTAACTCCTATCGTTCAGCAATTAATCGAAGAAGGTTTTAAATTAAAAATTAATGAAATGAAGGGCGATATATTAGATTTTGGTCGCCCTGAAACTTTAATTGCAGGAAATCGTTTACTTTTAGGGGAAATAAAGGTCCAAGATCCTACATATGAAAAATTATTCCAATCGAATAATATAGTCGATTCTAAAATTGTTCCACCTGTATTTATAGGAAAAAATACAAAAATAACTGATTCCGTCATTGGACCAAATGTATCTATTGGTGATGACGTAGTTATAGAGAAATGTATATTATCAGAATCAGTAATAGGTGATGGAGCAAATTTGAAAAAAATTATATCTTCAGAGAGTATTGTCGGAGATTATTCAATATTAGAAGATTTAATCAAGAAAAGCATTACTATAGGAGATTCTTCTTATATTACCACTTCAAATATGAAGTCATTTTAATTATAAAAAAAAAATAATTAGAATAATTTTGACTTGGATTATTCAAATTTAGGTCTTATATCTTGCCAGGGTGCAATTTCTTCAAATGCTTGAGACACTTGTAGCACCAGTAGATCTTTAAATCTATTTCCAACAATTTGCATACCTATTGGTAAACCTTCACTTGACCATCCACACGGAACAGATGCCGCAGGATGACCTGTTATGTTGAATGGGAAAGAGAATGGCATCCATGCTGTCGGGGATACATTTTCTCCATTGATTTTTGGTGGAAACATAATTCCTAGTTCAAAAGGAGGTATAGCTATTGTTGGAGTTATTAGAATATCATAGCTTTTAAAGAATTTATAAAAAGTTTCATAAATTTTGGTACGTTGGCTCATAGCTCTCATTATATCAATACCAGAATAGCTTAAGCCTGCTTTTACCATTTTTACTAATTCGGGATCGATCTTTTCTTCCCATTCCTTGAATTTAGGCTTTAAATCAAAAGCATAATCAGCTGTATAGAGTATATAAAAAGGTACTTCTGGCTTTCTCATTTTAAAGCTTGCTTTTTCAACAGTCCAACCGAGTTGGGCAAATTTTTCAGCAGAATTAATTATGTTTTTCTCAACTTCTGGGTCAATCACTTTTGCATATCCTAAATCAATAGTATATCCAATTTTTAAATTATTCGGTTTTTCAGAAACGAAATCAGAATATTTAATGTTTTCCTCTGGCAGACTGTACCGATCTCCATCATGAGGTCCTTTTATTGCATCTAACATTAACGCTGCATCTCTTACGTATCTTACTATAGGACCTACATGAACGTAGGATTCAGCATGAAGTTCTATTCTAGGATAGACTGGAACTCTCCCAAAACTTGTTTTATGCCCGAATACTCCACAACAACCAGCAGGGATCCTTACTGACCCTCCACCATCATTTCCTAATGCTAAAGGTCCTAAACCTGATGCTACAGCGGCAGCTCCCCCACCAGTAGAACCTCCAGGAATTCTGTCAGTTTTCCAAGGATTCCGTGTTTTACCAAATATAGAATTATGTGTTACACCAGCATATCCAAATTCAGGTGTATTCGTTTTTCCAAGAAGTACAATTCCAGCATTTTTCAATCGATTTACAGCTACGTCGTCTCGCTGAGGAACATTGTGTTCATAAATCAAACTGCCGAAAGTAGTTCTAATATCTTTAGTTAAGAATAAATCTTTGATAGAAGTGGGAATTCCATGTAATATACCTAATTTTTCACCACTTATAACAGCCTTATCAGCTTTTTTTGCCATTTCCCTTGCGAGATCGAAAGTTGGAGTGCAATATGCATTAATAATTGGATTAATTTTTTCAATCCTTTCAATTATTATATCAGTAATTTCTTGTGAAGTTAATTCTTGTCGTATTATAGCATCCTTCATATCATAGGCAGACATGAAACAAATATCTTCTTTATTTATTTTTATCACCACATGTTTATACTAAAAAATGTAATAATATAGAATGTGATTTAGAAAAATTTAAATGATCACAAAATAAAGGGAATGCTATAAGCTGGACAAATTTAATTAAAGATAGGTTTTTTATCTTGCCATGGAGATATTTCTTCAAAAGCTTTTGAAACTTGAAGGACTTTTAAATCATCTAACCGTTTGCCTATAATCTGCATTCCAATGGGGACTCCTTCACTTGACCATCCACATGGTATAGAGGCTGCAGGATGTCCACTCAAATTAAAAGGGTAAGTGAAAGGTAACCATGCTCCCGCTCCTACTTCTTTTCCGTCAATAATTTTAGGAAACTGAAGATCTAAATCAAAACTTGAACAAGCGAGAGTAGGAGTTATTAAAATATCAAAATTGTTAAAAAAACGAGAAATTTCCTCATATACTATTTCTCTTTGAATTTCAGCCCATTTGATATTATCTAAACTATAATTTAATCCAGTCTTTACTACTTCAATTAATTGAGGATCTAATTTATCTTTCCATTGATCTAAATAAGGTTTTAACCTATGGGCAAAACTAGTTGTCCATAAAATCCAATGTGTTTCTAATGGTTTCTGTAATTTAATTTCACTTTCTTCGATTAGCCAGTTAAATTTTTCAAATTTCTCAATACTTTTCATAACTGTCTTTTTAACTTCAGGATCTAAAGCTTCAGCGAACCCTAGATCAAAAGAGAATCCAATCTTTACATAATTTGATAATTCATATAACTTCTCCAAATAACTATAATTTGGTTTAGGTAATGAATATCTATCTAGATAATGTTCTCCAGCTAGTACATCAAGCATTAATGCCACATCCTCAACATATCTTACAATTGGTCCTTTATGTTCTAGAGTACCTAATGAACCAACAACTCTCATATCTTCATGTGGTACACGCCCAAAATTCGGTTTAAACCCATATACCCCACAGAAACTACTAGGAATCCTTATCGAACCACCACCATCAGATCCTGTAGCTAGTGGTCCTAAACCTGAAGCAACAGCTGCGGCAGCACCACCACTTGATCCTCCGCATGTTTTTTCCAAATTCCACGGATTTTTTGTGGCTCCAAAAATTAAATTATCAGTTACTCCTTTATAGCCTAAAGATGGTGTATTGGTTTTTCCTAAAATTATAGCTCCAGCATCCTTTATTCTTTTAACAATAATGCTATCTCTTTTTGGGATAAAATTCTCATAAATTTTGCATCCTAAAGTTGTGCGAACTCCTTTTGTGGTTTCCAGATCTTTAAAAGATATCGGGATTCCATGTAATAATCCCAGATTCTCTCCACTTCTATTGGTTTTAACTGCCTTATCTGCTTTGCTTGCCATATCTCGTGCTAGATCGAATGTAGGCGTACAATAGGCGTTGATTATCGGATTTATTTTTTCAATTCTTTCTATTATGGTTTCTGTTATTTCTAAAGACGTTAACTCCTGTGATCTTATTTTGTTGGTCATCTCACAAGCCGACATGAAACAAATATCTTCTTTATCCATGATTAATATTTATCTCTTTTAATTGTTATAATCTTCTTTAACTGAACTGAAAATATTATATTATCTTAGATTTTATAATTTTTGAAATTTGATGAATATGAAGATGCCTGTGATTAATTTATCTTTTTGCCATTTTTATTTTCATTTTATTCATTAAATCGCAATAAAACAAAAAAATAGTAGGGTTAGTAGATACATAATATTATTTTTCTAGAGGATCTGTTTTTATACGTAGTTAATTATTTTGCTAATAACTATAGAATTATTTTTATTAGAATTATAATTGAGAGATGGAAACTATGTATGCTATAAAATTAAGGCTAATAATAGCGGGATGTATCTTAATCGTGATAAGCATTATTCTAATTATTATTAGAGGCTATTTACCAATTTTTCTTGTATTATCTATAATAGGAATAGTATTGATAGTGATTGGGATTATTTGGGAACTAAAGGTGAAACAAGATAAGAATCTCAAAGATACGGAATTACATTAATCAAAAGAAGTTTTCACGGAAAATTCCATTTTTATCAATTATTTCTTAAAAGTAAAAAAAGGAAAATAAAAATCTAAGAATTATGAAATTATGATTAAGATTGAAAATTTAACCAAGAAATATGGAAATCTGACAGCTGTTGATAACCTATCATTGCAAATTGAAGAAGGAGAAGTATTTGGTTTACTTGGTCCTAATGGAGCAGGTAAAACAACTACTATTCGGGTGCTTTGTTGTCTGATTTCTAAAACAAGCGGGAATGCAATGTTAAATAATTTGTCCATTGATGATAAAAAAAATAGGATTGAAATTCGTAATATAATTGGATTGTTACCGGAAAATGTAGGACTTTATGAAAGCTTGTCTGCTTATAAGAATTTGGACTTCTATGCCAAGTTATACCAATGCACTGAAAGTCAACGAAAAGAACGGATTGAATATTATCTAAAAATGTTTGATCTATGGGATAAAAAGGATGTAGCTGCAGGAACATTTTCCAAAGGAATGAAACAAAAATTGGCTTTAGCGAGAGTCCTAATTCACGATCCAAAAATCTTATTTTTAGATGAACCGACAGCAAATCTGGATCCAGAAGCCACTAAAATGGTTAGGGATTACATTCTCGAACTCAAAAAAGAGAAACGGACCATTTTTTTGAATACGCACATGCTCGATGAGGCGGAACGGATCTGTGACCGCGTGGGAATTTTGAAAACCCAATTATTAGACATTGGATCCCCCGAAAAATTACGGGAGTCCTTGTTGGGAAAGAAGTCTGTTGTTGAGGTGGATGCTGTTACTGATAACATCCTTAAAAGCATAAAATCTCTCGGATTTGAGCAAATTTCGAGAGATAACAATAAAATGACTATTGATGTTACTGATCCTCGCAAAGATAATCCTTCCATCATACAGGCAATCCAAGATGCTGGAGGACTAGTTCAATCTATTTCAGAACTTCTTCCAAGCTTAGAAGATATTTATTTAAAAAAGGTACGGAGGAAAGAGTAAAGTGAATCGTAAAAATGTTTGGACAATAACTACAAAAGATATTGGGCTTTTTATTAAAAAGAAATTGATCTTGTATTCCGCATTGATTTTACCATTAGCTCTCTCAATTGGATTACCCATGATAGCCTGGTATGTTACAAACCACAGAAATGTCCCAATACAGCTTTTATTTCCAATTTTTAATGCGTTTAGTTTCTTCTTCCTCGTCCTTGCCGCGGTAATTCCGACTGTTATTGGATCTTACAGTTTCGTGGGGGAAAAAACTGAAAAAACTCTTGAACCCTTATTAGCAACTCCAACTACTGACGATGAAATCTTACTCGGGAAGAGTTTAGCGGCATTTCTGCCTGTAATAATTATGATATTTATGAGCGCTGTTATATTCACGGCTCTCATGGATATTTTTACTTTCGCAAAAGTTGGGTATTTATACTTCCCAAATTGGAGCTTTGCTATTATAGTTCTTTTAAATTCTCCATTAGCATGCATTATGAGTATAGAATTCAGCGTCTTAGTTTCCTCTCGCGTGAATGATGTTCGATCCGCCCAACAATTAGCAGCTCTTATAATCATTCCATTAATTGCACTATATTTACTTACCGAACTTAGTGTAATTACACTCGATGTTAACACATTGCTACTGATTGCGGGAATTCTTGCTATAATTGATATAGGCCTGTTTTTTGCCAATCGAGCTATATTTCAAAGAGAAGAGATCTTAACGAAATGGAAATAAAAACATTATTTTCTCATTTCACATAAATTCTATACACATGAAATATTTCTTCTATATTCACGATTAACTATGATTTGATTTAAAATTTAAATTCAGATTGCCATTTCTTATATCCAATTTGCCATAATTTCAACCGTGGTTTATTTACTTTATTATCCACTTCAATCCCCGGTTTAGGATTGTTCATTATTTCACGATAGCGTGTATAGTATTGTTCAGCATTAGGATTCCCTCTAATTAAATCTAAAATTGCAGTTTCCGTAAAGTATAATATTAAATCCGGTTTAATATTTGGATCATTTCTTGTCATTTCCAGATGATTTTCTTTTTTTTTATACAGAAAAAAACGTAGCTTGAAATTTTCTTCATTGGTAGAGTTTTCATTAATAATGTATTCCCAACACGCTTTTACATTAAGATGCTTCATTAAATCTAAATTATTAGGAAAAAAAGTTTCTAATTTTTTGTATAATTCTTCTGTATTCATCTTATTAGACTATTTTATTTTATCTATATTTATAGGAGTCCCATCATAAATATATTTTCCATAAACAAGTTCTTGAGGATAATATTTACAACCTGCAGGATAGGCAGAGTCTTTAATTCCGCCTAAGGAAACGGTAATGTCGACAAGCATAGGTCTAGCATTTATATAGATATTCGCAGCTTCCAATTCATTCTTAAAAATCTCGATATTTTTCAGGTTTGATGTATAAACTACTGCCCTCATGCCATAATTACTTGCATTTGCTAATTTTATTGCATCCTTAATATCATTGGCTTTAGTGATAGAACGAACTGGTCCGAAAGCCTCTTCTTTCCAAAGAAAAGGAGCTTTAGATAAATCTCCACATAGTTCTGGTTTGATCTCAACCAAAGTTGGTGTATAAAACAATCCATAATCCTCTCCGGTATCAATTTTCTCTCCACCAGTAAATATTTTAGCACCAAATTTCTTTGCATCCTCTACCATAACCTCCATCATCATTAAGATTCTCCTACTCCCCAAAGGACCAATATCAACATCTGGATCAGTTGGGTCTCCATATTTCAAGTTTTCAATTTCTTTTATAAGATATTCTAAATACTCATCATAAATATCTTTATGAACTATTATTCGTTTCATTGAAAAGCATTGTTGCCCAGAGTTAGTAAAACTAGCTATCACATTCCACTTTGCCACGTTTTCTAAATTTACATCATCCATCACAATACCAGCATCGTTTCCAGCACATTCAAAAAAGAAGTTTTTAAAAGGCTGAGTATACATAGGAACACCCATCGATCTATCTACAGTTTTTTTCAAAAATCTACCATACCGAGCTAAGATATCCTTTGCTGTATGAGAAGCTGTAATAGTCATCAAAGTTTTAACCAATGGTGATTTAATGAATTCATCTACTGCCCATTCTCCAGGAGCGATAACTAAATCTAAAGCTTCAAGAGCTGGTAGATCCATTTCTTCCATCATTGAATAAGCTTTTAACATAGTCAATGGACATGCTGTGGATGGTTTTACTATTGCTCCATTTCCAACAAGATAATTAGCACCTAATTGATAAAGCGGAAGACTTAAAGGAGTATTACGAGGAGAAATGCATGCAGCCAACCCATGTGGTATATATCTGATTCTAACAAGTTGTTCTCCTTCAATACTTGTTAATGGTTTTTCCTCTAAGAATTGATAATACCAATCACAGAATTTAAAACCATTCATTACAATGCTCAATTCCCATTCGGAATATTTGATTGGTAATCCCCCTTCTGCTACAACTAAATCCTTTAATTCAGGTTTTTTAAACCGTAATTTAGTAGCAAAATTAGAAAGAAGTTGGGAACGCTCAAAAAAATCCATTTCTTTTAGGAGATGTTCATTCTTATGAATTTTTTTTATTTTTGCTCTAACAGTTTCTGGTGTGTCTGCGGGAATGGTTCCTATCAATTCACCAGTATATTTGTTTTTTATTTCTAATTCTTGTTTTGACATAATTTTGACATAATTACTTATTAGTTTTTTAATTTAAAACATAGAGAAAAAGTCCAAACCTTATATTTAATCATCATCCTTGAGTATACCGGCAGTCTGAGCAAACTTACCATAACCCATGTCAATTAAGGTTTGTGTTCTTTTGTGCAATATAAAATCAATCCATCCTTTTTCCTCATCTGGATCATTATAGAAAGATCCTAAAAGTTCAGCATATTCCACTTTTGTTTTAGTTTGGATCAATTTTTCAATCGCATCAATTGAGAGTGCTAGTTCCAAATCTGAATCAACAGCACTCCCTGGTTTTATCTCAATACCATTTCCATTTCGATATACATGAAAAATATCTATAGGAGATCTCTTGTCATATGATTCAAGCGAATTATAAATTGCAAAATCAAAATCTGAACCATTTATAAGATCAGAAAAAATTTCAGGATATTTAGAGAGAAATGTTGTATATTTCTTTGCAATTTCTGTTTTGTAGGCTTTTTGATCAACAATTTTACTCGTCATTTCTTCATTTAACATTTTTATGCTCCTTCTTTCTTACTTTTAGCAATATAATCTTTATACCATTCTATTGTATGTTCTAATCCCTCTCTTAGAGGTGTTATCTTATATCCAAGAGTTTTTATAGCTTTTTCGGAGGAGAATGCCCAATTATGGTTTATCATTTTAACAGTGGGTCTATTGGTGTATGGCATTTTTTTTGTTAATTTTGTTTTCATTTCACATAATAATGCATATAGTTTTGCTAAACTCATTGGGAAATGCCGTGGTTTTTTCTTATTTCCTGCTATTTCAGCAATTAAATTTAGCCAATCACCAAATTTTATGTTAACACCTCCAAGTATGAAACTTTCTCCTTTTAGGTCGTTTCGATCAACAACACTTACAGCACCATTAATAACATCATTGACATATACGAAACTTCCAATTGTTTCTCCTTTTCCAGGACATCCTAAGAACTTTCTTCTTGTAATATCAAAAATAGTCTGCCCAAATATATTAAAATCTCCAGGACCATAGACTATTCCTGGATAAAAAATAGTTGTGTTTAGACCTTTATCAACATATTCATAAATTAACTTTTTAGCTTGGAATTTAGTTTTTGCGTAATCAAGGTATAATCCATTTTCGCATTCATAAGTTTCATCAACAGGTTCTTTCGAAGTTGCCCCTAATGCAATAAATGAACTGACATATAAAAGTCGAAGATTTTTTTCTAATGAAATTTTAGCAATATTTTCAGCACCCTTAATGTTTGTATCTTCAATAATATTCTTATCTTTTGCCCACATTCTAGTATAGGCTGCCAGATGGTAAATCAAATCAACTTTTTCTGTTGCTTTTTGGAGAGATTCATAATCTCGAACATCACCTATTATATATTCAATATTATTGAGATTTTGAATAGGTTCTATATTGCTACTTTCTCTGATTAATAATTTTAAGTTATGTCCTAAGCTCTGTAATTTCTTTACTAATGGAATACCAATAAAACCTGTACCACCAGTAATTAATATATTTACCATAACAAGACTATTAATGTAATTTAAAGAAATTTTAAAATAGTAAAAAGTTACATTGTATTAAAGTTAGATCTTATAGATATTGAGGTTTTACATCTTTTAATATTAGGAAACCTCGGAATATTTAATAATATTTTTTTATTTCCATTTTAAAAGGCATTTATTAAAGAATTGCATTTATTATATTATATATCTTCCAAAATTTTACCTAAAAAGATATTGAGATTAAATTGAAAAAGAAATTAAGGAATTTTGGTAAATTTCATTCACAATTAGAACTACCATTTTCAGAAACAGATTATGAGTTATTGAAAGATATATTTAATACCCTTGAGTTTAAATTTGGTTTAAAACGCGACTCTAATCAAAAATTCATTGATTTAGGAGCTGGAAATGGAAGTGTAGTAATTTTTACTGCAATAAATTACTGTATTAACGCTTTTGGAATTGAGATTGATCATCATCTAGTAAAAGAAGCCAAGAATCGAATAAAATCATTGAAAAACAAAGGAAATTATGAAAAAAGACTAATTAATAAGATGAGAATTAAGCAAGGAGATTTCTTCACATATAATTTAGAAAAATATGATTACATTTTCATCTATTCATTTCCATCAATACATAAATATCTAAAACATGTATTCAGAACCGTAAGAAAAGGAGCAATAATTATATCTCATAAATATAAACTTGAAAATTTTAGTACTTTTCTTAAAGAAGAAAATATATTAATCCATAAAAGACAAAATGCAGAGTTATTCACATTCTTTTATAAAAGGATTTCATAAAATCTAAAGAATTATATTCTAGAAAAAAATATTGAAGCAATAGTTCATCAGATATTATATTCTTTTAATATCACAAAAAATATAATTATAAATAAAATCAAAATAAATAAATATATAATTTTTTAATCGAATTAAAATTTAATTTTAAAGGTGTGTAAATACAAATGGTACTTGGTTTTGAAGGATGGTTAAGTGGAATAACTGCTTCCCTTATAGTTATATCCTCTGTGATTTTTGGGTTACTCTCTTTCTATAAATCAATAAAACTGAAAGCAAAATTACTTTCTATAGCAGGTTTAGTAATGATTTTCGTAGGATTCTTGTGGCTTGGACCAACTACCGATTTTTTCGTAAAATTAATCACAGATAATAATATTTCTCCAGCCACTACTTATGTGTTCTTAAGTTATGCATGGGTTGGACCAGCATTGTTTTTTGCCATGTATCTGGGTGGTGAACTTATGATACCTAAGTATAAATGGATTCTTGTTGGGGCTTTTGTAGTTTTGGGTGGAATTTTTGAGTTTTTTCTGTGGACTCAACCCATTCAATCATTCGATTATATAGAAGTTAGGTACCCTAATGGTATTATTGATGCGAGTTTTAACAACAGTCATCCCACTTATTTAATGGTATTAATTATGTTAATAAGTTCATTAATATTCTTAGGAATTGGAATGGCGGTAAAAGCAAAACAATCGACAGGTTTATTAAGGAAAAAGTTTACTTATTTATCGATTGGTTTCATAATTTTTGTAGCATGTGCTGCCTTAGATTCAATTCTAGAGTTACCTTTAACTATTGGTATCGTAAGGGTGGTTATGGCAACATTTGCGATTTGGATGTATCTCGGTTTGAAGACTTAGATGAACTTAATAACTTTTTTTTCTTTTTTACTAATCAAATAATCCTTTTCAATAATCCAATGAAGTATTAATTTTTATTAAAATTTCTTTTAAATATAATTTCATGAAATATCTTTGATTATTACAGAAATCAAGTTTCTGTGTATTAGTTAAATCTGGACAGTTTGATAATATCGAGTGAATGTCATTTGAGATGGAAAGATATTCACTTGTTGAATCTTTGACGTTATCTCTCACATTATTAAATTGACCTTTATTTATTTCGTTAACAATATTTGTAACGTTCCTTGGTTCAATATCACTTGAAAATCTTTTTCTATACTCACTAAGAGAATTAATTAACAAATCAGAAATATAATTAAAGTTTTCCTTTGATTTGATGTTATTAAACAGCTCCGAAACGAGATTAGAAACAGCATTATTCTCTAGATTAGGAGGATTATTTTGAAAATCAAAGTCTAAATTTCCAATATCTAAGTTATTATCATAAGTTATATCAGAGAAGTCTTTATTAATGAATCCTCTTGAAATTATTACTCATCTCGGAGAAATTAAAATTTGTATTATTTTAAACCTAATTAGTATTTATAAAAAAAGCCTCTCTGAATTTAGTGGAAATTTTATTAGCTATTTTTTACACAAATTCAATCCTAAAATTTAAAAAAATAATTATGCTGATTAAAAAAAATTTTTATAAATATTGAGAATAAAATATTATTATCTTTTAAGAATAATCATTCTAATAAACCAAAAAACAAGGAAAAATTATGTCTAAAGAACAATCTGATGTAGAGGAAGAATATACCTTAAAAAAAGCTATATTTTATAGTTTTGCTGGCTTTACAGATGTTATATTTTTACAATTTTTTACTTTTTTAATATTTACATTCTATTTTTCTATAATAGAATTGCCTGCTGGATTGATATCTCTTGGTTTCATACTTTGGGCAATATGGAATGCTTTTAATGACCCTATGCTTGGTGCTATTTCTGATAGATCAAACTTTAAAATGGGTCGAAGAAAACCTTTCATTATAATAGGTCTAATTCCACTGCTTGTTATTAATATTCTACTATTTACTGCACCTAGAGGACCAGATCTTTTAGCATTTTTATACTTCTTGATCATAATTGTAATATGGGAGCTTTTTTATACAATGTATTCGTTAAATCAAACCAGTTTGTTTCCAGAGATGTTTCGTGATTTAGAACAAAGATCTAAAGCTAATAATTCAATCCAATTTTTTCAAGTGATATCATTATTGATTGCTTTTTTATTGCCTGGATTCATTATTACAAGCTTTACCAGTGAAGACGTACCTATTGGAACTACACATTTACAATACATACTAGCTGCTGTAATAATTTCTATTATTTGCGCAATAGGGGGATACATTTTTATTAAATTTGGATTAAAAGAAAGAATTGAGTTTTCTAAAGATTATGAAAGAACTCCGCCATTTAAACAAGCATTAAAATATACATTCGGATACAAATCGTTCAGGTTATATATATTTGGAAATTTTGCGTTATGGTATGCATTTAATATGATACCCACCATAATGCCAATTTATGGATCTGTTTGTTTGGGGGTCCAAGATGCTTTAATTCTATCTTTAATACTTGGTACTGGTTTTGTTTCGGCTGCAATATTTGTATTTCCATGGCGAATAATTGTAAATAAACTTGGTGCTAAAGGATCTTATATACTATCTTTGATAGTTTTTATTATAACATTGCTACCACTCCTATTTATTAGAGGAGTTCTTCTCGGTTTTATATTCTTCTTTTTATTAGGAATAGGGTTGGCGGGAGTATTAATTGTTAGAGATATTACAATTGCGGCAATTATCGATGAGGATGAGTTAAAAACGGGAGTAAGAAGAGAGGGAAATTTCTATGGAATAAACGGTTTTGTTGTAAAATTTTCTAATGTAATAGTATTTCTCTCAATAGGACTAGTATTTATTGGAACAGATTGGAATATCTTTGATCTTAGCACAGCAGAATATGCAGTGGAATTTGGACTTCGAAGTCTTATGGTTATATTTCCAATAGTATTTTTAATCATTGGAATAATAGCTATGAGTTATTTCCCAATCGACAAAGAAAGATATACACAATTAACTGAAGATGCTAGGAAACTACACTCTGAGAAAAAGGCAAAACTGATATCTTAAATTTTAATATAGTAAAATTTTTACTTTTTTTTTTCTAATATGATGATAGAATAGAGTTGTGTAAGAATGATTTAATTTATAAATATTCATATTGAAAATTAACTATTAGATTTACTTAAAAGGTTAATAGAAAAAGAAAAAAAGATTATATTTAGAAAAAATTATAGTTTAGAACCACAATTAGGACAGAAATTTCCTCCGGATTCGATTTTTTGACCACAATAAACGCAAAAATTCTTTCCTTCTGTCGATAAAGGCTCATCTATTTTTTTGGGAGGTGCAACATATTCAGTCGCAGGAGTATACTTTATTGGTTGCCCTAAGATAATTTGTCCTGAATCAGCATCAAAGCTATACTTTAAATAACCCTGATTTCTCAGATCTACTAACACACGTAGTAATATACTAGGTTTCATACCTATTTCTAATGCAATATGTTCAAGTTTATATGTACCTTGAAAGTTTCGTTGAGCAATAGCATTCTTAACAACTTGTTTATATTTATAATTTCGATAAAGTTGTTCGAATCCTCCAATAAAAATAAAAAACGCAGGAATAAAGAGCCAATAACCCCACCATGCAAGACCTATGAATGGTATACCAAAAGTTCTAAAAAACAGTGATAAAATTCCGACAAAAAGGAAAACTATTCCCGTAGCGAATGTTCCTATAGCTGCTTCATAAGATTCTTTATAATAATACCTATGTCGATATTTACTATCTTCACTCATTTTTCTCATTTAATATTTTTTGATAATATCTTGTAATATAACAATCAAAAAGAAACTATATTGATATTTCTTGAATAGTCCAATTTTTATAAAGTTGATCAAATAGAAACAGAAAGAGTGAGTATTTATATTAATGCTCTAGGAAAAAAAAAAAGCGAGAGAATTTTTGAGAAGAGTTTTTTCGAAGGGAAAAGATGATTAGCGAATGACTTAATTAGAAAATCTTCTCACCATTCTCTCTGGTAGGAGAAAATTGTTCAGAAGAACAATCATTATTCTTAATTTTTATTTTTAAACTAGTAACTTTTTTAAAAGCTAATATCGAATCTCATCCAAGATTGTATCAATATAATTTACATTTTCCTGTCCTGCCTCTTCTATCAAAGATCGTGAAATAGATTTCTTAAAACTCCAAATTTCTATTTCTTTCTTTAATTCTTTGAGTTTTTTTACAACATCGAGAAAATCAGAGTCACCACTTATTAAAACTGCCTTATCATAAGAGTCTTCTTCAGCTAATTCTACAATATCTTTATATATAAAAATATCTACTCCTTTCTGCTTTTTTATTCCAGTCGGAGAGATTATTACCCGTTTTGGTTGAATAATAAATCCTTGTGCTTTTAAAAAGTTTAAGAATTTTAATTTTTTGGGTAGAATCTTATCAGGGATTCCCATGTAGAGGATGAAGCCAACCAAATGATGATTTTTAGCAAAGAGTTCTTTTAATTTTAAATAATCAATCCTAATTTTTAGATCTTCGATGTTATGAAATAAATTAGCATGATCACAGAATATTATCATTCTTTTTTTCTCTACTATTTGTTCCAATCCTTAATTCCCTTTGTATAATTAATTACCATTTTTGTTAAAGCAACATAAACTCTCTTAGATAATTATTTCAAATACTAATCTAATATCTGGTATAAAAAGGTGTAAATTTTTCTTCCAAGTATTATAATAGAACAAATAGCAATTAGAGACTTTGAGGATTTTGTCTCATGACATCATTATTTGAAAACTATTAAAAAATACTAAAAGCTTTTCCCATCCAATATACAACTAGGTAAGATGTTGGTACAGCTTGTTCTAAACCAATATCTTCTGGTCTATTATTACCTCCCTGTCCGTAGAATTTACTATGCTCCCATAGGAAACTATCAATTCCCATTTCTGAAACTGTTAAAGGCAAAATATATAACGGAGATTCAAAATCAATAAGATCTTCTAACCAGGAAAATAGCCCACCATAAACATGATTATCAAAGAAGTTAAGCCACTTTTCTTTATTAGGTTCAGTTTCCATTTGAGCAATATTAGGGTTAATACTTGTCGCTCTTGTAGAATTTGGACGTACTTTGAGATTATAGTCTCTTATTCCATTTCCCCATCCTGATGTGTTAAATCTCCATAACTGATCAAGTACATCCCATCTTATCATTTCATCATTGTAGTTAGGATCTTCAAATTTGGATGGGTTATTTATTAATTTCATAAAAACGAGATGTATAATATTAAAAAATGCGTTTCTATGGTACTTAACATATGTATAAAACTTATTTTCAAATTTTTTTATATAGTGATATTGTAAGTGGGGATTATCTTCTAAAATAATTAAAGCAAATTCAACATCCATACCAAAAGCAAGTGCATATGTATCATACACGGTATTCTGTTTTCCACCCATAGCAGCTTCATTCATAGTAAGCATTTTAGCAGCAGCATATTGATAAAGTGAGTTATATTTTTCAGGTAAAGCAGTAGCGCCTATTCTAAGTAGAGTTAATTGCCAAATACTCCCTTCAAAATAAGGATTTAAGTCAGATCCTACAGGTTCACCGTTTCCTCCTAGAACGAGCCAATTTGTTTTTTTAAATCCTTCAATCATCTGTTCGACAAGTAATTTTACACGATCAACACACCATTGACTTTCAGAATTTAGATTGGGATCTATAAATCTTAAAACACATGCAAATCCTAAATAATATCCCGCAAGTTCATCTCTACTCGTATGGAGTCTAACTCTCCATTTTTGGTAAACACCTGTACCATTGAAGTGTCGTTCATCTTCTTCAAACATCCAAGGATGATATTTTCGGTTTTCTGGAGCACATACAAATCTTGCAGGAGTCCCGGGATAATCTGGGCCAATTCCTCCATTAGGAGCTGCAAGCATATTACTAAAAGCGGACACACATTTTTTGACCATTCTAGTAGCATTTAATAATTCATTGGCATCACCTTCATCTAAAGCTGCTTTATATCGAAAACATTGAGCAGCCAAGGTATACCCAATTTTTAACGCTCCGTTATCTGTTCCATGCCATGTCTCAACTTCAGTATAATTATCATTTGTAAATGTAATATCAACACTTATATTAGTAGGCATGTGGAATTTTTCCATTTGGTTATCATAAATATTAGCCATCTTTTCAAGATAAGTTATATTACCTAATATATTATCTAAATTATAAAAATAATCTGTATCGGGAGGATCCAAGTTTAAAGTAAAAGAAGCAACATCCTCTATTATATAAAAACATAAGCCAGCAAAAGCTCCGAAACTAATGAGAGGTAGTAAAAAAAGTAATGTAACTATAGTATTTTTTTTCTTTAGGTTCTTACGGGTTCTTATCCTCATTTAAACCATTAGTGTAAAAAATAAGAAATTTTTTATAAATATATTTTTGATGTCTTTTTATTTAAGTTTTGAATTCTTTTAGTTTTCGATTGTATTATTATTCTTTTATTACTTCATTCAGCCAATTCGACTCTTTACTTAATTTCTCATAGATGGATTTATCTCCAAAATCTCCTCTAAATTGATTCTTTTCCATTTTAACGACTCTAATTTTCCATTTTCGCAAATTAATTCCATTTCTTATTGCATCTGTTAATTCAATTTCACCTCGCTTAGAAGGTTTAAGAGTTTTGAGGAGTTCGAATATTTCTGTTGAAAAAATAAAAATTCCACAATTATTAAGATTTGATTTAGATTTTCCAATGGATGGTTTTTCTATGATATCCTTTAAGTAATCATTCTTAGTATAAATGGCACCACCTTTATATGGATCTGCTGTATAATTTGATACTAGAATGAAATCTTGATTCTCTATTTTAAATACTTCAAAAATATCCTTATAGATTTTGTAGGGAACTAAAATATCGCCCCAGGTTAAGAAAAAGTGTGAATTCTGAATTAATTCTTCGCATAGTAATGCTGCTCCACCCGTTCCATTAAGAATTTTTTGTTCTAAATATTCTATTTTTATTCCGTATTCATTACCATCCTTAAAATGATCTATTATTTGTTCTTTTCTATATCCTACAATAATAATTAGATTTTCAAAACCCGCATATATTAATCCTCTTACAATATATTCTAATAATGGTTTTCCATGAATTAATATCATTGATTTTTGATATATATCGGTGTATGGCCTTAATCGTTTTCCTAAACCTGCACATAATATTACTGCTTTCAAAATGTTTCCACACCATTACTTAATTCCACTTTAAATGCTTCTCCTCCCATATTTTCGATTGAATCAACAAGCTGATCTTCTTTTCCAGGAAGAATAGCAAACATAGTACCGCCAAAGCCTGAACCATTAATTTTTGCTCCAAAAGCCCCTAATTCTAAACTTTTAGATATCATTTTCTCAATTTTTTCAGTTGATACACCAATATTTTCCTTTAATTGATAATGATGCTTATTCAATAAATCTCCTAGTTTCTTATAGAAATTGTTTTTAAACATTTTATTCTTAAAATTTTCTTTAAAAGTTTTATTAAAGATTAATCCTTTTGCTTTTGTCGTTATATCGCGATTTATAATATTTCCAATTATCTTTTTCTGATACTCTTTATTAAGATTAGGCAAAAATCCTTCTACTTCTTCTAAAGAGGTATGGTATTGGTTAAAATTTGGCATGATTTCTTTAAGTTTTATAAAACTTTTCTTTGTAATTTCTTTTACTCTAAATAGATCTTCTACAGTCTCTTTTTTTTCTAAAGAATTCCCTAAAACAAATCCCTCGAGTTTAACCTTTTTATTAATTATCTCTGGACTATTTTCCTTTGGGTTTAGATGTAATATTCCCCCAAAAACAGAAGTAAAATGATCCATATTCCCACCTCCTTCATTAAATTCTCTTACTTCTGTATCATAGCCCATTAGAGATAATTGGTAATTATTTATTTTTTGATGATTTCCACTAATTAAATTTAGGAAATATAACCATGCTATAACTAATGCGGATGAACTTGCGGCTCCCGCATTAATTGGGATGTCTCCAAAAATTTTAACATTATACCCTTTTTGGAATTTATAACCTTTTCTTAAGAACTGATTATAAGCGCTTCTAAGATAATCTCTATTTGATATATACTCCAGTTCTTTATTATTTAGTTTTATTTCAATCTCTTCATTCAGATCTGCAAGGTTAATAGAAAGATATGAGCTAGAAGTCTTTTTTGCTTCTAGATAAATGTACTTCGATATTGCTAAAGCAATTACAGCATAGCCAAGATAATCTTGATGTTCCCCAAATAGTGTAATCCGACCAGGAGCTCGTATACGTATCATAAAATATAATGATTATTATATTACACAGATATCATGAATGTATTATAACTCTTTTTTTTTAAATTACAATAGATACTATTGAGTCATATAATAGCCATTAAATATGTTTAAAAATATAAGATATTTATCCCTGAGATAGATGATTTGCGACGTTATAATAATTAAAGATGGATTACCTTTATTTTCTAAGAATTTTTCTAATTCAAACATTAATCATCTTCTATCTGAGGAAGATAATCTTATTATGGTTTCGGGTTTTTTTTCTGCGTTAAACTCTTTTTCAGATTCATTCAATTCAATGGGTACAATTTCCGAGTTGAAATTATCAAATAATAACTTAAAGTTATCTTTCTTAAAAGATTCAAATGTTCCAGATTTAATCTATCTCGCTACTTATGATAATAAATCGGAATTAAAATATGTGCAGCAATTCCTCCATACAATTTCCAATTTTTTTTTAAAAGAATATGGTATTGATAAAATCTCAAACTGGAATGGAAAGTTAAATTATTTCAAAAATTTCGAAAATATTATTATAAGTTTTCTTGATGAAGAAAAGAGAAAAAATCAATATCAAACTAATGACAAAATATTTGAGTTCTTCAATAGTTTTGTGGATGATGATATTAAACCTTTAGAATTGAAAAAGGAGGAAGAAATTGTAAAAGAGATTCCTGAATTCTATGAATATATCCCGAACTTCACAACCTCAAAAAAAATTAATCCAAAATATTATCTAACCGGAGATAATTCATGTAAAGTTTATGAAGAAATCGATGGTAAAAAATCTGTTAACCAAATATCTGAAGATCTAAATATTGATCAAACCCAAGTTTATAGTGTCTGTAAAAATCTCATAAAACTTGGATTTATCTCATTTAATTAGAGTATAAGTACTATTTTTACCAAAAAGTTAAAATTGATTATTTTGTTACCCCCTCCATCACATTTTTTGGTTTCAAAAAACATTAATAATCACATATTATTTATTCATTTGTGTAAAAAAGTAGTAGGCGTTAAAAATTTCATCATCAGCACAAAAACCATCAGCTATTGATGCTCTTATTGAAGAGCTAAAGAATATAACAGGATTGAAGTTAGATCAATACCAGAGAAAGTTCCTGGAAAAAAGAATTGACTTTAGGATGAAAAATTTAAGCTTGGATTACTGTCAAGATTATATCACATATATAAGGCAGAATCCTTCTGAGATCAATCATTTCCTAGACAAATTTACAATTAATTATACATACTTCTTTCGAAATCTTTCTGTTTTCGAGAATTTTGAGAGATTTATCAATCTTTATTGTAATCAAAACAATAATAATAGGACACTTCATATATGGTCAGCTCCTTGTGCCACTGGTGATGAGCCCTATACAATTGCCATGATTTTAGATCAGCTTAAAAGTAAAAACAAAAATTTTCCAGATTTTCATATAGTAGCTTCTGATATCGATCCTTCGGCTCTAAATATAGCTCGTAAGGGATTATATGGAGAATATGCGGTTCATGAAATTCCACATGTTTATCTTGAGCAATATTTCACGAAAAAGGATACAAAACTAGGTTCTCAATTTATATTAAATACAAGTATTAAAGAGAAAGTGGAATTCATACAAGAGGATATAATAAAAGGTCATCAAAATCATCAGAAATATGATGTTATTTTTTGTCGTAACTTTTTTATATATATCAATCAATTTGCTCGAGAAAAATTACTAAGAATTTTAGAATCTCGACTATATGATGGTGGATTATTAGTTTTAGGAGGATCAGAATCTATTCCAAAAAATTGTAGGTGTTTTGAATCAATAAATATGAGAGATAGATTATATATTAAAAACTTACCTACTCAAGATATAAGTTTTAGAAACTCTGTTCCCTATTTGGCTAATGTTCAAAAGACTTCTATAGAAGGGAGGGAGAGAGAAAAACCAATAAATATAAGAAAACTTATACCTAATACTATAGAGATTAAAAAAATACAAGAAAAAACAGAAATTAAGGAAAATCTTAAAGAAACCTCTAAATTTTTAGACTTTCCTGAAAAAGAAGTAAAAATACGTAAAGTAAACCAAAAAGAAATTATCCAAGATTTAAATGAACTCGAAAACATTGAGGCAGAAGTTAGAATTACTGGGATTGAAGTCAATAGTAGTTACAACGGATTTTTAAATGGAACTAAGAAGAACCAATTGAAAGAATCCGTAAAAAAAGACATAGAGAACAATAAAGCTAACAATGAGTATGAAAGACGTAAAGAGTTGAAGCAAAGAGAATTAATTCTAGAACAAAGAGAAAAAATCATTGAAGAACGAATAGCCTATTTAGATGGAAAGTACAAGAAAATAGAGAAAAAAAGGAAAGACATAGATAATACTCTTAAAAAAATAAAGAAAAAAGAAGAAGAAGTAAAAAACCGTATTGAAATCTTAGAACGTCTTACTAAACAAGTGGAACAAAGAGAAAAGTTAGTTGAACAAAAAGAAAAGCAATTTGAGCGGCGTATACGGCAAGTCGGAGATTATACTAGGCAAATAGTTCATAATGAAGTTCTAATAAATGGGAAAAAAAATGGAGAAATTGAAAACAATCTCGAATTTGAGAGTTTTGATACGGAACGATTAGATCGAATTGATAATCCCAATAAAAATAAAGAATTAGTTATTCCTATGGGATATTATGCTTTGATTAATTCATTTGATAAAAATGAAACAGCAACTAAATTCATTATTCAAGGATTAGGATCAGGTATAGCTTTAATTTTTAAAGATGCTGTGAACAACATTTTTGCTATATCCCATATTTCGTTACCTTCCTCATCCGCTTCTAAACAAGGTTATCATCTTCTTTTCCCGCATACTTTTGTGGATACTTCAGTTAAGGATTTATATAATTTTTTAATTTATAATGGTGCAAATAGCGCGAGCATTGAGGCTCTTATAGTAGGAGGTGCGAAGCTATTTTTAGATTATGATATGACATATCAGGAAAATATTGATGCTGTGAAGAGAGAATTAGAAAAAATGCAAATAAGTATAGTAGGCGAAGATACTGGTGGATTAAGTGAACGTGCGATAATCTACGATACAATAAATGATTCTCTTCATGTTAAAAAGACTTGGGAATTTGAATATAGAAAAATTGCTTAAATTAATTTAAAGTACTGAGATTTTTAGGGAGATTTTATTTTTGCTTTCTTTTTTGTTGCATTTTTTTTCTTTTTTTTTCCTCATCTTGTATTTCTTCTTCTAGCGCATAGATCTGTGAATCTGCCTTACCTTGTAATTTAAATTGCCCTACAATTTTACTTTCTTCTCGTTCGCCTGACTTTGAGATCTTTTCAAAAGCTAATTCTATAGGCAAATCTTGTTTTAATGCTAAATTTATAAAATTAATAAATCCAATATGCTTACTGGGAGCAATAGGGAATTTTATTGTCACTTTTTTGTTCTTTTGTGTTTCTGTTTTTAATATTAGACGTAATTTCAAGGGTTCTCAATCTCTCTTTTGAATAATGAGTTAATTATATATTTAAAATAATCAAATAAAAAAAAATTATCCTAAATTATTATGTAAAATATCTAATATTAAATAATAAAAATAGAAAAATGAAATATAGGAATGCCCTCGCGTTATAGGTTACGATACATTTTTAGACCATTAATAAAAATTTTGGCAAGGGGTTTAAGTAAAATTGGTATAACTCCAAATAAGGCTACAATTATTATGCTCTGTTTTGCTGTTCTTAGTTTTATTTCTTTAGCTTTTTTTAGAAATCTCTTCACATTTTCTATATTGGTTTTTATAACGGGGATTATGGACGGATGTGATGGTGCTATCGCTAGATTGACTCAAAAATCGAGTAAGTATGGTGGATTTTTTGATTCTATTATGGATAGAATCTCAGAATTTTTCATATTTTTAGGGTTAATTGTTTTTAACTGGAATAATTTTTTATGGAATTGCATTGATATGAAACTGATATTATCTATTTCTTATTTAATATCTTTTATGATAAGTTATTGTAGAGCAAGAGCAGAGGTTTTTTTCAAAGGAGATTTTGATATTGGTTTGATGGCAAGATCAGAAAGACTTTTCTATATATTTTTAACAATGCTACTCGCTTTTTTCTATGGATTTGCAGCTGAATTTTTATTCATTTTCATGTTGTTAGTAATTTTTACATATCTTTTTAGAACGAAAAAGATTTCTAATCAAATAAAAAAAGTAGAGACCAAGGAAATAAATCAATAATCATCTTTAACTAATTCTATCCTTACACGAACGCCATCTTTTAATTTTAGCGTATCTCTTAAATAAGGTTCTGCTAAAATTTCTACTATGTTTTTTTTATGATGAGTTCTTTTAATTTTTAATATTGCCCCTTTATTTTTTTTGCTTTGATTATCTAATCGAGACACTATACATTCGTAACATTTTACTGAACCATATTTTCTTTTAAAATCACCATTCTCCTCTTTCTCAAAGCCTTCAATTTTAATTGGAATCCGATTCTTTAAGTTTTCATCCAACAATTTCATATTTAGATCAGTGAATTGAAGATTTAATGTTCCATAGTAGGGTTTAAATCCTAACTTTCCTTTAAATTGGTCGTAATATTCCTTAATTCTAACATAATATCCTCCTTCACCCATTCCTTCAGTGACTTCACCAACGATTAAAATATCTTCTAAAATTTTTTTCATTTCTTTATACATTGTAAGCATTATATCTGCACCTTCTTTAGTTATCCTAATTATCTGCTCCTTTCCTACAATTTTCCTTTGAATCCATCCCAATTCTTCTAACTGTGTTATTCTTCTTGATGCTGTTTGCTGTGACAAATTAAGTATTTTCCCAAACTCGACACTACTAATGTGTAGGGCTTTCTGGCTACCAATATTTTGGCAGAGATGAAAAAGTGCAAACCAATTAGCATAATTATTTGAAGGAATTCTCTCTTTATCTTCCATATTCTCAATTGATTTGATTATTTCTTTTAAATTTTTCAATTATTTTCTGTTTAATCAAACTTGAACTATGCAATTCGAATTTATCATAATATGTTTCTAATCTTTTAACCTCTATATGATTCAAATGTTTTTTCTTAAGCTTTTTTTCAAGAATTTCAATACTGAACTTTTGATCTGGTCCCAATAATATTATATCTGGATTAATCTCCTCAACTGTTTTAAGTGTATCGTTATCACTCCTCCCTAATCTAGCTTCTTTAACATTTTTTAAGTTCTTTATTACTTCAAGTCTTTGTTCTTGAGGAATGATTGGTCGTTCTCCAGAGAATAATTCCCGATTTTTATCTGTAGCGACAACAACGTAAACATCTCCTAATTTTGCAGCTTCATTAATAAGATAAATGTGACCAGCATGAATAAGATCGAATGTTCCTGCGATCATTATTCGTTTCTTAACATTTTTCATTTTATACTACTCTTACACATATTTCAAGTTTTTATAGTTTTTATTACAAATTGTCTTCGAAACATCTCTTTAAATCATCCATCTGGATTGCTAGAGAGATATCTCCCCTTGTTTTTTCGATAATCGTTCTTGCTATATCTATTTTATGTCTTAAATCTTGAGTTACTCCTGAAGGATAATCAATCGTAAATAATCTTGTATAAATTTCATCCATACTTTCTAATATAGAATTTAAATCATTAACATTAGAATTTCTTATATTATCTAATGCATACCTTCGCAATTCTCCTATAACATCAGCTAATCCAAAAAGAAAATTTAAAGGATTAACCTTTAATTCATAAGGCGATGGAATCTCTTTTTTACTTATAATTGAGTAAAAAGAAATTGATTCAACATATTCTTGCTCTGGAGTTTTTAAATATTTGAAAAAGATTCCAGGATTTTTATTAACTAAATCAACTAAATTCTTATGGTTAATCTTAATTTTATTAATTCTTTCGTGAAATTTATCAAGTTCTCTTCTATGAACATTTTTTATGGCAATACTACAATCTCTAATTAAATCACGAGATAAGCTTAATATCTCTTCTCTATCTTGATATAATATTTCTAATAACTCTGATATTTCTGAAAAAGCTTTTTTAAGATTCATTATAATAAGACTATAATTTAGTAATAATTAATTTGAATTTAGAATATTATTATATATCAAATGTAAGAAATATATTTAGAATTTATTATAACCTATTGATTACAATTATAATTTAATGGTTTATTATGAAAATCTTATTAATTCATTCCCAAGACGTAGAAGTTGTTAAGAATAGAGAAGCAACGAGTACCCCTCAAGAGTTTGATGAGGAAGTTATAAAAATGAAGGGGTTAATTATGGTTTGTTTCGTCTCTGTTGAAGATCAGGATACATATGATACTGATTTAATTGCTAGGCAAGGTGCAGAAGAAATCGAGAACGCCATATTACTAATTACTGGATTTCCTGAAAAATTAAGGCAAAAAAATGAGGAAATTAGAGAATATAATCAAAAGATTGAAAAAGAAGAAATTAAAGGAAAAAAAAGAAAAATTTTAGAGCTTATTGAAGACCGTAATAATTATCGTGTTGATAAAGTCCTTGTTTATCCTTGGGCTCATTTAAGCAAATTTCTTAGTAGCGATCAAGAGGCTATGGAAGTGTGTCCAAAGATTGCTAAGTATTTGGAAGAAAGGGGTATCGAAGCTATTTTTTCTCCATTTGGATGGTATAAATCGTTTAAAATCAACTGTTTGGGTCATGAAGTAGCAGAAATGTATAGAGATGTTAAGTTAGCTATTAAGCCAGAGGAACAAGTTAAAAATTCAGTATTTAAGATACTTACCACTTCTGGAAAAGAATGCGATATAAATTTTGACGAAAAGCAAAAAATTATCTTGCCAAAAGAGATAAAAGATAAGGACTTTCACACCTTTCTAAATTCTGAATTAGGCTCAAGATTGACTGAGAAAGCTTTTGAACCTGCTCATATCAAGGTAATGAAAGAATTTGAATTGTTGGATTTTGATCCAAACACTGATGCAGGAAACTTTAGATGGTATACAAAGGGAATCATTATGAAGAATCTCATCAAAAATTATATAGAAGATAGACTAATAGATTTTGGGGCGATACTTGTTGATACTCCTGTTATGTATACAGTTAAAAATAAAAAATTAACAGCACAAACCGCCCGGTTTCCAGCAAGGAGCTACTGGGTTGAATCTGGAAGTGATAGATACATCTTAAGATATGCGTGTGATTTCCTTCTATTTGATTTATTTTCTCAAATGAATTTAAAGTCTCATTATTTTCCTTTAAGAGCGTATGAATATGAACAGTATGCATTTAGACGCGAATTAGAAGGTGAACTAAGTGGTTTAAGACGATTGCGAGCTTTTATTATGCCTGATATGCATACGATGTGTAAAGATATTGAATCCTCCATTGATGAGTTTAAAAAGCAATATGAATTAATCAAAAGTCTTGAAAAGGATTTGGGTATAAAGACTTATGTTATATTCAGAGTTACTCAAGAATTTTATAAAGAAAACAAACACTGGATTATCGATTTAATCAAGTCAGAACAGTATCCTACGTTATTAGAATTGTGGGAAGATAGATATTATTATTACGTATTAAAATTGGAAAGAAATGTTCTTTCAGCACATGGAAAGAGTGCTACATTGGCTACTAACCAAATAGATGTAGAAAGTTCATTGGAATATATGTTTGATACGGACGGTGTTAAAAGGGAGAAATACAACATATCTTTCATTGATACTGATGGTCAAGTGAAACATCCTATTATTCTTCATAACTCTCCAACTGGTGCAGTAGAAAGAGTTTTATGGGGTTTAATCGAATCTGCTATTCGTAATAAAGATGGGCTTGTTCCAGGATTTAAAACTTGGTTATCACCAGTACAGGTCAGAATTTTAACAGTGAGTGATGAACAAAATAACTATGCCGAAAAATTGCTTAACATTATCAATGGGGAAGAATTTAGAGCAGATTTCGATGATAGAGAGGAAACTGTAGGAAAGAAAATAAGACAATCTGAAATTGAGTGGATTCCTTATACATTAATTATTGGGAAAAAGGAACAGGAAAATCAAACAATTTCTATAAGAAAGAGGCTAATTAATAGACCATTTGGTCCAAAAAATCAAACGTCTGAGCAATTTAATGATGTAAAATTAGATAAATTGTTTGAAATGCTTGAAGAAGACACAAGAAATTTTCCGAGATATAAACTACCTAAACCATTCAGGAAATTTTCAACAAGAATTTATTTTAGGCATTAAAATACTTTATATTGATTAAAATAAATTATTTATGCGATCTGTTATTTAAAGCATAAAGACACTTTTTTTTTAAAATGAAAGTTAAAGCTATTATATTTGATTTAGGGGGAGTAGTAGTTGACTTAGATTTCTCAAATTTTTATAATAGAGTTATAACGCAATCTCCTTTAAACAAACCACAAACACCAATAATGTTAGAATTCTTTAGACAATCTGATATTTATCATCAGGGTAATATGACTGATGATGAATTTTATCAATTAGCATGTGATCTACTTCAAGTATGTATGGTAGATCAAACTGAATTTTTTGAAGCCTTCAATAGTATTATATCTGACATTAACCTAGAAGTAATAGAATTAATTAAGAAAATACGAGATACTAACAAATACAAACTAATTGCTCTGTCTAACGTAAATTCAAGCCATTGGGATTTCATATTAAAAAAAAATTGGCATTTTTTGACTTATTTTAATGAATTAATACTTTCACATGAGATCCATTTAATTAAACCTGATCCTGAAATATTTAAATTTGCTATTCAAAAAGCTGGATGTAAGCCCCAACAAATTGTTTTTATAGATGATGGATTAAATAATATCCGTTCTGCTAAACAATTAGGTATTATTGGGATAAAATATACAAACTTAGATGATCTTGTTGAAGAATTAAAGAATTTAGAAATTATATAAATTTAGTAATAAGTTATATTAAACTCCAATATCTTCAATACATGCTTTAGCAATTTTTTCAAATGCTAGTTCGACATTTTGTCCTGTTTTTGCTGAAGTCTCTAAATAATCACAGTTTAGTCTTTTAGCGGTATCTTCCGCCTCTATTCTGTCTACTTCTCTTTCTAAATCTGCTTTATTACCTAAAAGAATCATAGGTATTGCCTTTTTGACGGTTTTTTTGATTGAGCTTATCCAACCTGGAATTTTTAGGAGCGTTTGACTTGATGCTAAATCAAAAACTCCTAAAGCGGCATTACTTCCTTTAAAATATATAGTTCTTAATTTATGAAATTGAGGTTGACCCCCAATATCCCATAAAAGCAAACGAATGGATTTTCCTTCAATTTCCACATCTTTAATAAGGAAATTACTTCCTATCGTCTTTTTTAAATCATCACTGAAATAGTCCTTTATGTATCTCAACAATAAAGATGTTTTACCAACTCCACCTGGGCCAAACAAGGTTATTTTGAATTTAAATTGAGTTTCTGGGCACATTATTAATTTCCTCGCGTGTATTCTATTTTAAATTTAATCTTTTTATTCTATTGTAAATAGATTTTTATATAATTTGAAGATGCTATAACCAATTTTATAAAAAATTAATTCTTCGCTTATTATTTCATAATATCTTTTAAAGATATTTATATCTTTATAATATAGCTTTATTATTTTTTAAGGTTCTTAAGGCAAAATCTATTTCAAGATTTTTTCTTATTTTTCCCCATACTTCCTATTTTTCTCATAATCCATTCAGGGGAACCAACACCACCAAAATATTTAAGCCAAACGTACATTAATAAACCTAGAAAGCCACAATAACAAACCCAAGCAATTGGTAAAAAAATAATTGAAAATTGGCCTGTATATAATGGAAGAAATAAATACTGAATAAGAAAGAGAGAGAGGCTTGTTTTACCATAGAAAAGAACTAATTTTATAACATCATTCTTTTTCTTTTTAATGTCGATTACATAAAAACATATTGCAATAAGGCAAAAAGCAACTCCAAGATTATAGAACATGTTGTGAGCAGTGCATCTCACCATAAATATAGGCATTCCATCAAAATGAGCATAATTTTGTTGATTTGCAATGGCTAATAGATCTATGTGTAAATATTCAGATCTTATAATATAACCTATTGAGGAATGATAAGGGAAGGGAGCATAATATGGAGATCCAGGAAGAGCAGGTTGAACTCGTGAAAGTCCGATTTCCCATATATTAAAAGCTACACCTCTCGGAACAATTAAAAATATTCCCACTAAAACAAATACAATCCCATAAATGGCAAATATTCGGAATAACTTATAATAGGATTCTTTAGTTCCTTTTATCATAGCTTCGTAAAGAAACTCACCAAATATAGTAGATATAAAGCAAACTGCTAAATATGGAAATATAGGTACTTGAGGAAGCGGAGATGTAACAATAAAATGTAAAACGATAAATAATAGGTTTCCTGCTTCCTTACCCTCGTATAATACATCCCGAATCCAAGGAGAGAAATAAATTACTAAAAGTCCAATGACAGCACGCCATTTCTTGTTAAATTTTATTGCATAATAAGATAAAATCTGAGAGATTCCAATAAACATAAGTATATTCCACCCCCATAAATTTGCAGGGAACCCAATTGCCGTGCGTTCTGTTAATAAAGAAACAGGATTGAATAGCACACCTATTATCATAATTACTCCTCCTCTTATCAAAATCCCATTACGTATCGCTTTTTCTGAAATCTTTCCTTTTTTTCTTTTATAGCTAAAAACGACACTTAACGCTGAAAGAAATACGAATAGGGAAGGCCCGAGAACATCTAGAAATGCAAAAACAAGCCCATATACATATTTCCAATCTCGATCAAACCAACTAAGACCCGCATGTGCTAATACTATCCAAACAATTGCAAATCCTTTAACATAGTCTATTGAATCAATCCGTTTTGATGTGTTATTCTTAATATCTTGGTCGTTGTTTTCTTCAATTTCTGCCAGCATGCTTAATTCTACTCGATTTATCTAATAAATGTAGAAAATTATAATTTCCTAAGTAAAATTTTGATATTACTATTATTGAACATTTAAACTATTTAAAACCTTATTATTGTATTTATTGTTATATGTACTCTGTAGAAATAGTGTTTTTTATAAAAAAGAGTGAAATTAGTCTATTAAAAACTTACTTTAACGTGATTTACATAATATGATATTAAACAGGCATATAATAGCACCATTAATATTAAACCTCCTAAGTTAAAAGGAAATAATTGATAAGTCAGATAATAGATCCCCCAGAATCCGACTATTAAAAATGCTATTAAATAATGAAGATATTTGAATAATTTGGAATATTTGAAATTTTTTTCAAATAAGATGAATAAAATTAGAAATGGTGCTAAAACGATGATATGATGAGGCCAAGAATCAAAATATACAATTAACATTAAAACAATGCCCACTAAATATCCATTGATTATCTTTTTTTGCTGATTTGAAATTTGAATATAATAATAATATATTGGTATAAAAAATATCAAGGTAATCACTAAAAAAATCAAAAATCCATTGATTTCTATACCAACCAAATCTATTAAAATTAATAAAATTCTTGTAAAGCTAAATGACGGATTAATTTCTAAACCACTTTCAGTGGTATATGTATATTCTCCAGTAAGATTTACTGCAATAAAATCTGTAAACATTTGACTGTAGATTAGAAAGTAGATTCCTGAAATTAATAATAACACAATAGATCCTAACAATCTGATCGCAGTTTTTTTGAAATTAAATATGATTTTCTTAATTCCCTTATTATAATGTAAAACTACTAAAAAGGGTAAAATTAATATGAGAGTTGGTTTGAATAGCAAACTTAATCCTATGAAGAATCCTCCTATTAAATCGTTTTTAATACCTTCTTTTAAAAAATATAATACAGAAGAGAGAATGAACAATAAAACAATAAGATTGATTTGACCTAAAAAATAATTCATAAATTGTGGGAGCATTATAAGGTAAATGCTATATTGGTGAAGAACAGATTCATTTTCTTGATTATTAAAGATATTTCTAAAGTTATTTAGACTAGCATGAATATTGGAATCAGATCGTAATTCACTATATTTCTTGATAATTCTATACATTATATGAAGTAATAATAGGTTTAGAAAGAAATTGAAAATTTGAAATATAAAATAACCAAATCTCAATCCTAAAAGTGAAAAAGGTGTAAAAAAGTAAGCAGATAAAGGCAAATATCTAAATGGAAATGGTGAAAGAGAAGAACTATATAATTTAGGTAAATTTTCGATAACATTTCTTCCAGCATAATAGAAAGAGAGATAGTCATTTTCATTGATACTCATTAAAGGACTATCTAAAAAATAGAAAAATATGAAGGTTAAAATTAAATAGAAAGCATTAACAATAAAAGATATCAAGAAGAGTATTCTAGTCTTGTACATTAGAAATCATATTTTATTTATTCAATTTTTTCTTCGTTTTCACTGTCTTTTGATAATTTTTTCATGAAGTCTTCCATCTTCTTTACTTTTTCACGTTTTTTGATTTTATCATACATTTTTTTGGTTGTTTTCTTAACTGCTTCACCAGATTTTTGGCCGATCCGGCCCATTTGGACCATTAACCATTCAGGTGAGCCTACACCTTTTGCATATTCCATCCAAATATACATAAAAATCCCTAAGAATCCAATATATGAAAGACTGATGGATAGAAATAATGCTATATTTAATTGTTGAGAAAAAAGTGGCATAAATAAAAAATGTATCAAAAATAAACTTAAGGAGACTTTTCCGTAATATACTAACATTCTAGTAAAATTATTATCTTTATTCTTAATATCAATTAAAAGGAAAAAAATTGCAATTATTGTTAATGCAGCTCCTTGATTGTAAAACATATTTGCACTAGTACCCCTTATTAAAAATAATGGTAATCCTGGAATATCAAAAAGATCCTGATTTTGTGCAATTTCTAATAATTCAATATGTGGATATTCAGCTTTTCCGCCAACCATAGTAGCTGCTGTTTGTAATTCAAAACCAAAAGAGGGAAGTGGAGTAAAAATTCCAAGACAGATAAAAATGATACCCCATACTAAAAATATTCTAAAAAGTCCAACATATGCATCATTTGTTCCTTTATTCATTGCTTCAAAAATATATTCGCCAAATATTGTTGAAATAAAACAAATAGAAACCCAAGGTAAAAGAGTTAGATGTGGTGTCGGTGAGGTTACTATATAATGAAAAAAAGTTAGTACGAGATTACCTGCTTCCTTTCCTTCATAAAGTAATGCTCTTAAAGTAGGAGAAAAAACAATTATTATTAAACCAATTAATATCCGCCATTTTTTCTTTATTTTTAAAATATAAAAGGAAAAAATCTGAGTAAATCCAATAAAAGTAATGATATTCCAGCCAAAAATCACTAAAACAACTCTCCCATCTACGATCGCTATTAAATTTGTTAGCATACCAATAGCAATCATGACTATTCCTCTTGTAAAAATGCGATTTCTTATAATTTTAGGATGAATAATTCCTTCTTTCCTCTTAATACTGAATATAACACTTAATGCTGAGAGGAAAACGAATAAAGAAGGTCCAAGAATATCCAATAAGGCATAAAGAAGCCCATAAAGCCATCTAGAGCTAGGATCAAGCCAATATTGGGCTGTATGAGCTAATATTACAAAAATAATAGCAAATCCCTTCAGAAAATCTATAGATTGTATTCGTCGAGGTGAAGCATAATCTCGAATATCTTCTAGAGGTATTTCTTCCATTAAATAATTAAATAACGGGGGAGATTCTGTTTCAATTTCTGATGTAGTTGAGGAAGTCATTTTCTCTCAAATTTTAAGTAGGTAATTTATTATTCAAATCTAAAATAAATTAATATTTTCAAAATTTATTTTAATATTATTCTTTTTGAGTTTTTATAATTTTTTAATATTAATGGAAAAACTTATTTGAATTGTGATGGAACTTAAGAAATATTTAAATTCATTGACTATAGGTCTAATTGGTTCAATTTTACTAATTATCTCTGAATTTTTTTCATGGTTTTCCAGTTATAACTTATTTGAGATTTATCTCATCACCACTTCTGTAGAGATCGCGGATTCATTTTTATTCTTATTTCCCTTACTTAGTGGTATCATTTGTTTATTTGCCAGTCTTTTACCCATTTATCGAATAGAGTTAAATATAAAATCAGTTATATTATCTATCGTTGGTTTAGGTTTTATGTTACTATTTTTCATTGATTATATTTCTCAAGAAATTGAATATTTATCAAATTCTGGAATAGGATTCTATTTAGGAGTTATTGGATTTCTTTTAGTTCTTTTTAATATAATTAATATCTTAATATCATTCCAAAGACAGACAACAGGTAATTAACTATTTCTAGAAAGTCAAATAATACTAGTGACAAGTCTGAGGATCAAGATGCTGAATCAAGTTATTATTATGCACTTGGTCATGAAATTCGAAGAAAAATAATAAAAATTATTGGAGATAACGAGTATACTACTTTTACTTACCTTAAAAGAGAGCTTGGAGTGAGTACAGGAACTATTTATCATCATTTAGATTCCTTATCAGAACTAATAGAACAAAAACAAGATAAAAAGTATTATTTGAAAGAATTGGGCGTTTATGCGTATAATTCTTTAAAAAATAACATTGAAACAATTAAGTCTCCTGATTTTACTCACAGAGAGATTAAGTCCCCAATTTTACGCAAATTATTGTGGATCTCCTCAAATAGGTTTATCCAGTTTGAAAATAAAGATAAAAACATTAGGCATATTAACATTGGGTACGCTTTTATGTGGATTAAATACTTTTTATTCATTTCTGTTATTTTTTATTAATGATAATTATTCTAATCCGCTGTTATTCTTACAAGTTTTACAATATCTTAGCTTTGTACTGAATTTTTTTATATTTTTCATAATAATTGAAGGAATAACTCGACTGTTTTATAAGAAAGATGAAAACACATTGAATTTCTTTATTTCTTTTCCAATAGTCTATTTTCCATTGATAATTTATCTGCTAATACATTTGATCTTCAATTTATCTGAACTTATAAGTATTAATATTTTTAATTTAATGGACAAGATTCTACTAATAATTTTCCAAGTCTGGTCTCTTTGGCTACTATCTTATAGTTTATGTACAAATAAAGGTTTAAAAATTGAAAGTAGCTTAATAATTTCACTATTAATACATTACGGCGGTTTTACGATAATTTTGCTTTTCTTGACATAGAAATATTGAAATTTAGGTCTTTCATTTGATTAATAATCTCATTCACTCTTATTTTAGAAGATAAATAGTCCTTTGATTTTGTAGCAATAAAACACGAGAAATATTGTGAGTTATCTAGTGAAATAGGGGGAGTTACAAACTCTGGGATTAATTTTATAAGTTTTGGAATGAAATCTTCATAAGAGATATCCATTTTTTCGAAATCCTTATATAGAAAGTCGAGTCGAGTGAAATGAGAATAATTTAAAAATCGTATTTCAGGTTTATTAGAAATTATGGTTTTAGAATTGAAAATTAATTCTGCACAATTATAGTTAATAACATTTCTTAAACCCATATATGAAGTAGTTAACCTAGGATTGATTTCTAGGAAACTGACAGAATTATCATTTTTCAGAATGAAATCAATTCCAAAATATCCTTCAATTTTGTGGAGTTTTATTTGTTCTATAATAAGAGATAAATTATTAATAATTTCATAATAGTTTTCTGAAGGGGTATTGCCTCCAAAATATTCCGATTTTCTATTTTTGATATTAACATCTTGAACATTTATACTTAAAATTAATGGATCTAATTTTGAATAATAACCCCCAATCAATGAAATACTCATATCTTTTCCTTCAACAAATTCTTGAAGTATGTAATTTCTATTCTTATCAAATTCATATTCAATATTTTTAAAGAAACTTAAGATTTGAGATTCATCTTCAAAATATTTTATTAATTCTGCTCCTACGCCATCTTCAGGTTTAATGACGATGGGATTTTTAATTTCCCTAAACTTTTTTAATATAAATTCTAAATCTAAAACTTTCTGTTTATATGGTATTTTGTAGGTGGTGGGAGTAGATATCTTTCTCTTCCTAAAGAAATTATAAGCTTTTATTTTGGAACTACCTAATTTAATACCATTAAGATTTGTACTTAATACCATTTTTTTATGATTTCTAACTATTTTAGTAAGATTGTATAGTATCTTTGAGCTTTCTGGCGCAATTATAAACACATAATTACAGATTTTTACTAAATTTTTAAAAATTTTTAAGTAATTATCATTCCTTTCTACTTTCCTCACATTATCTGCATTTAATATTTCTGACAAATAGAATATTCTATTATCTAACATTGTATGAATCTCAAAACCTAATACTTTGAAATCTGCTATAATTGATCTCAACATACCAAAACCTTCACAAAAAAGTGAGGAAGGGATATTAATTTGGCGAAAACCCCCACCAGAGATAAATTCAAAAATAAAAATTATATTCTTTTTCATTTCAAAAATTTTAATTTCATAATATTAAGATTTTTCTAGATTAGTGGCTAATAAAAATGTTTTGATAGATTAGTTTTAAAATGATGATTAAATTATCATAATTAACTCAAATTTAATAAAAAATTGAAGGATTTGAATATGACTTTTTTTCCGGAGGAGGTAATGCAACGTATTAGATACCTCCACTTCTCGATAAAAAAAATTGAAAGTGCTTTAGAAAAGGAAGATGAAAGTTTTACTTTAGACGATCTAAATCTTATCTTGGAATATACCAAGGTTTTAAATATAAACTACGGAAATGAAAACCATAAAGAGATTTTGAAAGATCTAGATATCACTCCAATCTTTACTGATGCTATAGTTAAAAAAGAAATTGAAATTCGGGATATTATGTTTGAGTGTGCAAGATCTTTATGGGTTATGGCAAAAGCATATTCCCGATTAGCTGAGAAATATGAAGAGGAAGAAGAATGGGAGAATGCAATTATATCAATGACGGAATGTAGTAAGATTTATAAAACTGCTGCTTATTTCAGTGCTGCTGTTGTACATCAAAAAGATTTAGGAGTATCTATCAGTTCAGAAAACCTAGAGTTAAAATCCGAAGAATCACGAATCCTAGCTCAAAGTATCGCTGCGATACGCGAAGAAAGTAATAATAATATTTACTTTTCATCAAAATTGTATTCTGGCCTCAGTTTGTTATCAAAGCGATTGTTTTATCTAAAAAAGCATGAAGAGAAAAAAAAACAGCAAATTAGAGCACAATTTCATTATGATATGGGGAAAGCATGTTTTCTTAAAGCACGTGCTTCATTAGAATCTTCGATAACAACGATTAATCAAGAAAAAGTTAAAAAATTGCAACAAAAAGCTGGATGGTATTACATAAAAGCAAAAGATATTTGGGAAGATATGCTTAACAATCTTACACTTTCAAGTGAAGAAAAGGACAATATTGAATTAAATTTATCAATAGTAAATGATAATTTAAAAGAAATTGATTTTGAACAACTTGAATATGAAGAAATAAAAAAAATACAAGATCCTGAACCAATTATTATCATTCCAGAGAATCTTGCTCCATTTGTACCAAAAAGTATAATATTTCTGACTAAATTTGTACCTAAAGATTTAAATGTTAAACGTTTTAAATCTTACCAAAGAAAAAAACTGGAAGAAAAAATTCCATATAGTAGAAAAGAACAACTGATAGATAAGAAAGCTGGAGTCGTTAGAACTATAAATGAATTAAAACTTTTAAAAGAGAATAATGAGATTGAAATTGAAAAATTTGCTGAACTTATGGAAAAATACTCTACAAAACTTAAAATGATCGATTCTGCTATAGAAAAAATAGCTAAAATGTAAAAGTATAAGGTTTAATGTTTTATTCTTGAAATCTTGACGATGATTTTTTTTTTCTTTCTATATATTTCTCTCGATTTGCTTCTATTTCAAAATCTCTTCGGGACTCCTCTAAAAAAAGCAAATCATAAACTTCTTTAAAAATAAGTCCAATTATCATTATTTCTATTAGAAATATTAAAAAGATCATTATCATTTCTAAGTTGTGCAAATTTCTGAAAAAAAGAGAGGCAAATATAAAAGAAAAGGGGAGATAAAATAATGTTATAATTCCAATCCTCTTTCCAAATTTAATTATATTCTTGTTTTCTAACCTAAAAATCTTTTCTAATCTTAAAACATTCCATAGATAGTATAGGGAAAACAACATGTTAATCGAACATAGAAGAATAATCAAATCTCTTTCATTAGTCATTAAGTTAATATATGGTTTTAATACAATTGACCCAATCATAAAAGTTAGTGAAAAGATAAATAATATCAATGATAACGATAATAAACCATCATGGAAATCTTTATAATCTAAGTCCTTACCACCCTTCTTAGTAATGTCATAAAATTAAAATTTTATTAAAGAAAGAAATTAACAATATAATATAATTATAACAAAAAAAAGAGAGATTTATGAGTTTTCTAAATGAGGAAGAAATTGAAAGACTCAAAAAAACACATCCAATTAAAAAATTATTTAGATCTGCATTTCTAATTGTTGGGATTTTCATAATTTTTTTTGGTATTATTCTAATCCTAATTGGAATAGACTTTGGAATAACTATTGATAATATTAATATATCCTTCATCATTGATGTTTTAATAATTCTTGTCGGGATGATAATTGCATCCAAATTCTTTATAGCACCCTATTATTTAAGAGAAAATTCATTAACAATAAAAAAAATACATGAATTAAGAGAACCTACAGATATTAACTTAAAATTTTATTCAATATCAATATCTCGATTAGGTGCTGCTATTATATTCACATTTGTTGGAGTGTTAACACTACTAATCTTTGGAACGGATGTAGGGCATAATGTAACATATGGAAGCGCGGTAGTACTAGGAGGTCCATCTTTTTTTTATGTGACAGGACTTCCGGCTTTAGCTATTGGTTTTGGATTATTTTTGTATTTTATTTTAAGCCCCTTTAGGGGAAGATTTTCAAAATCACAAAATTTTTACTTTTTTTATGAGGTCCGACCTTTTTGTCCTTGGTTAACAGAAGTTCCTAAGAAGGATATCGAGGTAATAAGATACCAAAATAATCATCTTGGTCCGAAACTTGGTTGGGTAATGTTGATTTTACCATTTATAGTACTTCAACTTATGACAGCAATTCCGTTATTTTTTGTTGAAAAAGCAGGTCCTAATTTTGTATTATCGTGGATATTTCTAATTATTTCTTTCTTAGAGATAATAGCTTTAATTTTACTTGTCTTATTCCAACAAAATTATTATGAAATTGGTACTAAAACTCATTTATATGAAATGTGGTTTTCTCCTTTTAAATTTAAAAATCGGTCAGAATTACCAGAAAATTTTAGTAACTTTTTTGAATGTGAAATTGAAGAGGATAGTGGAGAGAATCTAAATATTAGTGATACACATTTCCAATTATTTGATTTAATATTTGGACTGTTTTTAATTATATCAGCTATTATAATGTTAACCCAAATGATTTTATTTGGACCATTATATTGGTGGGTTGCATTAATGTATGGTGTAATATTGTTATTTAAATCATTTTCTTTTGACTTTAGTAGAAAAGGGGGAGATAAATTCTATTACAATAAAGATAGGAAATTGTTTAAATTCAGGAGAAAATTTGGTTTTAAATTTCATAATATTATCGCTCATAATGTCGAAAATGTGAAAGTAGGCAAATGGTTTAGAAAATTAGATTTTTTTGATGTTTTTTGCATTGGATCTATGCTTATTATATTAACTATTCAACAAATCGAGGGTTGGGCGTTAGTAAATTCAATTTCTGTTATTACTGATAATATAATAAGTACAATTTATTTGGGAATTGTATTAATTTTTGTAATACTATATGTATGTTTTCCCATTGATGTGATTGAATTTAGAACACCATCTATTATCTACCGAATTAAAATAACTTTGAAATTAAATAGTAAAAATTTAATTCATAAATATTTCAAGAACTTAAGGGACTTTCCAAAGGAAGTATTAAAAGAGGAGTTGGTTAAAACTTTTATTATAAGGATAAGTTTGATGATTTTCTTAATATTAGGTGCTATATTTTACTCGATTTATATTCTTATTGCATTTATTGCTTAGTTATTCTTACTTTTAAGTAAATATTTGTAAATAATTGCTATTTTTATTCTAAGTAATCTTCTTATAATTATGTCTGAACAAACTTCAATTCTTTTATATATTAAGAATATGCTTTCAGATTTAATTTATATCAACGGTATAATTGCAACTGAGTTAATTAAAGTTACAGAGAACACAGCAACTATTCGAAGAGGAGAAGAATTTTTACAAAAAACTAGATGTCTAAAAGAACATCAAGAGTTAAATTACAAGATTATTGAAATATTAAAGAAATATCAAAGAAAACCAGAAGATCTTGCCAGCTTAGAAAAGCATGTTTTAAAACATATAGAATAATTAAATTGATATTTAATGATATTATAGCTGTATTTTATCACTAATAGATAGTCTAAAGAAATAAGAAAAAATTAACTGAGAATATATATATGAAGGATATAATTATTGAAAACATTGAGATCCCTATAACAAATGATAATATACAACTTAAAGGCTCAATTTATTACTCAGAAAACCAAAGTTCTAAAGCTCCTTTTATAATTATTTTGCCTGGTTTTTTGGAACATAGAGTGAGTGGTTTTGTAAAATCTTATTCTGAGAAATTCGCAGCCGCTGGCTATTATGTTTTATCTTATGATTATCGAGCTCATGGAGAGACAAAAATAAAGTATGGTTACAGATGGAATATAACTTTTCCGTTAATATTTTCAGACATTCATATAGTTTTAGGTTGGATTATTCAAAGTCAATCTAAAAGATTGTTAGATGACAAGATTGCATTATTCGGAAGAAGTCTTGGTGGAGCAATAGTTCTTTCACATGGTTTCATTGATAATAGAGCAAAGATTTTAATTGCACTTTCTCCTCGATATGATTATCACACAACCCAGATTAAATTTCAAGAAGAGGCTATTAAGAAATTCAGTCCTCACAACTTTTTAAAAAAAGACCCACATAATAATGATAGAATTTTGATCGCACATTGTAAAGATGATAAAATCATTCCATTTCAAAACCTAATACAAATACAAGAATATCTTAAATTAAATGACAAAAATGTAATTATATTTAACGATGGTGGACATTCATTTAAAGGTCATAGAGAAGAAATTTTTAAATATTTTCTCGAATTCTTAAAAAAGTTGTAAATAAGAAAAATAAAGTTAAAATTAAATGATTTAAAATAAACATGGTGAATAAGATTGGATAATATATTAATTGCTGGTCCGTCCTCACAGATATTGGGAGTAAAAATTGCTCAAGAATTGGAAATTGACTCAATAAACACAGAGATTAAAAAATTTCCAGATGGTGAAAACTATTTAAGGATAAATATAGAAGATGAGACACTGATTTCTGGGAAGAGTGTAATCATAGTACAATCTACAGGTCCAAGTGCAAGTGCTGATCAGAATGCTAGATTATTTGAACTTTTTATGATGATTGACTCCGTTAAACGAATGGGGGCAAAGAAGATTATCGTTGTAGCTCCTTATTTAGCTTATGCACGTCAAGATAAAATATTTCGACCTGGAGAAAGTCAATTTAGTAATGTTATTATCCGGTTAATAAATTTTTTAGGTATTGATGAATTTTACGCTGTCGATATCCACGCCCCTTCAATCATGGAAGAGTGTGTGTGTAAAGCAATTAATATTGATTCTATGAAATTACTAGCAGATTATATTAAATCTAAGGATGTTAAGGATATAGTAGTAGTATCTCCTGATAAAGGTGCTATTGAAAGATCTATGGCTTTTGCTAGACACTTTGGAGAAGATATTCCAGTAAAACTGTTAGAAAAAGAAAGAGACGTTAAAACTGGTGAAATAGATATGAGTGGTACTTTAAACATTAAGGATAAGGATGTAGTTATTGCAGATGATATTATTGCTACAGGAGGCACAATGGCAACTGCTATTAAATTGGCTAAAGAAGGCGGTGCAAGAAAGGTTTTCGCGGTGGCTACTCACGCTTTACTATTACAACAAGCTAAGTATAGGATTTTAAAAGCAGGAGCAGATGAAATTATTGGCACAGATTCAATTGACAATGAAGTGTGTAAAGTTTCATTAGCAAAAATAATTGCGGATTATTTAAAATAATAATTTTACATACTTCAGTAGTTATCAATAATTTCTATTACCAATTTTCTCATATTTTTCTTTAAATCTTCAATTGTTGAATTATTTTTAATTACATAATCAGCATTTTTTAAGACTTCTTCTAATCCAAATTTAATTTCTCTTGTATCTCTTTCAATTAATTCTTCAAGAGTTTTAGGATCATCACTACGACCTCTGTCAAAAAGTCTATTAAATCGTATTTCTTTATCAATAATTATCGCAATAATTGGAAATTTCCAGTACTTTCTAAAAACATTTATCTCAGATAGAGATCTAACTCCATCAATAAAAACTACTTCTTTTTTTTTATTTTTTATTAATTCTACACACTTTTCAGCTATGATTGTAGGTCCTCCCTCTAACCTCAATTGTTTGGCAATTTTACCTATATTTATTCCAGAAGGTACTAAATTCCTTTTTTTTGTCTCGTTTCTAACAACATCTCCCATTGACACTATGATACCTAAATCTTTTATAGCATCTATGGCAGTTGTTTTTCCTGATCCTGGTTGTCCAGCAATAGCAATAACTTTCATTTATAAAGAAAAATTTTCTTGAATATAATTTAAATATTTAGGCATTGTTTAAATTCTATATAATATAAGAAATTAAATTTTTAAAGAATACTTTTAGCCATAATCTAAATAGCATGAAAAAAGGAAAAAAAAAAGATCCCTTCCACACTCCAGTTCTATTGACTTTAAAAGCATATAAAAGAATTGTAGGTTATGCAATAAGATATGCGAGTAATGAGCTTAAACCAGAAAAATGGCGTGAAGTTTATGGAATTTTAATTGGATCTATCGAAGATAATTCAAAAGTAATTGTGAAAGATGCTATTCCTATGATAGTTGGAGATCGAGCTGGAGTAAAATATGAAAATAAACAATACGTAGATATGGCTCAAATTGATGCCACAATTTTCGAAAGATCTATTCAAGATGACAAAACTGATTTTATTATAGGATGGTGGCACACACATCCTGGTTTTGGTTTTTTTTATAGTCCAATTGATTGTATGACCCAATTAGGATATCAAATCCCTAATCCATACGCTGTAGGGTTAATATTTGATCATTGTGAGAAAGAATCTGATACTCATTTTTTAGGAATAGCGGGATTAAGACTTAAAGACCCTGAATTAGGAATTTCCTCAACCTATAACTTAATAGAACTGAATTATGAGTTTGAAGAGAAAATAATGTTAGAAAAAGCTGAGAAAGTTATAAAAAAAGTCAATAAAAATATAGAAACTGTCTTAAAGGAAGTAGAATACATTGATGAGGTGCTTCGCAAGAAGGCTTTAGCTCAATTACAACGAAATTATGGACTAATATTAGTACCTAAGGAAGATATTATAATCACTGACAATGAGGAGATAGCAGAAGAGGAAGATCAATATTTATATGAATGGGACCCTGAGTTTTTTAAAAAATCTTACAGGATTCCAAAATTTAGAGAAAAAATAGAAAATGTTATAGCAATGGCTTATGATGAATTGGATCAATTGATTGAAATTAATGCAAAAGAGAAATATGAAAATAGACAGGAAAAATTAATTAAGAAAATCCAAAGTATTCTGAAAAAACCGAATGAATGGTATGACAAACTGATGGATGATTTTTCTAAAAAAATTGAAATTATTTTTCCATTATATTCATATCTAGATACTAATGAAAGAAAAGTTATCGAATATTTTGAAGAGAGAATTTCAGAATACTCTAAGATTTTAGACGAGTTAAATAAGAGATCAAATTTAATTTTAATTGAATAATAAAAAATATTGTGTTTGGTTTTATCAAACTTTAAAAATTTAGAAACATATAATCAAATTAGGAACTTTAGTAAAATTTTATATTCATAATAAATATTTAAGAATTAAGCTAAGCTTCTTTTTATAGAACTTTGATACGAATGAGGATTCATTCATGGTTAATGAGACTACTATCATAATAAAACACCGAAATGATAAAGATAAGTCGATTAAAGACGCTATCTTTGCATTTTCTGGAGGTAGAAAATCACTTTTAATTAAGGGTGAAGGAGATGAAATCAGTACCGCTGTAGAAGTAGCTGAAATTCTAAAAAGTCGAATGTATCCTAGAATTGAAATAGCCAACGTGTCTTTAGGGAGTCGTCCTTATTTTGATACTAGACAACGTGGTTATTATAATAAAAATTATAAAGTAAATAAGAAAAAGATCGATATAATTTCTAATATTGAAATCACTCTTCAAACCAGATCAACAGTCTAAATCTATGAATTCAAGAGTTAAAAACAATTTTGAACATTTAGGACCTCTGCTAGACGAGCAAAGAACTCCAGCAATATGTGAGATTTGTAAGAATTTCATTTATAAAAGAGTTTATTACGATGAGAATTCGGATAAAAAAAGGAAAATTGTTTTTGTATGTAAGAATTGTTTAAATAACAATAAATAATGAATCTATTCCAAATTAGAATTCTTACTTCTTTCAAGTTTTTTCTGAGCTCGTTTCTCGAGATATTTTGTCCAATCAAAAGACATTATAAAAAACATTACAGTAATTGTAACTAATAGTAAAATGGCTTCAGTGATTACGCTTGAATTATCATTAGTTTGGATTCCTTGTGAAAATAAGCCAATTACTACAAGGATAGGCCAACAACAATAGAATAATGTCGTGAAATTTTTCCCTAACCACCCTGGAATAATACATTTCCAGAAAGGATATTTAATCATTCCTAAAGGTAAAAATAATATATCATCTGGTAGAGGAGTTAATGCAAATAAAAAAATATAGAATGGAGCTCGTTTTTCATTTTTCAAGATCAATTTTCCAAATCCATTGACATTATCTAATAAATTTGAATCTCTATGATCTACTAATTTTTTTGCTCCATAACCAACTCCATAGCCGGTAAGTTCTCCTAATGCACTTCCTAAACCACCCAATATTGCAAGACCGATAATTTGAAACCAAAAAGGACTTGATTTTAAGATTTGTGATAATTCCAATCCCATATTAGAAAAGTTTCGATATATTGAATCAGAAAGTGAAAATAACACAAATGGAAAGGGAACAGGAAATCCTATTGATGCTGAACCTAAAAAACAAATAACTAAAGATATTAAAAGTGCCCAGAAATAGTTTACTCCTTGGGTAATTATTGTTAGATTTTGTCTTGCACTAATAATGAAATCCTGAAAACCAGGTATAAATAAAAACAGAATTATGTATATTATTACAGAGAAATAGAAAATGATAAAGACTATCGTTAAATTCTTTGAAATTGTCATAATTTCTTATATTTTTGAAATTTTTGTATTCAATCCATTTCGGGCTTTTAAAAGTAGTTCAAGATTAATATTTATTTTTCCAATACGATTAACTTTATTTGGCATTTCAATGTCTTCAATTGCTATTATCAATTCATCAGTTTTAGGATTATAGAGAATATCGCCCTTTTCAACACTTGTTATAGATTTAGGATTAGTACCTTTATATATTTCAACACCAGGCAACGTCCAATAATCTTTCGAACCAAAACTATATCTCCCTCTAAGTACAAATGGTAATTTATTAATTAGAGCATCTGCAGTTAGAGGAGAGAGATGACGGATTATTTCACCTTCAATATCACCAATTCCGAATAAAGTAATCTTTATCAATACACTCATGTTTTAAAAATAATATAATTTCCAATATTTATATTATTTTAATTAGAGTGATAAAATAAGATAAAAATTTTGTTCGTAAAAATCAAAGATTTTGTTATTTCCTTTAATAACAAAATTTAAATACTCAAATTGACATATAATTATCTGAAAAGGACAATATGCATTGGAATTAGATACAAAATTACGGTTTTTACACCAATTTAATAGTTACGATCTAATAACCCATTTCTTTATTTGTGACTTTTTTTTTGTTCACATCCTCTTGATTCAAATTAGATTGACATCATTTAAATTATAATTCATTTGTTCCTGCAGTGCTCAATACTGTGAAAATAATGGATCAAATAGGCACTTCATAGCAGGTAATTACAAATCTCGCTTAAAATTACGATTTTGGTATATGAAATGTTGAAAATTTGAACTCTTGTTGAAGATAAGATAATAATTATTGATACATGAGACATCAAACCATAATACCTATAAATCGGAATAAATAAATAAATAGGAGCTTTGATTTCATAATTGCTTCATCGGATAATCATATTCAAGTCCCTTTGAATCAATTATTCTTCGACTAATCGGAGCACCTATTGTCCTTTTCTCTTTTTTTTTAATTTTTGAATATCATCCTCAAAATCAATATCAAAGAAATTGTACTCATTTTCAATTTTAAAGCAGAAAATTTTCTTTTGATTTAAAAGTAGAAGATTTAAAGCCTCCCAAAGCGTTTTAATTCCATTTCTTTGGCAAAAATTTAAAATTTCGATTACT